>QZKN01000009.1 GCA_003598175.1 Candidatus Omnitrophota bacterium
TTGGTTGCTGAAGACGCGTGAAATTCGGAGGTCCGGCTATGGCAACTGAGGCGACTTCCCTTTCTCCGGTTGTTCACGTCAAAAACGTGCAATTTCATTATCCGCGCGATGGTTTTGTCTTGCGGGATATCAATCTGCAATTACCGCCGGGAAGTTTTACGGTGATTCTCGGACCCAACGGATCGGGGAAAAGCACTTTGATTCGCCTGTTGTGCGGTTTGCTTGTTCCCGACGCAGGCGCGGTGGAATTGGACAGTCTCCCGCTTCACACGTTCAGCGCGCGGCGACGGGGGCGGACCATCGCTTTTCTTTCCCAAAACGAACCCGGTCATTTGCCCTATTCCGTTTTCGATCTGGTGATGATGGGACGTTTCCCCTATCAAGGTTTCTGGCCGTTCGATTCACAATCAGACATTCGCACGGTATATCAAGCGATGGAACGTGTAAGCGTGGCGCATTTAAAAAATCGATACATATCCGAATTGTCCGGAGGCGAGCGCCAGCGCGCGTATCTGGCGAGAGCGTTGGCGCAGACTCCCCGCATCTTATTGTTGGACGAGCCGGCGTCCAATCTCGATCTGGCGCATCAGATTGAATTGTATCAGCTGCTCCACCAGTTCAACTGCGAAGAGCAAATGACGATCGTGACGGTGTCGCACGAAATCAATCTGGCGACGCGATATAGTTCGCAAATTGTTTTGATGAAAGACGGAACCATCGCCCACGCCGGGAATCCGCAGTCGGCGCTCACGGAGACCAATTTGGATGAGATCTATCAGGTCAAAATGCTTGTGATTGAAGATCCCGAAACCGGGCAACAGTATTTTTTTCCGAAAATGAAATGATAGATTTTATTTGGTTATCTTACATTTATTTTATGTAGGATGGTTTGTGTTGTTCAACCCATCGAAACAGGGTAACTATATGATTGATGGATTCAAACAACCGAAGCAATCCTACGTGGCTGACAATGGAATTCTTTCTTGAAGCGCATTTGTAAGAAACAACGGCGAGAATGCATGCTGAATTCATACGAATCTTTCTTGACTGTCAAAATAATATGGTATAAAGTGTGGAAGGAGTTAAATAAATTGTTAGTCGTAATGAGGGGTAGGCATGATTCGCGCCGGAACAGTAGACGAGATTTCACCGGAATCTGGGGAGTGGTTGATTCTAGACATTGGCTTCTCTAAAAATTCGCCCACTTGCGGCTTTCTTGAGAATGAGAAACAGCCTGATGTACATCATTTTAGCGAGGCGAAGAAAAAGATCTGCGACTTCATCAGTAAAAGCAAGAGACCGGTGAACTTGATGATCGAGGCGCCACTTTCCGTCGCTTTCAATCAAAAAGGAAACCCGACGGGTCGAAAGATAGAAAAGAAAAATGGAAAAACCCGATATTGGTATTGTGGTCCTGGTTGTATTACGATGGTAGCGGCGCTTTATTTGGTGAGAGCCATCGTGCAAATCGGAGCGTCTTCAGAAGTTCGACTGTTCGAAGGTTTTGTCTCGTTCACGAAGAAGGGGGTCAGAAGCAATCATTTGAGGGATGTTAAACTCCTTCGGGAGGTGGTAGAGGATCGCTTTGCTTACCACGATGCAGTCATAGAAGCGAATAAACTTCGAATGGTTGATTCGGACAGATTACAAAGCGCCTTCTTTGTAGCCGGGATTGATGTGGGCATACCGCCAATCATCATGAGAAACGTCGAACAATAGGCTGCAATAGACGTCAAAAACTACGCTCGTTCCTCGCTTACTTTTTTCCGCCATTGAGCTTCAGCATTAGGTGGCATAGCCACTATTCGCAATCTATGGAGAAGGTGCAAATGTGGTGAAGATGAGATACACTTCCTTACTCTTGTTCGCGTTGGCTCTCGTAGCGTGCTTGCGTGAACCAGCGCAGAACACCGATCCGGTGACCGAACAGGCAACAGCCCAACAGCCAACCCAGCCTTTGGAAAGTCGTAATCTCGATATGTCACAGCCAAAGGAGGTCGTAACTCCAGCTGAGTATTCACTGTCAGTAGATCCAACGGTCCTTCCAGACGGACGGGTTCGGCTTGAGATCAGTAGCAATATCCCCGGGATCATCGAAGTCATGGCAGGTCTCTCAATCCAAGACCAGGCGGACGATGATGTTTGGATCGGCAAGACCGAACGAGTGCGACTCACCAATGGTCGGGGCGTCGTCATACTGTCCACTAATGACCTGCCGGAGGGGAATTATGATGCCGAAGCGTCGTTTTATACAAGATGGGGATTGCAGGACGATACTTCTCGTGCAACCGGGATATCAAAGGACCTGAATGTCTCAACTAGTCTTACACTCACCGGATCTGGAGAATCAGCTGACGAGGTTCAGTTCAAAAAAAACGGCCAGAAGTGGGTCATGGGTCACATTGCGATGGGAGATCCCTGGCAACCGGTGGAGTGGGTGCAGAGGTTTGGGCAGTACGAAGAACTACCTGTAGATCGTTGGAATCCCAAGATTATCAAGGCCTACTACTTCCCACGGATTGACATTACGCTCATCGTCAACATACTCAAGAAGGAGATCACCGTTTGGCGTCTAGGGAGGGCACACAACTAGCCTTGTAGGTGAGCTCGAAGCGACGCGCGTCCACCTTTAGCCTTTTCCAACTGTACATAAGCCTTTCGAGAGAACCGGCATTATCAAAAAGAGTATCATACCCAAAAAATACGATATGGAAAAATCCAACATTGCATGATAGAATAATGATTGGATGGAAAGGAATATGATCAAGAAGAGAAGAAACGGAACATGGCAACCGTATTAGAATTATCCTCCCAAACCGAACAGGAACTCCGCGAGGCATTTGGACCGGATCTCAATCAAGCCGCAATCGAATCGCTGGCCATCGTCGGGTACCGCTCCGGAAAACTGAGTCTGGCCCAGGTTCGCAGGCTTCTCGGATTTGATAACCGCTGGCAAACCGAGAAGTGGCTCGGCGAGCGTGGAGTCACGTGGAATTATTCGCAAGAAGACTTGGAGGCCGATCGCAAGACACTCTCGGAATTATTTCCCGATAAAACCCTATGATTGCCGTCGCCGAGACCAGTTTACGTATAATGGGTTGTGTTGTTCAACCCATCGAAACATGTTAAAAATATGATTGATGGGTTCAAACAGCCGAACCCATCCTACGGAGCTGTTGAAGAACAGACGATGAATCAAGCCATAATGGAGTTCAAATGATGAATGTCGCAGAAATGTCCGAGATACTTGGTCGTGTACAGACTTGGATGCCAAAGATGCGAATTATGCTGGCTCGTAAGATTTTGGAGACCTTGGATTCACCGCAAATCTCAGAGCCGCCTCGAAAAATGTCACTTCATCAAGTGGTCGGGATTTTGAAAACCGACTCTCCTCCACCTAACGACGAAGAATGTGCAAAAATCGTCGAAGAGGAACGACTGAGGAAACACGGATGACTCGCGCCTTATTCGATACAAATGTGATTCTCGACGTCCTGCTTAATCGACATCCTTGGAGTGCTGACGCCAAAGCCCTCTGGCAAGCTCATATGAACAATCAGCTTGCGGCTCATGTCACGGCGACTTCCCTAACCGATATCTTTTATATAAGTCGTCGTCATGCGGGTAGAGACAGGGCTTGGCAAGCGATCCAAGCCTGCTTGGATCAGCTGTACGTTATTTCAGTCGGATTCAATGAACTACAGGTTGCTACAACATTGGGAAGTAGTGACTTCGAGGACAATCTGCAAATTGCCTGTACAATGACGGCACAACTTGATGTGATTGTCACACGGGATCCTTCAGGATTTGCAGCGAGCAGCATTCCAGTTCTCACACCACAGCAAATGCTTTCGAGATTGTCCGGTGGCAATTAATGAAACATCACCTAACCATCCGTTGCAGTTGACGACGGAATCTGTGATTTTATGAGAGGAAGAAATTGAAGGTGTATTGGACTTCATTGCCCTGATCGGGGTGGCCACTCCAATCCACTATTTATGGCGTCCAAACTTGAGAGATGAAAAGGATAATATCTTTGTGGAACTGGCGGTGACCAGTGGAAGCGAATACCTGATCACTCGGAATATCCGGGATTTTACGGTGGGAGCCGAGCTTCGATTTGATTCCTTTCGTTTACTCACTCCCAGCGAGTTTATGAAGGATTGGAGAAAAACTCATGCCGAATAACAAGAAAAATGTCCTCACCATCCGGGTCCCTGAGGAATTGAAGGAAAAGATTGAAAAATACTCCGCCCTGCAGGGGGTATCGATCAATCAGTTCGCGTTGTATGCGTTCACGAAAGAATTGGCCGAACTGGAAACCAATCGCTATTTCACTCGTACTCTGCGGGAGAAAAGCAAACAGGAAATTTTGCAGAACTTTGACCAGATTATGAGCCGGACGCCGAACCGTGAGGTTCCAGATTGGGATCAGCTCGAACCATAAATGCATCTAACCTGTCATTGAAGCTGATCCGGGCCGAAAAGTAGACCGCGGGCGTGTCCAAGCTCTGGACCGGGTGAAAACAATTCCGGATTCCGATCCATATCATATAAATTGTCATCTGCTGACGCCATTTCCAGTGAAGCAAAAGCTGTTCGAGAGAACCGGCATTATCAAAGAGAGTATCATCTCCAAAAAATACCATATGGAGAAATCCAACATGGCAAGATAGAATAATGATTGGATGGAAAGAAATATGATCAAGAAAAGAATAAACGGAACATGGCAACCGTATTAGAATTATCCTCCCAAACCGAACAACCGTCTCGATGCATAGCACCTTCCCGCTTCTCGGCGTGCATGAAGCTACAACATTTCGTGTTTGATCTTTCTCAACATGACGGGTCATGTACAGGTAGCGATCGGCAAGATTGGTTGTTATCGCGGCGCCACGTGAGGCAGTTGCACGTGAGCCCAATCCCACGAATTGCTGTTGACTTCACGAGTTTGTCTTGGTATCCTCATTGTAGATACGACGGATTACCCTCGTAGATACAGGAGGTCTATATGAAGACACATGTTCAGAAGTGGGGCAATAGTCTAGCCCTCCGTATCCCCAAGTCGTTCGCCGCTGAGGCAGGTCTCCACGCGGCCGCGGCCGTCGAACTTTCTCTCATCGAAGGCTCGCTCGTCGTGCAACCGATCAAGCCGAAACCGCTCTCCCTTGACCAACTGATGCGCGGCATCACGGACGAGAACCTTCCCGGCGAGTGGGATACTGGCCCGGCCGTCGGTAAGGAGGTCTGGTGAGGCGGAAAGATCCGTATATCCCGGAACGAGGAGATGCTGTCCGGATAACCCTCGACCCGCAAGCGGGCCACGAGCAGTCTGGACGTTGCCCCGCACTGATTCTGTCTCCGTCAGCTTACAACGGTCGGGTTGGGCTGGCTCTATTGTGCCCGATAACCAGCCAGGTGAAAGGCTATCCATTCGAGGCGCCTCTGCCGGCGGGATTGCCCGTAACGGGTGTGGTGGGGGCGGACCAGATTAAGAGCCTCGATTGGCGTGCGCGCAAAGCTACTTGGATCGGTGCTGTCCCGGAGGACGTCGTTACTCAAGTCTTGAGTCGTCTGCAAACATTGCTCGAAGAGCACGGCTAACAACGGCCGGAAGATGGGCAGGCCGGATACTGCATAAGAGGCATGTTAGGCCATCTGATTGCATATTAAGTTAATAATAAAAGGAGAATGTGAAAATTTACTTGGATAATTGCTGCTTGAACCGCCCATTTGATGACCAGTCACAGATTCGAATCAGGTTGGAATCAGAGGCAAAGTTAAAGATTCAAGATGATATTCGAGCTGGGAGATTTCAGCTCGTTTGGTCTTATATCCTGGACTTAGAGAATGATAATAATCCATATGATGAGAGGAGAAAGCAAATTGAAGAATGGAAAATACATTCCGTGATTGATGTTCAGGAGAATGCGGAAATATTAAGTAAGTCAAAATATCTGATTGATAAAGGGATGCGTAAATTAGATGCCCTACATATCGCCTGCGCTATTTTCTCGAAGTGCGATTATTTTTTAACCACGGATGATAAGGTCCTAAAGAAAGATAACCTTGTTACGGAACTTAAAATTGTTGACCCGTTCTTTTTTATTAAGGAGACTGAAAAATAATGATGACTAATACAGAAATAAAAGTTAAAGGTCTTCAAGTTTTAACGAAATCACTCGGCTTGGTTGAAGCAGAGAGATTTGTCGCTCTCATTCAGCAAGAACCATTTGACTATACGAAGTGGCGAGACGGTTTATTTGAGGATTTAACCGTAGAAGAAATTAGTCAAAAGGCCATGGATCTCAGAATGAAAAAGGCCGAACAAGACATTTCACCGGACAAAGGCATGGCTTCTGACGTAACCTAAGTCATCGTACCCTTGTTGCCGGTGAATTCCACGTTAGGTACTCAGGAAGCTGCTCTAAAAGTTATACTGGGAAGTATTTGATTATCACTGTTTACGAGGTTACCCCATAAGGGGCAGTTATGATGTCCGGATACAGATGCGAATATTGCGAAGGAACCGTCCAACCAAGCTGTGTAGGGTGGGCTCGAAGCGAAGCGCAGCCCACCGTTGTTTTCTGAAGATATGCCTGAAGCATTGATCGTTGACCATCAGGTGTAATAGTATTATCCAGGAGGACGTATGTGTTCCATCATTGAAGACCTTGAATCGGCGGCCATGCAGCTTTCTCGTGCTGAGCGCGCCCGTTTGGCGGAGCGCCTTATCGCCAGTCTGGATGAGGACGTTGAGATCGAACAGGCGTGGGCAGAAGAGGTTCACCGGCGTGTGAAGGAGTTGCAATCCGGTGCAGTACAGTCGATTCCCGGTGAGCAGGTCTTTGCCGAGCTCAAGGACCTTTTCCGGTGAGTCTGAACTTCAGCTTTCATCCGGAGGCGCAATGGGAGTTGCGGGAGTCGGTCCGCTACTACGAAGGGGAAGCCGCCGGTCTGGGTGCGGAGTTTGCCGCAGAAATACAGATCGCGGTGGATCGTATGCTCGAGATTCTTATTCGGGGGCGCTGGTTGAGGCCGGCACACGCCGCAAGTTGCTGCAGCGGTTTCCGTATTCGCTGATCTACTTGGTTGAAGGGGAGGAAGAGCATATCTACATCATTGCCGTCATGCATCACCGACGAAGGCCGGGATACTGGCGCGAGCGTGTCCAAGCATAGCTGTGTTAGGGTGGGCTCGAAGCGAAGCGCATCCCACCATTGTTTTCTAAACTTTTCAAAAAAATCATTACAAAAAAAAGAAACGATATGGAAAAATCCAACATGGCAAGATAGAATAATGATTGGAAGGAAAAGAATATGATAGAGTTTACGTAGGCTGGGTTGTGTTGTTCCACCCATCGAAACATGTTAACAATATGATTGATGGGTTCAAACAGCCGAACCCATCCTACACTTATTCGAAGGGAAACTATTCCACGGTTCGTTCCACGGTGAAACCGGAAGGGAGCACGGACACGTCGAATCGATATCCCTCTTTCATGCTCTGCGTCACGGCCGAGCCGTGAGCGATATTTACGAACGGAAGCAAATCTCCGTGCTCGAATGCGACTTTCCACCAGTTTTCGGTCGGACGATTGATGAGAGAGTACACCGTACGTTCTTTTGTCACTTCATCGTCATACTTGAAGTAACCACCCTGCAGGCGAGTCAATTGATACACCGGTTCGACGCCCAAAAAACTGATCCATGGGTTGAAACGGACAATATTCCCCTCCAGCGTCCAGCGGTCTCCTTTTAAAAAGAATTCCTGTCGTTGGGGAGTGGAGTTGTCGTTGACCTTTGTTCCGAGTTCCTGAATCTGCACTTTGAAGGTGTCGTCCGCGTCGCCGGGGAGAATGATGACGCGCGCGATGGGTTCGCCGATGGCGAACGTGCGGTAGGATTGCAGAAAAAAGGCGATGTTGAGAGAGGAAAAACCGGCGAAGAAAAAAAACAGCCCGCCGAAGAACATGCCGGCGTCGCGGCCGAGTTTCTGACTTCGCAGCCGTTCGCGCGTATCGGGATGTCGGCGAAAGCGATAGACGCTATTTCTCATAAAAAAGGTAAAAAGACATAACGAGAACAATAAAAGCGTTATTGCAAAGCCATAAAGACAGGACAGAATGCTCATCGTTCTTCCCACCGTTTTCTGTATTCCACCCTGCATACTTCTGTTCGATGCGCAGAAGATCGGGAGTGATTCACTCCACGGGCGGCGATTTGTTGGGTATAGTGTATTAGACTCCGGGAATAATTTAAAGCGGAAGTCGTGTTTAAAGCGATAGAGCAAGGGAATCTGCGGATCGTTTGGTAGGGTGGCGTCGTATCTTTATTTACGTGTGGGCATCTTGACCGCATGGGTATGTACGGAGTCGGTATGTTCATGGGAGTCTTTTTTTACGGGGTCCATTCGATCCATGCAAGCGTTTCTGCTTTTTCCTTGGCAAAATCATATCCGTCAGGATCGAGATTTTGAGCCGTCTGAATGTGATGCAGGCGTTCCAAGAGGTGCATGGGATCGGTCATGCGCCGGATGACCAGGCTGCGCAGATCCTTTCGTTGCGGATCTCCTTCAAAGGCCAATTGGGCGTATTGAAGGGCTTCGTTGGTTTCTCCCAGCTGATTGTAGCAATCGGAAATTTGAAGAAGAACCGGAATTGATTCCGGCCAACCGCAGCGATGTGCGCGCATGACCAAGGTACTGATTGTTCGAAGTTGTGCATCGGCGTCCTCCGCTTGTCGCTGCAAGGATTCCGCATCGATGGCGCCGTTTACTTCCGCCAACGCCGCTTTTGCTTTACTGAATATCAAAATAGAAGTATCTGGAAAATCTTGTATCGTTTGATCGAACAAGGTTTTCGCTTCCGCGGAATTTCCCATTTTTGCCAGGCAATACACTTTCGCCATTTGTGTAAGGGGCTCTTTGTAATCGCTCGGCAACAACTCGAAACAGGACCATGCCTGTGTGATTTTTCCCAGGCCGAGCAGGGAACGGGCCAGAGCGGAACGGATTTCAGGGGATGCGTTGGAAATCCGTTCCAGACAGGCGGCCGCCTGAACATAGTTTCCCTCAATTTCAAGATAATAAGTCCCTAGTAAAGACAGCAGGGAATCATGAAGGGGTGCGCCGGTTTGCGTTTTATTGATTTCGTTGACAGCCGCCTCGGTTTTGCCTTGCAATAAAAGAGATTTCACCCATTCCGTAGTGATTCGATCGCGCCGGCGGTTTTGCACTTGACCGAGAAGATTGTGATACAGAGATTCGGCGTGACGCGCTTGCACGGTATGAATGAAGTGAAGCGCCAGGTTTTCCTTGGCTTGCATCGATTCGGGATACCGTCGGCAGATATCTTCCAGCAGGTTTTGTGCGGTTCGGTACCGGCCTTTTTCCACAAAGGAAACGGCCAGAAGTCGGGCGTGTTCGATTTCGTCGCCGTCGCGCCGGGCGTGAACCGCCTTGGTTTCCGAGAGGAGGCGAGTTTCCCATTCGTTGCGCAATTTCCAGAGAAGTTGTCCGCCTGCTTTTTTTTGCAATCGCAGCAGTGTCTGCTGCAAGAGGGAAACTGCGTTTATGTCGTATGGATTTTGGGTGAGAACATCGACAAAAGCCTCTACAGCCTTATCATAGTTCTTCCGTTTTGTAAGACAGACGCCTAGCTGGAAACGGCTGTCGTACCCATCGCGGTCGTTTCGTGAGATGCGAGAAAATTGTTCAATGGCGCGGTCGAATTCTCCTTTGCCCTGAAACACTTTTCCCCAGGCGTACGGAAGATAGGGATTGTCGGGTGTAATCGATTTCAGGCGTTGCAGAACGGTTTCCGTTTCCTGCGGATGGCCGAATCGCAGATAGGCTTCGCTCACTTCCGTTAAGGTTTTCGGATCCTCGGTAGTTGTTTCCATCACGGTTTTGCACAACGCCAACGCTTCGTCCATTGCATCGATCAGCATCAACATATTCAAATAGCGCCGTTGTTTGATGGGATTGGCGGGATCGGCTTGATAAACGATTTTGAGCGCTTCCGCCGCTTCCGCGTCGCGATCCATGCGATGGGCGATGGTCCCCAACATATCGCGAACGATCCAATCGTCGGGACGTTGTTCCAGCCAGGCGAGCGCCGCTTTTCTGGCGGAAGAAAGACGGTTGACGGTCAGGCTGTATTGGATGCGAAGATGCGCCCGTTCAACAATCATGGCCTCGTCGACTTCCAATTGTTGCAGGATGTCAATCATTTCATCCATGCAGGCTTCCACTTGCGGATAGTCATTTTGCTTTCCGGCTATTTGCAGTCGGGTGTTCAAGTCGGATACCTGTTGTGCAAGTTCATCCGAAGCAAACTCTTTTTGTGCGCTGGTACCGCATTCGGGCGTGACCATCCCTACTGTCAATGAAAAGAAAAAGAAAAGGAACGACGTGATACGATTCTTCATTTGGATTCCCGGCATCTGGGATCGATCGCGGGTAATGTCGGTTGCTTACATCCACACCAGTTGTTTTTCGACATTATCGTGAAGTTTGTAGGATTTTTTGTGATCGGCGATGGCGGGGCCGATGATTTCGATTTTTTCCAGGTCGCCTTGTCCCATGCCGGCTTGGGCGCAGTAGTTCAGATATCCCACTTTGGCGAAATCGATGCCCATCAATTCCACCGCGGTGCGATCGGCGGCCAGCCAGTCCATGCTGACGACGGCGACTTTATGATCCACGGGCGTGCCGCCGACCGGGCCGTTGCCTTCCATGCCTTGAAAGCCGTCGATGACGGCCAAATCGGGCGCGAGGCGGGGCGCCATTGAGAACAGGTTGAAATTGACGGCCTTGAAACCGCCGCCGTGAGCGATGGGTTTGTCGTTTTTCGCGCCGGGTTTGCCGTCGCGTCCCCAGCGGAAGCCCTCGTCTTTGATGGGAGCGCCGAAAACGATGTTTTTCAGTGAAAGGGTGGTTACAACGCGGTCGTGAGTTTTCATGACGGCGGCGGAGATGACGAAATTGTCGGGATCGAGCAGCAGGCTCGACATGCGGATTTTGTGCGGGTGAAAATCGTTTTCGTCGACGAGATAAACGAGTTCGGTTTTTTCCTGATCCAGGTCGACCAGTTTGGCGGCGTATTTTTCGGCCACCGGAATGTAGCCGTAGTTTTCGTACCCTTCGAACGTGGGGGCGCTGGCGGCGGATTCGGCGATCGTGACGTCGGTTTTGCCGATGGATTTAAGGAATTCGAGGATTCCTTCGAGGCCGGCGGCGTTGGTGGCGCAGAGAGGCACGGCGGTGTGGACGTTATTCGGTTTGATGATGATACGGCGTTTGCCAATGGCGGTTTTGATTTCGGTTTCCAAATTTTTCAGCCCGCGAAAAATATTGTCGGCGCGGTCATCGCCGGTCGTCAACGATACGCGGCTGGTGGAATGGAGCGGCTCGGCGCCGGGAACGCTGAAAACGGAATGCGGGGCGCGGAGAGCGGCGACGGCCGCCATTCCGCCGATAACGGAATTCTTTAAGAATGTTCTTCGTGAGGCAGCGCTTTTACGGATCATAATGCAATCTCTCTTTCGTGAATGAGCGATGATGTATAGTATGGAGGAATCCGGGCAGGGAGGCAAGGATGGGAGCGTTGGAAATGTGAAGTGGAAATGCATCTTCTCAAGTTACAAATGTATTATAGAGCGACAAGGGACAAGGGATGAGCGACAAGATACGGAAACCGAAGCCCGATTCTCTCATCGCCGCACAATTTTCCCATCCTGAACATCCTTCCATCCTGGCCATCCCGATTCAGACAGGAATAAACGGATTTTCGAACGCATCCGCCAGGTCTGGACATTTCCTGAAAATCTCCGCAAAATGAAAAAAATACCATACCGGGAGTGATGCCGTGGTCAGGCGCAGGACGAAACCATCGACGCAACCGAATGCCGAAAAGTATCGACTCCATCCATATTCCTTGAAAAAAGCGAGCGACTCGCACGATGCCACGAATCTTTGATAATATAAAAAACAATCTGCTTGCCGGGTTATCGAACAGTTTGGATCAAGCGGAGCGGGCTGATTTTTGCGTCGGCTATTTTAATCTTCGCGGGTGGAGGCTTTTGGATTCCCGTATCGAAGTTTGGTCGGGCGATGATCAATATTGCCGGCTTCTCGTGGGGATGCAAAAACTTCCGCAGGATGAAATCCGTGAATCCATGAGTCTGTTGGAGAAGAAAGGCGCCATCGACAATCAAACGGCCTTGCGGTTGAAAAGGAAAATCGCGGAAGAGTTCCGCGAACAATTGACCATCGGCGCTCCCACCAATGAAGATGAGAAGGGTTTGCAACGGTTGGCGGCGCAGATTCGGGCTGGCAAAGTGCGAGTCAAACTCTTTTTGCGGCATCCCCTGCATGCGAAACTCTATCTGCTGTTTCGTCCCGATGATCCTGACAATCCCATGACCGGTTATTTGGGAAGCAGTAATTTGACAAAAGCCGGTTTGTTACATCAGGGCGAATTGAATATCGATGTTTTGGATCACGACGCTTGCGAGAAGTTAAAACAATGGTTTGAAGATCGTTGGAATGACCGATATTGCGTGGATATTTCCAATGAACTGGTTAAAATTATTGAAGAAAGTTGGGCGCGGGAAGAGTTGGTTCCGCCTTACCACATCTATATTAAAATGGCGTATCATTTATCGCAGGAAGCCCGTTACGGCCTATCCGAATTTAAAATTCCCAAAGATTTCGGAAACCGATTGTTCGAATTTCAAACCGCCGCCGTGAAGATTGCCGCCCGTCACCTGAACAAACGGAATGGCGTCTTGATCGGGGATGTCGTCGGCCTGGGCAAGACCTTGATGGCGACGGCGTTGGCAAAAATTTTTCATGATCTCGAATATAGAACTTTGATTATCTGTCCCAAAAATCTTGTCAGTATGTGGGAAGATTATCGAGAAAAATATAATTTGATTGGACGTGTACTTTCATTAAGTCGAGTAATCCGAGAACTTCCTAAGGTGATAAGGTACCATATCGTATTGATCGATGAAAGTCACAACTTACGGAACCGGGAAGGCAAGCGGTATCGCGCCATTCAGGAATATATTCGAAAGAACGACAGCAAGTGTATTCTCTTAACCGCAACGCCGTATAACAAAACCTATCTCGATTTGTCGAATCAAATTCGCCTGTTTATCGATGAGGATCGGGATATTGGAATTCGTCCGGAACAATTATTGCGCGAAATCGGCGAAACGGAATTTATTCGCCGCCATCAATGCTCGGCTCGATCCTTATCCGCATTTGAAAAAAGCGAGTACGCCGATGATTGGCGGGATCTGATGCGCCTGTATCTGGTTCGGCGAACGAGAAATTTTATCAAAGATAATTATGCTGATACAGATACGAATACCGGTCGTCAATATTTAACCTATGAAACCGGAGAGAAAGCGTATTTTCCTGATAGAGTTCCCCAAACGCTCAAATTCCAAATCAATGAAAAATCGCCGGACGATCAATATGCCAAATTATACTCTCCAGCGATTGTGGATACTATCAATTTGTTGACCTTGCCCCGCTATGGATTGGGAAATTATGAAGTTCCAAATCCTGAAAAGCCGCCGACACAAAAAGAAGCCGAGATGCTGAAAGACCTTTCCCGCGCGGGGAAACGGTTGATGGGATTTTGCCGCACCAATCTCTTTAAACGGTTGGAAAGCAGCGGATCGGCTTTTTTACAGTCCATTGAAAGACATATCTTGCGTAATTGCGTGTTCATCCATGCCATCGAAAACGACAAACCGCTTCCATTGGGGACTCAAAATGCCGAATATTTGGATTCCCGATTCAGCGATGAGGACGATGCCTATTATGAGGTCTCATTTTTCGACGATGAGAATGAAGAAGAATCGGATGAGCCGTCTAATGCGAATAATTCGATTGTTCAATACAGTTCCATGAACGAATATCGACAAAGAGCAGCTGAAATATACAAAACATATGCCACGCAATTCAAACGCCGATTCAAATGGCTGAAGCCATCTCTTTTCGTCGACGCATTAAAGGAGGATTTGGAAAAAGATTGTGATCGATTGTTCAACATAATAAAAAAACATGGGAACTGGATTGCAGAGAAAGACAACAAGCTCAACGCTCTGCGAGATTTAATTACGAAAAAACACCCGAAAGGAAAAATCCTGGTTTTTACTCAGTTTGCCGATACGGTTCGGTATCTCGAACAACAGTTGAATCAATCCCGGATAGAAAAGCTGATGGGAGTGACGGGCGACTCTCCTGATCCGACTGCATTTGCGTGGCGTTTCAGTCCGGAAAGCAATGAGAAACGGGATCGGATCTCTCCTGATCAAGAGATTCGCGTTTTGATTGCGACCGACATTCTCAGCGAGGGGCAGAACCTGCAGGATTGTTCGATTATCGTCAATTATGACTTGCCCTGGGCGATTATCCGGCTGATTCAGCGGGCGGGGCGGGTGGATCGAATCGGGCAGAAAGCGGAAACTATCCTGTGCTATTCCTTCCTGCCCGCGGAGGGCGTGGATCGCATCATTCGGTTGCGCTCCCGCGTTCGAACTCGCTTACGAGAAAATGCGGAAGTGGTGGGAACGGATGAAGCCTTCTTTGAAGACGATGACGACGAGCGAACCATCCTTGATCTTTATAATGAAAAAACCGGGATATTGGATGGAGACGAGGATGCGGAAGTGGATTTGGCGTCCTACGCTTATCAAATCTGGAAGAATGCCATCGATGCGGATCCGAAACTGGAAAAAATTATTCCCGATTTGCCGGACGTAATCTATTCCGCCAAGCCCCATCGTCCGAAGGAAAAGGAACCTCCGGGCGCGCTGGTGTATGTTCGCACAGCGGAAGGCAATGACGCCCTGGCATGGATGGACGAACAGGGAAAGAGCGTGACGGAATCGCAATTCGCCATCATCAAGGCGGCGGAATGTTCGCCGGATACGCCCGCGCTGCCGAGACAGGAACGGCACCACGAATGGGTGAAAAAAGGCGTGCAACTGCTGATCGAGGAAGAAAAAGCGATGGGGGGACAATTGGGAAGTTCCAGGGGAGCCCGGTTTCGCGCTTACGAACGGCTGAAACACTATGCGCAAGAGGTGAAAGGAACCCTGTTCGATCGGGAGGAGTTACATAAAGTCATTGAAGAGATTTACCGTTATCCGTTGAAACAGTCCGCGACGGATACGTTGAATCGGCAGCTGCGCAGCGGCGTTTCCGATGAAGTGCTGGCGCAGTTGGCGATTGCCTTGCGGGAGGAAGACCAGCTGTGTTTGATCCATGAGGAAGAGGAACGGCAGGAGCCGCGGATTATTTGTTCGCTGGGTTTGATCAAATCGTAGGAGCGGTTCGCGAACCGCCCCTACGATATACCATCATCTGTCTCGTTTATGCTAAATGAATACAAACTTAACTTGATCCGATGAGCGTTCCGGACATGATTGGTCAAAGCAATGCCCGAAATTCCTCGACCGAGAGTCCGGCATCCTGTACAATTCCACCCATCGTAAATGATTTGATCGGATTGTGACGAGGAATCGTGACAAGTCGCTCTCCATTACTCATCACGATGTGTTTTCCTTGCCGGATGATGCGAAATCCCGCTTTTTCAAAGGCGCGCACGGCATTGAGGTAATGGATCCCGGGAATCCTGGGCGCGGTTAAATGATCACCTCAACTTCACGTGTTTCTTGTTCCCGGTTCATCTCCGACACGGCCAAAAGATATTCCCGTATGGCGTCTTGAATATTTTCGAGGGCTTCCACTTCCGTATCTCCTTCCGACCAGCATCCCGGAAGTCCAGGGACAGAAACACTGATCCCTTCTTCCGTGCGGTGGAATACGATGGTGTATTTCATTATCTGCAAGATCCATAATCTCCGCGACATATTGCCTGACCTCATTCGCGGTCGCCGGTTTCCATTCGCGTAATTTTATCTCCAAGCGTTCCAGCAAAGCATCCATAAATTTTCTCCTTCATTGGTACATTCGATCACGAAGAGCAGTAGTAAGTAGGCTTATGTATGATCAACAGGAAACCGATTGTTCGCGCCACGGCTTGATCTTTTTCAATGTTTCGGAGAGCGCATCCTCTGCAATCTCCGTTTCATAAGCCGCCTGCGCCCGAAGCCAATATCCGTTGGATAATCCGAAGAAGCGGCACAAGCGCAGATCGGTATCGGCGGTGATGGAGCGCTTACCGGACACGATTTCACCAATCCGTTGAGCGGGCACACCGATTTCCTTTGCCAGGCGGTATTGGGAAAGACCCATTGGTTTCAGGAACTCTTCGCGTAACAGTTCACCCGGGGTGACGGGTTTGAGTTTCTTCATGGGTATCACTCCTTAATGGTAGTCCACGATCTCGACATCCTCCGCGCCAGCGGTAGTCCAGCGAAAACAAATACGGAATTGATCGTTCACACGGATACTGTATTGACCGGTGCGGTCGCCTTTGAGCGCTTCAAGCCGGTTGCCTGGAGGCACAAGAAGATCGTCCAGCCTTCCCGCGATCTGCATCTGACGAAGTTTACGTCTCGCCACCGATTCGATAGTAATGAACCGTTTCACGCGTCGCCCGTTTGCCAGAGCTTCCGTATCGGCACATTTGAATGAAAGGATCATAGTAAAATAGTAACGTGTCGCGTGAATAAGGTCAAGTGGCCCTTTGACAAAAAGAAATGAAAAGAACGGATTGATTGACGATCGTAGGGGTGGTTCAATGTGTAGG
>QZKN01000122.1 GCA_003598175.1 Candidatus Omnitrophota bacterium
TCTCCCTCTCCTGCTCTCTCCGTGTTATCCTCTCTTCTTCCGGTATCTTACCTATTTCCGGCCCTCGCCGCTATTTCCGGGGGAGATCAGGAGTTCTGAAATTCGCGCGAACCCTTCCCCACGCCCAATCGTATAACTAAATAACGAGCGCAATAACGGTAGGAGCTGCAATTCATGGTTCTCACAGATTATGAGATGATTTTGTCCAGTATCCTGATCGGAATCGGCCTGTTTCTAGTCGGCTTACTGCGAGATGTGTTTCGGCGTGACGATGAGCGAGGCTTTCGCGGCAATGCGATTTCCGCCCTGATTTGCGTGATTGGCATTTCCATCTTGCGATTGGCGCTGCCATATTTACCGATTCCCTCCTTTCTCGGCGCAATCGCTTTTTATGGCATCGTCTGGCTGAGTTTTCAATTGGACGATATCTATGAACTCATCCTCTTTTTTGCCGGATATCGCATTACTAGTTTCGCTGTTCAATTACTATTCGTAAAACTCTTATCGTGACAGCGAACTCAATTGGGAAAGGATTCCATTGTGTATTTTTTCGTAATGGCCGTCGTGTTCGCCGTCAGCTCTTATTGAATTCTGCAATGCCTGAATCGTTTGCCGCGAGACCTGTTGTTGATGAAACAATACGCGCAAGAAAAAAAATGGGGCGAGTTTGGGATCGAAGCGGGAGTGTTTCTTTTTATCTGGCTCGTTTCCGTGATTGTATATTTGTTGATCGTGGGTCCTTTGCTCTACCGAATGATCGGCGCGTTGACCCTTCTGTTGGAAGCGATGGGAGTCTTCGATTGGTTTCATTGAAACGAGTATTGCCACAACAACAAAAAGGGGAACGCTCGGGTTCCCCTTTTCACGTATTGTTGTTAAGTTTATTCTTCTTCCGGCGGTTTATATCCGACCAGTTGAATGAAGGACATCGCCGCGCCGTCATTCGCTCGCGGGCCGATTTGGAAAATTTGGGTATATCCGCCCGGTCTCTCGCTGAATTCGGGAACGATTTCGTCGAACAATTTCTTCACGATCGATTTGTCGCGAATCACTTTCGCCACCTGGCGTCGCGCATGGACGGAATCATCCTTCGCCGTCGTGATCAACCGCTCGACCACTTTCTTCAGTTCCTTGCATTTGGGATGCGTGGTCTTGATGCGACCATATCGCAGCAGAGAAGTGGCCTGATTCGCCAGCATCGCTTCCCGATGGGATGTGGTTCTTCCTAATTTTCGGCCTTTCTTACGATGATTCATTTTTCTATTTCTCCAAAAAATGTTTGACCGGTTGTATAAAGGATGAGATCAAAAAGCGGGGATTCCACCCCACGCGATTCCTCATTCTTCTTCATTACCAAGATCTTCAAAATCTTCCTCATCCTGCATTAAGGCGGGAATTCTATGTTCGGAAACAGTGGTTCCTCCGCTTCCTTTCAACTCGCTAAGGCTCATGCCGAGAGTGAGATTATATTTCGTCAGCACTTCTCTGATTTCCGTCAATGATTTCTTTCCGAAATTCCGATATTTCAACATTTCACTTTCCGTTTTCGTAACCAATTCGCCGACGGATTTGATATTGGCCGCTTTCAGGCAATTGTACGAACGAACGGAAAGTTCCAATTCCTCCACCCCTTTTGATAAATAGGGATTCACCACTTCCGTCTGTTCTACCATTCCTTCCGCGGGGGTTTCGTCTTCCTGCGGAAAATGAATGAACAGGAGAAGATGATCTTTCAATATTTTGGCGGAAAATGCAATGGCGTCACGCGGAGTGATGGTTCCATCCGTCCAGATTTCCATGATCAAACGGTCGTAATCGGTGATATCACCGACGCGGGCGTTTTCCACCGAATATTTCACCCGTTCGATCGGCGTGAAAATCGCATCCACCAGGATTGTATTGAGGGGATACGATTCATGCTGTTTGACCTGACGCTCCGCCGACAGATAACCACGCCCGACATCGACATACAGTTCCATCTCCAATTCCCCGTCTTTATCCAACGTGGCGATATGCAGTTCCGGATTCATAATTTCGACGTCCGGATTCGGTTCGATCCGGTCGGCTTTGACCTCCCCTTCTCCCTTGGCCTGCAGGAAAAGAGTGACGGGGCCGTTGCGATGATTTTTAACCCGTAATCCTTTGATGTTTAAAATGATGTCGGTCACATCTTCCACCACGCCGGGGACAAAGGAAACTTCCTGCAACACACCGGTAATCCGGATCGCTTTCACCGCGGCGCCCTGAATCGAGGACAACAAGACCCGTCGTAAAGAATTGCCCAGAGTGGTTCCGAATCCCCGTTCGAGAGGCTCCAGAACAAATTTCCCATATCGTTCGGTCAGGGATTCTGGGTCGATATGGATCCTTCCGGGCATAACAACAGGTTTGAACTTCATGGGTTTTATATCCCCCTTCGCCGTGACTTATTGGCAATGCTATTTCGTTGAAAAACGGTTGGATCAACCGATTCGAATTTTTTTTTCGTGATGCAAGGGTACAATTTTCTTTCGTCCGAATAGAAATTGTAAAGAATAATTCCTCCGATTGCGACGTTGAAACCCATCAATTCTCTCGTCGGATGGCATTCGTTGTCACCAAATAACGACCGCGGTTTATTTGGAGTACAATTCGACAATCAACTGTTCCCGAACCGGAAGAGCGATTTCATCGATCGTCGGTAAACGGAGCAATTTTCCACTGCAGGTTTCATCATCTCGCTCGAACCAGGCATATCCACCCATCGATCGTCGCAATTGCATCGCTTCCAGAACGGAAGGCAGTTCTCGGCTTTTTTCCTTGACTTGCACCAGCTGTCCCATCTTGACGAGATAGGATGGAATATTTACCCGTTTCCCATCCACCAAAATGTGATTGTGGCGAATGATTTGCCGAGCCTGCGTCCTCGAATTGGCGAAACCAAGCCGGAAAATGACATTATCCAGCCGTCGTTCCAATAAATGAAACAGATTGACGCCTGTGATTCCACGCATGCGTGAGGCTTCGAAATAGTAGCGACGGAACTGACGTTCGAGCACGCCGTAAATCCGTTTCGCTTTTTGTTTTTCACGCAGCTGGATTCCATAATCGGATTGTTTTCCCGCCCTGCGCTGCCCATGTTGTCCGGGCGGGTAGTTTCTTCGATTGATGGGGCATTTGGCGGAAAAACACTTTTTCCCTTTTAACATTAATTTCACCCCATCCGCACGACAAAGTTTGCAGACAGGTCCGCGATATCGAGCCACGTTTATCCTCCTAAAAAATCTTCTCGGTTCGTTACAATCCTGAGTTAGACACGCCGTCTCTGCGGCGGCCGGCAACCGTTATGGGGAATCGGCGTCACATCCTTGATCACACGAATTTGCAAACCGGCCACCTGCAAAGCGCGAATGGCCGCTTCTCGACCCGATCCCGGTCCTTTCACCTTGACTTCCACCTGTTGAAGTCCGTGTTCTTTGGCTCGATTGGCGGCTTCTTGCGAGGCGATTTGAGCGGCATAAGGCGTGCTTTTACGGGATCCTTTAAAACCGGTGTTGCCGGCGGTCGCCCATGCGATTGCGTTTCCTTCCATATCGGTAATAGTCACAATGGTATTATTGAAGGTCGCCTGAATATGAACGATTCCCCGCGGAACATTTTTCTTGGCCTTTTTCTTGCCGCGACCGGAACTTTTTCCGGAATGAGCCATAACCGTATTCTCCTTCTGTCTGTATAGATCGACTTCAATTGTATCTGTTTTTTATTTTTTTGCTTTCACGCCGATGGTGCGACGTGGTCCTTTTCTTGTCCGTGCATTCGTTCGGGTTCGTTGCCCATGAACCGGCAATCCCCGGCGGTGGCGAAGTCCTCGATAACAACCGATATCCATCAACCGTTTGATGTTCATATTGATTTCACGGCGGAGATCTCCCTCGACTATACATTCTCGTTGAATAATCGTGGTGATTCGACTGACTTCTTCTTCTGTCAAATCACGAACACGCGTACTCTCTCCCACGTTGGCAAGTTTTAAAATTCGCCCCGACAGCGTTCGTCCGATTCCGTATATATACGTCAGAGCGATAACAACTCGTTTCTCTCTTGGCAGATCAACACCGGAAATACGTGCCACCTTTTTATTCCTCCTATTTTATCCCGCAGGATTAACCTTGTCTCTGTTTATGGCGCGGATTGGTGCAAATGACGCGGACAACACCTTTGCGCCGGATCACTTTGCATTTCTCGCAAATTGGTTTCACGGATGCTTTGACTTTCATCTTCGAATTCTCCCTTCCTTCTCACTGCGAATTCCAACCAAACAATTTTCTCACGTTTTTAAGCCTGACGATAGGTGATTCGACCTCGTGTCAGATCATAGGGGGATAATTCCACGGTTACTTCATCGCCCGGCAGGATTCGTATGTAATGCATTCTCATTTTTCCGGAAATATGAGCCAATACCTTGTGGCCATTCTCCAGTTCAACGCGAAACATGGCATTGGGCAATGTTTCAACGATTTTTCCTTTCACTTCGATTACATTTTTTTTTGCCATCAGCAAATCTCAGTTCCAGCGTCGCTGTTTACCATTGGTTTTTCATCCGTTCATCACGCGGACACCGCCAGTGAATTCATTTCTTCGATGGGCGGAAGAATCATCCCATCCGCCGAGCTTAATATTTTAGGACCTTCGGGAAGAACCGCAACCATATCTTCCACGTGAGCCGATATTTTTCGATCCTTCGTCACTACCGTCCACTTATCATCCAAGGTTTCCACTTCATAGGTACCCAAATTAAACATCGGTTCGATCGCGATGACCAAACCGGTTTTCAATCGGGGACCGGTTCCGGGTTTGCCAAAATTCGGAACCTGCGGATCTTCGTGCATTTCACGTCCGACGCCATGTCCGACAAAATCTCTGACGACGCCATAACCGTATCGAGCGGCAATGGATTCGACCGTATGAGATACATCATGCAGACGATTGCCGATTCGCGTGGCCTTGCAGGCCTGCTGCAAGGCATAATAAGAACGACGAATCAACAAGTCCGCTTCCGCGGCGACCACGCCGATGCCAATCGTTCGAGCGCAATCTCCGACATATCCCTGATAGATCACACCCACATCCAGACTTAAGACGTCGCCTTCCTTTAACGGTTTCCGTGATGGAAATCCGTGGACCACCTGTTCATTGACGGATACACAAACGGAAAAGGGAAAACCTCGATATCCCTTAAAAGCCGGCCTGGCGCCATAGCTGCGAATTGTCTTTTCAGCCATTTCATCCAGTTCGATTGTCGGCAAACCGGGCTTCGCCATCTTTAGCATTCGATTCATCACATTGGAAACCAGATCCGCACTTTCTTGCAGGCGTTGAATTTCCTGAGGTGATTTCAGTTGAATCATGCTATATGCCGGCCTTTAAATGAAAAAGTCTCAATTCAACCTTTACTTTGTACACACGCTGTATCCACCTATTCAATGGATAGACTGTGTATCGAGTTTTTATCGATTTCAATCACATACCGGAACGACCTCGGACTCTTCCTCGGCTTCTGAATCCATCATAATTACGCACCCGTAGATGATTTTCAACCTGATTGACCGTATCCAGAGCCACACCTACGACAATGATGATGGAAGTGCCACCCAACAAACTGGCTATATTGGGTGGAATCTGCATGAATCGCTGCATCAAATCGGGAAGAACCGCCACCGCGGCCAGGAAAATAGCGCCGGCCAACGTAATCCGATTCAAAATGCGGTTTAAATATTCTTCCGTGCGTTTTCCATGACTATAACCGGGAATCGTCGATCCATATTTTTGCAAATTCTCAGCCACATCTTTCGGATTGAACGTAATCGCGGTATAAAAATAACAAAAGAATATGATCAAAGACACATAGAAAACCGTATAAAAGAAATAACCAGGCATCATTTGCGCGCTGAGCCAATAGAAAAATTCATAGATAAAACCAAAATTATCGCTGGTTTTCAATGGAGTGGCAAAATTTTCAAAGAAATTGGGCAGCATAAGAATCGCAGCGGCGAAAATGACGGGAATGACGCCCGCCGTATTGATGCGCAACGGCAAATAGGTATTCGTCTGGGCGCCATACATGCGCGCGCCGCGAACCATTCTGCCCCGTTTGATCGGGACTCGCCGCTGCCCATATTGAATAATCACGATTCCGGCAATCACGATGATCATCACCGCAAAGGTCACGAGCGCTTTCAATGGCGTGAAACTTGGTTCTTCCATTGCCAAATACACATAGCCTTCATTCACCGCCCGCGGCAGCTGTGCAACGATATTGGCGAAGATAATCAGTGAAATTCCATTCCCGATCCCATGTTCCGTAATCAATTCTCCCATCCACATGATAAACATGGTTCCGGCGGTCATCGAAATCATGCACATGATTCGAAATCCCCACCCCGGGCTGTAAACCAAACCGGGCCAGGAAGCAGGATTCTCCAAGTAAAACGAAAACATGAACGCTTGAAAGGCAGTGATTCCAACCGTCAAATAACGCGTATATTGATTGATTTTTTTTCGTCCCTCTTCCCCCTTTTTCGATAGTTCTTCCAAATAGGGCGAGGAAACAGTCAGCAACTGTAAAATAATCGATGCGCTGATATAGGGCATAATCCCCAGAGCGAAGATGGAAGCATATTCAAATGCGCCGCCGGAGAATAAATCCATCAGATTGAATAATCCGCCAGGCATATTCTGCGAACGTGATTCCAGAGTGGTGGGATCAATTCCCGGAACCGGGAGATACCTCCCGACAGCCAAAACCGCGAGAATTGATAACGTGAAAATCACACGCTTTCTCAAATCGGGAATACGAAAGATATTGGCAACCGCATCGATCATAATCTATCAAAACCTCTGTCAGCCTTGAATTCAGGAATCTCCATCGGTTGAAACGGTGGAAGAGACAATCCGCAAGGATATTTCTCCACCCAGTTGAGCGATCTTTTCACGAGCCGAATTGCTGAATGCATCAGCTTGAACCGATAAACGTTTCGTCAACTCGCCTGATCCTAAAATTTTGACAGGCCGGCCGGCATGTTTGATCAAGCCGACGGTTTTCAATTTTTCCGGATCGACCGTATCGCCGTCATCAAAACGTTGCAAGGAGAGTAGATTCACCAATTGGTACGTTTTCTTGTTCAAGGATTTAAAGCCACGCTTGGGAATCCGCCGTTGCAAAGGCATTTGCCCGCCTTCAAACCATGCTCTCCGTTTAAATCCGGAACGAGCGCCTTGTCCCTTGTGACCGCGCGAGCTGGTCTTGCCATGACCGGAGCCCGGACCACGTCCAACTCGTTTCCGTTTTCGTTTCGGGATTGTCTTCAATTCACCTATATGCATAATCACTTACTCGTTTCTCGCTTGGTTTCCCGTTTGGCAATGCTTAGTCCACTTCACGGACACTAACCATAAACTCGATACTTTTTATCATCCCACGAACCTGGGGAGAATCAGTAATCACCACCGATTTCAGCGGACGACGTAATCCCAACGCCTTTACGGTTTTTTTGTGGCGTGGAACCCTACCGATCGGACTTCGCAATAAGGTAATTTCCAGTTTGCGTGCCATAACTATAAAATCTCCTTCGGATCTTTTCCCCGTAGACGCGCAACCGAATCGACATCCTTCAGAGATTTCAATCCGGCGATCGTTGCGTTAACTATATTCATCGGATTGCTGGTCCCCAGAGATTTGGTCAGAATATCCTTGATGCCGACCGACTCGACAATGGCGCGTACCGGGCCGCCGGCGATAACACCGGTCCCCCGCGCGGCCGGTTTCAACAAGACTTTTCCGGCGCCGAAACGGCATACGATTTCATGAGGAATCGTGGCGCCGATCAATGGAATTCGAAACAGGTTCTTTTTGGCGCGCTCGATGGCCTTG
The DNA here is from genome assembly GCA_003598175.1 of Candidatus Omnitrophota bacterium. Classification (GTDB taxonomy): domain Bacteria; phylum Hinthialibacterota; class Hinthialibacteria; order Hinthialibacterales; family Hinthialibacteraceae; genus SURF-12. Next base: position 7,910 of record QZKN01000122.1, read on the forward strand.
CGTATGGCATCCGACACTTCACCGGCTTTTCCGAAGCCAACTCCAACCGTTCCGTTTTCGTCGCCGACCACAACCAATGCATTGAAGCTGAAACGCCGTCCACCTTTGACCACTTTGGCCACGCGATTTACATGAATCACCCGGTCTTTCAACTCAGATTCTTTATGCTGTTCAAAATCATATACTTCAACCATATTTTCTTATCCTTTTTCTCCAGGATCAGAATTTCAGACCACCATCACGAGCCCCATCGGCAAGTGCGGCGATACGTCCATGATAGAGAAATCCACCACGGTCGAAAACCACTTTTTCGATTCCTTTTTCACTGAGGCGTTGAGCAATCAATTTGCCTACCGCTTTGGCAACTTTTTTCTTGCCGGAAAGTTCTTCTTCCTTTATTTCCGGCAATTCATTCAGCAGACTGGACGCCGCAGCAATGGTGTGACCACGCAAATCGTCAATGGCCTGGGCATAAATATGTTTATTGCTTTTAAACACACAAAGCCGAGGACGTTCTTGCGTTCCAACGATTTTTTTTCGGATTCGAATATGACGCTTCTCTCGGTTGCTTTTTGTAACTTTCATAGTCATTCACTCAAATTTGACAGAAATTAGGAATCATCGAATTATACGTTCTTTTTCCCGACTTTGCGGCGTATGAGTTCCTCGGCGTACTTGACGCCCTTGCCTTTATATGGCTCCGGCGGTCGGAATGAGCGTACTTTAGCCGCGACCTCTCCCAAAAGCTGTTTATCGATCCCTTGCAATGTGATGGAAACATTTTTTTCCACTTCCGCGGAAATTCCATTTGGCAATTCATAACGGACAGGGTGCGAATACCCTAATTCCAAGGTCATGGTGGATCCTTGAACCGACGCCCGGTAGCCGACTCCAGTAATTTCCAATTTGCGCATAAAACCATTTGACACGCCGGTCACCATGTTTTGAATTAAGGCGCGTGTGGTTCCGTGGAGAGTTCGGTTCTGCCGGGAATCGTCAGGCCGTTCCACTAGTAATTCGGAACCATCCTGACGCACTTGTATGGGAGCAGGATACTCCCATTCGAGTTGTCCCTTCGGGCCCTTCACCAGGATATGGCGTTCATTCAGCGCAATCTGCACACCCGAGGGAATTTGTATGGGTTGTCGTCCGACTCGTGACATTTTTTCACTCTCTACTCTTCATTTTTACCAGATTTTGCACAACAATTCACCGCCGATTCCCTGCCGGCGTGCTTCTCTGTCCGTCATCAACCCACGCGAAGTGGATAAGATACAAATCCCCAAACCTCCGATTGCCCGCGGAATATGGTCTTTGTCCACATATTGACGAACGCTCGGTTTACTGACTCGCTCCATATGGGTTATGACTTTTTCCTGTTTCGGCCCGTATTTGAGATAGATGCGAATCATGCCATGACCGCGTTCTTCCACAATACGATAGCTTCGTATATATCCTTCTTTTTTCAAGATATCAACAATAGCCTGCTTCATTTTCGAAGCGGGAACTTCGACTTTTTCTTTCGCGGCTATGTTGGCATTCCGAATTCGTGTGAGTAGATCCGCAATGGGATCGGTAACCGGCATAATCTGTAGTCCTCCAGTATTTCGAGTTCGAAATCTACCAGCTCGATTTTGTCATGCCGGGAATGTAGCCTTGCAGCGCCAATTCCCGTAAGCATAATCGGCAGAGTTGAAAACGTCGATAAACACTCCGCGGCCGACCACAACGCTGACAGCGATTATATTCACGAACTTTGAACTTTTGCGGCCGAGATGATTTAATGATCAGGCTTTTTTTAGCCATTCGTTCCTCCTCGTTAATTTCGGAACGGCATTCCGAATAACTTCAACAAAGACAACGCTTCCTCATCGGTTTTCGCGGTGGTCACGAAAATGATATCCATTCCCTGCACTTTTTGAATCGAATCATATTTGATTTCAGGAAAAATCAATTGTTCCTGAACGCCCATCGCATAGTTGCCGCGCCCGTCGAATGCGCGAGGCGACAAACCGCGAAAGTCACGGATACGAGGGATGCAAACATTCATCAGCCGATCCAGGAAATCATACATTCTCGTCCGGCGCAACGTGACTTTGCAGCCGACCGACATGCCTTCCCGCAGTTTGAAATTGGATATCGATTTTTTCGCTTTTGTAATGACGGGATGTTGGCCGGCGATGGTTTTCAAATTATCGCGCAGAGCATCGAGCATCTTCGTGTCGCGGCTGCCTTCGCCAATTCCCATATTGATCACGATTTTCGTTACTTTGGGAACCTGCATTACGTTTTTATAATTATATGTCTTCATCATTTCCGGTAAAATTCGCTCTTTATAGTCAGTCTCAAGACGCGAATGATACCCTTTGACGATGCGGGCCGCCGCGGATTCCTGTTTCTTTTTCGATTTTTTTTCAGTTTGATCTGCCATAATAAATCACTCGTTATTTCACCAAACGTAAATTTGAGGGATGAATCGGTCCTTCCCGTTCGATAATACCACCGGGTTTGTTCGATTGCGGGTTGGCTTTGGTATGTTTTTTCATCATACTGATCCCTTGCACAAAAATCCGGTTTTTCTTACGATCCACGCGGAGAATTTTCCCGGTTTTTCCCAGATCGTCGCCTGCGACGACTTCCACGATGTCACCTTTTTTGAGACGAATCTTATCCATTACAACACCTCCGGGGCCAGAGAAATGATTTTCATGAAACCCTTTTCACGGAGTTCCCGGGCGACCGGACCAAAAATACGAGTACCGATCGGATCCCCGGCATCATTCACTAAAACGGCGGCATTGTTGTCGAAACGAATCGTCGATCCATCCGGCCGTAAGATTTCTTTTTTGGTTCGCACGATCACCGCCTTGACAACCGATCCTTTCTTCACGTTGGATTCCGGAATTGCTTCCTTTACGCTGGCGACGACAATGTCGCCCACATGCGCGTAACGGCGGCGGGATCCACCCAGCACTTTGAAGCACATCAGTTTACGCGCCCCGGAATTATCAGCAACTTGAAGCCATGTATATTCCTGAATCACGGCGTTCCTCCACTCTTGTTGTTCAAACTTTGACCGCTTTGCGTATGGTCTCTACGTATCGCCATCGTTTCAATTTACTCAAAGGCCGTGTTTCCATGATCCGTACGACATCGCCGATATCACAATCGCCGCTTTCGTCGTGAACATGAACCCGCTTGTTCAGGCGTACGACTTTTCCATATTGCGGATGTCGGATCAGCCTTTGCAATTCCACCACCGCGGTCTTTTGCATCGCCACGCTTACAACAACGCCTTCACGTACTTTTCTTGTCGATCTACTATCTTTCATGACTGGTTACCTGCTTGGGAAATCAACTCACGTTTCACGGTCAGCGCGCGGGAAATATCTCTGCGCATTTCACGGATCCGGTTGGTATTCGACAACTGACTGGAATGGAGTTGCATACGTAAGTTAAAAAGTTGTTTGCGCATTTCCTGGATACGAGCATCAAGGTCCTGCAAATCAATGGATCGAAAATCGTCGGCTTTCATCATCCTGTCCTTATACTATTTCGTCTCGTCTGGTGAAACTGACCTTCAAAGGCAGTTTATGTCCGGCCAAGCGAAAGGCTTCCCGGGCGATCTCTTCCGGAATCCCACCGAGTTCGAACATCACGTGACCCGGCTTCACTACCGCGACGTGCATTTCCGGAGCGCCTTTTCCTCCGCCCATTCTGGTTTCCGCCGGTTTGGATGTAACCGGTTTGTGTGGAAATACGCGAATCCACACTTTTCCACGGCGTTTGATATGGCGATTGATCGCGACGCGAGCCGCTTCAATCTGACGCGAGGTGACCCAACCACCGGTCATCGCTTTCAGCCCAAAATCGCCGAAATTCACTTTGTTTCCACGGCAAGCGATTCCGCGACGGTTTCCGCGGTGTACTTTTCTGAATTTTTCTCGGGATGGCATCAACATCAGGAAGTTACCTCCTGGGTTTCATCTGTCAGGAGTCGGGAGGTCATTTCCCCTTTGAAAATCCACACTTTGACGCCGATTCGTCCGTACGTCGTTTTGGCTTCGGAAAATCCGTAATCAATATCCGCTCTGAGCGTATGAAGAGGCACGCGGCCTTCACGATACCATTCGGTCCTCGACATTTCCGCGCCCCCCAACCGACCGGCGATCATGACTTTGACGCCGATGGCGCCCGCCTGCATACTGGCTTGCAAGGCGCGTTTCAATGCACGGCGGAAAGAAACTCTCCGCTGTAATTGCAACGCGATGCTTTCCGCCTGCAATTGGGAATCGAGTTCGGGATTTTTGATTTCTCGAATATTGATATAGATTTGGCGTTCCGTGATATTGCCAAGGAATTTTTTCAATTGCTCGACTTCGACGCCTTTTCGTCCGATGATAATCCCCGGTCGCGCGGCAAAAATGGTGATGCGCATCCGGTGAGTGAATCGTTCGATTTCCACCTCGCTGATGCCGGCGTGAAACATCCGGTTTTTTATTTCTTTGCGGATGCGAAGATCTTCATGCAGCAACAACGCATAATCTTTTTCGGCGTACCAACGTGATTTCCAATTTTTATAGATTCCGACTCGAAATCCATAGGGATGAACTTTTTGACCCACGATTATCTCCTCGCCTTCGCCTCTTTCTCTTCCACATTCGGTCCCAGTTCGATCGTGACATGGCTTAACCGTTTACGAACACGCAAGGCGCGTCCCATCGGAGCCGGCCGAAACCGTTTCAGCATTCTTGCGCCGTCCACGAAAACTTTCCTGACGATGAGTTCATCGGGATCGAAATCGGTGGTTTCCTCGACATTCGCCGCAGCGGACCGCAACAATTTCAAGAGGATAGTTGCCGCCTTTTTTTTGGGTAGAAACGTTAGTATATTGGCGGCTTCTTCATAACGTTTGCCCCGTATCGTATCGGCGGCAAGGCGTAATTTTCTTGCCGACATTCGACAATACCGTAAAGTCGCATGCATGGCCATGTTTTCTTCTCTCCTATTTCAGGCGCATGACCCGTGCGGTTTTTCCACCGTGGGTTCTAAACGTTCGCGTCGGTGAAAACTCACCCAGCTTATGTCCGACCATATTTTCGGTCAGAAAAACCGGGACAAATTTTTTACCGTTATGAACGGCAATGGTGTGTCCCACCATTTCAGGAACGATGGTACAATCTCTGGACCAGGTACGAACCACTCTTTTTTCATTCCGTTCATTCATGTCCAGGATCCGTTTCACGAGTCTTGCATCAACGTTTGGCCCCTTTTTCAACGATCGTCCCATAATAATTGCACCTATGTAAGATACTTATATAAAATAAGTTGTCTTGAATTACTTTTTACGTTTTCTCGATTCGAGTATCATGTTCTTCGTTCGCTTGTTGCGGCGCGTTTTATATCCTTTGGTCGGCTTGCCCCAGGGCGTGCATGGATGCCGGCCTCCGGAAGAACGGCCTTCCCCGCCGCCGAGCGGGTGATCGACGGGGTTCATGGCCACGCCGCGCACATGCGGCCGTTTCCCCAGCCATCGAGTGCGGCCCGCTTTTCCGATGGTAATGTTTTCATGATCCGTATTGGAAGCTTGCCCTATCGTCGCGCGGCAATTGATGTGAACCATTCGCACTTCCGACGAAGGCATTTTCAAACGGGCGTAATCGCCTTCTCGTCCCATCACTTGCACCGACGTTCCCGCCGCTCGCGCGATGGAAGCGCCTTTGCCTATTTTCAATTCGACGGCGTGGACTACCGTACCATCGAGGATGTGACTTAACGGAAGGCAATTGCCGGTTTTGTGAGGAGCGCCTTTGCCGGACATGACGACGGCGCCGACCTGCAATCCATCCGGAGCGATAATGTATCTCTTTTCTCCGTCGACATAATGAAGCAAGGCGATGCGGGCCGAACGGTTCGGGTCGTATTCGATCGAGGCAACCTTGGCAGGTATGCCATCCTTGTTTCGTTTGAAATCGATGATTCGGTAAAGCCTGCGATGACCGCCGCCGCGATGGCGAACGGTGATCCTGCCATTGACATTTCTTCCCCCCTTTTTTCGCAAGGGTTCAAGAAGGCTTTTTTCCGGCTTCTTGTCAGGCGTAATCTCGTCAAATGCAGAGACGGTTTGAAAACGCCGGGTCGCTGTCGTTGGATTATATTTTTTGATCGCCACGATTCTTAACTCCAAAATTCACATTTAGACAAACTCGATGATGTGCCCTTTTTCCAATTTGACCATTGCCTTTTTGTATCCACGGGTTTGCCCTTTGATCCCACGATATCGATCCATCTTCTGCTTGGGATGCACAGTAATAACGCGTACGTGAGCCACTTTTACATGAAAGGCTTCTTCAATGGCATCCTTGATCTGAATCTTATTGGCGCCCGTCGCCACCCTGAACGTATAGGTATTTGCTTTTTCGGAAAAGCTGGTGGACCGTTCGGTAAAGATGGCTTCTCGAATGATGTCATAGTTATGCAGCATGGTTCATCCCTCCCGTTTTGGCCAACCGTTGTTGATACAATTGCACAGCCGCTTTCGTGAGAAAGAGATTATCCACTTCGAACAGATCCAACGGCGAGCAGGAATTCGCCGATTCGATAGAAGCGATTTTCATGTTCCGCACCGATACGACCGTTTTCATGTTGGGATCGACATCCACAAACAAGGATTTTCCCCGGACATGAAAAGAATCGAGAATCCGCGCCGCCTGTTTGGTTTTCATCTCTTGAAAATTCAAATCATTTAAAATAAAGAATTGTCCGGCGCCGATTTTCATCGAGAAGCATTGGCGCATCGCTTCCTGCTTCATCTTTTTTGATATTTTTTTACGATAGGAACGAGGAGTCGGGCCGAATTGGGTAGCCCCACCGCGATGATGAGGCGCATGAATCGTACCTTGACGGGCGCGACCGGTTCCTTTTTGCCGAAACGGTTTCCTGTTGCTGCCGGCTATCTCGGAACGACATTTCGTTTTTGCAGTCCCCTGGCGTTGGTTGGCTCGATAGCCCACAAGCACCTGATGAAGAAAGACTTCATTCACCGGCGCCGAGAATACCGCCTCATCGAGTTCTATCTGCTCGATTACATTTTTTTGCTGATCGAATACGTCAAGTGTAACCATGAGTCTACCATTTATTTTGATTTCTTTGTTTTTGTTTTTGTTGTCTTTTTCACGAAAACGATGCCGCCATTCGGTCCCGGCAATCCGCCGCGCAGGTAGATCAGATTGTTTTCCGCATCCACCTTTACGACTTCGATATTTTGAATCGTAACCTTTTCGTGTCCCATATGACCCGGCAAATTTTTACCTTTGAAAATTCTAGCCTGGCCGGTTCCCGGACTGATGGCGCCGATTCGCCGGTGAAACATGGAGCCGTGCGTCATCCGTCCACCTTTCCAGTTGTGGCGCTTGACGCCGCCCTGAAATCCGTGACCTTTTGAAATTCCGGAAACATCGACCTTATCGCCGCTTTCAAATATATTTCCTTTGATTTCCTGCCCAAGTTCGAATCCTTCAACGGAATCGATACGGATTTCTCGTAAAATTCTCTGCGGATCGACTTTGCTTTTCCCAAAATGCCCGGTCATGGGCATATTGACCAATCGAGTATCTTTGTTAAGAAATCCGATTTGCAAAGCATTATACCCGTCATTTTTTTCGGTTTTGATTTGAACAATCGGACACGGACCCACCTCAACCGCGGTCAGCGGAATAAGGCGGCCATCCTTGGTATATATCTGCGTCATGCGCAGTTTTCGACCTAATATCGCTTTAACCATTTGATTTCACCTGCGATGGATTACAACTTGATCTCAACATGGACGCCCGCCGGCAATTCCAATTGCGTAAGCGCATCCATGGTCTTTGGGCTCCATTCGACTATTTCCACCAACCGTTTATGGGAACGAATTTCAAATTGCTCTCTCGATTTCTTATCCACATGCGGCGAGCGAAGCACGGTATATTTTGAAATTTGTGTCGGCAAAGGAATCGGGCCGACAATTTTCGCTCCTGTCCGACGAGCCGTGTCAACAATTTCTTTTGTTGACTGATCCAGCAGACGATGATCGTACCCTTTTAATCGGATCCGAATTTTATTGGGTCGTTCAGCAACCATAATATAACTCCGCTCGCCTTTTTTCTCTTATTCGATAATTGAAGCAACAACGCCCGCGCCGACCGTTCGTCCGCCTTCGCGCACCGCGAACCGCAACTCCTGCTCCATCGCGATGGGCGTGAT
>QZKN01000068.1 GCA_003598175.1 Candidatus Omnitrophota bacterium
TATTCGGAAAAAAGATGTGAATGATTATTTGAATAGTTGCTACGTGTGTGTATAATTACTCAAAAAAATGGTCAACATTTGGTCAACATCGTTGGAGGAATGGATTTAGGTGGAGTAGTAAGTTGTTAAAAATCAGTGTGTTTCAACGCAGGCGTGGAGGGACTCGAACCCCCAACCTGCTGATTTGGAGTCAGCTGCTCTGCCAAATTGAGCTACACGCCTTCATTTTATTTATACTGAAACGCATACAAACAGAATCGCCTATCCGGTTTTTGCGCGTATCGAAGATCAGCAGATAAGTATTTTTCCCGATTCCCTTCATCCGTCAAGGTCTTGGCATATGAATCTTGTTAAAATCCGTTTTTTATCGCGGATTTGGTTCCGTCATGTTCGTGAAGTTTATCAAATTCGGGGATCATATCTTCGCCGAAATCAAAATCATACCTTTGCTTGGCATTCGGCCATGATGGAATCTTTTGTATAGCCCCTGCATTCGAGTAGACGGATGATGGTCTCCTCGACGACTTTATCCGGTGTGGAGGCGCCGGAAGTGATGCCGATCGTTACCCGGCCAGTGGATATCAGCCAGTTGTCCGTTACGACTTCTTCTCTCCCGGTGAATGGTTTATGGAGAATTTCTTTTGCGGAAACGATGCAATCGGCTTCGCTGATGTGATAAGTGGGCGCGTAGCGCATTCCGATCTCACAGAGATGTGACGTATTGCTGCTGTTATACCCGCCCACTACGATAAACACGTCCGGTTTCAGTTCCGCCAGATTCAACATGGCGTCCTGTCGTTCCTGCGTCGCGCTGCAAATTGTATCGAACGAGCGGTAATGTTCGGAACATTTGGCCTTTTCATAACGAGTGCGAATCGCTTCTTCAATCATGCGGGCAATATACATCGATTCGCTGCTGAGCATGGTGGTTTGGTTGGCCAGGCCGACTTTTTGCAGATCACGGTCCGGATCGAAATCGGGACTCACGGCGTTGCGGAATTTCTCTAAAAATTCTTCTCGGTTGTCGCCCTGCCGTATATAGTCACAGACGATCTGCGCTTCGTTTTCATCCCGAATGACAAGATAGCGTCCACCCGGAAATTGCAACACGCGGGAACTGGTCGCGACGGTTTCTTCGTGTGTATACTTTCCATGAATAATGGAAGTGTATCCGTCTTTGGCATTTTTTTCGACTCGTTTCCATACGTTCATAACCGAGCCACAGGTGGTATCGACCATCGTGCAACCGATTTCCGCGAGTTTTTCCATTTCTTCCACGCTGGCTCCGAACGCGGGTAGAATCACGATATCTTCCGGTCGAACATCGTCATAACTGTAGTTTTCCCCGTCGCCGCCGCTGAGAAATCGTACGTCCATTTCTCGCAGATTCCGGTTTACGCGGGGATTGTGGATGATTTCGGAGGTGATATAGATGGTTTTCTCCGGAAACATCTGCCGCGTTTCATAGGCATAGTCCACCGCTCGATCCACGCCATAACAAAATCCGAATTCTTTTGCAAGCAAAATGCGCAAATCTCCGACTTCCAGAGAAAAATCGTTCTCACGCAGGTGTTGAATCAAATGGCTTTTATACTCATCCTGCAGGGTATCGGCGACTTCTTCTTTCAAACCAAAACCACGCCGGATTATGGGAAGGCCTCGCGTTTTCGTTGGCATCAAAATCTCCTGCAATGCAATGGTCATGGTAGTTTACCTATTCGTTTCGGCAATTACAACTCCGTTTATGGATGTTTTTGATGTCGAACCTGTAAAAACGGATTGATTTTCCGGCTTGGTGTACAACAACGAAGATGGTACCTGTCTATAATTGTACCTCTCACAGAAGAAACGGAAGGCAAAGGCAAAAGCAACGGGTTTTCTTCATGACAAACGGATAGAATAGGAAGGCAGTTCATGATACCTATTTACTTGTGAGAGCATGTTGCAAAGAATGGATGTCATTGTTTCTCCTCCTCATGGAGTAACTCTTTGAATTGAAGGGAAGTAAGAATGGATGGAATTAAATAGTAAGAACTAATGATCCGTATTATCGATGGCAATATTGGCATTCGCTCATCATATCCAAATTCCGTTTTGGACCTTCCTCGTCGTGACACTCGATGCAACGAATATGATACGCTTCCTTCAAACCAATAGCGCCGCTTTCGGCGTTCGCGCGATACATATCGGTATGGCAAAGTGCGCAGGAACGATGATCGGTTTTCGAGTGGATGGTAATGCCTTGCTCCGCTCCGCAATGGCATTTCAAGCAGGAATCATCCCCGCCTAACAGCTCGATCAGTTTTTGATGCGGAAAATTCTTGACGTCTTTCCCCATCCGATCACAATTGATCGTCAGAATTTCAGGCGCTTCCTGGTAGACATACGTTCCGTTTTCATCATAAAAGACTCGCTCGATGGAAGGCCGCGCCGGCGAAGAGAGAATGCGACGACCGTGAACCGCCACGCTCGGCATGGCAAAAGCAGCGACGGCCATTCCGAGCAGGATCACCAGCGAAATCTGTGACAGCGCCTGATAACCGGGTTGCCCGGGAAGCATGTTGGATGTAATCAATTCGTCCAATGAGCCCATCTTTTGATAATTGTGGGAATCCTCGTTGTCTCCGAAGACCGGGAAATACCGCACGATCGCCGAAAAGATGATCACGGACAGCGAAACCAGCATGGTGGAATACGCGATCTCCATCCACGTGGGGAAATAGGTCGAACCGGTCGCCCAAAACGTTGCGATCAAACCCACATTCATACGATTAAAGACCACGCCGAGAATGATGATCCAGCCCACGATGCCGACGCCGAGCGTACTGCGGCGTATCGATCGAAACGAGAACAGCACGGCGGGCAATACTACCGCATAGATCATCTCGTCAAGAAACAAATAACTGTTGAATGAGCCTTCAAACAAACGAGAGAACTGCCCTCGCCAAACCAGATCGATCATCTTTAATATGAAATAGGCGAAGAGGATAAACGATACCGTCCGAGCCAACGGCGCGAATTCATCCGGACCGAATTTGCGTTTCCAATGTTTCGCCGAAGCAATGCCTAGCAGCGTGACGATCATCACCCCCGCGCTGATGGCGGAAAGCAGGAAGAAAAACGGAAGCATCTGCGTATGCCAAAGATCGTCCAGCTTTCCTTTCATGATCAGGAACAACGCGCCCAGCGACGATTGATGCAAGGTGGAAAGAGCCACACCCGCAATGACGACAGGCATCGTGATGGCTTTAAAAAAGGACTCGATTTTTCGCCAGCCCAAACCTTCGCAGAGGACCGGCGTGAATTCGAGAAAGAGAACCGTCATATACAAAATCACACACCAGGCCACCTCGAAGAGCACCGAATGATGCTGCCAATAAATCAAAATATGCCAAAAGCGTTCCGGACGTCCCATATCGAACGCCAATCCGACGCAATACAGGCCGTATCCCAGACAGGCGCTCAACACGGCAAGACGCGCGATCGGTTTGTATCGCTCGATTTGGAAAATATAAACGACGGCGGCCAGAGTAAAACCGCCGGCAGCCAATGCAATCCCGCACGCCACGTCAAACACGATGCCCAATCCCCACGGCGTGACGTCGTCCAGATTTGTTGCTCCGCCGAGTCCGCGCCAAAAACGGAAAAACGCGACGGCGACGCCGACGCCAACGATAAACCACAAAACTTGTTGAAAAAAAGAGAGTGAATTTGTCTTACGCATGGGGCTCTTTCCTTTCCAACGCCTCTTCACCCTGTGCGAGTAAATTGCGGCGTTTGATAATCCAAAACAGGCCGGTTCCGGCGAACGCGGCGCTCATTCCGATGGTCGGAACCTTCGCCAGCCACTGCCACGTATAGGAGGGAAGCGGATCGACGCCCAGACGTTGATGAAAGAGGAAATCAAGCGGAACCTGCGGCTTCGTCAGATACAGCACCGCGGTTCCACCCGCCTCATGCTCGCCATACACGTGATTTCTATAGCGTCCCGGCTCCTGTTCGATGCGCCGATGCGCTTCGGCGATTAGTTCGTCGCGGTCCCCGAAAATCGTGGCGCCGTCCTGGCAGGCTTCCGTACAGGCAGGTTTACGCCCGGTTTTGATTTCTTCATAACAAAGAATACATTTTTGCACGACCGGGAACGGCGTTCCCCATTCATAACGCGGAATGCCGAAGGGACACGCGTACATGCAATAGCGGCATCCGATACATTTATGCGATTCATAAATGACCGCGCCGGTTTCCTGATCTTTGTGAAATGCGCCGACCGGACAAACCGCCTCGCAGGTCGGTTCGTTGCAATGCAGGCACTGTTTGCGGACAAATGCCGTTTGTGGCAGCGAAAGGATTGTTTGTTCGCTCACGTCTTTGGGGAAATCAGGCTTCTCTTGATCCATATCCTTGACAAACACATTGCCTCTATCGACCAAAAGGACCGTAGTCCATGTCGCTTCGGACAAATCATCCTTGGCGTCGGCGCTGATGGCGCATACTTTTCCCTTATTATATTGGTTATAACAAGCTTCTTTGCATTTGTCGCAGCCAATGCAGCGGGTGATATCGGTTAATATGGCTTTCATGGTCGCTTACCTCGTGTGATTGGAGATACGTATGTGTAATTGATGTCGGAAGCGAGTTTTGATCCGATTTCCGAACAGAGACGCGCGAAGGGGAAGAGAATACAATGCGACAATTTCGTGAAGGGAACCGCCATCATCAAAATTTCGGCGCTTACAACATGCAGCAACAGCATGGCGTTATAGGAAATCGGATTCCACGAACGTCCCGCCACGTACCCGCTGATAAATGCAAACAGAATCAAAATGAGAACGGTATAATCTTCCCATTTCGAAAGTTTGCGCATCATTGGATGCACAAATCGGGATACGAGGAGGAATGTCACTCCGGCCATTGTAAGGATGGTTAAGATGTCTGCAACGGATTTCGGCAAGGCCGGCAACGTCAGACTAATGCTTACCGTCCATAAAGACACGTGATCCGCCAGGAAAATGGGAACCAAAATCAAACCGACGTGAAAGAAATAGGAAACCGCCGTAAAAACCAGCCGGCTGGTCATCGCGTGGGTCAGTGGAAACAACCACGATTCCAAATCCTTAAAATAATTTGACCATCGGATCGATTGGTCGCGTGCGCGCCGCCAGGCCACATACGCCGGCCAGGCCATCAGGATCGCTCGCCGTAACAAACCCACTACGAGAACGGCGAACGCCAATCGAAACAGCGGACCTTGCGCAAAATTCAGCATTTGTTCCATTTTTCTATCCTTTCATGCCGCCGTCGGCGCTGTGTCTTGCGGAGCTTCCACCATCAAGGATTTCGCCAGCAAATCATGAAGGCCGATCACCGTGACCGGCAGTTTGTGATGATCGACAAGTTCTCGCAGCATCTTTTTACAATTGGCGCAGGGGGCGCAGACCATTTCCGCGCCAGACACCTTGATTTGATCCGCTTTCACCTTCCCGGCAACCTGATTGCGAAACGGCTCCAAATCCTCGCAAATCACGATCGAGCCGCCGCCGCCGCCGCAATAATTTTTTACGCCATTCGGTTTCATTTCCACATAGTCCATCGAACAGGCTTCCAGAATTTCCCGCTGGGGAGTGATAATTCCACAGCCGCGCACGATGTTGCAAGGATCATGCAGAACGATTTTTTGCGGATTTTTCTCCCGTTTCGGCGAAAGTTTTCCTTGTCGCAACGCTTCCGCGGTAACCTGCAGAATGCTCATGATTTCGATGCCTTCGCTTTCAAAATGAGATTTCCAATATCCCAACGCGGAGCGGGTGGCATGACCGCACTCGCCGATGACGACCTTCTTCGCCTTCAAACGTTTCGTTTCCTGTACCATTTTATCCAGCACCATCATCAACGCGCCATCGTCAAAAAAGAGACCATAATTGATGGCGTCGGCGTAGTACGTACTTACGCTCCAGTCGTGGCCGATCAAATCCATCACGATGCCGATGCCCATCAGCGTTTCCGCTTCCATCATGTAATCGCTGACAGGGTGAAAAATCAGATATTCCGCCCCTTCCTTGTCCTGTGGAAAAGTGCATTTCAAGCCATACGTGTCGTATGTGTCTTCTTCCAGAAATTCGAGCGCGTCGATAATCGCCGGGCGGGGAAATGCGCTGGTGTTGCCGATGCCGAAAATCTGTTCATGCGTGCTGCCGCCCATGTTTTGCGGCACGATGCCCATTTCGCTCAACACCTGCCGACCGAACCGCGCCACCAGACGATGATCGATCCCCATCGGGCATTCTTCCGTACACCGCCGGCACAACGTGCAACGATACAGGTTTTCATTGAGATCGCGCAAATTGAATTGTTCGCGAATGTCCTGTTGTTGTTTCCTACGAGAAAACCAGCCGTTTGCGCGTGGATGAAAAAATTCGCGATAAATGCGGATCACTTCCTCTGTGCGCGAATGCGGGACATCTCGCGCCTCTCCGCTTGCCTGAAAAACCTGACATTGATCGGCGCATCGCAGGCAGCCGGTGCACAAATCGGCAAAGATCGAAAGCGGCACCCCATAATTTCCTTCCTGTAGAACTTTTTCCATCGCCTGGAGAAACGCGTCGAAGGACTCATCTTCGACCGGCTTCATCGGACGAGGCAAATAGTGATTCTTGTGACTCATTAGTGGTCTCCCATTCGAAAGACGAAATGTTTTTATTCCAGCTCAGTTTCTTCGTCATGCCATTTTTGGTGATATTCACAGTCCCGGCATTGGGAACATAACCAATGCCGGTCCGGTAGTACGGCGCGCAACACAAAACAATTAAACGCCAATGACTTGCGTACCAAACAATCCTCACAAGGATCCGTCACGACCCCGTTTTTCTTCCGTTCGTGAATATACGTTTCCCAACAATAGGTCCGTGCTTCGAATTCATCATCCAGCAGCTCCGTATTCATGCCATGCCGGAACATAAAATGTCTGAGATCGTCGATTAATATCCGATATTGTCCCCCCATCGTCCGTTGGGCCGGCAGGCATTTCGCCTTGATCCAATTTACAATCGTGTCCGAAGTCACATAACAATACCGCGCCGCTTGACCGGAGGTTAAAGCTCGTGCATTCTTGCTCATCCCAAATTCCTTTGAAATCACTGATTCCGCCTGTTTTTGTATTTCTTCCTGTTTCCTTGTAATCGGATTTTTCGGCTTTTTCGCAGTTCTACCAATGCAGCAAACATGCCACTCATTCATCCCCTGGGAAATTTTTATATAACTATAGATAAATCAACATGATATTGAGTATATCCTAATATTCGAATCAATTACTGATTGCATGGATGTGTTTCAAAAACGAGCAGATGAAAGGAAGATTCGTGCTTTCTAACATTCAAATTAATGGGATGAAAGTAGGGTGGGTTGAACGAAGTGAAACCCACCATATCTATTCAATGCCAAATGGTAGGATTCTACGATAGTACCCTTGCAGGTAGGATGCCCGCGCTCCTTTCGTTCCATCACGGTTTATCCATACGTTTCATAATCGAACGCATACGCTCGTTTTTGAAACACCCCATTAGAGTAGCCTAAATTTTTTCATTCGCCGCCAGAGAGAAGCGCGACTCATGTTCAACGCATCGGCGGCAGCCCTGCGATTTCCGTTATATTCTTTCAAAGCCGCTTCGATAACCTGTTTTTCCGTTTCTGCAAGCGAAAATCGATTTTTTTCATATGGTTGCAGGATTGGTTTTCCGCCGGTTTGCAACTCGGGTGGAAAGTGTTGTGAAAGAACACGTTTTCCGGTACAGCGAATTGTGGCGTAGGATAAAACATTTTCCAACTGGCGGACATTTCCCGGCCAGGGATAATCCAGCAAGGCATTGAGAGCCTCGGTAGTGAGAGTTTTAGGCGACGATTTCTTTTCATCACAAAAACGCTGCAAAAAATGATCCACCAACAGCGGGATATCTTCCACCCGATTTCGCAAAGGAGGAAGATGAATGGCGACAACGCTCAAGCGATAAAACAAATCGCTGCGAAATTCCCCACTCTCCACCAATTCGGCAAGTTTTTTATTGGTGGCGGCCACGATGCGAACATCGGCTTTGCGACTGATGCTTTCCCCCACACGCTCATATTCCCGTTTCTCGAGAAATTTAAGCAGCTTCGCCTGCAAGCGCGGCGCCAGTTCGGCGATTTCGTCGAGAAACAATGTTCCCCCTTCCGCTTTACCGATCCGCCCTTCGCGATCTCGAATCGCATTGGTGTATGCGCCCTTTACTTGCCCGAACAGTTCGCTTTCCAGCAGCGTTTCCGCCAACGCCGCACAGTTCACGGAAATGAACGGTTTCTCCCGCCTTGGGCTGTTGTAATGAATCGCGCGCGCCGCCAGATCCTTTCCCGTACCCGTTTCTCCGCAGATCAACACATTCGCATCGGTCGGCGCCACGTCGGTGATGAGGGAATACACCTCCTGCATTCCCGGCGTTTTCCCGATAATATTGCCAAACGCATATTTTTCCTGTAATTCATTCGATAAATGTTGGATGAGAGAGAGATCCTGAAAGGTTTCCACCGCTCCCATCAATTTCCCGTCCGCCGTTCGCAACAAAGCGGCGGAAACGGAAACGGGAATCACTTCATGATTGCGATTGAGGATGGTGCATTCACAGCGGGCAATGATTTCACGGCCTTCAAGCACATTTCGAACCGGGCATTCTCCTTTGCAAAGAGTGCTGCGAAAAATGGCGGCGCATTCCTTTCCGAGTATTTCCTCTTCTTTATATCCGGTGATGCGCTCTCCCGCTTGATTCAACGATGTGACGCGAAATTGCTCATCCACGGTGAAGACGCCGTCGGCGATGCTGCTCAAAATCGCTTTCAGCTGCTTGTGTTCCCGCTGTGATTCGTGGATCATCCGCCGCATATTCATAAACACGTCCTTCATTTCGAGCAAATTGCGAAACGTTTGCACGATATGAAGGATATGTCCCTGGTCGTCGAAGGTGGGAACGGCGTTGATATACAGAGGAATCGTTTGGCCCTCTTTTGTCCGCACCGTGTAGCACTCGTGCACGCTCGGTTTCCGATTTTTGAGCGCCTGCATGGCGGGACATTTCTCCTCCGTGCACGCTTCGGATTGAAAAATTTCGGAACAACGGCGGTTAAGCACTTCCTCTTCTCGATAGCCCATGATGCGTTCGGCGGCGTGGTTAAACGCGAGGATGCGCAGGTCGGGGGCGAGAGTCATGACGCCGTCGGCGAGGAGGTCGTTGAGATGAGGAATAGGCGTATTATTAAAAATATGCGAATCAGGTTTCATAAAATACTACTTCTTTTATAATATTATTTACGAGTTAGTTTGAAAATCGGTATGAAAAATTCTCCGGTTTCCGCTGCATGCCTAGATTTCTGATGAATCGCTTCAATAAGTGATAATTCTCCCTCCAATATGAAATATAAATCTTGTCCATCCATACCAATGATATTTGTGGAAGATCCTTTTGAAAAAGCCTCCAACGAATCATTAGAAAAACCACTATGACTTACAAACAAGCCACGAGTCCAAGTTGATTTGCTTTCGACGCACCCTTTAAAGGCACGTAGTTCAGATGATATTATTTGTTTTTTTTGCCATTTGGCTTCAAGCAAATAGAATTCACTGTTGATTTCAAAACTTCCATCAATTTGTTCACCCTTAAGTCGAAATGATGATCTCGGTTTCAATTGAAATAGGTCAAAAAGTTTGTTTAAGAATTTTTCAAAGGAAAATCCACGTTTTTGTTCATCATCCATTCTATCAAGTTGGAAATAATCTTTTTTAATTTCAGAAGTATCTTTTATTTCTTTCATTTTTTCAATATCGGGTCTTTCATTACTTTTAGAAGGAAGAGAATCTAAAAATGAATTATCCCAAAGTTCAGGAATTTTAAATTCAACTCTTAAAATCAAATTATTGAGTGTTTGAATTTCTTCTCGGTTTACCGGCTCTCCTTTTTTTCCCCGGTATTTAATACCACCTCTGACAATTTCGATTATCAATTCACAAAATTTATCTCTTTGATATTGAAGAGTATTTTCCAAAAGTTGGGTAATCGCTGGTTTCTTGCTCCCTATTCCCCAAAATTGTGGTATCCCCAGTTTTTGCGCTACACCTGGGAACGAAATTGATTGATCCGCATAAGGATGAGGTTTTCCAGGTAGAAAAGAATTCAAAATCTCCGTCATTTCACTGATAATTTGAGAATCTTTTAGTGAGATCGACATGAATATATCTCTCTTTCAAAACAATATTCAAAGTTGATAAGGAATATGGATAGAGGGATCATCCGCGGGAAAGTCGCGTTGATTTCGTGTAACTAAAATACATCTGAGGTCGTGAGCCGTAGCCCAAATGATAGCGTCGGGTAGACGAATTCGTTTCTGTTTTCGAATTTGAATGGATCGCTCAGCAATCTTCGTTGTGATAAATTGCGTTGAAAACATATGCAAAAATTGGCGTATAATCGTTTCATCATATTCGTCTTTGGCGCCAACCAACAATTCAATCCAAGAAATGATACTTATGTGTATATCCTCATACTGATTCAATACTTCGTTGGCTTTTTCAATGCCCTTTAAATAATCAATCAAAATATTCGTATCGAAAACCACCTTCAATTTCTAACGTTCCCATTCCTTTCGTATTGTATCTTCATACTCCAACGCATCGACTTGTCTCAACTTCCATAAACCAAATGCAAGCGTAGCCTGTTCTCGCAACCGACTCTTCCCTGCATAATTCTCCAACGCACGGGCAACGGCTTCGGAACAGGAAATCTTTTCACGCGTGCAAATCTCATTCAAAATGTTCAGAGAATTATCAGGTAATTCAATTTCCGTTTTCATAAACCATCCCTTGAGTAATCTCTTTTCCGAGTTTTCATAGCCTTTATTATTCATCGAGTTATTTAATCAAATTCACATACATTATAACTGAATTCCAAATGAAATCACAACGGAATGCATAATTCAGTGAGCATATGCTTTTTCAGTTACATCCTATTCTCCCAACACCCCCCGCACCGTCTTCACCAACTCCTCCGCGTTGATCGGTTTGACCAGATAGGCTTCCGGCTGCCTGACGGCGCGTTTTTCAAGAAACTCCTTGCAACTCATCTGCCCATAGGACGTGGTATCCACGCCGGTGACGACGATAATGGGGATGTCTTTGTATTCGGGCGAGTGACGGAGTTCATTGTAGAGGCCGATGCCGGTTTTGTTCGGCATGATCATGTCGAGAGTGATCAAATCCGGTTTGTTTTCACGAATACGCAGCCACGCCTCTTCCCCGTCGTAAGCGGTTCCGACTTCGTATCCGGCGTCTTCGAGGGCCATTTTCAGGAAATTGACCACGTCTTCTTCGTCTTCGATAACCAATATTTTCTTGGGTTCCGTCGTCATAAGATTCCTTCCCTTCGATTTTATATCTGACTATCGTCGGTAATGTAAACGTCCCCGCTTGCATAACAACGCAGGCGGGGATGCCTGCTCTACCCATTCGTTTGAGCAATCCGTAGGGGCGATTCGCGAACCGCCCCTACCCGTTTCGTTTCTTCAAAACGTCGAGGGCCTCTTTCAACGCCTCTTCGCTGGCGTCGTCGAGCAGCGATTGGACTTCGCCCTTCAACGATTCCTTGCCGCTTGCTTCCGTTTCCCTTTCACGTATATCCAGATTCAATATTTTCCGGATGGCATTGACATACTCTTTCGGTTTAACCGGTTTTTCGAGATAAACGCCCGGCCCCGACATGGTCAATTCCTCAAAATCCGCTCGACCCAGGTCGTCGCGGGCATGTCCCGTTACGATCAGAGTCGGAATTTTGGCCAATTCCCGATCCTTTTTTAAATCGTGTATCAGTTTGGCGCCGGAATGTTTCGGCATTACCAAATCGAGAGAAATCAAGTCCGGTTTCTGCTGTTTGATCGCTTCCAGCGCCTCGAATCCGTCGGACGCGGTCAACACATGAAATCCGGCATCTTCCAGAGCCATGGATAAAAAATCCACGACTTCCTCTTCATCATCCACAACGAGAATGGTTTTGGGCTCGGCAACGGACACAATGGAACTCCTTATCAATAACTAATTGTCATTTGCTAAGTAAAAATTTAACCAACTCATTTATACCATGAATTTCCCCGGTTTCAAAGCAGGAAAAGCGAAATCCATTTTGAGAGTCGGGATCAGGAATCGGATGGTTTCTGTGTGGGAGAGGGCAAACGATGGCGGGGCAACTCGATGCGAAACGTGGTTCCTTGGCCGATTTCCGAATCCAACACAATCTGGCCGCCGTGTTCCTGTACGATCTTGCGCGTGGTGAGAAGCCCCAATCCGGTCCCCCCGCCGCCTTTGGTGGTGAAAAAGGAGGTGAACACTTTTCGTTTGACGTCATAATCCATGCCGCACCCTTCGTCGGAAACCTCGAAGATCAGGCAACCGTTTTTCTCGCGAGTGCGAATCGTGACGTTCCCCCTGCCTTTTTCACTGAGAACAGTAGCGTCGATCGCATTGGAAAGTAAATTGGTGAGACACGTGTGGATGCCGCTGGGATCCAACGGCGCCGATTGCAGGTTCTCCTCCAAATCCGCAATGAGCCGGACCTTCGCGTTGTGGGCGACATCCTTATACAGAGCGATCACTTCCATCACCAGCTCGTTCGGATTCACCATTTGCGTTTCCGGCAAACGTCCTTTCGAAAAACTTAAAAAATCCTTAACCAGGCTGGTTACTTTATCGAAATTCCGTTCGATTACGCCCCACCCTTTCAGCACCCGTTCTTCATTTTTTTGGCTTAATCCGGACCGTAGCGCATACATGCCGCCTTCGAGCGCCTGCAAAACATTCTTGACGCTGTGCGCCAGGCCGGCTACCGTTTCTCCCACCGCGGCCAGCCGTTCCGCCTCCAATTTCTCTTCCTCCAATTTTTTCATGGGGCGCAGATCCTGAAAAAACGCCGCGCAGCCCAGCGAATTCCCGGCATTTCTCAACGCCACGCCATTAAATCGCACGGGAATCCGCTCTTGATCCTTTGCGATCACGCAGGATTCCTCGAGATGACAATCCGCGCTGCGGCCATCGAGGATTTCCTGAAATTCCTGCGGAAACATGTCTTTCAAAATCCCCCCGCCGACCGCTTCGCCGACAGGACATTTCAAAATAAGTTCGGCGGCCGGATTGATAATCATGATCTTTCCGTCTTCATCGAAGGCGACAATACCGTCGGTGGAGTTGTTGATCAGGCTCTCCTCCAACGCATTCGCCTTTTGCAATTCGCTTTGCAGGGTCCGAACCGCCGTAACGTCCATCGAAATTTCGATGACGTGCGTGATCTGATTATCGCCGCGGGATAAAGGCGACGCGGTGGTGACAAACAGAATTTCTCGCCCATCCGTCGCGACGCCGACGTGTTCGGCGGTGTGCACCTGCCCGTCCTGGAAAGCCAGCAACGCCGGGCAGGGATGACAGCGCGTACTCTTGCGCTTGTACACGTCATGACAATGCCTGCCTTCACACTCGCCAAACGTCTCCCGCTGTTTTTTATTGGCGCGCACGACTCGTAAATTACGGTCGAGAATCTGCACGTAGCAGGGCACGCGATCGAACAAAACGTGATACACACGCTGGATTTCCTGTGATTCCGTGATATCATCGGAAAACTCAATTACGTAGGGAATCGAACCGTCCGCGGCAGGAATCGGTTCCGTGCGAACGACATAATAAGCAAAATCACCGTTTTGGTCATACCCGGTTTCGTCCTTGACGCGTGATTTTCCATCTTCGAATGTCTTCATCGCCAAACAGGATTCGCAGGGCGTATCTCGGCGTTTATATATTTTGTAGCAATACTGCCCTTGCCACTCTCCGAAGGTCTTTGCGAAATTCCGATTGGCCTCGACAATGCGAAAGTCGCGATCGATGATCGCAATATTCTGCGTCACACGTTCGAAGGCTTCCGAATGGAGCCAGTTAGGAAGGATGGAGTCGTTCATGATCTTTCTTATTCGGCTGTGTGGATTTGCTATCGGACAACCCAACCATTTTTTATCCTACTTTTTCTCAAACATAAAGGTCTGTATCATTCTTTCATGGCAGGCTGTGGCGAATAGGGATTGGGAGAATGTCGCCCGCAAGGGGAAATACCCGGAGGCGTCGCGTCATGCACCGGCTGAATTCTTGCATTTGCTGATTCATCAAGTTACAGTACAGGTATGATCATATAAAGCCCTTGATGTTAACCGCAAGACTTTATCAAACGTACTCAACGGCCGTACAGGAATCAGTCCCGAAATGGCCGTCAGGCTTTCCATTGCTTTTGATACGACGCCTGAAAGCTGGTTAAACCAACAGATGCAATTCGATCTCTGGCAGGCGGAACAGCGCCGAGGAGAATTGCGAGTCAAACGGATCTCTGCGGCTTAAAGAAAATGCCGTAGTACACCTGCCCGCGGCGCCGTACTTTTTTTCTGAAGTAAAATATGGTTATAAATTTTTGCATGAAGGAGGGCAACGATGGAATATACCAAATTCGAGACGCTATCGCTTCACAAGCATCCGGAACTGAATGAGAAATGGGTTCAAGACCGCATTGCGGATGATCCGTCCATTTTAGGATTGGGAGATGTGGTTCTTCGAGACAGAGAACGGATTCAACCCCGAGCCGGCCGATTGGATCTGCTGCTGCAAGACATGGAAACGAATCAGCGATACGAGGTTGAAATCCAACTCGGCGCAACGGACGAAAGCCATATTATCCGCACGATCGAGTACTGGGATATTGAACGCAAGCGTTATCCGCAGTATGAGCATACCGCGGTCATCGTCGCCGAAGACATCACCAGCCGCTTCCTGAATGTGATCAATTTATTCAATGGAATGATTCCTCTAATCGCCATCCAAATGCGAGCCTTGCGGGTAGGCAATCAGATCGGTCTGTTTTTTACTACCGTCGTGGACCTGCTCACGCTGGGTTTCGTGGATGAAGACGAAAAGGTTCAGGAACCGACAGATCGTTCCTATTGGGAATCTCGAGGATCCAAGAAAACGATGGCCATGTTGGATCAATTGCTTGAAGTCGTGAAAACTTTTGATCCGGCTTTGGAACTCAATTATAATAAGTTTCATATCGGTCTTGCTAAAAGTGGACATCCATGTAATTTTATAGTATTTTACCCAAAGAAAAACTTCCTTCGTTTCGAGCCCCGATTGAAAAATTCTCCTGAAACTCAGAATCGCCTGGAATCGGCTGGTCTAGATATTTTGGGCTATAATAATACTGGAGGTCATTATCGCATCCGGCTCCAGCCAGGGGATGTGGAGAAGAAAAGGGAAATTTTAACAGAGGTCATTTCTCAAGCGTATACTGCCAGCCGACAAGACTGACATGTAAACAATCGCGTTCATTGCGGCATGCTTATTCGTATAATTGTTGTATAGCATTAAAGTAGAAATCAATGTAAAAAATCCGGATGAACGATAGCCGACGCATAGGAAAAGAAAGGGGAGCAGATTACGTGCTATACCAATCTATTGGGAGGGAAAAGGAACGATTTCGTTCGCGGTATGAAAACAGTTTATCTTGAAACCACAATTATAAGTTATCTGACTGCTTGGCGTTCGTAAAATTTAATAATAGCCGGTCGGCAAGAAGTGACAAAAGAATGGTGGCGAAAAAGAAAAGACCTTTTTGATATTTATATTTCGGATTTTGTCTTGGATGAAGCATCAAAAGGTTACAATGATGTGGTAAATAGGAGAATCGTTATTGCAGAAACATTGAATATTCTGACGCCCCGGCAAAAAGTCAAAAATTGTGGTGCGGACCTCCGGTCTGCACCATATATCGTGGCAGATTGTGGATTGATACCACCATATATGCTGGTTCCAAAATTTAATCTGACTTTTTGCCGGCGCGTCATTCAAGCAGCAAAGGAGTTAGCCGGCAAAGGATTCCATGATTTCGCCGCTTCTCGAGCCGATTATGCGGCTTTTTATGCGGCGACGGCGGCGTTGCTCCGTGAAGGAATTGCTTGCCGCAATCCGTTCCTGGCCGACGAACGGGCGCGCAAGCGGGAAGACCTGTTGCAGGCGACGGAACGCGAATTGGACAAAATTGTGGCGGCC
>QZKN01000006.1 GCA_003598175.1 Candidatus Omnitrophota bacterium
ATTGATAGATTCCCCATGCCTAAAAAAACTCATATATTCACTTTACGAAGTGCTAACTCATCACGGACGATTCTCCATTTCACGCTGAACCAGCACAGTACTGAAAATTATCTCAAAATCTCCGCCCATAAAAAAATAATCCTTTTATTAAGACGGCGTTATCAAGGCTTTTTTCAACACGTCCTCAATCTTTTCAACCGGAGAAAGGATGATTGTATCCAGGATACTTTTGGGCAGGAGTTGAACGTCTTTTAAATTATCTTTGGGAATGATCACTTCTTTTATTCCGGCATCGAAGGCGGCGCGTATTTTTTGTTGGATGCCGCCCACTGGCAGGACTTTTCCCATAATTGTGATTTCTCCGGTCATGGCGAGGTCATTGCGAACCGGGATTCCTTTTAGTGCGGAAACGATGCCGGTCACGATGGTGATTCCGGCGGAGGGGCCTTCTTTGGGGATTCCCATGAATGTGGCCAATACCGCCACATCGTAGTTCTTTCGCCATTCACCATCGATTCCCAAATCCGCGTGTTTTGCTTTCACATACTGCGCCGCGGCTTCGATGCTTTCCCGCATGACGCGTTGAATGGAGCCGAGAGGCACGATTCTCCCGCTTCCTTTCGTGGCCTGCATCTCGAAGTGCAACAAACAGCCATGATCAATTACCACTGCCAGCCCGATCACTTCGCCGACGGTTGGTTCTTTTGGTAAGGTCACTTTTTGAACGCGGTCAGAATCGGGAAGAGTTGGGGCGATGTTTTTATTCGACTCCTTCATATGAACGCCGAGTTTGATCCGGTCATATTCGCCCGGAGCCATCAGGTGGAGTTGATCGCGCACCCGTTGGCGCAATTCGCAGGAAAGCAGCAGGATTTCCTCCAATTCCGCGTCGGATATTTTTCCATGCGGATAGATCAGTTTTAACAATCCCGACGATGTTTTCATGATGGCGCGTTGATCGCGTCCGGATACTCCCTGCGTTGTTTTCGCCAAATCGATCAATTCAAAACGGGATCGGGTAGGGGACAATAAATCGATTCTACGTAATTCATGCAGGATTTCGCAAAAATAATCCGTGATAAATCCGTAATCCTTTGCATAACTGCTCGGCGTCAGTTTCGGAATTTCCCACCCCGGCAAATAGGCGTGGATTCTGTCTAAAAACGCGATGACCTGCAGAAAATCCGGCAATGGTTCAAACAGTTGATAGTATTTTTCGTGAGGCAAATCTCCCTGGACATCGATATTGCCGACAAACACCAGGCTGCCAAAAGCAAGAATCTCTTTTTTGCCGCGGCTGAATTTCGCATCCTGCATAAATCCCTGCATAATGCTGACGAATGCTTTGGGATCGGTAAAATCGGTGTTTGCGATCTCGTCAAACACCACCGCGTCGCGCACTCCCACTTCGCCGATTCGGCCGGTGTTCAGGTTGATGAATAGTTGCGCCGGCGTTGCTTTTCCGCCGGACAGGACATGCGCATAGTAAGAGATATTGCGATAGAGATAGGTTTTTCCGGTTTCTCGCGGCGCCAGTTCAATCAAGTTGACGTTGGTTTCCACCAAAGGAATACAGCGGCAAAGGTAAAGCAGTTTTTGCCTGCGCGTCATCTTCGATGGCTCCAGCCCGCACGAATTGATCAAGATGTCGATCCATTCTTCAGCAGTAAATTCCGCTCGTTTTTCGATGTATTCGTCCAGGTTGATGATCGTGACTTGAAAAGGAGTGAAGCCGGTTACTTTGAAGGGGCGGATTTTTTTGTTGTGGACTTCCGTTTCATCGTAGGTGAGGTCGATTGTGCCCCACATGCCGCCGGAAAGAAGCATGGGGTATTGCCGAACAATACTTTCCGGGATGTTGACAAAATTTTCGTTGATGGCGGAGATCGTCGCCCAGTACTTGTCTTCGGTTTCAACCAGACGGGCTTCCAGGCTGGCGATGACGGAATGAGAACGGTTTTCACGGATGTAGTGGCGGATTTTTTCGGCTTCCGCGCCGTAGACGAAGGTTTCTTTCAGACGCCGAACCACCTTTTCCATGTCTTCATGAAAGGATTCTTCGGCACAATAGTTATCGATCAGGTATTCCAGAACATAACGCGGGAATTCATCCACGCCGGTGTTGATGGTGTGGGCTTTATTGACAACTTTTCCACGGAAAACTTCCTTCAGTTTTTGATTCAAATCACTCTCCCTCTCCTGCTAAGTGAATCGCTTTGTTTGTGGTTAATGAGTCGATATAAAATCCATATTTGGGTAATTCCTGCAACAACGGTTTTGCTTGTTCGATTAATCCGTGCTTTTTGGCGCGCACAATGATCCCAATTGTTCCCAAGTAATTGATTCCCAGAACTTTGGCGCATTTTCTTGCGGCTTTGTCATCAACCACGACTTCCCATGTTCGATTTTGATATCCCCAATTTAAAACAGCGGTTTCTCCTTTTCCTAAATCCCAAGCGGCGATTGAAGTCGAAAGCGGTATTGGAGGTTTCACATAATTTAAACCATTCTGCTTCAACCATAATATTGCAGGGTCATCTTTAGGGCCGGCATTGATTTCTTCCATTACTTCTTCCGGAATCATTATTTCATCTGATAATTGTGTAATAAGACGGTCGAGGTTCATCCGAGCCAAGACGATAATCGGAGTTGAGTTCAGAATCCAATTAGGCATTCCCCACTTCCTTTTCCAATTCTTCTAATGTTGTTTGAAAGGGAGAAACTTGAAAACGATATAGAACATTTAGGAATTCATACCGGCTTAAACCGGATAATTCGGAGGCTTTGGATTGCGATATCTTTCCCATTTCGAACCATTTGACGATGGCAGCCAATCGCATTTCCTCTGCAAATTCCTTCGGTTCCATACGAAATGCTGAAAATGCATCTTCTGGTACATCAATTGTGATCTGCTTTGTTTTATTCATGAGATCTATCCATTTTTTCGCTAAAATTTAAATTCTTTTTACGTTGTCTATTATCTCATTAGCCGTTTCCTGTATTGGAGATACTTCGAAGCGGGATAAGGCTGTAATAAATTCCGCTCGACTCATTCCGGCTGTTTGGGCCGCCTTGCCTTGACTGAGGATGCCGAGTTCATACCATTTCACTGCAGCAGCCAGACGAATTTCCCGCGCCATTTCTTCAGGGGATTTGTCTAATCCTAAGAGGACATCGTCATCCATATCGATTTTTAATGTTTGGGTCATGTTTTATCTCCCGGTTATTATCCTATTCGTTGTTCTTTTCAATTACCACTTCTCGCCAACATGCGGATACAGACCTGGTAATCTTCCTCTACATTGACCATGGCTTCTTCGGAAAGATTGTCGAGATTGAGGCCGCCCTTTTCGTATAAAAATTTTCCCTGCTCATAAAGCCCGGCGCGTTTGCAGTGGCGGATCCACTCGGCCAGGGTGGAATTGCCTGGCCTTTCTTTTTCTGAGAGGATCGCCCCCTGTTCGAGAAGCGCAAGGTACCGCTTGATCCGGCGGCCGATTCCTTTGGCGCGGTTGTCCGATTTGGCTTTTTTCTCTTCTTCCGAATCCGGAAGCCGCCACGTGCCTTTTTCGGTTTTAAAAAAATAATCAGGAATGAATTCAGCCAACTGCCTGCGAGGCTTGTCCTTTACCGAGTAGACATAGTGTTCGAATAAATCACTATAGTGAACTCCTTCTTTATCGGGATGTTTCTTGAGGTAGTCTTTCATGAACGCGCCGAGTTTTTCCGCTGCTTTATCCTCATTGGCGGTTTCGGCTTCGTCGTGAATTGCCAATTGGGTTTCCTTGAGATACCAGCGGCTGATTTCATGAGTGCCGAAGAGATTCGGCTCTTCTTTTTCAAACAGGTTTTTCATGACCGGCGTCTTGACTTCGTCGGCCACCTGGCGAAGGAGTTCTTCGAAATCGTGCGCCTCCATTTGGCCTAAACGAACCATACGGCTGACGACTTCGTCGTAAATACGGTCCTTGGTACAACCGGGATTCGCGCCTACATATTCCCGAATAATCTCCCGCACCTCCTCCTGAAATGTCCTTTCCCCCTGTCCCCTGTTCCCCCGTTCCCCCGTTCCCCTTTTCCCCTTTCCCCCTCGAATTTCCTCCGGCTTGGGTTTCCGGAAGTTGATAACAAGGTCCCGGCGATTGACTTTATCGGCAACAATTTGATTGTAAGATTTCTGCCCGGTATCGATAAAAAGAACGGAATCCGATTGATCCACAATAAAACCGGCTTCTGCCATAATATCCTGAATGAGCGCCCATGTTCCTTCCGAAGTATCGTGATAACAGAGGGAAAGCCAGCGTCCCGGTTTGAGCACCCGGTAGCATTCCGACATGGCCTGCCTCATCATCTTAGCCCAATCTTCTTCTGTCTTTCCTCGAATTTCATTTACGATGATTTCTTCATCATGCCAATCGGTGTCAAATCCAAGCCAGGCTTCCCAAATGAAATTGAGTTCACCATATTGTACTTTGTCAGCATATGGAGGATCAGTGAATATATAATCTGTTGAATTTGTTTGAATTGCTCGCAGGTTGGTAGTTGACTGACAACTTATAATAAAATTATTATTAACATCTTGGATATCACATATTCCTTTTAATATGTTTTCGAACCTACTTTCAAAATAATATATACAATTGATTTCTTTATTATTTTGAGGAATGTAATATGCACCCTTCATTAAATCGGCAGCACCTTGAGTTATATGTCCAAGTTTGTCTGTTCTAACTTGCTGCATTCTACTTGCATTGAGCAGTAACGAAGAAAATACCAGAGACAACGGATTATCGCTTATAGAGAGGAAATCTCTTATCGCCGCCAACGCCCACAGATTGCGTTTGGTGAAGATATCTGCAACCTCTTTGACCCCATAGTAAAATAATGCATCCCTCTGGTATCGGCTGAAAGCTGTCATGCTATATCCCTTGGGATACCAGTATGGGATATCTTTTTCATTTATTTCGCGAATCTTCCCAAGATCGTATTTTTCGAAATAGTCTCGCTTCTTCGGATCTGGATCGTTGTGTCGTCGCTCGCTTCGCGCTGGTTTGCAACTATTTTCACAGAGATAACTCACCAAAACCGGGACCGCACCGAATTTTTGGCTTTGCGAACGAATAATTTCCTTGAGACCTTTATTAAAACAATGCGGACAAATGTTAACTTTTTTTACCTTACCCTTCGCTGTTCGGCCTTCTGCTTTTTCACAGTCGAATAATGGAACTTTTTCCAAACAGCGTGGACATTGAAAGACCTGCGAATAAACCGTATAAGCTGTCGTGGCTTTTCCACCGCAGCGGTCACATTTTGTTTCGTAGAGCCAGTCGATTTCCGGTTTGACTTTCCGCTTGAGTTCTTCAAATGCCTCCTGAAGTTCATTTACATCAACAGGTGTACAATAGTTCTTTGTAATAAATGTTGCCGCAGGACTCCGGTCAATAGCAATCGCTTTCCTTCCTTCCATAAGAGCAGCCAAGGCCGTTCCTCCAGAACCACAAAAAGGATCAAGAACAAGGTCACCAGGTTTGGTATAGTGTTTAATGTATTCTCGAATCGCATCGTGAGGTTTTTTGGACCAATACGTATGCATGTTGTAGATGGCCGTTGCTTTTGTGGAGTTTATCGGTTTATCAAACGCAGGAACATCGTAATCGTCATTCTCCGGATCGTATGGATTTTCTTTTAGATGATCTTCAACAAATTTGCGCAAGTTGGGATTGGGTTTATCGCCGGAATAATAGCCCTCTGGCATTTGGGGAATTTCTTCCTGGAAGAGTTGTGGATGATGCGAAGTAGTGCTGTTCTTCCTGGCCATGTTGTTATTCCTCCTCCGATGTTTGATCGGAGAGAAGATACGTTTTGACTTCTTGGACAAAATTCCGCGCACTTATCAAGGTCTTCTCGGCTTTCTCCATCGTGATTTTCTCAGTGATCTGATAGTCCGAAACCTGACGAAGTTCGAATATTTCATGGAAATCCTTTGAAAGATATTTGGGAAACAAGCCTTTCAATACGAATTCCGTATCAAAGAGACTTAACACACCTCTGTGCTTACGCGGCACCTTCCTGATTTTTTGAAGGAGGGCCAAGGCCGCATAAAACATGGCGTAGTATGCGCGGTTGACAATGCTTTGCGGTGTGCGTTGAGAATCCAGAAGAACTTTGGCATCCATAAGAGAATCATCCGCCTGTTCCAAGCGATATTTGATGAGAACCAGGTCAAGTTTTTCCTCGTTCATATCGTGATTCCATCCATTTTCACAGCTTCGGCGAGAAGAGAACGGCGTTCCGGCCCGTTCTCCCATTCCTCGCGGGAATAGACCACTGGAACAACAACAATACCATGTTCAATCCCGGCTTCCCAGGCGCATTCGCTGACCTGTTCTCTCACCGTTTCCGTATAGGAATCTGACAAAACGACAAGCACATCCATGTCGGAATCCGGATCGGCATCTCCCCTCGCTCGAGATCCAAACAAGATTACCTTGTAAACCGGCAGCCGTTCCAAAAGAAGCGACTTGAATTTGTTCAGTATGGCTCTTTCCAGCGCATTCATTTCCGTAATCACCTCATATTCTTCGGCGTCAGCCCCAAAATGTTCCCTAAATTCGACGGAATGCGACGTACAATTTGCTCCGAGTTTAATTGTACCGCAAAAATATGCGTTTGGGATTTTGTTACGGTTCGCCTTCCATCCCGATAGGAAACCGTGATCGTAAACGTTCGGTTCATCCAACCGTTTTTTCTCTCCTCCTCCGTCGCTTCATCCACATCCGGTTTGAATCGATAGGCCACTTCGGTTCCTTTGGATGAAATATACAGAACTTGTGACGGCAGCGGCTTTTTATCCGGCTCTCGGCTATATGCGGCTTTCGTATCGACACGAATTTCACCGCCTTTTGATTTGCCGCTACGGTTGATCCGCATCCGGAATTCAATTTCTTCGCCTTCGGGAACTTCACTGGGTCCGGAGATCGGATCAAGCGTAATCAGCCCTGCTTCCATCGATTTTACTCGCAGAACGATCATCGGAATCATCAATTCCTGAATTGATATTCCGCCGTGCGAATACGCGTCCGGATTGAAATGAGCGTTGGGACGCATAAGCGCATAGCCGGTTTTGGGAAATACGATGCTGGCATATTGCTTTTGCCAATTTTGTTTTGTATTGCGATCCTTCACCGTTTCGGAATCAGGCATTCGGAGATCGCTGACCGGGAATTCCCATAGACTTGCCTTTACTTTTCCCGGCGCTTTCGCATTACTTAAATTCTGCCGCAGACGGGCGTTCAGATACATGCAATCTTCTTTTTCGTTGAGCCAACTCGCATCCAACCGGATTCGTTCGCGAGGAACTTGCACAAAGCCGTGATCCGCGATGATGAAGACCTTCACACCGGGAGAAAGATTCCGAAGTATCGCCATGACTTCCGTGTCAATAATGTTTTTCAAATGTTGCTGATAGATAAAAGCCAACGGGCGGCCGGGCGCTTGTCGGCCATCTTGAAGCGTTTTCATCGGAATTTTATGCAGTTCCTTGTCGCACAATTCGAAAATGAACACATCCAGGTTACCGGCCCGGTACCGTATCGTTTCCCCCGTTCCCGTTCCTTCCGGATCGATGATTTCCACGTCTCCGGAATAGGAAAATTCACGGGTAAGTCCTTCTTTCAGCAGTTTGTCTTCGCTGCTGTGAACGTCGAATTCATCCGGATAGGCTCCGGCGGAGATGGCTTTCCGTGTAATATGCGTTTCCGAGGGCAACAATGATGATGCGGAGTAATCCTCGATGATTTCCATCCGATCTTCCAACATGGGGCGCAGATACTCATCCCAGATGTCATACCGCATCCCGTCAAAAATGAAAAGAACGGCTTTTTCGTTCTGGCTATCCCAATGCGGTTTCAAACAGCGCCGCAGGAATTGACTGGTTAACCGCACATCGCCGTCTTCTTGAATCCAGGAAGTGTATTGAGACACAACCATTTCCTGAAACCGAAGATTTAAGTTATCCAGTTGGGAATGAATCTCTTCTGTCAGTTTCCGGATTTGTTGTTTGATTCGATCGAGCGCATTCCCAAAGGCGGATGGAAGGTCGTCTTCGGATCGAGGTAAAAAGTCGCCGCTGGAAACCAAGCGTTCCAATGACGACAGATCATATTCCAGACGGTTGATTCGTTTTTCGTTCCAAAGTGTGCGAAAGAATTTGAATGTCAAATCTTCTGTCTTTTTAACCAGGAGATTTTTCATTGCGGTAACAAGTTGCTCATGGAGAGATCGAATCTGATATGCAAGGTGGTAAGCCTCTTTTAAGTGAGTCCATACGATGGAAGGTCGGGTATCGACAAATCGAGGAGCGCCATTACGACCTTCGGGAAAAAGAGCGTTATAAATAGTGGAATGATCGGCCTGTGATGGTTGCCTGGAAACAATATCATCAAGCGCCAACAACAACGCATGAGAACGGACAAGAACGGAATATTCTTCTTTGAAAATCACCGATGAGAATTTTTCGGCTTCATTGAGTTTGATTTCATCCAAAAGCACCAATTGCAAAGCTTGTTTTGAAAGAGATTTTTCAACCATCTCCAAATCGGCATGGGCTTGTTCACGGTCAAGAGCCACAAGTTTCGGCGCTGAATCCTGGATGAACTTTTGATTCATCTCATTGAACCGCGCAAGATCGGGATCAATATTCGCCAAAAGAAGTTTCCAGTTGTCGGTATGTTGAGACAGAATTACAGCAAGATAAAACGCTCGTATCACCAGATCAGCCTCATGATCGGCAAACCAACGGAAAGGCGATGGCGCTTTGCGAAGTTCATCCAGGATCGGTTTCGTTACTTCAGCGGCAAGAGATTCCAAGCCTTGCAAATTTTCATGGCCAAGCAATCCGATTTTCCAATAATCTTCCGCCTTCAGTTTCTTAAATGCGGAATCCGGCACACCAAGAGCAGCGAACGCCACAATGGTTTTGAAATCGTGATCGGTGAATCTTCCGGGATGTGCATTGCGAAGATTATCATAAGCGCGAAAAATGGCGTCCAACCGGCTTGCTATTAAACGGGCAAAAAGTGGATCGTTTACATCCTGCGGCCAGTTTGGATCTCCCGTTTTCTCGAT
Organism: Candidatus Omnitrophota bacterium; assembly: GCA_003598175.1. Taxonomy (GTDB): domain Bacteria; phylum Hinthialibacterota; class Hinthialibacteria; order Hinthialibacterales; family Hinthialibacteraceae; genus SURF-12. The sequence goes on from QZKN01000006.1 coordinate 9,127, forward strand.
GAAAAACTGACGCAGATTCAAATCGATTCGCGCATCGGTGGGCGTCTCCGCCAAAAAATCCGGATAAAACGGTGGAGGCGCGTTGGTCTTGGACGAATGAGACCTCCTCCGGATCGGCGCTCGATCGATGACAAGTAGTTTTTGGGTATCCGGCGCAGAGATCGCTTTTTCATAGAGTTCCCGAAAAACCAGGTTCGTGGCAGCCACAATAACCGTAAATCCGTTTACCTTGGCAAAGCGATGGATCGCTCCATCTGTCTCAGGTAAAAGACGTAAAGAGTCGCGTAACAGGATGCGCCGTTTGTCTTTTACGATCTCTAATTTTGCCAGAGTCCATTCTCTCAGCATGATTTTGTATCCCTATTCGATTTGGAGCATCGGCAAAGAGTCCGCGTCATTCTCGATGGAATTAAATTGTGTTTCCAGGTATTTTTCAAATTCATTTGCCAGTTCGGATATCTTCTCTTTTTCAATAGTACTTACGCTGGGTTTGAAATCGGACATTTTTACACGCTTCACTACGATTTGTTTCAAATAACGGTTGATCGTTTCAACCAGCGATTTGTTCTGAAGCGCTGCTTTTGCGAGATAGGAGCGTATCGCGGATACGTTTGCACATGCAAGCAATTCAGCGACTCTCTTTTCGGACTTGCCCTGTTGCAGCCTTTTTTGAATCGTGGGATTGAGAAAAACCTCGACTTTTTTATCAAAGGTTCTATCAAAAAGAGATGCGGCTTTTTTTGATTTGAGTTCTGCTTCTTCCAATAACTCTTGCGCATTCTGGAATGATAATTCACAGTCATGAACCGGACCGTTTCTCAGTTGTTCCTCAATCGAAGTGCGAGAAGGAGAGGAACAGACAAAGAGTTCATCGGAAAGAATATTCAATTGATCAACGATGTCGCTGGATACCGGCGGTTGAAGCGCCGTGATTTCTTCCAAAATTTTCAACGCTTCAAGTTCATCTCCCTCCAAAATATTTTGAATGACCTTTCGATGTTCGTCTACACGATCCACAACCGATTCATGAAGTGCAATATAAACCATCGTATATTCTTTAATGAGAACAGAAAGAGTCCCTGTTTCACCGGAATCCGGAGGAATCTTTCCGAGCAATTCCGTTTTTAGTTTTACTTCCGAATCAATATAATCCCGCAGATTTGTGAGTTTCTCCGTCACCTTGCGCATGACGTTGAGAGTTTGCTGCAATTCAGGAATATGGGGAAGATCGCAGGCGCAGTACTGATGAGCAGCCCGGATGTCGCTTTCAAAATCCATGAATCTCTTGAGATCGCGATAGTTCTTTAATCGATTGGCTAAATCGTCCACTTCCGTTTGAGAAGCGGTATTACTATCAAAAGCCTGGTATTTCAACGATTCTTTAAGTCCATATAGTAAAAGATTGATATCATCGCCATTTTCAATCTCGGTCCGGAATAATTTTGCGATTTGCTTAAATTCTGTGTCGTACGGATTGGGTGTTTTCAGATTTTCAAAGAGACTGTTCACTCGGCTATCAAAACGAGATAATTCCTCTTTTTCACGAGAAAAAAGTTCCCGTAATTTGGATCGGTATTCGGAAATCACCGCATCGTCATGAGTGGAAGGGATTGTTTCGTTCAGGAGTTTTTCCGCGTAAGGCCGAAGAACTTCCCAGTTTTCCGGTTTCGCCATTTTTTGCACATCAGAAAATGAATCCAGGACCTTCGCGGAAAAATCGACGTCTGCGATATTCGAATAGTCCAATAATGAATAGGGAAGCCCCGATTTTGATCCCAATCCGATTCGAATGCGGCCTTCTCGAACCAGGCACAATAAAAATATCTGTACCATGCGGCGTGTTAATCCATAATCTCTCGGTCCGCCAATCCCCATGAAATTCTTGTAGAGAGTTTCAATTTTCATGGATTGGCCTTCATCGGCGAGTTTATCATCAAGAAAAGACCAAATATCCTCAACGTAGCGGTTGGAAGTGACGTCAAGTTCTTTTTCAGCGCTTTTCTTGATAATATGAAGCCCGAATCCGAAATTCTGCGCAGCGCTAATATTTTGATTCGGCTTTGCACCTTTCGGAATTCGACCTGTTTTTACAATCCCGTTGATGACTTTTACGCCTTCTTCTTTGCGGAAAACAAAAGGCGGTTCAAACTTGATATCTCTTGATTCATAAACAGCCGTGAGAACACGATCGATTAATGGAGTCAGGATGGTTGGAAGTTCCCCGGCAACATGAAAATCCATCTGGGAATTATTGAGCGAATCAAACCGTCCTCTGCCATAACAACTATCCACAATCTTCGCAATTTTACCTAATTCAGTTTGCAGAGTGTTATGAACCCATGTTACAACGGCAAGAGCATCTTCGGTTTCTTTCCCCTGCCAATCCGAGATTAATTTTCTATACGCCGCAAAATCCAATAACCGATCACGTTCTTGTGGCGTGAGTTCACCCGGAGTCCAAAGTAAAATACGTGGATCTTTTTTGTCGGATAAAAGCTTTTCAACGGTGTTTTTTGAGACATGTTTTATCCCAATGAATACAGAAAAATCTCGATCCGTTTGATCGCTATCAATCATGGGAAAAGGAAGATTATCAGAGACCATACGACCAAAATCTCTCATTCCAACAAGACCTGAAATATGCCGCCCTTGCCAGATGATATCAAGATTTTGATTACCCGCTTTTGCAGTGGTGCTTTCTTCCCATGGCGCAATATATTGTGCGATATCACGGAAAATGGAACGATTTCCATTGGAGAGATCGATTGTCATCTGACGTGTCCTTATGGGCCACTCATCAAGAGCCAATAAATGGTTCCATGCCTCATTGAGTAGTACTTCATTGGATTCAATATCATCGCGTACTTTTTTAAATTCATCACGAGGATCAACGCCGGTAAAAACCGGATCAAATCGATACCTTGGCCGATTGTTTTCGTCAGTAGATGCAACAATTTGGCGAAGTTCTTTTTTTAAATTTTCCGCAATGGTTTCGTAATGCTGATTATTTTCATCGGCGTTTGCTTCCGAATCGCGTTCGATGAGAACAGAATTGGCGATATCTTCGGAAGTGATCCCCTGTTGTCGAGTTCTGGCAATATGGTATAAAAACAGAGTTTGAATAATCTTAACCGCTTTATCGCGATGTACTTTTAAATACCCTTTCGTGAGTCCGTCAATTTGACTTTTGCAGGATTCGTAGGCTTTGTAGTCAGTTTCACGCTTTGTCTTGATGGCGACCAGACCGGCATGAACGCCGCTGGGATCTTCTTCATACCGAACCGCCTCATCAAAAAGTTCCCAAAGGCGGATAAGTTCATCTCCTTTGTGTTTCATTTGGTGTTTCAAAGTTTGGTGCATAAAATGAATGGCGGATCGGGTTGTGGTCAGTTCGTATGTGATCGCGCGCAACACTTCAATGGCCGGACGGTGGAAGGGAAAGAAATGTCGAAAATCAGACTCTCCAATACTATTCGGCCATGAAAATCCACGCTTGTAATAAAGATAGTAATTACCTATGGCTCCCGGATTTTTTATTTCTCGAACTCGCGCAAGAACAATGTCGTAATAATCTTTATCTTCTTCCAACAATTTCACAAGTTTGAGTCGGTCATCCGCTAAAATGTTCTTGACGCCCATCTTGCTTTCGATGGCCTGTTGCGCCGCACAGACCGTCCAAATGGGGAGATTGTGAACCTTTGCCAACCGGTTTGAGAGAACCACCAACGTTTTTTCATCATCGGTTCGTTGATTCTCGTCTCTGTTCTTCATGAACAGAGAGACTTCATCCAACACCAGAAGTACTCCGCTATATCCCTCCGCGAGTATGGTTTCTACCATATGTTTAAGGATATCTTCGGATTCCGCGGCAATGTGGGGTTTTACTTTTAAGTATTCCGTGTAAAAGCGCCATAATTTATTTCCACAGCTCCGCTTGTATTCAGGCGACTTGTTTTGTTGGATATCCCGAACGAAATCATCGACATCCTCGAATTCATCTTCCTCCAGGAACTTCGGATCACGTAGAAATTTTCGTAAATCAGTACGGTATCGATCCAAATCTTCCTGAAGAAAACGATCCGCCAGGAGTTCGGTTGGATAAAGCGAAATATTTTTACCCATCTCCAGTTGAATTTGTTCCTTTGCCGCATCAAGGATATATTCCGTCAACTTCTGCCCTTTGTCGCTTAGGCCGATCGTTCCCCCGCCTGTACCGACAAGAGTTTTCACAATAACGAAGATCCCCTTCTTGCCTTTACTACTTTTTGCCTCAATCCCTTCTTCCCAAAAATGGTAGAGCGAATCTCGTTTCCCACGTCCGTTTTCTTTTTCTTTTTTTTGAATAATATTCCAGGCTTCTTTTCGCCCCAACGCCAATGCGGACAACATGCAAAGCAAATGAGATTTTCCCGATCCGAATTCCGCTTGAATCCAATATCCCTGTCCAATGGGATTGTCTTTTCGTTCTTTTTTATAAGGAGCTGCGATGTTACGCAGGATATCCGTAAGGAACGGTCGCACGGGATCAATTTGAAATTCTACAATGGATTGCAATTCAGGCATTCGGTTTTTTCGAGCTTTTTCAGAATTGGAATCCGCCCAAACATGTTTCTCCAACGAATAAACAGAGATAATTTTGTCAGGAACCGTGCAAATTTCATCAAGACTTTTACGTAATGTAAAAAGGTCGTCACTCATGAATATGGTTACCCCGCTTATTCATTTTTACTTGATTTTAAAATAGATACATTCAATCTCTAATCTCCCACAGATGATTTTCCGCTATTAAATTTGTTGGGAGCATGTAACTTCCCTCTTCCAAATCGGGAAACATGATGATCTTGCCACTACTGCGTCTTCCTGGCAATAAAAGTACGATTTTATGTTCATCGGCTGCTATGGATCGGAGCAAATTCAACTCCATAGGATAAGCGAACAGCATTTCCATGCTGGCGAGAACCACAAGCCCGTTTTTTTGCAATTTCGAGCGAAGAAAAATCTCAAATGCCTTCTTTACATGGGTGGCAGTCGGTTCTGGCCTTTTGGCTTCATTTTCAACTAAATCACGAAATTCACCATCTGGGATTGAATCGAGTATTCCTCGATTTACAGATATGGGTTTTGGAAAATACTTTCCATCGTGAGTTTTAACTTGGCTTAGTTTTTCAGCAAAAGTATTTAACGCCGGATAAGAGCCTAACACCCCATACAAATGCCGACCGCTTTGTACGGCCAATTTGCTACGGAGGGCTTCAATGATCTCCGTATCTTTCATGATCCATTCCCTCCGGCATTCAACTGTTCAACAAGTTGTTCAAGCGTCCATTTCGTAGTAAACTGACGGAAATTATCGATCTCCGATATCTTGCTGATCAATCCCATATTACGAAGTTCATAAAGCGATGACAGAAATCGATCCGGATTCCAAAGCATTGCACGAAAAAATTGATTCGATTCTAATTTGTTTATATCATACATCCCCGGTTCCGAAAATTCACTGTGCAGAATAAAAGCAAATGAGGGAATCAAGACTTCCCGATAGCCAAAGTAGAGATTGTTTCGATCAGCCTTACTGATCCCCCCGGCTTTAAGAGCGTCAATGACAGCAAACATGCTGTCTTTTATACTCCGCGAATCGGGATAACGGTTGGCCAAATAATCACGAAGTTTTTTTCGGTTCATTTTTCCAATTCCTAAATTCGGAATGAGGAGATCTTCAATAATATAGATTTCGAGTGGTTCCGCTTTCAAAAAACGGTAAAAACAGACGTCCTGTAATTCCTGCTTTCCCGCAAATTTTGTTGCAAATACTCTCAAAGAGCGGTCGGCATATCCTTTCGGAAACATCCGGCGGATAATATATTGTGTAGACCGTTGTCTTGTTTGAATAGCGCTGAAGTGAAGCGCATTTATCAGAAAATCTTGAATTTCATCAAGAGATTCGGTATCGGGAAGTGTAGGCAACAAATCAATCGCTTCTTTTAGGGCAGATTTTCCAAACAGTTCAGTACCACGCCGAGAAATAATCTTTCGATTTTTCGATTTGGGAGTTACCACTAAAGCAGGTTGGCGCTCATCTTCCTCTCGTTCAATCCCGTCGAAAAGAGTTACTTCTACTTCTTTTGGCTTTGGAATTGGTTTAGAAATGGCACTTTTTTCTGCATGATTAAGCCGAATCCAATCAACGAGTTTAAGCAATGTAGCCGTATTCGTCTTAATTCCATCCACTTTACACAGTTCTTCAAACGGAGCGTCAAGGACTTTTGTTAAACCGCCAAAATCATCAATCAATCTTTTGGCGATAGGGAGAACATCTTTTTGAGGAATAACGAAAGACAAAAGGAGTTCCAACAACGTTTCCTCCTGCCGTGAACTCTCTTCAACATTCAGGAAACGTTCGCGAAGCCTTTGCCGGTGTCCTTTTAATTCTCCATTGGGCATGTTTTATTTAATCAGCAGTTCATTTTTGAAATTGATTACTCAATTTCTTCTCGATTTCTATTCCTGAATAAAGAATCTCAAACATTATAAATTATGATAAGTGGATTGAACGGATTTTTAAAGAAGAATACATGAATCGTGTAAAAATATAGGCTGTTATCAATAACGTAATACTGATATCAATAATAGTCGTTGAGGGGAAAGAATAATTGTCGCTTGACACAAGGTCCACGGCGACAGGAAAACTTGTGTCGATTTCCACCGACCCGAAAGCAGTAGAAAACAAGAACGAAGGGAAATACAAATACCTTGACCTTGCAGTTGTCCACGAGGAAAAAAGAAAAGACCCGGTTTGGTACAACATCAGGGTAAGCAAGGTGAATCTGAGCGAACTTCCGGAACTCAAGAAGGCCGACGAGC
>QZKN01000155.1 GCA_003598175.1 Candidatus Omnitrophota bacterium
ATGGTTATAGCTGGCCGGGAGAGTCTTGTAAAGGGGGAAATTACACTTTCTGTTATTTTCTTGCTTTTTTTTTCACTTCCGGAGGCTGACCTGTTACAAAGCGACAGCCGTCGTTAATCCGACCGTGGCGACAACCATAATGATCTGCCAAAATAGTTTTAGTGATTGTTTATTCCATAACTGAAACGCCCATGAGCCGAGAAATAAGATGGCGACGCCTATAATGATCACGGCGATGGCGTTGGGCAAAACGCTAGACAATGACAATCCAACGAAATAGGCGATGATGGATAATGCAAACAGGTAAGTGAATACCGGATCTCCTGCATCCCACAAACTCACACCCCATAGATAAAAAATCCAATACCATGCGAGTTGAATCAAGCTGACAGCCAGCACGATACACAATCCCGCCGCGGTCTTTTCTCTCCTGATTCGCATTCGGGAAACGGGCAACCGTTGGAGGAATCGGTCATGTCCGCCGTCCCGCTCTTCTGCCGACCAATACGCGGCGGCGATGAAAGCAATGATGACGCTGATGGCAATTTGCATCTGCGGAAACCACCACTTATACGGCGTCACGGACGCCGGTTGATTTCCATTCATCAATTGCAGCAAAGAGATCAGCACGGGAACGAGAATCATTAACGCCGCTTGCACCGCCAGCGCGGCGATCGCCTGTCCGCTTAACAATTTGACATCTTTTCGAAATATGGCAAATGAGTTTCTGTTCATGATCCCACCATATCCACAAAAATATCTTCGAGCGTCATCTCTTCAATGATGATATTTTTGGCGCCCGTCTCGGCGAGAGTTTCCTGTGTTCGCTGCGGATCGTAATGGCGGCAGGTCACCAACGCTTCTCTGCCGTTTACACGCACGGCAAGGGCGTCGCCGACCCGTAAATCGGATGGAACCGGCGCATCGAAAACCAATCGCGCCCGCTTTGTCTGTTCGTGCAGCGTTTTCACTTCCGTCGCCAGTTCCAATTTTCCGTCTTTAATGAAAGCGACATGATCCAGCAAGCCGGAAAATTCGTTGATCAGGTGCGAGGAGACGAAAATCGTTTTGCCGGTTTCCTGAAATTTAGCCAGAATGGTTTCGATATAGTTACGCCGCGCCGCCGGATCGAGGCCGCCCGTGGGTTCGTCCAGCACCAGCATGTCCGGTTCGAACGCGAGAGACAACAGCAACGCGAGCTTGGCCCGCATCCCTTTCGACAAGGTTTTCACCGTCGCGTCGCCATCCAAGCGAAATTCCGCCGACAATTCGCTGCACAAGGTCCAGTTCCAATTGTCGTGATAGGCGGCGACCAATGCGATCAATTCGTCGATACGCATCCATTCGTAAAAACCGAATACTTCCGGCACGTATCCGACGCGCCGCCGCACCGCCACATCGTCCAGCGCCGGATCCAGACCAAGGATCGAAATGGATCCGCCGGACTGCGGTAACAGCCCCATCAGCATTTGAATCGTCGTTGATTTCCCTGCCCCGTTCGGCCCCAACAGGCCGAACACGGCGCCGGCGGGCACTTCGAGATCAAGATTGCGCACCGCCCATCGTTTCCCATAGGTTTTTCCTAATCCTTTTGTGGTAATCGCCATTTCAGTCATGGTCGGACTCCTTGCCCAATTTCGCCGCGCTTTCGCGCAGCATCGCTATCACATCGTCGACGGGAATTTGATAGTGAACCGTTTCCAGCGCCAATTCATCCACGAGTGTTTGCAGCGCTTTCACGCGTTCCTCGTGTTCGAGATCGGGGCCGGCGTCGGTCACGAAGCTCCCCGCCCCTTGCCGCGAACGGATCATGCCGAGATGCTCCAGTTCCAGATACGCCCGGCTGATCGTGTTGCGATTCACGCGCGCCTGCACCGCCGCCTCGCGGATGGTGGGCAGCTGGTCGCCGGTTTTGAGCGCCCCCGTCGCGACAGCGCGCCGCACACAATCCACAATTTGCAGATACGTCGGTTTGTTGTTGTTGAGATCGATCGTGATTATCATTGTACTATGTAGCCTATAACAATTATTGGTTTGGCGTCAACCAAATATCCAACAAAACGGATATTTCCCTTTTTCCAGCGATTATTCAGCGAAAACCGCGTCGAATTTTCAATGGATTTGAGCGTAAATCAACTCTTTTTCGCTCAAAATTTTCGTTTTGGTCTATTGTAATAGGTATATTAGTACAATTATGTCAAAGCGTCAAGTGCTTTTTTTGATTCGCTTTACAGATGAAACATGTGAGATAATTGATGATGAAAAAAGAATTTGATTACATTGTGCATTGAGTGAAAAGTAGTAAAATAAACGTTATCGCGATCAGATTGGCTGGGTGGCAAGGATAAGCGAAGCAGCCCTTATATGTCTCACTTGCCAAGCAGCATGGCTGCAGCCGATTTATATTGACCGATTTGCATTTCAAAAAACTCAAAGTTATGTCACCGTTCCGGATCGATTTGAGTCAATCAGTGGAAGACAAGTTCCAGCATTAATTGACCGAATAGAGGTTGTACATATGCCCATCCCCAAAGAAAAAGAGAAATACACGTACCAGGACTACGCCGCCTGGCCGGATGAGGAGCGCTGGGAACTCATCGACGGGCAGGCATACGACATGTCGCCCGCGCCGACATTTGATCATCAAACGATCGTCTTGAATTTTGCCGGAATCGTGCGGAACGCGCTGAAAGGAAAACCCTGTGTGCCCGGCATTGCTCCGACAGACATCGTTTTATCAGAACATGATGTGGTTCAGCCGGATTTTTTTGTTGTCTGTGATCGGGAAAAAATCAAGACAAAGAATATTCAGGGAGCGCCGGATCTCGTGGTTGAAGTATTAAGTCCATCCACTTCAAAAAAAGATCGCTGGATCAAAAGGAATCTTTACGAGCGATACGGCGTTCGCGAATATCTTATTATCGATCCGGATGCAAAATACGTCGAGCGATATTGTTTGAGTGCGAATCATCTTTTCGACAAAGGCGAAGTGTTCGACTGGAAAGACACGTTGCCTTTGAAATCGCTGGAATCCATCGACGTACCGCTGTGGGAAGTGTTCGGCGAGCAGCAACCGGCCGCCGAATAGCGTTTAATACCCCCGCGCCGACCCGGTTCCCCTGCCGTCGGAATATCCCGCCAGCAGCCCGCCCTTCATGGCTTGAATTCCTTCCGCCAGACCGATCGAATTTGTTCGTTTGAGCGGATATCCCTTCCTGATCAATTTTTCGAATGTATCCGGTGAAAATGCAAACGGTTCATAGTCCACCATGTCCGGCAGCCATTGATGGTGGAAGCGCCGCGCATCGATCGCTTCGCGAATATTCATTCCGAATTCGGCGATATTCAAGAAAACCTGCACATTCGTGGTAATGATCGTCGCGCCGCCCGGCGATCCTATCGTGAATGCAAAAAGACCATCTTTCAAAACAATCGTCGGCGTCATCGACGACAACATTCGTTTTCCCGGCGCGACCGCATTCGCTTCCGCGCCGGTCAATCCAAACATATTCGGCGCGCCCGGCTTGGCGGAAAAATCATCCATCTCATTATTGAGCAAAAATCCCGCGCCTTCCACCACCGCGCCCACCCCATAACTACCATTCAACGTATAGGTTATCGCTACCACGTTCCGATCCTGATCGACCACACAGTAGTGCGTCGTTTCCGGCGATTCCATGCTGCCGTGGTTCACCTTGTCACTTTTTCCGGCGTTCGCTTTCGGCATCCTTTTTCTTCGTGACTCGATATATCGCGGCGAAATCAATTCTCGGTCCGGCACGTGCACGAAATCGGGATCGCCCAGAAAATAATTACGGTCCGCAAACGCCAATCGCTCCGCCTCGATGATTTTCTGAATGGCATTTGCGGAATGATATCCCATGGTTTGGAGTGGAAACGGTTCGATCAATTTCAAAATCTGGGCGAGAGTGACGCCGCCCGAGCTGGGCGCGGCCGGCGTGATCAATTCGTAATTTTTATAACAAAAAATAAACGGCGTCCGATAGATCGATTTGTAGTTCTTCAAATCATCCTGCGTGATGATTCCACCCTGCTTTTTCATGAATTGCACGAATCGATCCGCCGTTTCTCCTTCATAAAATCCCTGCGCTCCCTTTTCACGAATAAGCCGCAAGGTTTTCGCCAAATCTGCCTGCAGCAGGATCGATCCCGCGGCCAATGGCTGATCGTCCGGATAGAAAATTGTTCGGGTGGAATCGAATCGAGTCAATAATTCCTGCGTTTTTTTCCCTTGCAGAGAACCGGCGAGGGAAAAACTGACGGGAAATCCTTCCTCGGCCAAACGAATCGCCGGTTCCATCACTTCCCTGCGACTCAGTTTTCCGTAATCCTCCTGAATTCGCAATAATCCGTCAACGGTTCCCGGCACACCGACCGCCAGCATGGATCGCAGACTCAAACCATCGATCACATTCCCATCGGCGTCCAAAAACATATCGCGGGCGGCCGCCTGCGGGGCTTTTTCACGAAAATCGAGAAAAATGGGCTCTTCTTTCCCACGCAATGCGATCATGAAACCGCCGCCGCCGATATTCCCCGCGGACGGATAGGTGACGGCCAGCGCAAAACCGACCGCAGTGGCCGCATCGAACGCATTGCCGCCGCGCTCCAGAATGTCCACGCCCACCCGCGTCGCATGGTCTTCGGCGGAAACCACCATTCCATGTTTTGCGTAAACCGGCTTGAAATCGGCAAAACAAAAGGAGGAAAACGACGATAAAACAATAAATCCGAGGAACGAACGTTTGCAATTCATCTCACTCTTCCTTGTGATAAGTTTTTATGAAAATGTGAGAGCGCGGTCGTCCCGTCCGCATCGTATAACGTTGCCATTTTCATCCTTCGTTGTGATCAAGCGATCATGATGGTTCGTATGACGTTCCCGCAATCCACGGCGCACGATGTTCAAGACGCAGAGTAATCTGCAAGACAGACTTGACCGCACTCTGCCTCAATCTTACCATGTATAGTAAAAAAATCCATTTATTTTCTCTACCCACGATATGGCTCTCGCGTACGCGCCCGATACGGAAATTCCATCCATCTTCTCTCATTATCAGAGCGATCTGAAAACCATTCAACACCTGCACGAAGCGGAGGAAAGCGCGAGAGAGGTGGTGCGCGCCATCACGGAAGCGACGGATACGTTGATTCTGCGTTTATTGCTGGATTATTTGCATCGCATTCTTCAGCGGGATGAATTGCCCGCGCACCTGCTGCTCCTTGCGCAAGGAGGATACGGCCGGCGTGAACTGCATCCCCAATCCGACATCGATATCATTTTTTTGCACAATCAAGAGTTGAACCTAAAAGAAACACAGTTAATCAAAAGTTTTTTTCAGTGCTTATACGATCTCGGATTTCACGTCGGGCATTGCTGTCGCAGTTACAAACATGCGTTGGAAATTCTTTCCAACGACATGCACAGCCAGACGGCCATGTCGGAAAGCCGTTTTCTCGCCGGCGATTGGCATTTATTCGAACAATTCAAGAACGATATTTGGCGGGTTTTGAGCCGCAATCGTTCCGAGCAGATTCGCAAAAAAATTCTCGAACGCAACGAGCGTGTTGCGAAATTCGGAACCACCATCAATATCACCGAACCGAATATCAAGGAAAGTCCCGGCGGCTTGCGCGACTATCATTTCGGCATTTGGGTCGGTTCCCTGTATGAAGGGCGAGGGATGAATCTGGTGCAGTTGAAGCGAAGCCGGCTGATCGACGATCACATGATGACCAAAGTGCAAAAAGCGGTGGAATTTCTCTGGCGGCTGCGGAATGATCTGCACTTTTTCACTCGCCGGGAACAGGATGTCCTGGCGTTGCCGATTCAACATCAGATTTCCACGCGTCTTGGTTATCGGGATCTGCGGGGCCGGCTGGCCGAAGAAGAAATGATGCGGGAATATTACAAACACGCATTGACCATCCGCCAGTTCGCCGAATCCATTGATCGCAAATGCAGCCCCAAACCGTTTTGGTCGTTCTTGAAGGTCAAGCCCTGCAAAACGCTTCCCGACGGCTTCTATTTGCGGAACAATAAAATTCATATTCCCACCGCGTTTCAGTTCTTTGAACACCATCCGCAGCGTCTGTTGACGACCTTCATCCATGCCGCGAAATATCAAGTGGAATTGGCGGATGAAACGGCGGAAGCGATTCGGGATAATTTGGATTTGGTCGATCAGGCATTTTTGCATCACAAGGAAACCGCCGCATTGTTGTGCGAGTTCTTCTCGCTGCCGGAGCCGATTGACCATGCCGTGCAAGAAATGCGCCGGACCAAAATGTTGGAGCGTATTTTCCCCGAATGGCGCAGCATCATTTTTCTGGTTCGCTACGATTTGGCGCATCGATACACCGTCGACGAACACTCCCTGCGATGTTTGTACCACCTCGAACATTTGCATGAGGATCAGGCGAAATATTCACGGGAACGCCATTCGTTGTGGGAGGAATGCCCCCGGAAAGACGTTCTCCGTCTTTCCGTTCTCTTTCATGATATCGGCAAGGGACGAGACGGCGATCACAGCATCGTCGGAGCGCGTCTGGTCGACAATATCTGCCGCCGGATGCGCCTGTCGGACGAAAAACGCAAACAGGTCGTGTTTTTCGTGAAGCATCATCTCATCATGAATCAGGCGTCCCAACGACTCGACTTTTCCGACCGAAAAGCGCTGGCTGATTTTTCGGATTCCTTCGAAAGTCCGGACGACTTGAACATGATGTATTTGATGACGTACGTTGACGTTCGCTCCGTCTCGCCGGAATCCATGAATGAATGGAAGAATAATCTCCTTTGGCAGCTGTTTCTGGCCACGCGGGATGTGTTCGTCAGTGAATCGTTGCTGGACGAGGATCACCAGGTTCTTGTCATTTCCCGCAAGGAAGAAATCATCCGGACGTTGGCGAAAGAGTTTGACCTCGATTTGGTGCGAAATCATCTGGACAACCTGCCGCCCAGTTATTTGCTCAATCAATCCATGGAAAATATTCGCCAACATGTTTCCATGATTCGACAATTTGACGGAAGCAAACCCATCACTCGTTTTTATCCTCACATCGATCCCGGATGCCGGGAATTGGTTTTGGTCTGCAGAGATAAAGTCGGACTTTTTCATCGCATCTGTACGGCGGTGTTGATGGAAAACTTTACCATCGAGGAAGCCCGCCTGAATACCCGCAATGATGGCATCGTGGCGAACAATATCGTGATTCGCGATAGTATGGGCGGCAAAAACGTATCCGAATCGCGCCAATTCCTCTTGCAGGAGCGAGTGACTCAGCTGCTTCTTTCCGACAGCGACATGCCGCCGATTCCCAAAAAACCCGGCGCCGGTTTTTTAGGACGCAGTAGTTTCGAAAACCGCATAAAAATCTTGAACGATATCTCAACACGCTATACTGTGATAGAAACGCGAGGGGTCAATCGCCCGAGAGTCTTGCAGGAACTGACCGCCGTTCTTTCGAGCAGGAATATCAACATTCTGTTTGCGCGAATTACCAAAGAAGGCAACCGAGTCACCAACGTTTTCTACGTGACGTGCCCCTCCGCGGAAAAATTACTGGAAGATCAGTCTCTGGCGGATTTGAAGCAGGCGCTTCTGGTTTGCCTGGATTACACGGACGCTCATGGTTGATGCCGCATCGACTTTTTCCATTCAGTTCGAAGATATCGCCGCCGGTCCGCATATCGCCGCGCTGTATCACGGTTTCGCTTCACTCTTGCCCGGTTCTCATTGGTGGATTCTGAACGAAAAAATGGTTCGGCGTCCCTTTCCCTATGCGGAATGTCCTCCCTTTTGCGAAATCGCCGCTTCCGATCCCACGCTGCAAAAACGTCACACCGAAACCGCTGTTCGAGTTCTCCACCAAAATGCTTCTTCACCATTCGGCAACATTCTGCCGTGCTGCAATGGATTTTTGCAGGCGCTGATTGAATTCCGGTATCGCGGACAGCTGGTGGGAGGCATCGGAATATGCCATGTCGAACCATCCGCGCGCCGGTTTTTGGAACAGGTCGTGCGTATCGTCGACGGATATCTGAAGTTGCTGGCGAGCACGTTGGAAGATCACGACGATATCGAACTCGTGCATCATCTTCTCTCCAATACGATCTCGGTTCTTCATCTCGATCAGCTGCTTGAACGGCTGACGGATGAAATCTGCAGCACGATTGGAATCGAACAAGGACTTATTCTACTCATCAACGAAGACGGGGAATTCTATCCCGCTTATACCCGCAATTTCCCGAAGGAACTATTAAAACTGCGCAATCTGCAACTCACGCGATACGATTATCAGGACCTTTATCGAAAAGATTCGCCTCCTTTTTACGAATTGCTTGCCGACGATCCCATTTTCCAGTGGTTTTACGCGGCATTGCAGCAATGCCAATGCATCGCACCGAAAGACGAGCCGGCTTGCATGGCCATCCCATTCGTACGGAATAATTACATGATCGGCGTGTTGATCACTCTCGTCGATCACGTCCATGTTCCCTCTCACGCAAAAGAACGCTTAATTCAACTTCTGGCCGTGGGAGGCGCCGCCGCGTTGGACAATGCGTTGATCCTGGAGCGGATGAATCAACGCCGCAAAGCGCTCTCCACGATCCATGTGGTTCACCGATTGATCTCCGCCAATATCACGGCAAAAGAAATGATCGCCAAAATCGGCCAATTAACCCGCCAATTGCTGAAAGTCGAAAAATGTTCAATCATGCTGATTGACGAAAACCGGGAAAACCTGATCCCACACGTGGCGTTGGGGTTGGAAAAGAACGAAGTCGGCCGATATCTCTTGCGTTTTGGCGAAGGATTGCCCGGATGGGTGGCGGTAAATCTGAATCCGGTGATTTATCATCCCGGCGACCTTGCCCATCGTCCATGGAAAGACGCGGGGGAGAAATATCCCGCCGAATCCTATATGTCGGTCGCCCTATACGACGACGATATTGAGGGCGTCATGACCGTCGCCGACATGGAACGAGATTTCACTCCCGGCGATCGTGAAATTCTGCTGACATTCGCGGAGCAGGCGGTTTTAGCCATTAAAAACGCCCGCATTCACGAGGGAGAACGCACCATCACCATCAACGTTCTCAAAAGCATCGCCAACCTGATTGAAACGCACGATCCTTCCGTCGCGGGAGTCACCGTAAAAACCTGCAATCTGGCGCAACAAATCGCTCGGAGACTCGAACTCAGCGAGCGGGAATACCTGAATCTCACCTACGCCGCCCTGTTGCACGACGCGGGAATGCTGCGCATGTTGCAAACCAAGATCCCCGTGCAGGAACAACAGCTGAAAGGGCGCAAACTCAGCCTGCAATTCGTCAAAGCGCTGGGTTTGGAGCAGGAAGTGGAAGAGATCGTCTATCACATTCACGAATCCTGGGATGGCCGCGGCCGTCCCGACGAACTCCAAGGCGGCTACATTCCCCTCGGCGCCCGCATCATCGCCGTCGCCCATGCCTATACCCTCCTGCTCGACCGCTATAGCCACGAACGCACGCAGGAAGCCGCCCGTGAAAAAACCATGCAGATCATCTCCCGCCTGAACCGTAAAAGCTTTGATCCCAATATCGTCGAGACGCTGGAACGGATTCTGCTGAATTCCGGCGAAGAGGTCACGTAAACAAATGCTGTAAGGATTCATCGATTATGAACGATTGGTTTTCCGAGGCGGAACTCGAAACGCTGGCGCCTTTTTTCACCAACACCGATTCGCCGGTTTTCGGCTTGAAATTGCCGCAGGAAATCGCCGGCGCGCTCTTTTCGCGCTACAGCCGTACGGCCAAATCGCTGCGACGAGTGTTTCTGGATGAATTTTGGGGAACCGCCGATCCTTTTTTGAAGCAGCAGGCCGCCGATTTAGCGAACAGAGATGACAGTCAGGCGCTGCAAAAGGCAAGAGAGTTTTATGATCGTGTTCTGATCGGATACGGCGACGATTCCGTCGCGCAGTTGGGTGGGGCGCACATCGCGTGTGAGAATATTTCCAACATCATGGCAAAGGTGTTGGAAGACAGCCGCATCGGCATCGCTTTTCTGGAGAAATCCACGCGTTACGTGCGATTCGACAAGAAGAACGAACAGGGAGAATATGCTTTTTATCACGAACCCAACATCATGAATTCTCCGCATCGCGACGCATATCTCGATTTGATGCATACGCTGTTCGCAACGTATTCGAAACAAATGGAGTCCATGCTCGAATTCATACAGAACGCGCTGCCGATCGACAAACTCGAATGGAAGCACCCGCAAACCGGCGAGCCGTTACCCTATCGGCAAATCCAAACCGATGAGGAATTGTATCAATGGGCGCAGCGCGCATATCGCTCGACGGTTCGCGCCCACGCCTGCGATGTGTTGCGGGGCTATCTGCCCGGCGCTGCCTTGACCAATCTCGGCATGTTCGGCGTGGGACAGGCGTATGAATATTTGCTGACGAAACTGGATTCGCAGACGTTGCGGGAAGGGCGGTCGCTGGCCGCATCCATCCGCGGCGAATTGAATCAACTGATTCCATCTTTTGTAAAGCGGGCGCAGCGCAGCGAATATCTAGTCGAAACGAATCAGGCCGTCCGCTCGCTGGCGTCGTCCATTACAAGCCATCTTTCCCAACAAACAACGAACAGGGTTACGCTGACGGATTACGACGCGGAGGGGGAAGAGAAAGTGCTCGCGGCGATTCTTTATCCGCACACGCGGTTGGCGCTGGATCGGCTGCGAGAAGTGGTTCGAAATTTGAGCGCCGAAAAACGGGCGGAGATCTTGTGGGAATACGTCAAACGCAGGAAACACCGCCGCCAAAAGCCCGGCCGGGCGCTGGAGTCCACGGATTACACGTTTGACATCCTTGCCAATTTCGGCGTGTACCGCGACCTGCAGCGTCATCGGATTTTAACTCAGGAACGGCAGGATTTCACGACCGTGCATGGATTCGAAACGCCGCCGGAAATCGAGGAAGTGGGATTCCAATTCGAATACGAGAGTTTGATGAACCGGGCGCATGAGGTATACGAACGGATTTACGCCGATTTGCCGCGCGAAGCGCAATACGTCGTCCCCTTCGCCTTTAACGTGCGCTGGTACATGAAGATGAACCTGCGCGAAGCGGTGCACCTGTGCGAACTGCGCGCGACGCCGCAAGGGCATCCGGCTTATCGCCGCATCGCGCAGGAAATGTGGCGGCAGATCCAAAACGTGCATCCGTTGTTAGGCGAATGTGCGCAGTTTATGGATTGGAACACGTATCGCCTGGGGCGACTGCAATCGGAAATTCGGACGGAATATAAACGGGCGAACCTGTAAAGGGTGAACGGAACACCGCCGTCTCGGCGGTATTTCCTATCATTGCCTGCAGGATGCAGGCATTACATTTTAAAAGACGAGTGAATTAACAACGGAAACGTGCAGGTGATGAATATACATTCAATCGAAGAAAAAGTTCGCGCCGGCGGACGGATCGATGAAGACGAAGCGCTATTTCTTTTTCATACGCAGGACATCCACGCGCTGGGACGGATGGCGGAAATGGCGCGGCGGCGTTGGAATGGGAATCGAGTGTACTACATCGTCAATCGTCACATCAATTACAGCAATGTGTGCGTGGATTCGTGCAAATTTTGCGCCTTCGCGCGAAAACCGGGCAAGAACGGAGCCTTCGAATATTCCATCGAGGAGATGGTGGAACGAGCGGAACGAGGCGCGGCAGAAGGGGCGACGGAATTTCACATCGTCGGCGGATTGCATCCCGCTTTGCCGTATGAGTATTATCTTGATTTACTGCGCACCCTCAAAGCGCGTTTTCCCGCGATTCACCTAAAATGTTTCACCGCCGTGGAAATTTCGCATATGGCGCGACTTTTTCATCGCGGCATCGAACAGATGTTGCGGGATTTAATCGACGCCGGGCTTGGTTCGCTGCCGGGCGGCGGGGCGGAAATGTTCTCGCAACGAGTGCGGGATATCCTGTGTCCGGAAAAATTATATGTGGAGGAATGGCTGGAGGTGCATCGCACCGCACATCGATTGGGATTGCGCAGCAATGCGACCATGTTGTACGGGCACGTCGAACAACCGGAAGAGATTATCGATCATTTGGCGCATATTCGCCCGTTGCAGGACGAATCCGGCGGCTTCTTGACCTTCATTCCTCTCCGTTTCCAATCGCGCAATACGCGCCTGGAAGGAGTAATGTGCACCGGTTTGAAAGATCTGCGAGTTCATGCGGTTTCGCGCATTTATTTGGATAATGTGCCCCACATGAAATCGTATTGGACAATGTTGGGGGTAAAATGTGCGCAAGTGATGCTGCAATTCGGAGCGGACGATTTCGACGGAACCGTCGTGGATGAGAAAATCGTCCACATGGCAGGCTCCTCTTCGCCCAAGCGATTGCACGTTTCCGAAATCCGTCGATTGATCGAAGAGGCCGGACGGGAACCAGTGGAACGAAATACGTTATTCGAACCGATCACAAGAACGGAGCCGCTTCCTGCCGTCACGGCTTAAATCCTCGGAAAAAATTCTGTAGAATACGCATTACTATCTGCCATCCTTACGATCCTGTCCTGTGTTTCGTGTGAGAGTCGTGCTTCGGCGGCAGAAAGATTTACGTTCGGAGAACCATGGTGGATTTACCCATACAGTTTCGTGAGATTGAATTGATTGTCCTCGACATGGATGGAGTAATAACCAGTGAGGAAGCCTATTGGGACAGCGCCGGGTTGGTGGTGCGGGAGATATTGGAAAGCCCCGCGTATTTGGGGCTGAGTCCTCCACATTATACCCCCATTTCCGAAGTGTTTTACCACCGACTGGCCGGCGCGGACCGTTCGCGCATGCGAAAATATCTGCCTTCCGATTTGATTCGGCATTGCAAGGCGCGGGGTATCAACAGCAACTGGGATTTGGCCTATCTCACGGTGGGTTTGTATCTGGCGCCCTTGTTTTCGTCCACGATGGAGATGCTCGTGGATAAAATCGGAGAAAAAGCCGGCGAACCGGATCCTTTCAGGATGATCGGCCATGCGGCGCATAAAAAAGAAGTCGATGCGGAAATTGACGAACGAATGGCGCCCAATCTCGATTTGTTGAAAGAAGAATTATCTCCGGTGTGGGATCGTTTACAGGAACAAGTCAAATCGAGGGAATGGTCTTCTTTACTGCGAACGAGCGATTTGCATTTGTGGGGCTCGTATTTCCGCAAATTGAATCGCACCGTTGCGCCGATCAAAAACATTGCCTTGCGCATCATCGACGATTTTCACCCGGACATGAAAGGATTGCGTTTGCTGGACGAACTGAACGCACTATTGTCCGGCCATCCATTTCGGCGATGGACGTTGTTCGGTCGAAATACGGCGTTGTGGGAGGATTGCCGGGATTTGTTTCAACGCTGGTATTTGGGCGAGGAACTCTATGAAAAAACCTATGGCCGTTCCTTGCTGTACAAGCCCAAATCCGGCATGGTTCATCACGAAGAGCCTCTGCATGGCCGGGAAAAAACGCATCGCTGCCTTACGAGATTAAAGCAGGCGGGCTTTCGGCTGGGAATCGCCACCGGACGGCCGCGGATGGAAATCATGACGCCGCTGGCGGAATGGGGAATGACCCATTATTTTGAACCGGAGCGGATTGTCACTCACGACGAAGTGGAAGAAGCCGAAAACGAATTGAAACAACAAAATTGCCGCCAAAACGTCGGAAAACCGCATCCGTACGTTTTTTTGCAGGCGATTCATCCCGATCAATCTGCCGCGGAACTGATCCAATGGAGCGGCCCGGCGCCCGGAGCGGAAAAAGTGCTCGTCATCGGCGACGCACAAGCGGATCTCTGGGCGGGCCAGAAGGCCGGATGCCGTTGCGCGGCGGTTTTATCCGGCGCGGTGGGACATCAAGGCCGCCGGTTGCTGGAAGAAGCCAAACCGGACGTGATTTGCCAGGATATTCTGGAATTGACCGAGGCGTTGATCGCTGTGAAACAAGGCGCTTGATCGGCAATGCCGATTTGTGATTCGGTAAGGAATCGCGCCAACCTGAAAAAACTTCGCCCTTGAAAGATACGGATGGAAAGATAACATTAGGTGACGGTTTTTGAGAGGCAGTCATACGTTCTGCCTTTTCAGCCTCATTTCCATTACTACCCAACTCGGACTGGAACAGAATTCATTCATCGCGATAAGAAACGAATGTCCGATTGAGTTATTTTCAGGAAAATCAGTGGGAAACACGTTAACGATCGGCATACCGAAAGGAAGTCTGGAAGAGTCGACGATTTCTCTCTTCGCCAAAGCGGGATTTCGGTTTTACGGCTCCGAGCGGCTGCTTTGGTTGACGTCCAACGATCCGGAATTGAAGCCGGTGTTGCTGCGTCCGCAGGAAATTCCGATGTATGTAGCGAACGGGCGGCTGGATTGCGGACTGGCCGGCTGGGATTGGATCGTCGAAAACGGATGTAACGGACAAATTCGTCAATTGGCGGATTTGTGTTATTCGAAACGCAGTTTTCGCGCGGTGCGATGGGTCCTGGCGGTGGCGGACGATTCTCCTTTTCAAAAAGTGAGTGATCTCAAAAGCGTCAAACCCCCGATTCGCATTTCGACGGAATTGTGCAAAGTGACGGAAAATTGGCTGTCGGAACGCGGAATCATTGCGGACGTGCGCTTTTCGTGGGGGGCGACGGAAGCGAAAGTGCCGCATTTTGCCGACGCCATCGTCGATTGTACGGAAACCGGCTCCTCTCTGCGCGCGAACGGTCTCCGCATCATCGACACGGTGATCGAATCGACCACCCAATTTTTCGCGAATAAGGAAATCTACAAAACCGACGACTGGAAACGAACCAAACTCGACGGCATTGCATTGTTGCTGAAAAGTTGCCTGGCGGCGGAACGAAAAGTGAGCCTGCATCTGCAAGTTCCCGACGCCGATGCGGATGCCGTGACGGCGTTATTGCCCGTTGATGCCAATTATACGATGTGGGACGGAAAAAACGGATTCAAATTAATGGAAGTCCTTATCGATAAAGAAGAGGCGCGCGATATCATCCCCGTCTTGGCGCGAAACGGCGCACGAAAAATCTCCATTGCCTCGTTGGGGATGCTGTACGAATAAAATCCACGTTTGTTACATGCCACCCCCGAACAACGGGCAAACTGGCGCATCGCCGGCAGCTATGGAATTCACTGGCCGGATATCGATGAAGATCTGAGCACGGAAGGTTTATTACACGGCGCGCCTGCGCCTTATGGTTCGGATTTGGTCAAGGTTTAGCGGCTCATCATGCGGTTGGATCGGATACCAATTCCGTGCAGTTCAAACGCGGGTCGTCAGAGATAAAGGATTATGGGAAAAGATTCTGGCAGGCAGCGCCGATGTAGATTAAATATGACCTGAATCCGTGAACTATGAATACAAAAAATGTCACTACTGTCCGGTTGATTTCAATCGAATGATAACCTAAGTCCATATAATATTTCAAGTTAGAGAGCCAAATGGTTGGGAACGATTTCACCAATGGGTGGAACAATATCAGGGCCATAACAAAATCCGCTCATTTTCTTGTTACGATCAGTTTCTCTGCATGGCATTCGCTCAACTGACCTATCGGGAAAGTCTTCACAATATCGAAACCTGCTTGCGTTCCCTGCAATCCAAAATGTATCATAGGGGAATTCGTGGCCGCGTTTCTCGCAGTACATTAGCCGACGCCTAAGTTCACGACGTCAATATCCAGGACGACCGGGCTCTCGAAGCCGGTTCGATCTATGTGATCGATCGCGGCTATCTCGATTTCCGCCGTCTCCACCGGCTCAATCAAGAGCATGCCATCTTTGTGACGCG
>QZKN01000071.1 GCA_003598175.1 Candidatus Omnitrophota bacterium
TCTCGTAATGTCTTGAAAAATAAGGGATTAGGCTCGGCGTATTCTCCTCCCTAACTATCGAGAAACGTCTTCATTTCGAAGAGATCGAAGAGCCGTTTTGGGATTTCATCCTGTTTGGAAATCACGGATTGAGTGGAATTTTTCTTCTTGGATGGTTTGAATACATTAACCGGTTTAAGTCCGCTGTCCGGCGAGCGGGCAAGTCTGAAGAGCGGTACTTTAACTTATTCAGTGACTGTCGAATAATTTGGTGAATCATTCAAGACGCGACGGCAAAAAGTATTGAGTAAAAATCTCAGAAAAGAAAGCCGAATCGATAAAAGTATTTAAATAATATATAAAGAATCCATTGAAAATCCTGCGGGGGTATGATATACTCAACTTTATAAATTCCAATGCGTTAAGGTTGAGTGATGTTTCGTATAAATCCCCCGGTCATGACTTTTTGTATGTTCCCTTTGATTTCCTCAGCCCCAAACGAATCCAGATGCTCGAAAGCAGTTGGCCGTATTTTTTTCGCGAGTATTTGTATGGGAAATTGCCGGTGGACGCCATCAAATCCGCTTTCCACGCCAAGCAGGGACGCCCCAGCAAGGAACAAACCACGGCGCTCGGCACGCTGCTCCTGCAGCAGTTGTTCGATTTGCCCGATGAGCAGGCGGTGCGACAATTGGCGTTCAACACCGAACGGCATTATGCCTTGAATCTGCATACGGAAGACAATGAAACCAAAACCATGTGCGAACGCACGCTACGCGCGTGCCACGTGCTGGTGATCGAGCGGGAAGTGGATAATCTGCTGTTTCAATCCCTGACGGATAAATTGCCGGATCAGTTCCAAGTCACCCCGAGAAAGCAGCGGCTGGATTCCACCAACATTCGGTCGAACATGCGCCGATTGAGCCGGTTGGACTTGTTGCGAAAAGCAAAGATGAAGCGGGTGATGAAACTGGGCCTTCTGCGAGTAAGAGGACTGGCCAAAGTGCGTTACGTAGTCAACCTCAAAGTGCTGGGCTGGAACATCTGCCGTACCGGCACTTCGTTTTGCAGGCGGTTCGGGCGTGAAAAATCCGAATTTTCGCTGTTTTTGATGGGGAGAAGAGGAAAAGAGGATGGGATCGAAGTCGTTGACGTATGATGGTTCCTACGGGATACGTTTCCGGCGCTGCCGCGCATCACGAAATGGAGAAAATGCCATTTCGGAAAGGACGACTTTTTACCGGCTCGTCATCAAACAGTGTTTTCCTTTTCGAATAAATCTATGATCAAGGAGCCTTTTGAAATGTTAAGATCTTCAGCACTATTTATACTATTTTTCTGCATGTTGATATGTGTCATAATCGTAATATTCAGTCAGAATGTTGCAGCAGAATCTGCTGACTCTACATATTGCTTGGTGTGTGATGGAGCGCCTTTGTGCACAATTGTCGTTTCGGAGCATCCCACTCCGGCGGTCCGCCTGGCAGCGCTGGAACTTCAATTCCACGTCATGAAGATCACCGGCGCGGAACTCCCTATCCGCACCGATAGCGAGAAAGTCGCAGGAATACGGGTGCTTGTCGGGGATAGCGCGGCTACGCGTGCGTTGGGGATTGAAGGGGCGGATTTTGCTCCGCAGGAATATCTCATTGCCTTTCGCCCCCAAACATTGATTCTCATTGGGCGTGATTGGGAGGACTCGGCAGCTAATCGAAGAGAATTTGGTCGTCCCATGAGTTGTGGATTTTCACTGGACGACACTCGTCAACATATCGACTACTGGAAAACTGTGGGGTACCCGGAGCGCAGCACAGGCGAGATTGAACTCCCGGGCGTTTACGACGATCAGGGAACGTGTTACGCGACTTATCACTTCATTGAACATTTCTGTAATGTCCGGTGGTATGGACCGAACGATACAAGCATTATTCTACCCACACTGCAAACGCTAACGGTTAAAGGAATGGACATTCGGCGGTCGCCGGCCCTCAAATATCGGGATGCCCTTTGGGCGGGCAATTGGCCGTTCATGAAGGGGCAGTGGGATTCTCCCACGCAATCCGAAATTTATCTGTTTTGGCGGCGTCTGCGTCTTGGCGGGGAGAAATGGGCCGGTAACCACACATTCCACCCCAAGACCATTCAATCCATGTTCATGAATCCTGCGTACCAGGCGCAAGGGCCTGGCCGCGGTACGCAACTCTGTTATACTCATCCTTTGCTGGTCGAAGAAGTGGCGCAAATGGCGCGGGATTTTTTTGATGGCAAGATGAATGCGCCTGAGGGTTGGAAAGCCGTTGGCAATTATTTTGCGATTGTTCCGGACGACAATTCGAATTTTTGTCAATGTGACCGTTGCAAGACTTTGCTGGCTTCCGGCAAAGATATGAATACGGGCCAGTTCAGCAGCGGTACGGTCAGTAACTATTTTTTTTCCTTCGTAAACGCCGTTGCAAAGGAAGTTCGTCAAACCCATCCCGACAAGTACATTGCCACTCTTGCCTATTGGAACTACGCTTTGCCGCCCTGTGGTTTTGATATCGAACCAAATGTGTCTGTGGCTCCCTGCCTTCATACCTGCCTTTACGCTATCCACCAGGAAATCCGCGAGAACGACATTAAGCTTTACAAGGAATGGCTGCAAAAAGCCAAAGCGCCGATCTTCCTTTGGAACTACTACCATCATCCGATGGAACCTGCCTTGATTGATAAATGGAAATGTTTCCCGAACGTGATGGTGCATGAGTCCGCTCGGACGATGCGGATGTTCATAAAAGACGGAATTCGTGGGATTTTTGTGTGCGGCGAACAGGACATGCTGGAAAGCTATGTGATAGCCAAACTTTGGGACGATCCAAATCAGGATGTGGAAGCCATGTTGCATGAATTTTTCCTCCAATATTTTGGCGCGGCCGCCGAGCCGATGGAGACGTGCTACCGGCTGCTTGAGGAGATTGCCTGCAATCCGAAGAACTATCCACCGCCTTTTTATAAACACAACGGTATTGATTGGAAGAATGTTGCCTGGACGCATCTGGGTACGGCGGAACGAATGGAACAACTGGATTTTCTGATGAAATGGGCTCAGACGCTTGCCTGCACAGAGCAGGAGAAACAACGCGTCGGCTTGTGGAATGAGGCGTTATGGGAATGGATGGAAAATGGCTACGCTCAATATGCTGCTGGCAAATCTCCGCATTCAGATTTGAAATCAGACACGGTACTACAAGATGCCAGTTTTTCCCCGCGTGCACCGGAAATAATAACCATCAGGCAGGGTGCTTCCTCTTTGGAATCGTTAGCGGCCAATGAAGTGAGACGCTATGTCTATTTACGCACGGGTAAATTGATACCAGTGGAAAGAAACATGACTCGCGGCGACCGTATCGCCGTGTCCATTAAGGATCAATCCTTTTGCGACGAAGTGGGGAGGGACTTGGAGCCGCAGCAATACGTACTGAAGACCAACGAGTCGAATAATGAAACCATCCGGTGGATCGTTGGTGGAGATGAAATCGGCGTTTTGTACGGTGCGTACCGTTTCGTTGAGAAACTGGGGGTGCGCTTCAGCTTGGATGAAGATATATTGCCGGATGAGATGATAAGCGGCGAGTGGCCTGAATTCAATGAAATAGGTAAGCCTCGCTTTGCTTTGCGCGGTCTTCAGCCATTTCATGATTTTTCCGTTGGACCGGATTGGTGGAATCTCAATGATTATCAAAACGTATTAACGCAAATGGCAAAGTTCCGGATGAACTTCATTGGCTTTCACACCTATCCGAGTTGGAATCCTTCCACCGGACCTGAGGCCAATGTCTGGATAGGATTGCCCGAAGATGTGGACAGCCGGGGCGATGTTCGTTTTGGATATGAAGCCGGCGTCGTCACAACTAGACGCGGCTGGGCCGTAAAACCTTTTCCCACCGGCCAATATGCCTCCGGCGCTGGCTTACTTTTTGAAAGTGATGACTACGCTCCTGACTTTATGCAGGGCTGCCTGGACTGGCCCCAAACTGAGGAAGCAGTCATCTCCATGTTCAACCGGTACGGTGATTTTCAACAACGTATTTTCAACCAAGCCAGGCGTCTGAATATCAAAACCGCAATTGGAACCGAACTTCCTCTCGGCATCCCAAAAGAATTGGCTGCACGGTTGGAATCCAAAGGGATGAAACCGGATGATCCAAAGATGATTAGCCGCTTGTATGAAGGGACGTTTCTTCGAATCATGCGAAAGATGCCGATTGACTATTATTGGCTTTGGACGCCGGAGGTCTGGCTGGGAATGGAACCGGGCTGCCAAGGATGGGAAATGACCACAAGAGAAAATACGGAACGTGACCTGATACTCGCAGAAGCGGCGGCTCAATCAGTGGAAGCCCCTTTCGGTTTGGCCACCTGCGGCTGGCGTCTGGGAACTCGCGACGATGCGTTGTGGATAGATCAGCGGACGCCAAAACGTTGGCCGATGTCGTCTCTCAATACCGGAGTGGGAGGCGATCCGGTGGAAAAACATTATGAAACCATCCAGAATCGTCCTAAGTGGGTGATCTGTTGGGCGGAGGACGACAGTACGGCAGGGGCTCATTGTTGCACTTGTTGGGATTTGCAATTCTGGATCGAGCGCATAATGGTCAACTCGTCGGATGCTTTTCGTTATGGCTGTGAAGGCATGCTGGCGATCCATTGGCGAACCGCTGCGATATCACCGAATATTATGGCATTGGCGCGGGCTGGATGGGATTTCGGCGACAACGCCTATGTTTCCACCGTCGATGGCATAATGCCGGGAATGGATGATTATTGGAAGAAATGGGGACGAGACGTGTTCGGCGGCGACGCCGGAGCGGAGGCGGGAAGGATCATGCAACAATTTGATGGCAGCCATCCGCATATCAATGCGTTGATTTCGGCGGGAGCGAAAACCAGCGATGCAAGCATTTCCGAGTTTTTTCTTCCATTGCGCGAGTTGGAATCGTTGCGTTCCCGTATTCAAGGCACCGGTAATCTGGACCGTTTTGATTATTGGCTCAATTTTATCCGAGCCACTCAGCTGCGCGTGCGAACGTGGGTAATGGCGGATCACCTTTCTGCAAAAATGAACGAAGTGAAGGCGATTGAAGACGCAAATGACAAGAGGCGTTTTGTGCGGGAAAAAATCCTGCCGCTCCGGATAGAGATAACACGCAACTATGAATACATGATCGAGGCCTTCGTAAATTGCGCAAAATCGCCGGGCGAAGTGGGTACGATTTCAAGCATCGAAAGCGGTTCTCGTGCACAGATCGTTTTCACTCACGACGTGGCGATAACAGAGATCCGTGGAGAACCATTACCTCCTGAAACCATTATCAATACGGCCCATCGTGGAGAACCGCGAATATTCGTATCTTCAAAATGCTCACAAATGAATGTCAATGAGCCGTATGAAATCCGGGTCTTTGTACTTTCCCATCAGAAAAGCGTCGGAGTCAATCTATACTGGCGTTCTCTTGGCGAGGGGGCTTTCCAGAAGACGATTGCCGCACTTCGCAACCGGCAAGCATATCGAGTCATTCTACCAGTCCAATCACAGGGAGCGGTAGAATACTACCTGGAGGCCGTGCTGGATGATGGGCGAAAGATTCTATGGCCATCCACGGCGCCCTCTATCAACCAAACATTGGTAGTATGGTGAATTGCCTGACTAAAAGATAGTATTCTTATTGTTTCCATCATTATTAAATTTACGAAAATAATCAAGAATCGATTTGCCGACTCCGGCTTGTTCTGCAATGCGCTTATGGGTTCATAAGATATCAAACAGTAATGCAAAATGGACGATGTGACTCGCGATATGCTGCGGTCGGGTTTGGAGAAGTTGGGATTGTCAGCAAGAGCGTATGATCGCGTGATCAAAGTGGCGCGAACGATAGCGGATTTGGCAGGAAGTGAGGAAATCCGACCGGAACATGTATGTGAGGCAGTGCAATATCGGACGTTGGATCGGAAGTTGTGGTTGAAATAAGATTGGAATGGAAGAATAGGAAATCAGTTTTTTCCTGTCATTTATACCACCATGACCGATTGGTCACAACCAAGCATGAAAAATTGTGGTGTGGACCTCCGGTCTGCATGCGCAGGCTGAAAGCCTGCACCACAATATTTTCATATAAAGCTACATTAAACCCTCGAAATTGTATGTATCCGGAAAAAATACTTGACAAGATGTAATATTCCATGCAATAATCGCTTAATTTCATGGCGCTATGTAAATAATCCTGTATGAGGGTAAGAACCCGGATTATTCTTGATTATTACGGAATTGCCTTGACAGGGAGAATCCACGCTCATGAGGAATACCACATTGAAATCGATTTGTTTTTTTTGTTTCGCGGCGTGCATACTTTTCACCGGCGTTGTTTACGGTGATGTTGGCGATATCACTCGGGACGGAATCGTGGATGAGCGAGACGCCTTGAAGGTAATGCGTATCGTGGATGGGCTCGAAGAAGCCGGCGTCGATGACATCTCGCTGGGAGACGTTTATCCCTATCCCGGCGATAGCGGAAGGCGAATCGGTGATGGGCGGTTGACCCGCGAGGACGCTCTGACCATCCTCAGAAAAGAAATCGGTTTGGTTTCCGAGATCGAATTCAACGCAAATTATGAGCGATCCTCTCCCTGGATCGATGAT
The DNA here is from genome assembly GCA_003598175.1 of Candidatus Omnitrophota bacterium. GTDB lineage: Bacteria > Hinthialibacterota > Hinthialibacteria > Hinthialibacterales > Hinthialibacteraceae > SURF-12. Next base: position 6,656 of record QZKN01000071.1, read on the forward strand.
ATTTTCCCCACCAGCGGTGAGGCTGGCGATCAGGTTCTATTGATCGGGGGAAATTTCATCACTCACCCTGCCGGCGATAATAGCGCCTTTTTAGGGGACCAATCCGCTGAAATTCTGGAAACCGCCGGTAATGTTTTAGTGGTTCGAGTGCCCGATAACGCTCATTCCGGCTTCTTTCGCGTGCATACGCCAGGCGGCGTGGCCGAGAGCCCTTTTGAATTCCGCGTCACTCACAGACTGGCGGGAGAATTGGACGTCGGCAATTCTCTCAATCCATCTGATTTTATGATTGCCTCTTCTTTTGATGAAGAACCGGTCGATGATTCCGGGCGCTTTCAGATCCAGGTGCAACTGGATGAATTGACGTTGGTAGGGGCCGTAACCAATGATGAGTCGGTGAATAACAATTTTCTATCGTTGGTTTTTCCCGGCGGCGACGCCTCGACAACCTTCGATCCTCACAATCCGTCCGGCGGCGTTTCATTTCGCATCGATGCTCTTTCCACGGCCAAAACATTGGTATTCCTCTGTCCGTTCCTCTTCACCTCCAATCTTGCCAATGCAAAGGTGATTTACGAGTCGTTGGGGACGCATCCCGACGTGCAAGCGCTGGCCGACGTCATCGCCGTTCGGTATGCGGATCATGCGGATGGATTGGATGATCCCGATGTGGAAGCGGCGTATATCAAGGCGGTCCAATCGTATATCAACTCGCTTCCGGCGGGGATGACCGTTTCTCTGGACGGTCTTTCGTCCGCGGCGAAGACGGGGAGAAGCGTTGGTTTCGATTCTCCAATCTCCGGGAATGCGCCGATCGGATATGGTCCCGTTCCGGAAATCCTTCCAAATGATTCAACTTCGGCCGCGTCGTTATTTCCATTGAGCGCCAATACGGGTAGATTATCCGTCCGGCAATACAACGTGGACCGATTCGACGTAAACGCCGGTTATGATGAAAAGAAAAATCAAATCAAACCTTATTTGAAAGATAAATACGGGCCGTTGGACTACATTACCATTCTGTATCGCATCGATCCGAACGATCTGCCGCAGGGAGTCAACGAATCGTTTCTCAGTTTACGTAAACGTCCGTTGAAAATCACCGGTTACCGCGTCGGGAATGTGTTGCAGGGCAGTTTATGGACCGCGAAAATCGACGTCGCTTATAACGTGATCGATTTGCTTTTCAGCAAAGGCGGCGAATATGTGATGAAGAACGTTTTGCCGGAAGATCTTGTCAATTGGTATAAAGGCAGTGATTTGCCTTTGGAGGATTTCGAAGAGGGCGTTTATATGCTGCGCATCTACAGCGGCGCTTTGGTCGATAATGACGTGCACGCTTATGATTTTGAATCGATTGACAACATTCCCGGCGGCGAGGGTTGGCATTATTTTGCCTGTACCATCAATATCATGCAGGCCGCAGTCGATTTTTGGGACCTGATTACACCGGACTCGTATCGCTGGAGCCGAACATTCTTTAAAAAGGGAATCAAAAACGCCATTCGCCGCATTACCGCCGAAACCGCCGGGGTCCGATGGAATACCCTTTCCGCCAGTGAAATTGCGAAGATCACAATGCGTATGATGGTGGATTTTCTCGTGGCGGCGGGAACCACCACTCCGCAAAAAGGTCTATCCATCGTGCAGGCAAAATTAAAATCCTCTGCTTCCGCGAGCATAAAAAAAGGCATTCTATTGTTAGAAGTATTGGATCGAGTTTCTTCCGGCGGCCGAGTCGTCGAACGCATGTTGGGATTGGCGGGACAAATCATTCGCCCCCAATTTCCCAAACGGCTCCCGATCATGCCCGACTTTAGTGATCCGAATTTTCTCAGAGATCCGGAACAATACCTCAAAGACAGCAGTTTTTTTGTAATCGAACCGGTTGGTCCGACTCCTCTCGAATCGATACTTTTCGTGGTGGGCCAGCCGTTCGATCCCATCGTTGATTCCGTTGAACCTTCCGAAGGCAAGCGGGGCGATCGTGTTATTATTACCGGCAGGAAACTCATGCCGCTCAACGGCTCGGTGGATGTGCGCTTCGCCGGGGAAAAAGCCGCGATCATCGCCGCTGAAAACACTCGCTTGATCGTCGAAGTTCCCCCCGTTCTGATTCCTGATGGCGTCACAAACCGTCTGGTCGAACTGACGGTCGAAACCAGCGCTTCCGTTGAAAAAACGTTGGATTATTTCACGGTTATCCGGTTTCCCTATATCCAAGCCATCGAACCGTCCGTCGGGTATGCCCGAGCTTCCAACCAGCCGACTGAAAGCCCCGTTTATAGCTTTCCGGGCACCGAAGTCATATTAAAAGGCGACGAATTGTTTATACAGAACCAGACACCCTCCCGTTACGTAAAAATCGGCGACACGAACGCCGACGTAATCCGGGAATCGGGCGTCGAATTGACGATGCGTCTTCCTTATGTTGATCCCGGCGAAACGGAAATTTATATTGCCGATTTCAATCGTGAAACTTCGCGTATCCCCTTTACGATTCTCGGAAAACCCGAAATCACTTCCATATACCCCGCGGAAGCGAAATCGGGACAATTCGTCGAAATCACGGGAACGAATTTATCTACCATCTTCTCCAAAGATTATAAGCAATTATTTGTGGATATCCGTGAAAAAGGCGCGGACCGGTCCGTGTACACGCGAGTGGAAAAATTCACGATGGATTCCGCGTCGTTCCAGATCGACAATCCCGTGGAAAATGATACCGCGTTACTCGTAAAAGTGTGGAATCCGGCCGGCGTTTCCGATGAATGGGAAATTGTGCTCAAACCCGGCGTCGTCACCTATAGCGAATTGAATAAACCCGCCGTTACCAAAGGATTACTCATCCCCGTTACTACAAATGAATATGGTATGACGAAAAACGGCCGCATTTCCCTCGACGAAGCCGCCGCGTTTGCTCGCGGGGATGAAGATCCCTTCTCCGCCAAATGGGATGATCGCAATGAACGATGGACGATCACGCGCACGGAACGGAAGGAAATCATTGGACATAACGACGAGGGAAATCCGATTTATCGCTACGTCTGGCAGGAATCTCTCCCCGAAAAAGTCACACTGGATTCCGGCAACGGACCGTGGGCAGAGGAAAGAAAGATCTATTTCATCGATATCTATCACAGCGATCACGGCGGGAATATCACGGATCCTTATTACGTGTCATCGGTTAATCTGGACGAAAACGAAGAAGACCGTGAAGAAGGCGATTTGATCAGCGTTTTCTCCGATTTGATCGATCTCTTTGGATCCATTACGACTTATAATGGCGCTGCTTACGCTGATGAAATTCATGTTCAGGTCGATTCCGACAACGAGGTTCATGTCGAGAATCCCGCGATCGGCGTCGGCGATAAACTGTGGGTTGACACCTCCGCCTCGCTGAAAATCGAGGGCGGTTTCGTCCAGGATAAATCCCATTGCGATTTTCTCTTCCGCGATGTGATTTCGACGGGTCCCATCGTCGTCAAAGGTTCGGGGATTCAAATGCGCTGGGATTCGATGGCGTTTGAATCCGAGGGATTCAAACTGGAGGAAGTCTTCGCATGTTGGCTCTATGGAAACGCCATCACGCGATCCCAAGGCGAGGGACTGCGGGTGCAAGGCGGCGGCGGCCATTTGCTCAATATCGGGGAAATCGCGAATTGTGCGTATTCCGGCGTCTTTATCGATTCCAGCAATCAAAACAATTTTCATGGGGTGCATGGCGCAGGCCCCGATGTTCATCATTGCGCCTATGGTTTCGTGCTCGAGCAGGGGAAACGCAATACCATTTGGGTATCCGCCTATGAGAATCGGGAAAACGGCATTGATTTGACGAACGCCTTCCTCAATACCATCAGCGGCGCAAGTTATAACAATGCGGGGAACGGCGTCAATGTGGAAGGAAAATGCGAAGAAAACTGGATTCACGTCCAATCCTACTCCAACGTAAATGGATTGGAGTTCAAACCCGGTGGGAATTTCGAGAAAAACCGGATCGGCGGCGCGTATTATAACAACAGACAATATGGCATTTATCTCAAAGACAGCGCCAATTATAACAGCTTCCATGAAGTCAACGTACATGGCAACGGCTCACACGGCATTCTACTCGAAGGATCCGATTCGGGGAAAAACGACTTTATTAGATGTTTCATCGGTTTGCCCGATGTGGAAAAAGCCAACGGAGGCGACGGCATCCGAATTCAATATGAAGTGTTATGGACCCTCTTCGACAACTGCCATATCACCGGCAACGAAGGCAATGGGATTTATCTCGGCCCGGAGGTCAATCACGTCGAAATGAAAAACTGCAGGATCGGACATACCGATTTGAATTATGATCCCGCGCTGCATTACCCTAATCAGGGCTGGGGATTGCTCGCTCCCGAAAAGCCAATGGAGCTGTCGATTGAAAATTCCGTGTTCGGCATCAACAAACTGGGCGGAATGCGGATTGTTGGTCCCCAGACCTATGAATATGGCGCGGGGCCGCCTTTGTCCATCGAGAAAACGCTGGTCGGCTATAAATATACTGTGTATGGGATCGACAAAAATTTCCTTTTTTCCTATCCTGGCCTGTCCGGAATCGGCGTCGATCTCGAAAACGTAAAATCGGCGACTTTCGATACCGTCTACATTAACAGCCACGATGTGGGTTTTCGCTTGCAAGGGCAGGATTCCGGCCTGAACGTGATCCATACCGTGCACGTGAATAAGGCCGCGCAAACCGGCGCGGTAATTATTCAATCCGTTACCGATACGTTGACGAACGTTCTGTTCACCAACAACGGCGGCGACGGGCTGCGTTTGGAATCCACACAGGGAACCGTGGTCCGGGATTGCCCGATATCCTTCGAGAATAACGCCGGCGTCGGCGTTGCCGTTCAGAATTGTGATCAGGTGGTTCTTGACAACCTATCTCTCAAAAAGAACAGTGGTCACGGAATCGCCGTTGATCATTCCACCAACACCGTCATTCGCCGCTGTGAAATGCGGGAGAACGGCGGCGACGGCGTTTCGTTTTTCAATCAATGCGTCGGCGCCACCCTCGATTGGGCGGCGTCGGGCTATAACAAAGGCAACGGTTTTACCTTCTTCGATACCACTAACATTTTAATGTCCATGTTTTTCGACCTGGGCCGGCTTCATACGAATACGCTGCGATGTTCCATGAATGAAGGCGCCGGCATTCATATGAGGAACTGCGCCAACGTATACATCGGCGTGATGGGGGCTCCGAGTTCAGGCCTTTCAATTGATGAAAACAAGAAACAGGGAATTCGGATCGAGGGCGATACTACCGGCCGCATCGTGATTCAAGGCAATTCAATCAACTCTAATGCAGAGGGCGGCATTCGGGTCGAAGCGGGCGGTCCCGTCATGATCGGCGGTCTGGACGAATCCCGTGGGAATTTCCTCAGCCGCAACCGCGAGTTCAATATCTGGGGAAGCGGCGCTAATACGCAACTCCGGATTCTTTCCAACCGCATGGAAATCCAGAATCCGAACATGACCACATTCATCGGCGCGAATAAGGGCATCGATTTATCCGATGGGATTCACGACGTGCGCATTGATAGCAATGAAATTTATAATCATAAGCAAAATGGAATCGTCATCCGCGCCGGCGCACACGACAACGTGGTTCAGGGCAACAAAATTCAATACAATGCACAGAATGGAATCCTGATTCAGGGCGTCGACGCCGTCCACAACAACCTGACCCGCAATATCATTACCGGCAATAATGGAAAAGGCATCAAACTGGAAGGCGGCAACAACAATATCGAATCGCCGATCATGCGCCGCCTCAGCGGGATGGGAGAGAATTTATCAGGCGTCGTGAACGCTCCGCTGGGCAGTGTGGTGGAGGTTTACGCGGACTACGACGACGAAGGCAAAATCTTCCTGGGCTCGACGCGCATCCAGGGCAATCAGTTTTTTATCAAGGCCAAGGCGCCCTTGGGCCGGCAACTGCACGGTATTGTTATCGATCCCGAAGGCAATACCTCGGAATTCGGTCCCAGCGAAATCTTTCCCGGCAATCGGTATGACTCATTGATCTATGCCGCACATTTCGGCGATCAAACGGATTTTCTCTATCAAACCGATACGGACGATACGCCGATGCGCCTGACGAAGACGCCGTTCTCGGAATATACGCCGAAATATTCACCGCGCGGCGACAAAATCATCTATATTTCGAATCAATCCGGCAATCGAGACATCTGGGTCATGGATAACAATGGCCAAAATGCCTATCCCCTCATGCAGAATCCATTCGATGAATATGATCCGGACTGGTCGCCCGACGGTCAATCGTATCTTTATGTTTCCGAAGAAGACGGCAACGCGGATGTGTTTCTCCATCGGATTATCCCGGAAGAAAAGACGGGAGAACTGTCTTACAACGCCCGCGAAAAAACGAGGACGATGAAAGTGATTGCCGGCGACGCCGTCGGACTGCATTTTACCAGCGTTCCCGGCGCGCTGACCGAGCTTCGCTTTTTCATCGAGAATCCCGGCGCGTTCGCATGGAAAATCCACGATTGGACAAATAACGCGCCCACGGGACTGCTTCATGAAGGTGTAACCAATCCCTCCGTAGCGGGATGGCATGTCGTGTCACTGGATCGTTTGGCCGTTCCTTCCGATTTTGTAGTCGCTTTTTCGCCCCTGCAGGATAATATTCCCGAACTGGGGATCGCGACGTCCGGCAGTTACTCGGTTCCGTGGCGGTACAGCGCCGCCAATAATCAATGGACTTTCGACTGGCGCTTCTTCATGATCGAAGCAGTGCACGAGGCTGATCCCCCGCGCAATTTAACTCGGAATCCCTCAATGGACCACCAGCCGGTTTGGTCTCCCAATGGAAAAACCATCGCTTTTACGTCCAATCGTTCCGGCGCGTGGGATATCCGGACGATGAACGCTGACGGAGACGAACTGACCGCATTGACTCACGGGGAAGGCGACAACACTTCGCCCGCCTGGTCCCGCGCCGGCAATCGCATCGCTTTCGTTTCCACGCGCAATGGCAATCCCGATATTTTCATCATGAATTCCGACGGCAGCTACGCCGAATCCGTTACCGAAAACGAAGCCGCCGAAACCGATCCCGCCTGGAATCCGTCCGGAACCAAAATCTATTACAGCGCCGATTACGGTTCGGGCCGAGAAATCTATTCCATTTCCGTTGGCGCCTCCAATCCCATGCGCATCACGCGCAGCGGCGGCGACGCGATGCAACCGAATGTGGCCCCTCTTGGATTTTCACTTTCGCCCCTACTGGATGAAAACACCGCGAAGATCGGAGATCGCCCCGCAAGCGCATCCACTCTCCGTGTTTTTCCCGCAGTGGACAGAATGCCGGTGAACGTGTCCCTACCGGAAATTTACGCGGAGCCGGGCGAGATTGTGACGATGGCGCTGTCGATCCGGGACGCCGTCGAACTGGGCAGTTTCAATGTTCATCTTCTCTACGATGAAGATGTTCTCGATCTGCAATCCACATCCAATGATATCTTCGCGATCAACTCGCTCAGCGTGATCAATCCTGATCGTTTCGATTACGATGCGGGAACCATACGCTACTGCGGCATCCGATCGGTTGGTTTTTCCGGTCAGGGAAACGTTTTGGATTTTGTTTTCCATATATCCGATTGGCTCGACGAACCGGATACGCACGAGATCATTATCGAAACCATCGCAATGTATGACGTGCTTTCCAATCCCCTCACGCATGTCATCCAACACGGCTTGATTCATATCGATGTGGAAAGTACGGATGTCTAGTTATGGATGGTGTATTAAAAAATCGATTTTTTGCGCATACACTGCCGGTCGACTAGCGTCGATTGCTTCTCGTTGTAAACGCCATTCTCCGGGCGGATACTTTTTCCGGTTCGGGCGGTTTTTCCATTTTCTGCAATTCCCCGGCGGCCGCGAGTACGTCTTCCACGAAATCGATCATTTTTTTGATGGCTTCGAGGTCCTCACGCCGTTTCTCCAGTTGCTCTTCCAATTCTCCGACCGCCAGTTTCAATTTTTTGATGTTGTCCGCGCTGTCGATTTTCGAAATATCGAGGGTTTCATTTTTTAGTATCTGATAGGCTTTGGCCATGGCGTTGATCGTCGAGGGTTTGACCAACGCCTTCGCGATGGAGATGCTCGATTCGATAAAATCCCGCATGAATTTGGACACCTGGCTGCCCAGCTCCACCTCGCGCTTATAAATCGACGCCTGGCATTTGAGCAATTCGGCTACGGCGTGTAACGTTTCCTGCATGAGGGTGCGGGCCAACGAACTGGCTGCTTTTACCTTCTCGTTCATCATCGCCACCAGTTTTTGTTTGGCTTCGTGAGCGGTTAGTGCGAGCTTGCCGCAGGCGTCTTCCTTCCGTTTCAGGGAAACCAGTTCCGCGTCTCGTTCTTTTTCCCCGAACACCTTCGTCAACGAGCGATACAACCATTGCACATAGTTTCTGCACGTATTGATCGAAAGAACAGAGGCATTCAACCGCTGATCGCCGCTTGCGAGGAGATCTTTGATTTTATTCTGTTCTTTCGTATCTTGAAACGTCTTGCGGCCGGCGGCGTGTTTGAAAACGTTGTTGATGGTATCGATGATGACGCGGCCGTTGATGGTTCGCGTCATGATTTCGCTTCGGCTGATGCCCGGATGCTTTTTCAGATATTCTTCAATCAGAACATCTTTGAATTCATCCGCGGCTTTCGAATAATCCATCATGATCGATTTTTCCTTAAGGGGATTTATTCTCTTTTATTTCCGTAATCGCATCATGGCCGAAGCAAAGCAGCAATGGAATCCATTTGGCGGCATTCCAACAATAATCACCACTATTATATCTCCATTTTTATGGAAAAGGATACATAAAATATTGATTTTTAAAAAAAGTGGGGCGTTTCCGGGAATTTTCGGATTTGAAATGGGGAAATGGATTCAAACTCCTTTATAAATAATGAGTTAGGATATCTCGATGATGAATGGTACAATTGGGAAGACGCAATACAACAATCGCGAAACAATCCGTTGAAAAGCCGTTTCTCTTTATAAATGGCATGAGGCAAATCATAATTTCGTTTGAGAAGCCGTCGTTTACTTTGATATGAAAAAAACGCGGGTAGAGCAGG
>QZKN01000057.1 GCA_003598175.1 Candidatus Omnitrophota bacterium
ATCCAATGATCATCAGCACCACTAACGTTAATCCCATGCGATTGAGAAATGGATCGATGAAAGAAGCAATCGGACCTGCAATTTCCACGCCGCTGAACATATCGGGAAGGGTTGCGCGCATGATTTTGGGGATGAATTTAAACAACGCGGACAACGGAATCGTCAGCAGCGCCATCCATGCCGCGGCGGTGGCGGTGCAGCGCTTCCAAAACAGACCGAAGAAGAAAATCGCCACCACGCCCGGCGATACGAAGCCGGTGTATTCCTGAATGTATTGAAACGCCTGATCCAGATTCCGCAAATACGGCGCGATGGGAATGGCGATACAGACGACCACGACCGATGTGACGCGGCCGATCCAAACCAACCGCCGTTCGGATGCGCCGGGATCAAGTTTGCGGTAGATATCCATCGTGAAAATGGTGGCGGTGCTGTTCACCATCGAATTCAGCGAGGAAATGATGGCGGCCACGATGGCGGCCACGATCAAACCCGTGAATCCGGCGGGTACCAGCTTGCCGATCAACATGGAATAGGCCTGATCGGGTTTCGCGATGGAATCCGCGAACATCGCATACGCAACGATTCCCGGCAACAAAACCACGATGGGAACGATCATTTTCAAAAACGCCGCAAAAACCAAACCATGCTGGGCTTCCCGTATATTTTTCCCTGCCAGCGCGCGTTGCGTGATGTATTGATTGCATCCCCAATAACTCAGATTCGCCACCCACATGCCGCCGAAAAACACGCCGATCCACGGATACAGCGTGTGATCCCACGGCATGACGGTATGAAAATGATCCGGCGCCTGTTGCCAGAGATTGGTGAATCCGGCGACAAGTCCCTGACCGTCGCTCATCGCATTCAAGCCAAAATAAGTCACGGCCAGACCTCCGATAAACAAAACGGAAACCTGAATGATGTCTGTCCACGCCACCGCGGTCAAACCGCCCGTCAGCGTATAAATAAAGGATACCAGAAACAACCCCACAATGCCGTAAATCAGTTTGAATTCCATCCCGGTCGCGGCCTCGAAATCCGCGCCGATCAGATTTTGCAGCGTCAACGACCCCAAATACGAAACCGAGGTCAGGTTTACGAATACGTATACCAACAACCAAAATATGCCCAATCCCATACTTACGCGTTTATCGAATCGCTGCTCCAGATATTGCGGCATGCTGTATATTTTCATCTGTAAAAACACCGGCAGCATCCAGCGCGCCACGATGATCAACGTCACCGCCGCCATCCATTCATACGAAATCACCGCCAATCCCCCGGCAAACGCCGAACCGGTCATCCCGATCATCTGTTCCGCCGAAATGTTGGAGGCGATCAGCGAAGTTCCGATAATCCACCACGGCAACGCCCGTCCGGCCAGAAAAAAATCCTCCGAGGTCCGCTCGTGACCCTTCGGCTTGCGGGAAACCCACAGCGCAATGCCGATGACGATGGCGAAATAGCCGAAAAATACAATATAATCCCACACATCGATATGCATCAATCTCTCCTTCTTATATGAAAATGTACGACGTAGGGACGGTTCACGAACCGCCCCTACGTCGGATTTTCATCCTTCATTGTGATTCATCGATCATGACGGTTAATATGAAAAATGCCGGAGCGCGGACGTCCCGTCCGCATCGAGAATCGTAAACATTTTCATCCTTCGTTGTGATCCACCGGTCCTGGCAAAATATCGCGCCGGGATCCCTGCCCACAATTCGTGTATCCCCGACTTTAAGATGATCTATCTTAAACGATGCCGTTGGGATTGGAAATCCATAGAGTGAAGTCCCAGCAAAAAATTTGTCGCCGACGGGAAAATTGCTGGCGCTGTCGCTTGAAAAATGATAGAAATGTGTGTTCCAAGACGATCTCCTATTGACTTCAATTCACTGATGGTTAAAATGCAAGCAAGCACATGCATACATATCCAGGTTCATGAAGTCCATTTGAATAGGTCGGATTAAATGAAAAAGGCGACAAAAACCACAAAAATAACCACGCGCGGCCGGATTTTGAATGCGGCGCTCAAGGTTTTCAGCCACGCCGGATACAGTGGTTCCACGACGCTCGCCATAGCAAAAGCAGCCGGCGTGAACGAAGTGACGTTGTTTCGCCATTTCGGCAGCAAACAACAACTGTTTGCCGAAATCATTAATCGCTTTTCCGCCATTCCTTTCATCGATGCCGCCAGGCAAAGAAACGAAGAGCCGATCGAAGATCGATTTCGCGAACTGGCAGGACATGTCATGCATATTTTGGAGGAACGCAAGGATTTAATCGCCATTCTCTTGTCCGAAGGGCCGAAGCAGTCTCGCCAGGCCAAAGCCATTCTCGAAGCTGGCCCCGCGCAAGTATTAACGCATCTGGCACATTGGTTTCACGAGGCGCACAGGGAAAATAAGATCAAAAAAGTCGATCCGGAATGCGCGGCGCGCGCCTTTATGGGCATGTTTTTCATGTTTCTGGTGTTTCAAAAAATTTTACCGGGCGACGAACTGTTTCCCGTCGATCCTCAACTTGCGCGGGATACGTTCCTCGATATTTTTCTTCACGGCGTGTTGCCGAAGGAGCAGCAATCATGAAGCGTTTGATTCCATTATGTTTAGTTTTTATCGGATTCGCGCTGTGGTGGTGGATCCGCGAGGGGGAGAACAACCGTCCGCAATTTTCAGGAACCATCGAGGCCAAGGACGTATCCGTCGCTTCGAAAATCGGCGGGCGAACGGTTTCGGTTGAAGTGGAGGAAGGCGACGTAGTAAAACAAGGAGATATTCTCGTTCAACTGGATCGTGAATCGATTGAGGCGCGCCTGCGCGAAACCGAATCGGAACTCCGGCGAGCGCGCGAACGGCAGCGAGAGTTGGAAAACGGCAGCCGCCCGCAGGAAATCGAACACGCTAACGCGCTGCTCGAAGCTGCTCGTCAACAATGGCAGCTGTTGAAAAACGGGCCGCGGGAAGAAGACATTCGCGCCGCTCGCGCCAATACGGAAGCGGCGCGGGCGGAAGTCCAACTGGCCTCGATTACAGAAAAACGTCAAAAAGAACTATTTGCCTCCAAAAATACGACCGCCGAAAATCTCGATCGCGCGCAAAAAGAACTGTCCGTCGCCAACAGTCGCCTACGCGCGGCGGAAGCGGAACTCGAACAATTGCTGGCGGGATTTCGACAGGAAGATATACAAGCCTCCTATGCGCAAGTATTGGCGGCGTCCGCCGCGTTGGCGTTGACTATGGAAGGGCCGCGGCAGGAACAAATCGCGCAAGCGCAAGCGGATACCGCCCGACTCGCATCGGTTCTCGATCGGGTTCGCATTGATCTGCAGGAAACACGGATCACCGCGCCATCCGACGGCGTCGTCGAAACCAGTACGCTCGAACCGGGCGACTTGCTCGCTCCCAATCAATCCGCCATGACCTTGATTCTCGATAAACCGCTCACCGTCCGCATATTCGTTCCCGAAAGCCGTTTGGGGGATGCGTCGATTGGACGGGAAATCGAATTGTCGGTCGCCTCGTTTCCGGACAAACGGTTTCAAGGACGCATAGTGCAAACCAATCGCCGCGCAGAGTTCACCCCGCGGAATGTTCAGACTCCCGAGACGCGCGACGATCTCGTTTTCGGCGTGAAAATAGAGATCGACGATCCCGGTCATCAATTACGGCCCGGCATGGTCGCGGATGTGTTTCTTCCGCTCGTGAAACAGTAAGGAGACGGTTTGTATGACGCCCACCATCGAGGTTGAACATCTGACCAAACGTTTCGGTCATTTCACCGCCGTGAACGACGTGACGTTTTCCGTCGCTCGCGGAGAGATTTTTGGATTTTTAGGACCCAACGGCTCGGGCAAATCCACCGTGATTCGCATGTTGTGCGGATTGCTTTCGCCGACGGAAGGCGATGCGCGTTTGTTGGGGATCAGCGTACGACAAAGTCCGGCGGAAATCAAAAGAAAAATCGGATATATGTCGCAGCATTTCAGCCTCTATCGCGATTTAACCGTACGGGAGAACATACGCTTTTTCGGGCAGTTGTACGGCTTGTCCCGCGCGAGCATTCAGGAACGACAAGACGAATTATGCGAATATCTCGGACTCATTCCGTATCTCAACCGACAGGCGGGAATGTTGTCCGGCGGGTGGAAACAGCGCCTGGCGCTGGCCTCGGCGCTGATTCACAAACCGGAAATCGTGTTTCTGGACGAACCGACCGCCGGCATCGATCCGGTTGCCCGCCGTGAACTGTGGAATCTGTTGTTTGACTTGTCCGCGCAAGGCATCACGCTCTTCGTCACCACGCATTACATGGACGAGGCGGAACGCTGCACCGTCGTGGCCTATATCTATCTTTCCAGATTGATCGCTTGCGGAGAACCTTCCGATCTCAAGCGTATGCCGGAAGTGACGCCGGAAGGATGTCGGCGGATTGAAATTCAAGCGGATGCGATTACGCAAGTGTTGGATCGATTCCGTTCTCATCCCCATGTGCGTTCGGCCACCATTTTCGGCGAAGCGGCGCATTTTTTGGTGGATCGGGCGTTTGACGAAACATCGATCAAACAATATGCGGCGGAACAAGGATTTGCCGCCGTCGCGGTGAGGGACATCGCGCCGACGCTGGAGGACGTTTTCGTCTCACTGACGCTGGCCGAGGAGAAACGACGACCATGAAAACCACCGGTTGCTTTGCCATTTTACAAAAAGAATTGATTCACATGGCGCGCGATCCCATGACGATTCTGTTTTCCATGCTTCCTCCCATCATCCAGGTGATCGCCTTTGGGTATGCGATCAACACGGATGTGCGGAATTTGACCACTGTCGTTTATAATCAGGATGCGCGTCAGGCCGGGCGGGAATTGATTCACACCTTTGAAAACACCGGCGTGTATAAAATCGTCGGAAATGTATGGTCTCACGACGAATTGATTCGCGCGCTGGTCGAGGGCCGGGCCGTGGTGGGAATCGAAATCCCGCCGGATTTTTCGGATCGCGTGCATGCGGGGGAAAGCGCCGCGATCGGCGTGTTTATGGACGGAACCAACAACACCATTGCCCTGCAGGCGATGTCGACGGCGAAAGGAATCGGTTTATCATCATTGACGCAGCGACTTTCCCGCTTGACCGGAGAACCGGAGCCGCAGAGCCCGATCGACGTGCGGCCGCGGGTGTTGTTCAATCCGGATTTGTTATCCGCGCATTTTTTCGTGCCCGGCATCATCGGCGTGGCCATTCAACTTTCGCTGACCATGTTGGTGGCGTTCGCCATCGTGCGCGAACGGGAAGTGGGAACGCTCGAACAACTCATGGTCAGCCCCGCCACGCGACTGGCGTTGCTGATCGGCAAGGTGATTCCCTACGTTTTTTTGGCGTATGCGGAAATGGGGATGCTGATCTTGGTTATGCGCTTCATTTTCGGTATCGACATACGCGGCAGCGCTTTTCTGTTGTTCGGATTGAGCGGCATTTTCGCGCTGGCAGTCATCGGGATCGGTCTCTTCATCAGCGCCACGGCTCAAAATCAATTGCAGGCAACGCAAATGGCGGTTGCCACCCTGCTGCCGTCGATTTTCTTTTCCGGTTTCATCTATCCCCGCGACACCATGCCCGCATTGTTTTATGGAGTTAGTTATTTTCTGCCGTTAACGTATTTTCTCGACATTCTGCGAGGCATTGTTTTGCGCGGAGCGGAACTCCGAAATCTGATGAATACGGTGTTTCCTCTGAGCGCGATGGCATTGTGCCTGCTGTTGCTTTCCGTCTTCAAATTCCGCAAACGTCTCGATTGAATTATTTGTTTTTTGATTTTATAAATTTACGCAAAAACCGTTTCCCAATGCGCTCCCGATGGATATCTTGCGCAGGAGCAATCCCATAATCCAACAGGACCGGCGCTTTCCCGAAATCGCGGCTGTGGCAGGGATGTTCACACCATTTCACGAATTCGCCGACGGTGTTGGTGTAGGTATATTGTTCCTCGAACAACTGGCGGGCCTTGGCCGCCATCTGCTCCATTTTTTCCGGATGATTGGCGGCGAGAATGATCTCGCCGGCAAGCGCTTGCGGATGGTTCATCGGCGCGGTTAATACCATGCCCTTATAAAATAATATCTGGCTGATTTCGGTTCCCAACGTCGTGAGCACGGGAATGCCGCGCGCGAGGAACTCGGTGATCCGGTTGCGCGCGCCGATATACGTTTCATAACAATTGAGATCGACGTTGATTCCCAAATGCGCTCGGTTTTGGCATTCTTCCAACTCCTCTTTCGCCACCCAACCCCGCAGATCGAAACGGTTGCGAAAGCGGGACGCTTCCACCAATTGTACGAACCGGGGATAGGTTTTTTCGTCGTGCCCGTCTATCGCGCCGCCGGTCGAAAGAAAACGAATGCGGGAATCGCGCTCCATCGCGATTTCCAATCCGTGAAACAGCGTTTCCACATCGCACCACAGGTTATAACCGCCGCTGAAGAATACCGTGAAGGGATCATTCTTCGCGCGTTGCGTTTTTAAAAAGGGGGTGTTCGCGTCCCACGCAATCGGGATGGTCGTGACCAGCGGTTCCATGAACGTATGGTGATTCAACCGTCCCATCACGCCCAACTCGCCAATCACAGCCATCCGCTGCCGTTCGGACGTCACGGAAAAACGGTCGGCGCGCCGCAGCGCTTCGCGATAAATGTTCCAAAAATGATGGATGTAACCCGGCTCCTGATAATGAAACGCCTTTGCCTGCGCCTCGCCCATCGGATAACCGTGAATATCGGCCCAAACCGGCAATTCTCCGGCGACTGCCGCTGCCCGGCAGGCGGGATACACGCACGCCCCCACCACCGCATCCGGTCGATGCGCGGCAATGATTTCACGAAGATAACCGTCGTCGGCAAAACAGATCAATTCATCTACCGCGTAATACGTCAAATTTCCATCCTGCATTCGTTCTTCGTTCGGAAACTCGGCCGCCGATTTGTCCGTGATCCGCATGCACAACAAAATCACTTCGAATCCGCGATCAAGCAATGGCTTGGCCAAATGCCAGGCGCGGTTTCCCCCGCCGTGAAATTTGGTGGAATTCTCAATCGACAACGGACCGATGCCTAAAATGAAAATTCGTTTCATGGACGCGTATGCTCCTTGTGAAATTCAGCATAGTATAGAGCAATTCGATCAAAACTCCCACTACCTCTTTCAATGGAAGATCCACCACCCCGTACATTGCTCGCGCACACTCGTCCTGACGAATTCTCCAGGGAATGCGCGCACCATCGTGTGATCGCCCCGTTTTGAGTAACGACTTCTTGGTAAACGTTCATAAAAATGGTATCCTTTACCGTAGGCGAGAAATTCGTTTTTATAAAACCACATCAGGCCATTGTCCTGTGGCGGATTTCCTGGATTCGTTGCTCCTTCCTTTCGCGTCGATGAAGATTCGGATAACGGAAATGCCAGATCGTTTTTACCGGCATGTAAGGATACGGAAATCAGGGAAAACGTTTTCAATAGCCTGTTAGGCAGGGACAATGGATGTAAATATTATATATTTAAATAAAACAATAATGATTTATGTATGTATTGATGTTGTGGATTTAGCTATTTTGCTTCTGCAATATCTGACTGGGTGTAAGAACGGAGATATGGCCTTCATCCCGAAAAGGAGCAAAATCCCGCTCGTTGTATGTGAGAATGGATTGAATGCCGTGACTTTTCATCGAAGCCACAATATTCAAATCGTGAACCGTTTTACCGCCGCCGTATTTTTCATGAAGACCATCGAATTGACGATCTATTTCCGGAATATCCGGACGGTAAGCAAATTGAGATTTGAATAGAGTAATCAAAATCCTGGCTTGCTCAATCGATAGGCCAAGTCCGTTTTTTCCCGGACCTGCGCCTTTCGGTCGTTCGGCGATATCAAGAAACTCACGCTTGATTTGTGGATTAAAAGCAAGCAAGTGTCCTTCTTGTTGTAGCGCGCGAACAACGTTTTTGGATTCGTTGTGTTTGGGATCGCCTTGATCGGCCAAACGGGCAAGAATGTTTGTATCAAGCATGATTTCCATGAATGTTTGTCAAGATTATAAATTGAGATTTTTGTAAATAGATTCCCGTGACCAATCGATATTGCATTCGGAGCGGATATCCATCTTCGCGATCGTATCCATCATGGCGTCGAAACGCGCAAGTCGTTCCTCGATCGTGAATTCCTCCGGCGTTCGTGGATCAGACCGGATGATGGATTGTTTGAGCCATTCTTCAATGGACAACCCAACGGAGTCGGCCCGCAGCTGCAACGTGGTATAGGTGTGATCATCGATCGTGATGGTTCTCATTGTATCATTCTTCACCTTTAATCGTTTTTCCCTGACAATCCTCCATAAGGTGCAAGGCAATAAAATCGTACTGTATTATTATACGAATATTTTTAATCGTGTAAATCACATAAACCGCTATCCACGACATGGCGGAATTCGGGACGTGGATTCCTTATCGGCAAATCACACACACATCGTATTCCGAAATCACCTCCCCCTCCCGCCACGTTTTCTCTTGTCCGTCATAATGCAGGAAAAGTTCATCCGTCGCCCGCGCCCGCTCCGGTTTGGTCGCGCCGGCGTAACGCAGGGAAAGCGGCTTGGCGCTGTGAATCGAGAATGCATCGTCGATCAGGATTTCTTTGGCTGAATCGTTGTCGACCAGAATTCCGCTGCACGCCGGAATCATGTGCTCCTGCCCATCGAGGGCGACGCGACGCTCTCCCGTTTCATAAATCCAATGCGGATGGTTCAAAATTCCGATCAATCCCGTCGCGATTTCCGCGACGGCAATCGCTTTCAACGCCGTCAGTTTCTCTTTCATCTGCCAACGGCCGTCGGCGTTGGATTGATATTCAATGTCCGCTCGAATGGCGCCGTCACCGTGATGCAACGTCAGACGGACTTGAAAACTGTTTGCATCATTTGTAACGGAAATATCATGAATCTGCGCGGGCAACGGTTTTTCTTCATTCTGCAGTCGAATCCAGCCGATCCCGTTTCGCTGATGGGGAGAAACTATGCGATCAAGGCGATGGGCGACGCATTGCGCCATGATTTTGGTTCCCCAACTGAAGGTATGAATGGCTTTTTCCGTTCGGTTGAGGATGATTTTGCCCGCATCTAACCGCCGGACGCCGTTTTTCTCCGTCGGCTGATCCTGGATCGAAAGACTTTGCCGTAGCGCCAGCCATGCCAGCGACAAGGAATAGAGACGATCCGTTTGTGTCGAAGCGAAAAAGTATTCTTCGGAAAGATAAATGGCTCCGTCCGGCGAGCGCGCCTGCATTTTCTCCAGCGCCTCCAGCGATTTCATCGCCAGCGACCACGCATCCGGATCGCCGCCGTACGTGGCCATCAACATGTGCGGCCCGAACCAGTCGGGATTGCGGAACAATCCCCAATCCTGCCCGGACGGATAGACGAATCCGCCGTCCGGCAGAGAAAACCATTTCAAATTTTCGTAAATGTCGGCGACGTTGTAAAGCAGGGCGTCCGGCGCTTTGCGATTGCTCATGACGAAGTCGAGAACGCAGCTGAGCGAAAGAGAAAACGTGCTCATATAATCGGGATGAACGATGCCGTGGTTTTCCAACGTGAAATCGTCATAAATATTAGCCCCGGTAAACTGCGCGGAAACTGGTCGGCCATCTACGACAGCGGTCGCCTGTTCGTCGGCGGGACGAAGAAAAGAGGAAATCACCCATTTCTGAAAATCGCTTTCCCACTTTTTGCGATTCGGAGCGTCCGGCGACAATAGAACTGCAACGGATAGAATTTGCGCGTTCCAGGCGTTTTCCTCGGCTTTGGTGTCGTTCTGAATCTGGTGGGGCGGTTCGCTGTTCGCGATCCGATCGGCTTCGTGAGCGACGACGCGGCGGATTCCCTCCCGTACGTCCGCAGGCAGATCGTTCCAAATCCACCAGCAGGCGCGGCCGATCATGTGCGCCCAATGCGCCGATTGCCAGGCGTCGCCCCACGGTTTGCCGTCGCTCGTCGGTCGCGTCCCGGTGACGTGAGTGGTGATCAAATACCGCAGCATGGGCAGGATTTTTTGTTCGAGCAACACGGGCCGCGGCAACCCCACGATGGCTTCGTCGTACAATCCGAAGCGATAGAGAAACATCAAGCCGGCGACGGTTCCCGTGTTGGGCCGAATCCAATGCTCGCCGCTCCGACTCTCGGTCAAAAGCATTAGGGTCTCGTCTTCCGCCCACGGATGCAGCGTTCCGAGAAGATACCTGGCTTGCTTTTGAATGGCGGTATATACGCGATCCGCGATTTCCGCGCGAATTCCCTCCGCATTTTCCAGCGGGA
Source organism: Candidatus Omnitrophota bacterium (assembly GCA_003598175.1). Taxonomy (GTDB): domain Bacteria; phylum Hinthialibacterota; class Hinthialibacteria; order Hinthialibacterales; family Hinthialibacteraceae; genus SURF-12. Next base: position 10,364 of record QZKN01000057.1, read on the forward strand.
TGGCAAACGTAAGCGGCATGACTTCCCCGGCGGCGGCATGGATTTCTTCCATCCCCGTATCCGGCAAGGAATGAGTGAACATCGCGATCAATACAATGGCGAATGAATAAGTTTTCATTAGAAAAAAAGTCCCTCCCGTTTGGTTTTCAATCCCAATCTGCAAAAAACGATTATATCAGCATGAATCAGAATGTCGATTCATCAGGGCGAGAACGTGATTTGCGTCAGATGGTCCGCTTGGATGACCATATGAAAATCATGAACCCGGCGATGAGTTCGATCGATCAGTTTGCCGTTATAAATTCCTTCTCGAATTCGTGGAATGCTCACCTCTCGATTCAATCCATCGATGGTCAGCGTGTAATCGCTGTTCGGATCCAGGTGGATAAGCGCGCTTCCATATCCTTTTCGAGGGAAATCCGCTTTCATGAGAACGTAGGAATACATGAGCAACGCCGAAGCGATTGCTGCGGTTGCAAGGAGGGTCCAGCGGAACGGATTTTTCCTGATTACGGGAAGATAGGTGATCAAAAGCAGCAGGCAGGGCGCCGCTTCGATGGCGAATAAATCCCAATCCTTCAGCATCCCCAAATCCGGGTGCCAAATCAGGCTCCATAAGGTGAAACACAAGGTATATACCAATAAAAACAGCCGTTCGTTCTCAAACAAACTGCGTACGCCAACGGAGTATGCCTGCCAGAGAATCATCGGCCAGAAAATCCACGATCGCATGATCCACCCATACAACCAATCGATCAGATGCCGCCAATCGAAGAACGCGTAATAGCGATACATGCCTTCGTACGCGAACAACGGCAATGGATTCCAGGCGGGAGAAAGGCCGGAGGCTTTGTGGCCGAACAGAAATTGGGAATGATTGCGGATAAGAAACAGGAGAAGAAGAAATAGGACCAGTCGCGGCGACATGGATCGGTAATCCCGGTGGTTTTTTCTGAGAAACGGTAACAAAAGCAGGGAAGGGAGCGCGATCAGCATGGCGAAATGAAGCGCGGTCGCAAGGAGAAAGGAATAAACGACCAACGTGATTGGTTCCTCTCCGCGCAAATAGGCAATGGCCCCATACCCGTACAAAAACAACGCGGGAAGCAGCAACGGATAATATTCCGTGTGGCCGCAGGAATAGATCAGAAATCCGGACGAAACAAACAAAAGCATCGGCCAACCGCAAGCGCCATTATAAAAACGCCGCGCAAAGCGAAGCAGCATCCAAACGGATAGCGCGCCGCCGAGGCACGAGAGAACGTTCATTGCCTCCATCGGCGTCCAATGCCAATACGCAGTGAGACGATACAGAAGTTGGATGGCGGCCTGCGAGAGCAACTCATTCTCAACCAGCCATTTCCCTCCTTCCGTAATACGAGAGAGAAGTTCTCCGTCGCCGGCAAACTGCTGGGATCGATGCAGCCAAAAAAAGCATAACGCGAGAAATACCCAATACCAATCTCGTTCGGCCATAACGTGCAAACGAGAACGATTGGGAAATTTAATATTCATTGGTCGGGAGAGTGATTCTCGATTCCAAAATCATGTCGGAATTGCGGGGAAGATGATAATACGCATCGTCGAGCAGTTTTTTCAGCGCCGCTTCGACTGTATGGAAAATATGGTAAATATTTCCCAGCGAAACCAGTTGAAACAATTCCATCAGATTGTCGCTCGGAGAGCAGATCACGATTTCGCCTTTATACGATTTCATCACCGCTTTAAGAATGTTGAGCATTCGCAGTCCGGCGCTGCTCATGAAATCGATGTGATACAGATCGAGGACCACTTTTCGCGCGCCGTCCACAATTCGTTGTTTCACGTGATCGGAAAAAGCCTGCGTCGTGGTGGCGTCGATGCGGCCGACCGGACGGATGATGATGACGTCTCCTTCATGTCGTTCTCGGACTTCCACGGCATAACCTCAAATGGGGGATTTTTATTGATTTATTAAAGCATGAGGCGGAGAAGCATAAAAGAAGCGTGGCGCAGGATAGGATTTATTCTGATTGCGGCGGATCCGCCAACGCAAATTCCAATTTCGGATCGCGCGGGCGTATGTCGGCGATGCATTCAAACCAATCCGCCCCGTCCTGCTTGAACGGCTCGAACAACAGCGCCAGAACGTAACCGTTCCCGGCCGTCGGATGCTCCAACACGGAAATGCTGCCGCGCGGCGCTTGCCCGATGTTGAGCGGACTCGTCGCCGTCTGCCCTTTTTGCTCGCAGAGGCAATGAATCAACGACGCCTGCGGGATTTTAAGTTCAACTTGCATATCCTGCCGCGGAATCGCCGGTGAAACGGCGGCGCAAATGGATGACCACTGGCTCGGAATCAAATCGCCGTTCGTATCGACGGCGCACCAATCCGGCGTCCATTCCACTCCATTCAGCGATGTGGGATGAATCGTGGCCGGCGCGTGCGCGAAAGCAAGTTTGGAAGTATGTACACGATACCAGCGCATCGCATGTTCACGAAAAACCAGCACACTCGCTCCCTCGACATACGCTTTGATGTGGAGACGAAACGGTTCGACCCCTGATAAAACGGGTAGAGCAAGCGTCCTCGCTTGCAAAGAAATTTCCTCCATCTCACCCAACGCCTGATCAAGCGCTTTGAGTTCACTCAAAGCGGAAACCTGCCGCTCCGTGGGGAAAAAGTAGCTTTTCAAACCCACATTGGTCTGCAATTCCTGCGCATACGTGCTGCTCGCCTCCGCATCGACCGCCCAATGCGCCGTGCCGGAAGCGTCGACCAGAGCGACGGCGTCGATTTCATTCAGTCCGGCGACATGACGTGAATCGAGATCGATTTTGATTTGATTGGTCTTGAAATCGATAGGGCAGGGAAACGTGGAAATTCCCATTTGTGCGGTTGTCGGCGTGGGATCCGTCCCCTGCCAGACAATCACTTCCTCGCCGGAAGGATGGGTTGCGCTGATTTTACATACCGCGCCCGGATTCAACGTCTCGTACACCTGAATTTGAATAGGCTGAATGGGGATGTCATACTTCAACTTCAACCATTCGTCCTGCCCGTCAGGCGTGCGCGAAGCCCATGCGGAAGCGTAATCGCCCGCCTCCGGCGTATCCGGCGCACCCGCCGCTTGTTCCGGCCCCCAATCCCTTTTGGTGGTGGAAATGGGAGACGATGCCGCCGGCATCGGAACCGTATGGAGCAATCCTGCAATGATTTCCTCGATCACGGGATGCAAATCCGCAATGGAAACATCCTTCGCCAGGATTTCGCCCGCGGAATCGATGATCAGATTCGACGCCGTCTCTTCAAGTCCGAGTTTCTGCAAAATCCGCCATTCCTTATCCATCACCTGCGGCCAGGGAATCTGCCACACCTGCGAAAAATCGAACACATCGTCTTCAAACGTGTCCGTACAAACGCCCAGAATGTTCATTCCCTTTTCGTGAAATCGGCGATAAACCATAAGTATCTCGTCGGCGACGTTCGTGGTTTGCCAGGATTCCGTATTTTGAAACCAAATGAAAAGAATCCCTTCCCGCGGATGGAGAGACAGCGTTAATCCTTCGCTGCTGACCAAATCAAGGTTAGGTACGGCGTCCCCCACATCGTACGCCCTCGCCGCTGGAGCATTGATGACAAGAAACAAACCCAATGCCAAAGCAAGAATATAAAAATGAGGTGTCTGAAAATTCATATTGCGCCTCCATCACGCCGATGAATTACAAATAATCCCGCTTGACAACAAGTATAGAATAAAACGCCGCTGTCTGTACAGATGATACGCGCTTTTTTGAGAATCATTATTGATTTGTTGCTTTCCTCTTCTTTTTATTTTTCTATAAATCGCCCCAAAGGCTCCCCCAACAAAATCCGCTGTTTAACCTGCACGACCGGCTCGACCGCATCGCGCGGCAGTAAAACCAACACCGTCGATCCGAATTTGAATCCCCCCAGCAACGCCCCGCGCGAATACGAATCCCCCGCCTCCGCCACGCATTCCACGCCGCTCACCAGCATCGATCCCACCAGCACGACAATAATCGGAACGCCGTTCGCCATTCGGCCGCGAAGGTTCAACCGCTCGTTTTTGATCTCGCCCGATTTCATGCACCAGATCGGTCGGCAAAAGGCGGGATGATACGATATCTCCGTCACCGTCATGTCCACCGGAAACAGAACGTAATGCAGATTCCACGGCGCAAGATACAGATTGAAACAAAGCCCCCCTTCGAATTCCTCCCGCCCCTCCGATTCGTGAATGATTTCCTCGAACGTATACCATTCCGTCGCCCCCGCTCGCCTTTTTCCACGAATGCGATCCGAAGCGGCGAGAGATTGAATCTCCGCAACAGCGCCATGAACCGGCGAAACCAACATGTCCGCGTCCACCCGGATATGAGGCCGTTTGCCTTCGCGCAAAAAGAACCGATTCCACCCGACCTTATCCGATATCCGTTCGAGAAAGGAATGCGGACGATCGAAGGGACGCTGCCGCATCATTTCAAATGGAGATGTCTGAGTTTTCATAAGCCATCCGTTCTTGTCCATAAAAAAAATGATGGAAATACCACACAATGGATTTTATATCTCAAATTCAACGAAATCAATAGGTAACAATATAAAAATCAATCCTGGCACACATCTTGCAATATTAAATAGCGGGCACTATAGCGCTATAGCCAGCAACGAAATCAGGCAAGGGTGGCGCAAGTCGGAGTATGAAGTCGGAGTATGAAGTCGGAGCGCGGGCATCCTGCCCGCACTCTCCCACGATGCGGCCTGGTTTCG
>QZKN01000081.1 GCA_003598175.1 Candidatus Omnitrophota bacterium
CTTCGCAGGAAATAATTGGGGGCCGAACAGCGCGCAAATTTATAATTTGGGCGTATCAACAACGGAATTGGACCTGCCCTTATTTATTTTCAACCGCGTGGTCAATTATTTGACCACCACCGGAAATGTAGGCACATTGACGGAACGGGACGCCGAACAGCTGGCGCAACGAATTGTCAATTTCCGCTATGGCAGCATCGCGGACGGAGGCAACACTTCCACTGCACGCCCGGGAGTGGAACGACTGGACGATAATAACAACAACAATCCACAGATCGTCAAAGTGGAGGAATACAGCCAGGCTTTTCGAACCACACGATTCGACGGGGAGCCGTTCGCGGTGTATGGAAACGAAAAAGATGACGACGATGATTCGTTAATGAATGAGGAAGATGAACGTTACATCGGTCCGGCAACCGACAATCAAAGCGGCGCGCCGTTGACCGGCGCTATCAAACAAATCAGCAACGCCAAATATTTCCGCCCCGGAGACGGAATCGACAATAACGGCGATGGTTATATCGACGAACGCAACGAGGGGATCGACGATCCTTCCGAATTTGACGTCTTTAAACCAAAAGGATTGGATCGGCCATACGCCACCGTCGAGGATTTGCGACTGATCAACGGGATTCCCAGTCAGGATCCGAGCCGCAAACCGGACGGAACGCAGCTTCCGTCTTTGTTCCAAATCCTGCGGGATTCCTGCACGATTTACAGCCAATCGGATGAAATTTCCGGGCCGTTGAGCGGACGCTTCAACGAAGTGGCGAAAATCAATCCCAACGCCGGATACAATTGGCGCGCTTCCGATGTGTGGGATCAATCGAACAAGGATAAAAATCGCGCCGATTTTCAGTATAGCCCAATGTTGAAATTGGAGGATTTATTCCCCATTCAGGTGGATAACGACGGCGACTGGCAGCGCGAAGCCGAACCGGATGTGGAATTGGGGATCGCCGACGGCATCGATAACGACGGCGACGGCCTGATCGACGAACCGTCCGACGATTACGACGGCAACTTATATCCGAGCGGCGATTTCGATGGGTATGGAGAGCCCGACGTCGGCGCGCCGGCGGTAATGAACGGACGCGACGATGACATGGATGGCCTCACCACCGACGATCTTCGCACCATGAGCCGCGATGAAATCGCCGGACGACTGCGCCGACTCGGCGATAATGATCGCCCACGAGACGAGCAGAATCGCAAAATACTGGCGGGCATGGTCGTGGAAGGGAACGGTAAAGACGACGACGGCGACAACATCGTTGACGACGACGGCGATTTCAATGGCGACGGAGTCCTTACTTACGATCCCGAATGGCATGTCAATGAAGACGCTTATGGCGACATGAGCGCCGACGGATTTCCCGGTTTGGGGCGGTTGCCCGATTCCGCAAAGAATTCCGCCGACGGCGACATCGTGGCGGAGCCGGAAACGAAAAATGATCTGCTCATTACCAATTTTGCGGATGACGATTGGGACGGGTTTGCTGATTTTTACGATCCGCAAGTCGTTGCTGCAATGTTCGCGCCCGAGCTCGACGGCGTCGATAACGACAATGACGGCGAGGTTGACGAAGTCGGCGAACGTTACATCGCCTGCTACGATGACGATGAAGACGGACGGATGGATGAAGATCCGCCGGAATTTCAAATCGCGTTGAATCTGGTTGACTATATCGATGCGTGGGCGCCGTTCAAAGTCGCGGAAGATGTGGATATTCGCCGATTGTTGGGCAAGAGCGAGGAAGACGCCGTTATCGCCGATCCGGTGACGTTTCGAACACTGAATCTTTATTCGACGCGGCAGAGAGCGTTTCGCATGCATTCCCGATTGTTATCCGGTCCCAACCGAAACAGTAGCGAAGAACGTGTGTTTACGGAATATATGCGATTTCTTCTTCCCAATCCTCCGCAGACCGGCATGAGAACCACTTTTGAGGGTGTAGAAGCCATCCGCATTAATGAAGTGATGGCCAAACCATTGATTCGATTGGAAGCCGAGGATGTGTTTAAAGGCGAACTCGTAGAATACGACGCTTCCGGAAGTGGAAATCCGGCGGTTATCCCCACCCGTTCCACCCGATTTCGCGTCATTTCAGGAAATAATGACGATGGCGTAAGGCTCAGTTTGAACGGCATTTATGATTCGAATTGGGGCGCGGCGCCCTCGTCTCCCGCGCAGGGATCGGATCAACCCGCAAAACCCGGTTACACCTTCTTGCCGGAGGGGTTCAGGAATACATTTAATCCCTTCCTTCCAATTCAGAATATGGACATCCTCGCGCCGGCATTTATTTTCGGCGTAACCAATACCGTTCCTCCGCCGATTGAGGAAATAACCACGATGGTGGGGAGGGAAACAGTGGAAGAGGCGGAATGGATTTTTGAAAATCTGCCTTCAGGCCTCTATGATGTCGTTCTCTATCTTCATCCGCGACATCAGTATCGTCCGGAAGTGCAATATTTCTTCAACAGCCAGGAAATTACATTCCGATCGGACATGGCTTTCGGCGATATTACCAATTTTACCGGCGCGGCGGCAACTCCTCCCGAACAGGATCGCATTCGCCGAGACATCGCCCGCTTGAATAATGTGGAATTCCCACTGAATTATCGTCTCACTCCCTATCCGTTGGCGGATCTATGGCGGGTGAATGCCAAACAACAACGGGTGGAAATTGGTACCGACGGAAAGCTGACCGTTCGCATTCGCGCTAGTGCGCCGCTTTCCGGCTCGTTTTATGAGACATCTTTTGATCGTCTGGAATTGTTCAATCCGCGCGTACAATACGTGGAATTGGTCAATCTCTCGCCGCAGGACATCGATTTGTCGGGATGGAGCGTCAATACACCCTATGGACACTATATTCTCCCGGAAAATACGGTGATCAAGCGCATGAAGCCGTCCTGGGAAGAGGATGACGGGCGGGATTTGCGAGCGAATCATGGGATGCCAGGTACGGGCGTACCGTACGAACCGTTGATAAAACAAACCCGCGTCGGTCAAGAACTCAGCGCCGAAGAACGGTTATTGGAAGACAATAAACTTCTCCTTGCTTACGATGAAGTCGCCTTGAAAAATTTTATTCGGGATAATTATCCCGCGGTTTCCGATCTGGAAAATCAGGTGGTTCAACCTGTCATCGCGGAAAATGAGAAAAATACCATTCTCCAAAGCATTCAGGATGGTCCGGCGGCGACGGCACTGCGCAATGCGCAACTGGGCGACATTCGATTTCGTCTCGTCGACATGCAGGACGATGTTTTGAGCCATAATCCCGTCGAAAAAATGGTGACTCTTTACGATCCGGCGGGTAATTATATCGATTCGTTCAAGTACCGCACCACATTCAACAACCTGATCGTGGATATTCCGGAAAATGGCGGCGCGGACGATCTATTAGCTCTTCCCGGCTATCGTGGATTCGAATCCTTCGAACGGACGGATCCAACTTATTTTGATACACAATTGGTCGTTAATCCCCAGGCTGCCAGCGATAAAGTATCCGCCCGTCGTTACGTTCCGTCCATGAAATTGGATGCGGTCCAGGCCGTCGTCGTTGACATGACGTTGAATGAGGAAGGGAAACTGACACGAAATACGATTGGCGGATATACGATCGGCAACGATCCGAATAATTCGAGATTGAGGCGTTTCAAGGACGCGGATTCCTATCCGGCGAAGGACTCGCACTGGAACGGATGGGATTTCATTGGCGATTACTATGAATATCAAGGGAAATCCGAGTTACCGCGTTTTGAATTGATGGAATCCACCGGCGCGATGGCGCGAGAGGCCGTGGCGCCCGCCGATGCTCAAATTACACGCTTCTATCAGATGTTGGGTGGATTTGAAAACGCATACGATGCTCCTGCCAACTCAAGAAGCGCTTCCGCCGGACAGGAAAAAGTGACGGCGTTCGTTTGGCGTTTGGGTGCGCGGGAATTGATCCGCGCCGGATTTGACCTTGATGTCGCCGATCAGCTGACGGTGCGGGTATTGGGTCGAAAATACGTGGATCCGACAGGGAACGTACGCGAGATCGATATGCCCGTCGGCGAGGTGATGATCACGCCGGTTTTCCGGCAGGTCGATCCGGGGAAATTGGCGCTTCAAGAAGATCCGAAAACGGAAGAAAACCCAAATCACTATTATGTGGGATCGTCAGGGAGAGGAAGAACCAATCGCAAACCCATCTTTTCCAAATTGCGCAATGGAGATACGGCGTTCACCATCGATCTCCGTGAGAGTTTCGATGAATTATGGCGGGATTTGAAAAATCCGACCGGCGACGAACCCATGCTCGAAATTGCGGTGATCATGCGGAAAACCACCCGCGACCTGAATCCGTTCACGCGCTCACAATACGGCTCTCATCGCGGCGCGATTTATCCCGGGGATCGACCGGATCTCGGTTTGCAACAACCGGTCGCGCCGGATGAGCAAGGATTTTACAGCGCCGCAGGATTGGGATTTTTAGGCGGAATGAGCGACGATAACTATTTCTTTAACGGGATCGAGATTTTTGGGCGTGGACGCAAAGGCCGAAGCGATTCCGAAGAAGATCGAGCCCTTCTGGTTTATCTCGCCGGGACTCCGGGCCGTGACAATACCGGCTATGTCCCCGCTTACCCGCGTCGCCGTTGGAAATTGGAAAGCAATCAACGTGACATGGCGGATATCATCGACAACACCGCCTACGTGAAAAACGGCCCGTTGGCCACGTTGGGCGAAATATCCCGTCTCTTCACCGGCAATCCATTTGAAACGGTGAATAGTCCCATTATTCCACAGCGACTGGAAGACAAGGCGGTGAATCCCACGCAGATCTTCTCCAATCCACGACTGGCCAATCAGGCGAGAAACACCAATCGTCCTTATCAGATTCAATTGGCGCAGCGTGAGCGACTGGATCAGTGGGAAAATCAATACACGCAAATATACAACATGATCACCACGGCGGAACAAAGCATCGTTCCCGGCCTGATCAATATCAACACCGCGCCGCGGGAAGTGCTCGTGGCTCTGCCGTTTTCGCCGCCGGTCAAACCCGGGCAATTGGACACGCTTTTGCAACGCCATTATTTCAACACGCTCGTGGCTGACTTTATCATCGAGGGAAGGCAGCCCGGCGGCCATGACGTGAATTTCGGCGTTGCGGATCTGGATGACGACGAATTTAAGACAAAGACGCAAAAAATCCAATATCCGCAAACGATGACCGATACCCTTTCGGATTACAAACAGCCCAGCGTGGGACGTCCTTCCACGGCTTATAAAAGTTTCGACATCATTGAAAGAAACCTGGATAGTACCTATCTTCGCATCAAAGACACGAAAGATGACCAGATCAGCAATTTCAACAATTTTTATTTGAGCAGCATTGTGTCCGAGCCGGACGACGGACCTTATTCGGACATTGGAACGCTGTTGTCGCAAATGACGCATCTCAAACGCCGCGAACGGTATTCCCAATCCATTGCTCGTCAGGCAGTGGATCGTTCCGCCGATGGAAAACCGGACGGAAAAGGCGATTTGCGTGAACGGTTGAACGAAGAATTGCAGCGTTCCTCCGAGTTGACGCCGGAAGATATGGAAGCCATGATGAACCGAATTTCGAGCCTCATCACCGTCCGCTCGCGGGCGTTCGGTATCATCACGCAAGGCCGCGTCTTCGACGAATACGGCAATGTGACCGCCCAGCGCAAATTGGAAACCGTGTATCAGCGATAGCGCGGAAGGAAAAGTGACGAAAAGCAGGTTGGAATGATATAATATAAGCGAGAGTATTGATGGGTTAAAAAACGTGATCCATCCTACAGATTTCTAGAAAACTGTAGTTCGCTTACGTTGACGGTATGGTAAGAAAAGACGAAATGTGGTGGTGTATCATCATGAAAAAGTTATGTTTTTTAGTAATAACATTGATCTGCTCATTGAGCATGAGTGGAGTTTTATTGGCGCAACAGACCGGAACGCCAACGCCGACGCCGACGCCGGTTCCATTCAGCAGCACGTGCACGGATGCGGGCGTGGATGCAAATACTTTGATCACGAATGGCGATTTCGAATACCCGCAGGAATCCGAATCCATTCCGATGGGATGGAATGCGGCAGAAAGTGGAATTGTCGGAATCTTGCGAAGTCAGGTTGTTCCCGGCACGGAAATCATTAATCATTTCGTCGGATTGACGCCGAATGCCTCCATCGTGCAGGTGATTTCCCCTTACACCGGCATTTATACACGTTTTCAAATTCGTTTTTGCGCCGTCGCGTTGGATGGCAGAGTGGAAATCTATATTGGTGGAAGCTTGCGTGGATCGTTTCCTGTCAGTTTGGAAGAAGGTTTGTTAAGCGGGGAGTTCACGTCTTCCAGTGGTATTCCACTCTCTATCGGTCTCGGTTCGACTGAAGGGAATCGCACCATCCAGGTGCGGTACGTCGGCACGGGGGTGGCTTATGTGGATAACGTGCAATTGATTCCGGTCTTACACAGCGGGAGCGATGATGAGGAATTAGATCCAACGCCGACTCCGATTTTACCCACGCCGGAGCCGACCGAACCACCGGGACCGACGCCGACGTTTACTCCGACAATTCCGGCGGGTACGGCCACGCCGACGCCGACGCCGGCTCTGGTCGCCGGTTCGTTGCAAATCAGCGCCAATCCGCCGATGTTATCGGTCAGTCCGGATGACTTTATCAATCCTGCGGGCGGTATTACCAAGCAGGTCCTGTTGAATTTCGACGTCATCGGCTCCAACGGCGAGCCGATCGATTTGGGACGGTTTGAAAACGTTCGCGTCAGGATCACGACGGATCAAGGCTCGATACAGCAATTCGATAATAACAACTATACATCCGTGACCGGGTGGGAAAAATATGAGGATATTCGCGACGCGCCGATTTACTATTTCCCGACCGGGCCATTTGACGGCACTGTCCGCATTATCATCGATCTGCAATTTCGCACTCCCGGCGGCGAAAGGCAGGAAATTCGTGGTGTTTTGTCCTTCATTCAGCGGCTGGAACGGAGCGCTTCTCTCATCGGGGCAACCGGTTCCTTCAATCCGGCTGCCAATTATTCTTCCGGTCGCAAGCCGGGAGACCGCGGTTTCCGTCCGGATCTGCGAACGAACCTTTTCTTCAAAGAACGGTTGGATTAAGCGAGAATGTATGATGTGACTTTGATTCGAATAAGTTAACGCAGACAAAAATCGTACACTGCCCGGGTCCGTTCAAGCATAGTGCGAGGGGTGTATTGTTTCAGATATTTTCTATGAGCGTGGTCGATCATCTCGGGAAAAAGATTTGCCGACCTGCGGGCGCGGCGAATGGCATCCGCGATTCCCTGAACGGAATTCTCGGCGACGAATCCATCCAATCCATCTTCCACCAAATCCCGTGAACCGGACACATCGGTCACGACGACAGGAGTTCCCGCACACCACGCTTCCAAGACCGTTAGGGGCAATCCTTCCCACAAAGAGGGCAATACGAAAAGATCCATGGCCATATACATGCTATGCACATCGCTCATATATTCGAAAAACAGGCAGCGATCGTCGATTCCCAATTCCTCGGCGAGATTTTCCAATCGTTCTTCTTCCGGTCCATCCCCCACGATGACCAGAATATCCTGATCGAATTCCTCGGATAAGGAAGCGAAGGCTTCGAGTAAGCGGTGAATGCTCTTTTGCCAATGCAGGCGCGCCACGGTTCCGATGATGAATGCATCATCCGGTATTTCCCATTCCGATCGAAAACAATTCCGGAAATCATCGATAATAAACTGAGACGGAATTCCGATGGAAACTCCATTCTCGACGATGAAACAACGCTGCTCGATCCACGAAACCGCCTGCAATAATTCCGCTCGGGTGCTGTTCGACACACAGATAAAGGCGTTCGTGAACGGACTTAATAATTTTTCAATTCCATTGGCGATGAAACGAGCAATGGCGCGGGGATAATGGGCAGGGTGGTAACCGTGAACCGTATAAACCAAAGGAGGAGCATTTTTCAACAGCAACATTGCCAGCCGAACGATACAGGCGGCGCGATGACCATGCACGTGTATGTGCGTAAATCCGCCGGAACGAATCAATGTTCGCAACCGAAATAAGGCCGCGAGCGGATAGGATGAAGGCAACGGAAGGGGATGAAAAGGGATTCCATATCTCTCTATTTTATTATGTTTCGACGCATTGTCTGTCGGAGCGGTGATTTCCACTTCCAATCCTTCAGTTCTTAATGCATAGGAAAGAAAGATAACGTGCTCTGCGGCTCCCCCTTCCAGGGAAGCCACGACTTGCAAAATGCGATCGGGAGATTCTATGGTTGCCATGATAAGAGATGGAGTTACATGCCGGGTTTTCTCCACACCTCCCGTAGAATTTGGTAGGAAGTCCCGCGATCGAAACCGGACCATCTTCCCTGAATCCAGCGTTTGAGTTGTTTTGCGGTCAAATACAAGCGAAGTTGAAACAAATTCATGCCGCCGTAATATTTTTTGGTGAAATAGCACTGGCTGCGGCGATATTCCATCTCGGCCAGGTCGGGATCTTCATCCATGCTGGCGCCGTGTGTATGTTTGACGTGTACTTCGGACGTATGATAAATCAACAATCCCTTTCCTCGTGCCTGCAAACACCAATCAATGTCTTCGAAAAAAAGAAAAAAGTTCTGATCCCATGGCCCGACCTCTTCCACGGTCGATCGAGGAAAAAACATGCACGATCCGGAAACCCAATCCACTTGCCGCGTTCGGCATCCCTCTGCCAACAGCTCCCGTTTGACCCACGATTCACGCCTGCGGGCAGCTGCATCCAGTTTCTGTCTCCGCTTTTCCGTTGCGAGGGTGGGTTTGTTTCCCCACGTCAACTGCGGGAATCCATCTTCCTCAAAATGCAAGGGGGCGACAATACCCGGATATTCCAACCGTTCCCATATTCGCGCCAATGCAGATACGGCTTGAGGAGTGATCCGGACATCGCTGTTGAGCAGAAGAATCTCGCGATTACGGGTGGCGGCCAATCCTTCGTTCACGGCGGCGGCGTATCCGTCGTTGCTCGCTCGCGGAATCAGGCGGATGTCGGGATATTGTGTTTCCACCATCGATGCGCTTCCGTCCGACGAATGATTATCGATCACGGTGATCTCGTATTCGCAACGGCGGGAAATCACCGCGCATTTTTCGTGAATCAGCGTGTCCAGAAGCGTTTGAAGATAGGTTACACAATTATAATTTACGATCAGAATATCAATCACGAGTGGTTTCAGTCATTCTTCATCAAAATGGTCGGCAGGCGGTTTGAGTTTCCGGCTTTCGATTGGAGAAATCGAATACAACGAGAAATCAATCGCGCTGCGACGCCTGCTCTTCTCTTAACGGAAACCAAGGTATGCAGGGGATTGCTATTTTATCGCAATGTTATTGTCGGGCCATCCGCGTAGTCGGCGTATTTTTGTTCGACCCGGCCGGTTTTTACATCGCCGGCGTGGATATAGATGCGATAGCGGAAGAGCCAGGATTCTCCTTTTTTGAGGATTTGGCTGCCATCCAGGTTTTTGTCCCGTTTGAAAAAGGATAAGCCGAACGGATTCGCGGTGAACAGACCATAATCGCGAACGTGATAGTAGGTTGGAAAGAATGGATTTTCCGGATGATCCATGATCGTGAAACCGGCGACAATTCCCTTTACCGGTCCGCTGTAATCGCACCACGGCGCCGATTTGCCCCATGCTTCATCGCTGCCCACCTCGCCGTTCGAATTGGTAATGACGCCGCCGGTTCCTTCATCCTGAATTTCCCGGATTGTGGGAGCGACGCGGATTGAGATCAATCCCCCTTCTTTCGTGTCTCCGAATTTCACGTCTTCTTCCGTCGCGATAAAAGTTATATCGATGTCGAGCATACGGCCGGTATCCGGCGTTCCCCAAACCGTGACGACGCGGTGTTCTTCCAGAATTTTCTTACCATCGTGCGCCGTCCAATCGTTTATCGTTTCAAAGCGGCCGCAAACCGGACCGGATTGGACGGAAAGCAGCTCTTTTGGGATGGTAAAACCGTGATCCTTGCCGACGCTCCAATTATCCACTTCGTTTACCAAGCCGTGAGCGACCCATAGCGATTGATGATGCGGATGATCCTTGCGCTCCCCTTCATGAAAATCCATCGGATAGCCGCGCGTCATCCGCACACCTTGCGGGCCGAAGACGGGATAAAAAATCGGGCGTGGCTGATCTTCGCTGGTGGACATGACATAACTGGTAAACGGCTGATTTCCGATGCTGATATCCAACACGCCTTCGTTTTTCTCGATTGCGACGGGATTTTCGGATGTTGCTTCGCCGGCGATGAGTGTATAAATCCTTTTTTCGTACGGAGCGAGTTTCTGGAGGATAAATGCCATATCCCAGACATTCTGTTCTGCTCGTTTATGAAGCATGGCGGGGATTTCTTCTTCGCCGCATACCAATTTCCATTCCGACGTTCCGAACGATTCGACGCCCGGACAATTTTCCGGAGTCAGATTGAGAAGAACCGGACAATTTTCTCTGGCGTTGGAACCGGCGAAAACCGTTATTTCATGAGATTTCGCCAGAACGTCATGCGTCGGTATTGCTGTTGCGGCAAGCGCAAACAATAGAATAAAACCTAATTTTTTTACCATCATTTATCTCCCTCATTTTCATGGATTCGCGGCACCGCTCAGGAAAAAACACTTTTCAGGTATTGTATACTCTCCCGCGCGATTGTCTCAGGGTCAGGCGAGTAATCGAAGACTTCCACCGAAATAAAACCGTCGTATTGCACCTCTTTCAACGCCTCGGCGATGGGTTTGTAGTCCACGTCCCCCGTTCCGGGGCCCCGCTTGTTGCGATCGTTGGCGTGAAAATGTTTCATGACGTCTTTGTATTTACGGATGACCGCATCCGGCATTTCGAATTCCCCGCCGCACATGGCTTTCACATCCAAATGCAGCTGGAAATTCGGGTGATTGACGGCGTGGATCAACTCGATGGCATCTCGAGCGGAATTGATGAAATTGGTTTCCGCATGAGTCAACGGCTCGAAGCAAACGGTGACGTTGCAGGATTGCGCGGTTTCCATGCATTCCTGAAAAAATTCAACCGTTCGCTTAAATACGTCCTGATATAGTTCGTGCGGTTCCCAATTACGCTGCTGGGGCGAGCCGTGGACCATGATCGTTCCGCCGAGGTCGGCGCATAAGAGCATCATTTCTCTATAATATGCTTGCGTTCTCTCACGCGCGTGCTTGTCGGCGCAGTTCAAATGCAATCCGTCGGGTGTGAGCAGAAGCCAATGCAATCCCACGATTTCCAGCCCCGCATTGGCGGCGGTTTTGCGAATTTCTTCGCGTTGATCTGCGGTAATGAACACGACCGATTCCGCCAATGTGAAAGGCGCGATTTCAACGCCGTCATATCCATAACGGGCGGCGCAATCACAGACTTCGTGAAAGGGTTGTTTTTGAAACGTTTCGTTACATATGGCAAATTTCATTGTTATAAATCCTCCGGTTCGAGTTGAATATCGGCGTCAGGGACTGAATTCAATCGATAAGACGTTTTTTATTTCCCGACGAATACATTTTCCCATACCTGAATTTCACCGACTGTTATTGTATGCTTTTTTCAAGCGTCTTTTGATTCCTTGTCATAATCATTTGGCTGCGACCAGTTTCACTCGGACGGATCCGGAACGGTCAACGTATAAATCGGCATGACTTGAAACGGATGGACCTGTTTATCGGATAGCGTACCATCCGGTTTGCGGAAAATCACGGAAATGGATGATGGATTGAGGCAATAGACGACGCCGGCGCAATCGGATGGAACGTCGCCGAGCGCCGACTGAGCGGTCACGTAATGTCCGACTTCGATAACCATGTTCCGATACACCATCGAGGACTCGCTTTTCTTCACCTGTCCCAGGCACGAGGCCAACAGGACGCGATCTTCTTCCCGCGGCAGTGCGGATATTAGAAAACGTAATCCCTCGCCAAGATGGGTGTCGCGGAATTCGGGGAATTCATCTCCGACTTGTCCCGCCCGCAGGCACTGTACGATCGCGGCGATGGTCGAGTCCGTGTAGGAAATAAAAACGGACCAGATCAACGCTTTGAGATACAATAAAAAATTGCGTTGGTGTGAAATGGCCATAATTTCATTCAATTCCGTTCGGCTTATCGTAGTTGTCTTTTGTAAAAACGGGTAGGGGCAGGTTTTAACCCATACGCCACAATGTTTCGCCAACCATCACCGCTGTTTTTCTCATGAAAAAGGTTATTATATGGAGTTTGTGCTTGCAAGAGAAGATGACGCTGGGGATCCAATAAACCGAAGTGAGTTCAGGATTTTTTTATGCGACAATCGGACGTTTCATTCATTGATCAGGTAAAAGTACAGTTGAAAGCCGGCGACGGCGGGGACGGCATCGTTTCATTTCGACGCGAAAAGTACGTTCCGTTCGGCGGACCGGACGGCGGAGATGGCGGAGAGGGAGGGCATATTATCCTTCGTGTTCATCGCGGATTGAATACGCTTGAGAAAATTCATTCGCAGCCATTTTACCACGCCGGCGGGGGAAAACGAGGCGGGAAGAACAACCGGACGGGCGCCAACGGCGAGTCTCTGATTTTGGAAGTACCGCCCGGAACCATCGTCAAGAATGCGGAGACGAACGAAACCATTATCGATATGGAAGAAACGGATGGGGAATTCATTGTGGCTCACGGCGGGCGCGGGGGAAAAGGAAACACCCGTTTTGCCACTCCCACGAATCAGGCGCCCTATAAAGCGACTTCCGGCGGAATGGGTGAAGAGTTCACCGCGTTGTTTGAATTGAAGGTGGTGGCGGATGTGGGACTGGTGGGGCTGCCGAATGCGGGCAAATCCACACTGATATCCACAATAACCGGTGCGCATCCGCGAATCGCCGATTATCCATTTACCACTCTGCAGCCGATTTTAGGCGCAATCAATCTGTCGGATGGCAAAGCGATCGTCATCGCGGACATTCCCGGCATCATTCAAGGCGCTCATGAAGGAGTGGGATTGGGATTGGATTTTCTTCGCCATATCGAACGAACGAAAATGTTGGTTTACGTCATTGAAATTTCGCCCCACGACCATCATTTGCCGTCGCAGACCTTTCACGACCTTCAACACGAAATCCGCCATTACGATCCCTCGATTCTGCAACGCCCTTATCTGATAGCGCTCAATAAAGCCGATTTGCCGGAGGAGGAGAACGATATAAGCGTTATTCTCTTTTCTTTTCACGAATCCTGCCCGGATATTCCGCAAGATCGAATTTTTGTCATGTCGGCGAGGGAAAAAAATGGAACGGAACCCTTACGCGAACGCATTATTTCGCTGTATATGGATCAGGGTTTTGCGAATCGGCAGATATAATTTGGAATGTTTCCTGATCATCCCATGACTGAGTCGAATTATGCCAGACAAAACCAGTTTGAAAACACTACCGAAGTTTATCGAATCGAAAATTAAAGATATCAAGCGAATCGTCATAAAAATCGGAACCCGCGTGATCGATAACGAAAAAACCGATTTCAATCGGGTGGTGATTACGTCCATCGTCGGCGAGATCGCAGAACTCATGTCTCGCGGGATTGAGGTCATTCTCGTTTCGTCCGGCGCGGTCGGCGCGGGATTACGGGCGCTGAATGTGCGTCAGCGGCCGAAGTCGATTCATCTGCGGCAAGCGTATGCCGCCGTCGGCCAGGCGCGTCTGATGCAGCTGTACAGCGATTTATTCCGTTCGTACGGCATTATCACTTCCCAAGTTCTGCTGACCCGATCGGATCTGGATCGCCGCGATTCCTATTTGAATGCGAGAGAAACCTTGCAGCACCTGCTGGTGATGGGAGTGTTGCCCATTATCAACGAAAACGATACGGTCGCGGTGGAGGAGTTGAATTTTGGCGACAACGATTTTCTGGCGGCTCTCGTTGCCGGAAAAATGGACGCCGGAATGCTGATTTTGCTCACCACCGTCGACGGCGTGTATCGTTCATTCAATGAGAAGACGAAAAGTGGCGAGTTGATCGAAGTCGTACAGAGCAATTATGACGAAATCATGCCGGAGATTTCTCAAAATATCGATCCTCTTTCGATGGGAGGCATGCGCTCGAAGCTGGAAGCCGGGAAAAATGCTTGTTCGAAGGGAGTTCTGGTCACGATTTCCAACGGGCTGAAGATTGGAATTATCGGCGCTCTACTTTCCGGCCAGGCGAAAGCGACATGGATGCTGCCGTCCATCAAACGAATGGCCGCCTGGAAATATTATCTTGCTTTTGCCAAGCGGCCCTGCGGCGGGAAAATCGTCGTGGATGACGGGGCCGTGGCTGCGTTGCGCGAACACGGGAAAAGCCTGCTTGCTTCCGGCGTTCATGGGGTGAAAGGCTACTTCAAGATCAAAGAGCTCGTACGAATCGTGGATTTGAACGATCGCGAAATTGCGCGGGGACTGGTCAATTACTCCTCCGACGACTTGAAACACATTCAAGGACATTCCACCGCCGATATCAAACAAATCCTTCAGATCACGAATGTCAGCGAAGTGATTCACCGCAATAATTTGGTGTTGATCTGAAGGAATCGCAGTCATGGATTCGTCAATTGCGTTTCGTTGATTTCCGGATGGATTACTCCAATCATTCAAGTAAAAAAGGGCGACTTAACCAGTCGCCCTTTAAAATTACCAGAATAGAATTGCGCTTTGAACCGGATTATTGTTCCGCGGGTTTTTCTTCTTCCCTGCTTTCTGTGATCGCTTCAATCTGCTCCGCGGATTCTATCGTGATCGGTTCTGCCGGCTCTACGGATTCTTCCGGAACCGGTTCGGTCTGCTCCGCGGATTCCACCGTGATCGGTTCTGCCGGCTCTACGAATTCTTCCATAACCGGTTCGGTCTGCTCCGCGGATTCCACCGT
>QZKN01000094.1 GCA_003598175.1 Candidatus Omnitrophota bacterium
TATTGAAGATGAGCCGGAAGACGTATACGCCCAGCTGGTAGCGACTGGCATTCATTGGGGTATGAATATCCAACTACTGGAAATTACGCCGGAGCGTGTTCGGATTTGGGGCGATGGGGAGGAACAGGCGCTAGCGCCGATCTTTGCGCGCAACATTTCCGTCGTTCCGTTAACGATGGAAGAGGAAGAAAAACTGGACGTGTCGCTGCAGCCGCTCTCGGCGCTTCAGGCAGGAGAGAGGGGAACGGTCGTGCAAATATCCAGAGCCTGCCGTGGATTGGAACGCCGTCGGTTAATGGATTTCGGCGTGGTGCCGGGAACCGTCATCGAAGCGGACATGCAAAGCCTGTACGGCGGTCCCACGGCCTATCACTTGCGTGCAACCACGATCGCGCTGCGTAAGGAACAGGCGGATAAAATCTTTGTTACTCGGCAGCAACAGGAGGTGTATTCATGAGCGGCATAAACGGAAGCGCATGTGATACCTGTCCGGTTAATCCATCTTCCAAATTGGTGCGATTGGGGATTGAAATGGATTCGTGGGACTATGTCGTGGCGTTGGCGGGGAATCCCAACACGGGTAAAAGCACAGTATTCAATCGATTGACCGGATTGCGGCAGCATACGGGTAATTGGCCGGGGAAAACCGTCACGCGGGCCGAAGGCGGATTCGAATACGAAGGGAAACGTTATAAAATCGTCGATCTGCCTGGCACGTATTCCCTGCTTTCGGCCAGCGTGGACGAGGAAGTGGCGAGAGATTTTATTTTATTCGGTCAACCCAATGTTACAATTATCGTCGTTGATGCAACGCGATTGGAGCGCAATCTGAATTTGGTGTTTCAGGTGTTGGAAATTACCGATCGCGCGGTCGTCTGTCTGAATTTGATCGACGAAGCGCGGAGGCATAAGATGACCGTGGACGAACGCCGCCTAGCCCGGGATTTGGGCGTGCCCGTGGTTCCGACAGCGGCCCGGCAGGGAGAAGGGATTCCGTTGCTGTTACAAATGATCAGCGAAGTGGTTTCCGGTAGGATCGTTTGCAAACCTTATCGGATTCAAAACGAACCGCCTCAACTGAAACAGGCCATCCGGACGCTTGTCACTAAAATCGAAGACGCATTTCCCGCATTACCGAACGCCCGTTGGGTGGCGTTGCGGTTGTTGGAAGGCGATGGACGGATCATGGAGGCGGTTCGCACGGGTGAATTAGGCGACCTGACCCGTGAAAAAGTCGCCGCTCTGGCCGAATCGGGAGTTTGAAAAGGAGTTTATTCATGAATCAAAATCAATCCCGAGAGGATATTATCAATACCGCCACTTCTCTGCGCCTGGAAATCGGTCCGGATTTTCATGATTCGTTGATGGAAGCCCTTTACGAAGACGCTGCGCGCATTGCTTCCCGCTCCGTCACTCATGCGGACGAACAGCAACATTTTGATTTGGATCGCTATATCGACCGTTTGGTCACCAGCCGCTGGTTAGGATTTCCTATTATGCTGGGTATGTTGAGCATTGTATTGTGGCTGACCATATCCGGCGCGAACGTGCCCTCCGCCATGCTGGCTTCGCTTTTTTTGGATACGATTCATCCTGCCTTGAAAAGCATGTCCACGGCGATCGGATTGCCGTGGTGGCTGGACGGTTTTCTGCTCGACGGCGTGTATCTGGCCACCGCCTGGGTGGTCAGCGTCATGCTGCCGCCGATGGCCATATTCTTCCCGTTATTCACTTTACTTGAGGATTTCGGGTATCTTCCGCGCGTGGCGTTTAATTTGGACGGTTTGTTTCATCGAGCCGGCGCGCATGGAAAGCAGGCGCTGACGATGAGCATGGGATTCGGCTGTAACGCGGCCGGCGTGGTCGCGACGCGCATTATCGACAGCCCGCGCGAACGGCTGCTTGCGATCATTACCAACAACTTTTCGTTATGCAATGGCCGCTGGCCCACGCAGATTCTTATTGCGACGATTTTCATCGGCGCGTTGGCGGGACCGCAATGGGCGGGGCTCCTTTCCGCAACGGTGGTTTTGGGAATCGCCGTGTTGGGGATTGTGTTGGCGTTCGTGGTGTCGTGGGCGCTGTCCAATACCGTTCTTCGCGGCCAACCCTCCGCATTCATCATGGAACTGCCGCCCTATCGGCCTCCGCGTTTTTGGCAGACTCTCTATACTTCTTTGATTGATCGTACGTTGATTGTATTGTGGCGGGCTGTCATCTTTGCCGTACCGGCGGGAGCGGTGATCTGGCTGGTTTCGAATATTCAATTCGGAGGCGTCAGTCTGGCAGCGCATATCATTCAGTGGCTGAATCCGTTTGGCGTGTTAATCGGATTGAACGGAGTCATCTTGTTGGCATACATCATCGCAATCCCTGCCAACGAAATCGTGATTCCGACCATTTTAATGCTGACGGTTTTAGCCGGTGGTTTGACGGGTATCGGTTCCGGCGCGGGAGTCATGTTCGAGCTCGATTCGGTTTCCGATACGGCCGATCTTTTGCGCGGGGGAGGATGGACGCTGCTTACGGCCATCAATCTGATGTTGTTCAGTTTGCTCCACAATCCCTGCTCCACGACCATTTACACGATCTGGAAAGAGACCAAAAGCGTAAAATGGACCGCCGTTTCTACACTGCTGCCGGTTGGGATGGGTTTGATCGTCTGTTTTCTCGTCGCGCAATGTTGGCGTTTGTTTGCGTCGTGAATGGAAACATGGGGGCGAATGTATCGTCGCCTTTGGTGTTTCCGGTCATAAACGTACCTATTTGTGGTACAAGTCAGCTTTTGATGGGGGATCAAAGGTGGGCGTGCGCAAGGCGAGTTATTCAGGGTTCTGTAAATTTTTCGTAAAATCTCATTCCATTCAAAACTCACCGCTGGTTCACACGTTATATAAGTGTTCTTCACGCGAAAACGAGCAATCATAGAAGAAACTTCCCGATTCAAGCGAATCATCACAAGCGAATTGATTGGAAGGGAGAATCATGATGCGTAGATATGCAATTTTGTATGGTTTGAGTTTATTTTTTTTACCGTTGAATACGTTTGGTTTTACCTTGCCGGATGCCGAAGAGGCTTTGCAAGCCCATCAATTCGATCCGGTTCTGGAACAATTGAAACCGGAGACGCTTGCCGATCCCGCCGATCAGGCGTACGCCTATTATCTGCAGGCGACGGCGGCGTTCGGCAAAGAGGATTATGAACGGGCTTTGACGCTATACGACAAAGTATGTACTGATTTCGCGGACAGCCGCTGGTTTGTGAAGGCGACGTATCGCAAAGCGGAATGTTTGATGTCGTTGAAGCGATATCCTCTGGCGGAAGCGATCTATGCGGCCGGCGCGCAGGGATTGATGACGGAAAATCGGCGGAATGAGATTGCGGATATCTATATTCGTCATGCGGACGATTTTTTTGCTCCACCGAAGAAGAATCAGGACCCCTCATTCGAACGCGCGCGAACGTTGTATCAATATGCGAAGGATATTTTGCCGAAAGGACCGCGATGGGAACGAGTTTGTTATCAAATCGCGATGACGCATTTCAAGCAGGAGCAGTGGGAGGAAGCGCAGAGCAATTTTCAGGGACTGATCGCATATTACGAATCCGGCAAACCGTCCACGGTCGCGGCGGAGGGAGAAATCGTTTCCGCCAGCGCGCCGAATCCGTATCCGGCCGGTGGATATTTGGATGATGCGCTTTTGCAACGGGGAGAAGCTTTTTATCGTCTTAATAACAAGGTGGAAGCGCGGAAACTTTGGAAGAAGATGCGGGATCAACGGCGGGATGCATTGAAACGTTCAGATATCATCGCCGAGGCGGCGTATCGCATCGCGAAAACGTATGGAATTCCACAACCGTCGAACGAAAAGGAACTTGCGTTGGGAATTCGCAGTATCGACGAGTATGTGACGCTGTTTCCCGAGCACGAACATGTACCGACCGCGGCGCTCGATAAGGCGCTAGCCTATTTTCATAGAAATCAGCACGACAAAGCCATTGAAAATTTTCGCACGTTTTTGAATCGATACGAAAAGAAAGCCAAACCGGAACAAAATGCTCTTGCCGAGCTGCACATCGCGCGTTGTCTGGCGCGGCAGGAGAACTATGACGAGGCGATTCGGTCGTTCAAGGATTTTTTAATCCATCATCCCGCCGATAAGAATTGGAGTGAAGCGCAACAGGCGATTATTGATACCCGTTTCCAAAAAATTTCCGGTCTGCAGAGAAAAGCGGATCAAGAACTGAACCGCTGGACAAGAAAACTGCACGAGGAGAAAAAAGAGGCGGGAAAAGAGATTGTCCCTCTTGAAATTGTTCGACTTTATGACGCCATTCGTACGGAAATTGATTTGTTTCAAAAGGATTATCCACTTGATGGACGTATATTGAGTCTGCATGTGACGTTGGGGAAGAACGAACGCGCCTTGCGGAAATATGAGGATGCGGCCAGAACCTGGCGAGATATCGCGTTGCGCCATCCCGGCAGCGATCCGGCTTCCGAAGTGCTGTTCCTGATCGCGGAGTGCACGGAGCAGAATTTGAAGGATCTGGAAAAAGCCATTGATCTTTATCAAGAGGTGACTTTCGGTTCGTATCAATCCCAGGCGCAGGAACGAATTCGATCTTTAAAGGATGTATATCTTGCCATTCGCACCGAGCGGACTTTCCGCACCAACGAAAAGCCGGTGATTAAGGTAAGCAGCCGCAATATTGAGAATTATACCTGCAAATTGTATCCGCTCGATTTGCGGGCGTATTTTGAAACGCGCCACACCATCCGCGATATTGAACATTTGGATGTGAATTTAATCGCGGCGGAGAAGGTGTGGGACGTGACGCCGGTGGATTATGCGGAATACAGACTGGTCGAGCAGGAGCTGCCGGTTCCGGTGGAGAAAGCGGGCGCGTGGGTGGTGCAATTGGAATCGAAAACCTTGCAGGCCGTAACGCTCGTTATGGTTTCCGATCTGGCGATTGCGATTAAGGGGGGGAAGAAAGAAGTTTTTGTTTATGCAGAAGACCAACGCGAGGAGAAACCGGTTTCCAAGGCGGAAATTTTGATACATGACGGGAAATCTATTATCGCAAAAGGAAAAACGAATGGTGATGGAATTTTCCACGTGCGCGATCTGAATGCGGTGGAAGCCGGGAATCTATCCGTCTTTGCGATTCGGGAAGGGCATTGTTGCGGTGATGAAATCCGAGTCGACAATTTAAGTGTAGCGAGCGTTCTTCAGCCGCGGATTATGATTTATACCGATCGTCCCGCGTATCAGCCGGGAAACGAAGTGCATTACCGGGCGCTGATTCGTGAAATCGAGGACGGGAAATATGTCATCCCTGACGAATATGAATTCGAAACGACTGTGCTTGATGCGCGTGGAACCCTGATTCATCAGGAAAAAAGCAATCTTTCCGAATATGGCACACTGCATGGCCGATTTGTATTGGATGCGGCGTCGTCGTTGGGACAATATCGCATTGCCGTGTCGCGCAAGGACGGTCCGGCGAACGCCTGGACGTTTGCCGTGCAGGAGTTCACTCTGCCGAATGCGCGAATTGAAATCGAGACGAAGCAGAACACCTACTTTTATGGCGATAAAATCAGTGGAACGATCACCGTCTCGGATTTTTCCGGCAATCCCTTTGCCGGAGAAGCCATCTGCTATCTGTTGGCGACGGAATGGCAGGATGGAACGACGGACAAGGATGGGAAAATCGCGTTCGAGTTCGACACGTGGGATTTGGCGGAGGAAGGGATCGTCGCGATACAGGCCATACTGCCGAATCGGCAGATTCAGGGGATGAAAAATATCACGCTGGTTTCCACCGGTTTTTCCATTTCGCTGGAGACGACGCGAAATACGTTCCTGGCGGGGGAACCGTTTCAGATTCGCGTCAGCGTACGCGGCAGGGACGATCAGCAGACGCTTATCGCGCAACCGTTGAAGATCAGTTTGAAGCGGCGAAATGACGAAGGCGGTTACGAGGAAGTGACCAGCGAGACGGTTACCACCTCCGAGGATGAGAAAAAGGTAAAATCGATCACGATAACGGCAAAAACCGGCGGCCGTTATCGAATCGAAGCAGAGGGAACCGATTCGCGGGGAACGTTGGTAACCTCCCGGAAAACGATCACAATTTCCGGTGAAGACGATAGCAACAAATTGTTGGTGTTGAGTGATCAGTCCTATTATCAACAGGGCGAGACGGCGACATTTACCGTTTTTTCGCGGCTTCCGGAAAACCTGGTGTTGATGACGGGTGAGCGTGAGGGCGTGGTCGAATATCGCGTCGAGTCATTGAAACCGGGTAAAAACACAGTCCGTTGGACGCTGGATGACCGGTACAGCCCGAAATGCGATGTTTCTTTTGTGGTGATGAATGAGAACCGCGTGTATCATGCGCAAACGCAATTCAACGTCTATCGTGGATTGGAAGTGAAAGTCACGCCGAATGCGGAAAAGTACGGTCCGCGGGATGAGGCGGAACTGCTGGTTGAAACGCGGGATCACAACGGCAAGGCGGTCGCGGCGGAATTGTCGCTGGGATTGATCGACAAGGCGCTGCTGGCATTGTTCCCCGATCCGCTGGGCGACCTGTCGATGTTTTTCGATCAGGCTGCTCGTGGGCGCTTTTTGGCGACGGCATCGTCGGCTGATTTTTCGTATGAAGGCGTGACCCGGTCGATCAGCGAGGAAATATTAAGAAATCTTAGTGTCGAAGGATTGGAAATACTGGATGACGCCGGATTGCAGGCGGCCGGACTCAGAAAGGGAGTTGAAGTTCGCAAGGCTAAAGAGGCCGCGCAGGAATTGAAACTCATGCCGGCTGCGCCACCGGCTGCCGAACCTGCACTGGAATTGGCACGAGCTGAAGGATTAGCAGAACGCGGAGTAAGAGCCCGGCGCGCGGCGGGACGATTGGCGGCAGGTGATGTGACGGAACTTCGCATGGAACAGCAATTGAATGGTTTGGCTACTCATGCTTCCACAATTAGTTACATCGGAGACCAAAAATTAGATCAAAGTGGGCGTGGTTATCAAGCCAATTTTTACGCAGCTGGAACACAGGAACGATATTTTGCCAATCAGCCGGTTTTAGGGACATTGTTTAGCAGTTCGGATATTTCTGCTGGTGTAATGAGAGCCGGCGCTTATGCGTATGGCGTACCGCAGGGTGGTTCGGGAGGGTATGCCGGTTATGGCATGATGAAATTTGGTCAAGGAATCGAATATGGTTTGATTCGTACCTATTTTCCGGATACCGCGTATTTCAATCCCTGCGTGATGACCGACGACAGCGGGAAGGCGGTTGTTCGGATTCCATTGCCGGACACGCTGACGACATGGGAAGCACAGGCGCGAGCGATCACGAAAGATACGCTGGTCAATCAAGGCAAAAAAGACGTTGTCGTGGATAAACCGTTCCGCGTCGATTGGGAAGCGCCCGCGTATTTGACCGAGGGAGATCGATCCGGCGGAGTTGCCGCCGTGCGGAACAGCACGGAAAAGAAGCGGGAAGGGAAATTGGTCTTTACGCAAACCATTGCGGGGCGAGAGCAACAATCGGATTGGGCTATATCGCTGAAACCGAGTGAATTGCACAAACAGGTTGTGCCGTTGACCGCTGAAAATGTGGGTGATTCAACGGTGACGGTAAGCGGAGCGGCGGACGAATTGCAGGATCACATGAGTAAACCGTTGCCGGTCAAGCCGTGGGGGATTCCGGTTCGTGTCGGAGATTCGGGAATCGCGAGTCAAAACGTCGTCAAGGACTTGTCGCTTCCTTCGCAGGCTGATTATTCGCAGGTGAACATGTGGGTTACGTTCGGCGGAGTGGGCGATTTTTCCATGCTGGCCCCCGCATGGTCGGGCGTGAGTGAGGGATACTCCACGCGCGCGATTGTCGAGCAGGGATTGGCGGCGCTGGCGGCGCTGGATTGCGCCGAGCAGTTAAAAAAGATCGATTTTGCGCCGATTGCGACGTTACGAGAGCAGATCGAATCCGCCGTGCGCCATGCAATTGCCGCACAAACCGAAGAAGGTTTGTGGGCATGGGGCGGCGGGCGGGATTACCGAGCCGACATGGCAACCACCGGACGCGCGACGGAACTGCTGCGGAAAGCGAAGGCGCGCGGATTTGCGGTGGCGGACACGGTTTTTGAAAAGGCGGCGGCGAGGCTGGATGCGTTGTATCAGGAAACCACGAACGATAGTCTTAAAATCCAGATTCTGTATGCCCGTTCGTTTGTTTCCGCTCCCGATTTCGCCTACGTCAATCGCGTCCATCGCAATCCGGAGAGTATGGATGCGCGCGATGCGGCGCTGCTGGGTCTGACCTGGTTGAACATGTCGCGAACGGAGAAAGCGCAGGAAATCCTGCAACATTTAATCAGTTCGAACAAGATGTTTACGGCTTCGTCGGCTCCGACACACGTGGATTCATACACGGTGAGAACGCCTCACGAGTCACTGGCGATGGCGGCGCGGCTCTATTTCCTGCTTCCCGCGTCCGTACGATCGGAAACGAATACTCGCAGGTTTCTCGAAAACCTTTCTGACGATCCTGTCCGCATTTTGTACATTCCGCGCATACCGGTCGGATGGCGGATTCAGGCGTTGGCCGCCTATTTGCAGTCCGCGGCGGAGGAACAGCAATCGTTCGAGCTGATCGTTCGCGTCAATGAAAAAGAAATCACCCGCAAACGAATCGTCCGTTCTTCCTTGCCGCGTGAGCGAATCGAAATCGATCCAAGTTTGATTCACGCTGCGAATAACCGCGTGGAAATCGTGTTCAATGGCAAGGGTAGTTTTCATTATTCCTTCGTGCTGGAAGGATGGACGAAGCAGGATGTGCGACCGCAGCAGTGGCTCAAGCCGGAAGAGATTGTATTCACGCAGGTCGATCGTTTTTATGAGCACGGGCCGTTGACTTACAATCATCGGGAAATCCCGCGCGGGTATGGAGTCGTGGCGGGATCGGTCGAAGCGGTGAAAAATGAGCTGCAGGAAGTGCGGATGGGAGATCGCGTGAATGTACGTCTGGAAGTGGTCGGTCCGCAATCGCAGGACTATGTGATCGTGCAGGATCGCCTGCCGGCGGGTTTGGTGTTGGTGAATCATTCGGTGAACGGACCCGTGGATCATTATGAAATGCAGGGGAATCAACTGACATTTTATCTGCGCAGTGAAAGCCGATACAACCAAATCCATTATCAACTGCAAAGCCTGTTTCCGGGAACCTATCGCATTCCGCCGGCCATCGTCACTTCCACGAACAAGCCGGAACAAATTTACGCGACATCCTCGCGGAACCTGATTGTTCTTGAAGAAGGACAAAATCCGAAAATTGCGTACCATCCGACTCCCGATGAACTCTATTATTCGGGTCTATGGCATTTTGAGGATGGAAAATACGAGGAAGCGAATAAGAATTTGACGCAGCTGATGAATGCGTATTCGCTGAATCCGGAACCGTATCTCGAAGCGGCGAAGAAACTTTTTCAGATTCACTTGCAGAACCGAAATTCGAAAGAATTGGTTCGTTATTTCGAAATCATCAAAGAGCGGGATCGGGAATTCGAAATCACGTTCGATCATATCGCCATTCTCGCGAAAGCCTATCGCGACCTCGGCGAGCAGGAACGCGCGGTGTATGTGTATCGCGCGCTGTTGGATGGATTGTTCAAGCAGGAAGGCGCGGTGAGCGGCACGCTGCAGGAGGTGGGACGCTATCGCGAAGCGCTGGATTATGCGAAACAGCTGATTCTCGAATATCCGGATATTCCAACGGTGCAAACGGCGGTGTATACCACCGGTTCCGTGATTTACCGGAATGTGAATCAATGGGCGCAGGAGCCCGATTTCATGAAAGCCGGCAATGATAAAAAAGCGTTGTTGGCGGAAGCGGTGGGAATGATGCAGTCGTTCCTGACGCTCTATTCCAACAATCCGGCGGCGGACGAAGCGGGGTATACCTTGCTGAATTTGTGGCTGGATCAGAAAAACTACGAAACGGTGAACCGTCTGGCGGAATCGCTGAGCGCGCGGTATCCGCGGAGCCTGTTTTTGGATAGTTACGATTTTTTACGCGCGTATGCATTATTCCAGCTGGAGCGGTATACGCCGGCGCTGGATGTGGCGGAGAAAGTGGCAACCGCTGAATATCCGGCGGCGGGCGGCGGCGTCCGGCGCAGCGATGAAACGAATAACGCCGTGCACATGGCCGGGAAAATTCTTCACGCCTCGGGCGAGCTGGATCGCGCATTGGAACAATACGAACGGGTGAAGGAATCCTTCGGAGACGCCGTGGACAGTATTAAGTTTCTTACGGAAAGAGGATTGTCTATCGAAGAGGTTGCCATTTTCGGAAATCAGGAACCTGCAAAAATCGATATTCGGCATAAAAATCTGGAGCAGGCGGAATTGAGTGTGTATAAGGTGGATCTGATGTCCTTTTATTTGACCGAACGGGATTTGAGCCGCATGGCCGATATCAATCTGGCGGGGATCACTCCCATCGTGCAACGCACTCTCGAATTTGCTAACCAATCGAATCATGATTGGAATGAAACGCCGGTTGAATTGCCGATCAAGGAATCCGGCGCGTATCTGATTGTTCTGCGGGGAAACGGGATCACTGCCTCGGGAATGGTATTGCGCAGCGATTTGGCATTGGAAGTGCAGGAAGATCCCGGCGCGGGGAACGTGCGGGTGAATATAAAAAAGGGAAAGCCTGCCCTTTTCGCAAAAGATGTGAAAGTGCAGGTACGCGGCAGCGAGAATGAACGATTCGTGAATGGAACCACCGATTTACGCGGAGTGTTTTCCGCTTCCGGCATTCAGGGTGTGGTGACGGTGTTGGCCCAGTTAGGCGATCAGTATGGGTTTTATCGTGGTACAACGTATTTCGGCCAGCCGGAAGAAAAAGCCGATAAAAAAGCAGACGGGGAAGAACGTTTAGGACGCTCCATCCAGATAGTTATTGAAAGGGATGATCTTGCCCAAAACACTGCTCGATTGAATGAATTGCAGGCGCGGCAAATGGAGCAATGGGACGAAGCCACCGATCCGACGAATAATCGACTGGTGGGACAGAAGGCGTATTCGTTGTATTGATCATTTATCTTCATTTTGTAAAATAGCTAAGGGGCATGTGAGTTCATACCCCTTAGCCGTTTTCATGAAAAAAATGGGATCCAATTTATTCTGTTTAATTTGTAGGAGTAATCTATTGTGTTATACAAAATTAAAATTTGTGGTCTCACCAACCGAAGGGATGTGGACATGGTCGCGCAATTGGGGGCGGATTATGGCGGGATCATCGTGGAAATCGAGCAATCGCCTCGTTCGCAGGCGTTGGAGGAAGCGTTTGCGTTGAGTTCCGATCCGCCTTTGCCGATTGTGGCGGTGACGCTCGGAAAAAGCGTCGATGATAATGTTCGCATCGTGGAACGACTCAAACCGGCGGCGATTCAGTTGCATGGCAACGAATCCATGGAAAAAGTGTCGGCGTTAAAAAGGAAGGTTTCGTGTGAAGTGTGGAAAGTCATTCACCTGCCGGCGACGGAGAGTGGGGAAGCGGTGGATGTGGAAGCGGCGCTTCGGCGGATGCGGGATTATATCGACGCGGGCGCGGATCGCTTGACCGTGGATGCCAGCAGTATGCAAAAAGGAACACGGCAAATGGGGGGGACAGGCAAGACGGTCGATTGGCGGGCGGTGCGTTATTTATGTGAACGAATTTACCAGCCTGTCATTTTGGCCGGTGGGATCACGCCGGCGAATGTGGTGGAAGCGATTTGCGCCGTCCGGCCGTATGGCGTTGATTTATCATCTGGGGTGGAACGGGAGAAAGGGAAAAAAGACGCGGACATGGTGCGATCGCTGGTGACAAGCGTCCGGTCATGTGAAACTGGAGATGCAGGATTCAGGAATAATCCCGTTTGCTGAATACCATATGGGAATTGTTGGCGCTAAGGTCCTGATTCCACCACAGCCGTCCGGCCAGAACCATGTGAGCGATGCCAATCAAAAAAGTTCCTCCGGAAAAATGGGAGGGGAGCCACAGCCAACCGCTGCTTACTATCGTTAGCCCAAAACCGGCGTACATGGTGATGCGAATGATTCGCCATTCCACGGGATCGAACAAGCGCCTGACGATCCGCCGGTTGAACCACGGCGCGGATCCCAGCAACATGAACCATCCCCCCGCCAGCGTGATGATTTGATGATGAATTCCGATGAAAGAATCCAGCACAAAACCAGCCAACACCACACCCAGACCGATGCTGAATATAATTTTGCGGTTTCCCAGGATTCCGGGGAGAAGATCCGGCAGGGAAAAGCGTACGCGATGGGAATGGTAGGCGTACACCACGCCGGCCAGGCCGATCAAAGTATAGACACCCAATTCAAAATAATACATATTGTTTCTCTTTTTCGAATCGTTCCTTATTTCAGAAGCGGAGGAGGATTTTTATATTCTTCCGAGTCGGGATCGGGAATGTTTTCATTATTATTTTGCTGTGAGTCCGGCTGGTTGGCAAGGGTATTTTTCGCATTGGAATTGTGCGTTGTTTTTTGGGGGGGAGTATTCAGACGATGCAAGACTTGCTCGATGGGAACCATGCCCCAATCCGGGATTCCCAATTCTCTTCGTTTTTCCATGATCGCGCGGACCATTTTTTTGATCGATTCGTCGCCGGCCACTACCATCTCCCGATTCCATTTTCTGTATGATACTCAAATCGGATAAAAAGGTAATATGGGGAAGTGAAAATGGGGAGATTCCGGTTCGGAGTCTTGACAGAAAGAAGGCTTCCTAGTACAAATTATAGTCTGTACGTGAAAAACCGGCCGGGTAGCTCAGTTGGTAGAGCAGAGGACTGAAAATCCTTGTGTCCCCAGTTCAAATCTGGGCCTGGCCATACTGTTGAATAAAAATCCCTCTTCCTGGCGAAGGGGGTTTTTTATTTTACGGGCTGCGTGAAGCTATTGTACTCTTCTCAAATCCATTTTTCGTTGCTGCGGCGAAGGTTGACTTAGGTCAATGACTTTTATGATTTATTAAACTATCGTTCCATTGAGATTGTTTGCCGATTCCATTACTCTATCGGTGTATGTAATCCATGTGATGATGCCGCGAAAAGTAAAACGTATGAATCAATCCTAAGGAATGCCGCCATGGTAAAACATGTTGATTCTGCATTATATAATAAACGTTCCCGGTTTTTTGCTCCCGGTTTTTTCATTGTCGTCAGTTTAGGGATTGGCGCGGCGGCTGTTCTTCAAACCGATGGCGGGGATCGGTTCCAGGCGTCTGCAATCGAGAAAGTGGATTCGGCGCCGATTCGCGGTGAAGTGGAACCGTTGCGTCTGCGGCGATCCGGCTTCGAATTCAAGTGTAGCGAATGCCATCGGACCTTTGAAACGTCTCGTAACCAGAAAGCACTAGTGGCGGAACATACGAACCTGATATTTGCTCATGGCAGCAACGATTATTGTCTCAATTGCCATCATAGAACCAATCGCGACGCCTATGCGAACCATGACGGGAGCGAGATTCCCGCCGATCAACCCGCGCGCCTTTGTGCGAAATGCCACGGACTCATCTACCGCGATTGGCTGGTTGGTATTCATGGCCGATTGCGTGGAACCTGGGATCCGGCAGACAGTGGATCGGAGCGGATACTCTGTATCCAATGTCACGATCCACATCAACCGAAGTTTCCGGATTTGAAACCGATGCCGGGACCGATGCGCGGGAGAGTTCATGTGTATGGAGGAGAGATGTAATGTCCGATGAAATCCATAGAAATGATAGCAATGATCCAGCTCGCACGGCGCCACCCGACGATCCCATCGATCGCCGAAATTTTTTAAAAAACGGCGCATTGGGAGCATTCTTTCTTGGCGGTTTTGCCGCTGCGTTGGAGCCATTGCGTCATTTTGATAACGACGCGGATTTACAGGCGTTCATTCAACAACAATATGAACGGCTTACTCCCGCGAAAATGGAAGTGATTCTTGAACGGCTGGAAAAGGAAATCGAGCAACGATATGACGTGAAAGCGAACATTGAGGATCCCAAACCTCTTCCCGGCGTGCAATATGCTTATGCGCTGAATATCGGCCGTTGTGTCGGTTGCCGCCGTTGCGTGCACGCCTGCGTGGAAGAAAACAATCAATCACGCGATCCACGTATCGAATACATCCGCGTGTTGGAAATGGAAAAAGGGACGCTGGATGTCGAAAAATCGGACCATTATTACGATCATGAAACGGTTCCGGCGGAAGGGAAATATTATATGCCGGTTCAATGCCATCAATGCCAAAATCCACCCTGCGTGAAAGCCTGTCCGGTCCGCGCCACATGGCAGGAAGAGGATGGCATCGTGGTGGTCGATTACAATTGGTGCATCGGTTGCCGTTATTGCGAAGCGGCCTGTCCGTATTGGGCGCGGCGATTCAATTTTTCCACACCTGTAATTCCGAAAGAAGAGATCAATCCTGACATGGCGTATCTCGGCAATCGCATTCGTCCGCGGGGAACCATGGAAAAATGCACGTTTTGCCTGCATCGCGTTCGGCAAGGCTTGAATCCCCAATGCGTGGAAGCCTGCCCGACGGGAGCGCGGCAATTTGGCAACATGCTGGATCCGAACAGCACCATTCGTCATATTTTGAACGAAAAACGAGTGTATGTTTTTAAAGAAGAGGCGGGCACGATTCCTCGGTTTTATTATTGGTTCGATGCATGAACCTGTAGGGGTGGTGATCGTAGGGGCGGTGATCGT
>QZKN01000186.1 GCA_003598175.1 Candidatus Omnitrophota bacterium
GACAAATTTTTTAGAATGTAGACAATATGGAACGACCGACCCCGAATTCGTAAACGAGAAGCGTCTCCTTAAGAGAAGACCCGATGAAATATCTCCTATTAAACCGTGGGTTCGAGCCAAGAGGCCAGAGAGCCACATCCGAAAGGAGTCGGTCATGAACCATTGTATCCGAAGACAGTATAGCACGTTTGTGGGAATCGACGCCCACAAAAATGACCACCACGTGTATCTGATCAACGAAGGAGACGAGAAGGGATGCGAATGGGTGGTGACGAATCATTCGGAAATCCGGAAAATCCGGATTCAGACATAGACAATTTTCATCCACGATATTTTTATTGATCCCACGGCGCCGACATCGTGGCGGCTTCGGTTTTGAATACCTGAGAAACTTGCAGGCCACTTGCCTGCGAAGTATAAAACATTCTGCCATTGGAGACGGTCGCCCCCAGACATTCGCGGGAATCGATGGCCGGGCCGGTAGCAATCAAGGCGTTGTCGTTCAAAAGATCGATGACATCCATGTTTGCGCCCATGAGATAGGCGCCGCATAAGGCAAAGCGGGTGCAATTGTAGTTGTTGTTGAAACGGGAAACGATTTTTCCCGTTTCTTTATCGATCACATGCCCATCGCCGCGGATGGCGTTGGAAAAAAGGAATTGTTCTCCCACGCTGACGACGTTCACCGCCGATTTGACCGGATCCGATTGCCAGATCAACGAGCTGTCTTTCGCATCCAGACACCAAATATGACGTTCATCCGTTCCTTCGTATGGTTGGTTGTACCCGCCAAGGTACAAACGGTCGTCTTTTCCGGATAGTGTGCAGCCGGCAGTGACGTAATGGCTGGTCGATTTCCATAATAACTCGCCGGTCAGGGGATCGAGGGCTGCCGTCAGACCGTTTGGTTCCGGCGGCAGGCCGCGTCGCTTTTTCTGGCTGGAGGAGTAGCCAAAAAAGGTGGAATAGTACAATTTGCCGTCCATTAAACATAAACCGCAATCGTTTCCGCCCAATCCGATAGCGGAAAAATCCTTTTTCCAGATTTCTTTGCCGGTTTCCAAATCCCACGCCCAAATGAATGGTTTGTTGTCTTTGGGATAATAGGGATTATCGTGCGTGTACATCCAGCTCATGATCTCCGCGCCGTTGGACGATTCTTGCGGTTTTCCCGAGAAAATGAAGGCGTTGTCGGTGCCTTGCGCCGCATACTTTCCCGAACCGGAGGCGTAGATGACCCGGTTTTTATACACCACGGGAGGCGCTTGCCGGCTCCAACTGGGGGAGCCGGTGAACGGCGTTTCCCAAAGCAGTTTTCCCGTGGCCGCATCGAGGCAGCGAACCATCGATTTCTCCATTCCCGCTTGTGGAATCAATAATCGTTCTTTGTGATAAAGCGGAGATGTGAACGAGAGGTAGGTGTTGGGCCAATAACGCCGCCATAACAGGCGGCCGGTTTCCTGTTCGACCGCGATGATTTGTCCTTCGGCTATATGCGTATACAATCGCCCGCCGCCGCTGACGGGGAGATGCTTGACCGTGCCTTCCACTCGGCGAATCCACTTGATTTTCATCGGCGTTTCGATGTTCTGATCGACGGCGTTGCGATTGGCCATATTGCCATAATTGGTGAACCAATCGTAATCGGGATCCGTGAACTCGTTTTGCAAGGGAGATCGGATTTGCCAGACGCGAAGGTCATTTGTCGGCAATTCAGCGTTTCCATCCGATCCCAAAACATACAAATACCCGTCTTCACAGCCAAAATATACCCGTCCGTCACACACAGCGACCGGCGCGGTGATGGGAGCGCCGAAGGCGGTTGAAAATGACCACACCGGGCCGTTTCCGGAGAGAGGAACGACGTAAAGGCTGCCGTCCAATCCCCCAAAAATTCCATGTTCGCGTGTCAAAATCGGCGATGCGATGGAGGGAAAGCCGCCCAGCGGTTCCGGCTCGTTTTGGCCGGGCGTGTGTTTGCAGAACGCAAAACCTTTTTCCGGACGACAACGATAAACTTCCTGTCCGCGGATGCTGACGGAGCAGAAACTCAAGTGACCGTGGAAATTGATCTCGGTTTGTGTGCCTGGCACAAAACCGGTCTCTACATTTTCATCTTTCAGTTGCAGGATTTCAACCCGGCCGGCGTTGTCGCGGCGATGGTATTGCACGTACACTTTTCCATCCTCGCCTACGCTTTGGCCGAACGTGGCGGGGTATTCATTTCCATGGAAACTGGGAATGACGCCCGCCGCGCGGAGACGCGGTTCATTCCCCATGTCTTCCAAAAAAACAGTTCGCCCGCCGGCGGGGATCACGAGCGTCTTGTCATAGAGGGAAAGATTTCGGGAACAACAAAAATGATCGCGCCAGGTCACCCGGCCCTTTTTGTGTTTAAGCCAATCTTCGCCGTTCCAGCGGTCGCCGGAAAAATCGAGAATTTCGCGAACAAAATCCCACGTCCAGCATATCTCGCCTTTTTCCGTCAAGGCAAAGACCTGCGCGCCTAACGTGACGAAATACACACGCTGATCCGCCACAACCGGCGTACTGAATATCGGATCATGGCATTCAATAGTCGTGACCACTTCGCCGGTTTCTGCATTAAAAACGTAAATCACGCCGGTCATGGTTCCAACATGTAGATAATTGCCGGAAATCGCGGGCGAAGAAACATTGTTGCAGTTTCCCGGACCGCCCGGCGTTACGAATTTCCAAATGACGTTTAGAGTCTCCGCATCGATGCAGAACAGTACTCCGGAACCATCCAGCACATAAATTCTTCCATCGCAAATAATAGGCGATGTAAACACCGCGTCGGTCAAAGGCACGGCTCCGAATAAAGAAAGCGGAGTTGAAATCGCACGATCGGGTGCATTGCCGGAATGGCGGCTGTCGTATTTGAATTGGAGCCAATCTTCGCCGACTAGGGGAGAGTTGATCTCAATCATAAATAAGAATACGAACGAGAACCGCTTGAAGAGGGGAAAATGGAACATGGAGCGCTCCTTTTTGAGGGAATGGGCATTTTCTCTCACACAAAATGATCGGCGAGGGAAAATTGAATGATCATGAAAAATCCTGTTTAATAACAATGCATAACCATAAGCATGAAAGAACAGACAGCCTTAGCGTAATGAAAGTCGGGCAAAAAGGCAAGGAAAGAGATTTTTTTGCCCGAGAAATTTCTTATGCCGCGTATTCTAAAAAACGAGGAGCGTTGATTATGAGACAGACCCTATTTATTTTCCTCTGCGTTTCGGTGTTTGTTGCGAATTTACCGTGCAATGCGGAGCGGTTGGACATCACGGTCCATGATGTTTCGGGAATCCAATCCCTGCGTCCCGTTTCCGGTGGAGTTCCCATCGCGAAAGGCGCAGCGCCGGCGGGAACCGAATTTACTCTTTGGGCGAAAGACAATGTTCAAATCCCGTGTCAGACTTCGATTCCGAATTGCTGGCAGGACGGAAGCGCCCGATGGGTATTGCTGAATTTTCAGGCGAATCCCGCGCCACATGATCATGTGGATTATCAACTGATCTGGAACGAGAATCGCAAAACGATGGGAGCGAAAGAACCTATAAAAACAAGAAAAGGAAATAGCCCTTCTCTCCATACCGGCCGGCTCACTCTTGCGCCAGCCGCCGGCGCGCTATTACGCATCTCGAATCGTCTCGATATCAACCTTACGTTAAACAATGAGGATGGAGAAACCTGTCGAAGCGTGGTGGATTCCGTGGCAGTGGAAGAGGAAGGAGAACTGAGAGCCACAATAATAGTAATGGGGTCGTTTCAGAAGTTAGATGGAGAGCGGGTATTCGGTTTTCGTATGCGCGCATCCATTTTTGCGGGACTCTCCAAACTCTATCTGGAACCGATGATTCTGATTGATTCAAAGAATGGCATTATTCAGCGCATCCGGGAATTGAATCTTGAAATCAATCCGGTTCAATTCCTACAAAAAGCGACCATTGGCGGCGCGCCGGGCTGGAACGGTAATCCGGCATCGCCGGTTCGTTTGTTCCAAATTGACGATGAACGGTATCGCATCGAAGAAACCGATGCAAAAGGCGCCAAAGCGCCCGGATGGGCTGAATTCGAAGACGGGCAGGGAATTGTCGCGGTTGCGCTGCGTGATTTTTGGCAGCAGTGGCCGAAAAGCATCGAAGCGAATTTGAAAGGCATTCGATTCGGATTATTTCCATCTTTTATAAAAGGCGCATTCGATCCTATGCAGCCGTGGTACAAATATGATTATCTGTTTCAGGATCAGTGCTACCGCTTGCGAACCGGCCAGGCGCGACGGTGGCAGATTTGGATTGACTTGGAAGGAGACGGCGACTCGCTTGCAAAATTCGCGAACGCGCCGTTAATCCCCAGCGCCGATCCCGTGCAGGCGATCGCGACCGGCGTGTGGGGATCGATCGCGGCGGCGGGTACGACTGGCATGGAAGAATACGATCGCTGGGCGGAAAACCTGTTTTTCAACGGCTATTGCAGATCCATCGCCGAGCAACGCGATTACGGCGCCATGAATTGGGGTGACTGGTTCGGCGAGCGGCAGTGCAATTGGGGGAATCATGAATACGATACCCCCCAACACATCCTGGTGCAGTTTGCCCGCACCGGCAATCCCAACTATTTTTATGTCGGCGACACCTCCGCCCGTCACACGAGCGAGGTCGATGTCGTTCATTTCATCAACGACGATTTAAGAAAGTATTTTCAGGAGAGTCCGGACTATCCCGCACGTCCGGGATTGGTGCATCAGCACATGGTCGGCCACGTCGGCGGATTTCACAGCATGGAGAAAATGAAGGAATTGTATCTTTCCTACAATATCGGGAACACGGACAATCCTTATATTTGCTGGAGTCCGTTCAATCTCGGGCATATCTGGACGCAGGGCATGGTGTATCAATATTTTCTCACCGGCGACCCGTGGATGCGGGAAACGGTCAATACAATCGGTGAAAATCTGGTCAAACTCGTCGAAGACCGTCAATACAAATTCAAAGGACACAGCCATTGTGGCCGCGTCAATGGCTGGACCATGCTGGCCATTGCGGGCGCGTATGAGTTGGATCTGACGAATGAACGATACCTGCGCGCCATGAAATTACTCGCGGACGATGCGCTCGAGGAACAGGATTCCCACTGCGGCGGCTGGTTGTATACCTTGCCGTGGGGCCATTGCAACTGCAAAACCAAACATGTCGGCGAGGCGGGATTCATCGGATCGATTCGATTGAACGGATTGAGTAAATATTTCGAATTATCGGGAGATGATCGGATCCCGGATGCGGTAAAACGCGGCGTGACTTTTTTGAACAACGATACGTGGCAGGAACAATACAGCGGATGGCGTTACACATCGTGCCCGGCGTCGGGATCCGGCCCCGGGCGGCAACCCGGAGTGACCGTGATGGCGCTGGTCAACAGCGTAAAACTGACCGGCGACGCCGAACATTTGCGTATTTTGCGCAAAGCGTGGAGCGATAAGTTCGAACGGCTTAAGATCGTTCCCGTTTCCCGGCCGGGATTCGGAAAAACCTATTCCACCACAATGTATGGATGTCCCGAAGCGATTCATTTTTTCGTGAACGGTATTGGGGAATAAACAGGGATTACCATGTCGTCTGCAGTCACACTTTAAACCGCTTTTTTTAAGTCTACTTTCCTGTCCACCGCTTTCATACGCTGAAGCCCCTTCCAGTGTGTCCAGAATCGTTCTCTTGAATCATCGTGTTCATCTAAAAGATTGTAATTACTTAGACGAAGGATATGATCGATCTCTTCCGGATTTAATTTCATATCATGTTTGATGAATTCATGCGCCAGTTGTTCCGGTGAAATTTTGGATTCGAAATCGCCCGAGATCGGGATTGCCGGTTCTTTGTTTTCCTCTCGACAAAGATCTAAATAATCATCAAGAGCGCTGTGAAACGAATCTTCCAACTCCGATACCGTCGTTCCGTCGAAACCGATGAAATCTTTTGTGCATAACACCTTTCCATAAAAGCATCGGTCATCACCGCTGAAACAAATAACAGCTTTGTATCCTTTATATTCCATTGTGCTGTTCATAATCTCTCTCCTGATTCTTCCAACAAATCTCGTAGCATGACGACAGCATATTTCTTCAGTTCTTTTCGTGGGTGAGGAGTATGAATCACGATTGATTGATCTCTCAATATCACTCGAACACGTGAACCACTACCATATTTGATTGAACCACCCAAATGCCGAATCAACGAGACGACATCACTCCATTTTATATCCGACCGGGTTGGAAT
This sequence comes from Candidatus Omnitrophota bacterium, assembly GCA_003598175.1. Classification (GTDB taxonomy): domain Bacteria; phylum Hinthialibacterota; class Hinthialibacteria; order Hinthialibacterales; family Hinthialibacteraceae; genus SURF-12. The sequence continues at coordinate 6,297 of QZKN01000186.1, forward strand.
TTCAAAGATTTGTTTAAAAGTACATTGATGCCGTTTCATTATTCTTTATCATAACATCAGATCGATGGTTGATACATCAGCGTAAGTGTATCATCTATCCACGAAAACAAAAATCCAAAAAGGGAATCCAGTGAAAATCGATTCGACGCAATTCACGATGGTTTTGTGTTGCGGGGCCATGATGTGCCTGGCGATCAGCACAAATTTACCGCCGGTTTTTCTCACCACATTCGGTGAAACGTTCGGCGGGAACGAAGGCTTAAGCGGCGAACAGCTGGGACGCATCCCGGCAATTCTCTTTATGGCGATGGTCTTCGGAATTGTGATGACCGGACCGTTGGCGGATCGCTGGGGAGCGAAACTTTTCGTACTTTCCGGGCTGGGATGGATCATCCTCGGGCTGGGGATGCTTGGCGGCGCGACAAACTATGCCCTTCTTCTGCTTGCCGTCGGATTGATGGGATTCGGGGCGGCGAACCTGGAAGTGGTGTTGAGCCCGATCATCGCGGCGGTTCGCCCGCATCGGCGCGCATCGGCCCTAAATCGGCTGCATCTGTTTTATTGTGTGGGAGCGGTGGGAACGGTAATGGTCGGAGCGGCGGCGCTGCACGCGCATGTTTCGTGGCGTCTGATCTGCCTGATTATGATGACGTTGCCGATTTTGATTTGTTGCGGTTTTGTCTTAATCCGGCCGCCTGCTTTGACGCAGGAAAACGCGCCTCAGATTCCATTTTCTTCTCTCATTCGCCGTCCCTTTCTTTACGCGGCCGCGCTGGCCATTTTATTAGGGGGAGCGACAGAAGTGGGATTGGTGCAGTGGCTGCCCGCTTTTGCCGAGCGGGGTTTGGGATACTCCAAAGCGGTGAGCGGAACAGCGTTGGCCGTGTTTTCGGTGGCGATGGCGACCGGACGTTTTGTCACAGCGAGGATTGTGCATCATACCGGCATTTTTCCTATCCTGATCGGCAGCTGTATCGCCTCCGTTCTACTCGTTGGAATTGCCGCTTTTTGCTCCATCGCTCCCATCGCCCTTTTGGCGTGTGTATGCATTGGATTTTCCGTTGCCTCCCTTTGGCCGTCGACGCTTGCAGTGGCGGCGGATCACATACCGCGCGGCGGCGCATCGATGTTCGCCGTTCTCGCGGCGACCGGCAACATCGGATGCGTGGCGATGCCTTGGCTTATCGGATTTCTCGCGGAACGAACCGACCTGAAATATGGAATTTTCGCGACGGGTCTGTGCCCGTTGATTTTGGTTTTCATTTTTATGGGAATGAGGTATATGGATAAACGCCATCAACTGTATAACTCACCGAGTACAATGCTGTTGATAAAGATTATCGGGGCGTGTTGTATGACTTCGACGGCTTCCGATATTCCCTGTTTGTAGGCAGAATATGCATTGGTGTCTAATAATATTTTTTTCATTGCCATAATTTTTCATCGATCCGTTCAAATTCAGCTATAGCTTCGGAAAATTCTCTTGCCTCTTCCTGGCTCCAGGTTCCTGCCAGGTCGTCTAAATCATGATAGATTTCTTGATTTATTATATCATTGTTTTTTCGGATACTTGCTTGTATCAATTGGAGAACCAATGCATCTACGCTAATTCCCCGTAAGTTTGCCTCCTGATGCAAACAACGGACTGTTTCTGCATCAATATGATGAATAGTAATACTGTTTTCCATCAATACACTCTCCTTTTTAGAATGCGAAAATTTCAAATTGGATAACAGTTTCTTTTTATCATTACTTCTGTTTCTAGTATCACCGCATCTGCCGTGGGGACGTTTTCCGCCAATGCAATAAATTCCGATAATGAATTCTGCTTCAATACCCGCGCGATACGTTGCAGCGCGTTGAGATTGACGCATGCATTGCGCCGACCGTTTTCGATCATCGACACCATCGATTGTGCGATGCACGCTTCTTTCGCCAACTGTACTTGGGTAATGCCATGGAGGTTCCGCAAATCACGCACGGCAATTCCGATTCGCCGGTTGATATCCGGCTGGTCTTGCTTCGGCTTTTTCAAAGCCATGATCGATCTTCTTTCCAATTGTTATTTGGATTTGAGGAATTCGCGAAGTATTTCCAGAATTTTGGAGATGATCTTCATGAACTCGCCAATTTCTCCCAACCGTAGCAATTTCAATGCGGTTCGAAAGAGACTTTGAGTCTCCTTTTCCGGCATTCCCTCTTCTTCGCACGTTACCTTGAGATGAAAAAATGAGCGAAAAAGTTCCTGTTGTTGTTCTTTCTTTAATTCAAATGTTTTCTTTCGTTTCGACATGGTCCAAACTCCTGATCAATGTTTCTGATATGGTTTGGGCCACGACGCCAAGTACACCGTCTTTCCATTAAATATTGAAATTATCAACACCAAATTAGACGTGAATTAGAACTGCGCGGGATATCTCGTGATCCTTCTTTCTGAAGGTCATCGGGGAAGCCCATCGTGTTCAACGATTCTTTTGCCCCCTCATGGGAGTTCTCCTTTTATCTTCTTCTCCCCTGGAATCGTCTTCGTGTCGTATTGGATGCCTTAAGATAATTCCGACTGCCTTGGGTCAATGACCCACTGCAGTAATATCCAATTGAAAGACTAAAAAATATGTAGTATAAAGTCATTCATGATCAATAACAATCCTTTCTTAATTAATGTTAGACCTATAATTAACCCTCTGAAGGGTAAGGGTTAATTTCGGAAGGAATTGATACATTCCCCGTTATAAGGGATTATCACTATCCGAAAGCCTGTTCACTCTCATCCACCAATCACTGAAAGGCAGATTCTAGTATTGAGGTTATCACAAATCGTGATATTGTCAAGTACTTTTTTTAATTTTTTTGAGGGGTGAGGTGTATATATAAACGTCGTTCTCTCTTCACTCTGATTATGCAAAAATGTGCTATAATAAACAAAGGATAGTTTTCGATAGGATTAATTCATGCGTAATTTGACCAAAGAAATTGAAGAGCAAATTCAGGGATTGTCGCTTCCCGATATGATGGCGCTCCATGAAAGCCTGATTGTATCGATTCAAGAGCGGGAGGATCAGGAAGGCATTGAACCGTCGTACAAAGCGGAGTTGGAACGGCGTATCGATGAAATTAACTCCGGTAAAGTCAAAGGTGTTGACGCAATCAAATCGCTCGAAGAGATGTAGGCGCAGTGACCGTCAAACTTGTGCAACTCCATCCTGAAGCCCAGGCGGAATTAAAAGAAGCCGTCTCTTTTTATCGGAGCCGAGGCGGAGAGACTTTGGCGCGCAAGTTCAAGTCTCGTGTAAAAGAAGTTTTCACTAACATTGCTTCAAACCCGAATCGTTATCCGGGGATTCCGGAAATCCAGGAAGTTCAAAAATGTCGGCTTAGCCAGTTCCCTTACTCCATTCTTTACCTGAACCAACCGGATTGTATTTGGATTATCGCCGTTGCGCACGGCAGTCGGTGTCCTGGCTATTGGATGGAACGTGTGTCTTTATAACGTAAGGATTGGTTTCCTGTACATTGGCCGTAATTTTCTTATGATCACAAAAATTGAACTATAATTTGGGCGCTTTCCTCACATAACGAAGCCGGTAAGAACAGGAAAACGTTTCCGCCGGTTTCAATTCGACTTCCTTTGTAAGCAAACCGAGAATCAATCGCGGGTAATATTGATTCAAATCGATCTCCGGATTTTCAAATGAAGCCGGATCGTATTCCAGCATGATTCCATAACGCTTTCGTGGATTGAAAAAGGAAACGGCTTCACTTTTTTGATTTTCTGCTGTGACCGAAACGGCTTCATTTTCTTTTTGCCATGCCGGAATCCATTTCTCCCACTCTTCTTTTTTTAAACCGACATCGATGGCGTCATTATCCGCAGTGGAGACGCCGGTATTGAATTCCGCTCGCACTTTTAATTGATACACTTTGGCATCCTGGCCGCGATGAGTAAGACATGTATCGAAAAAGACGATATCTGGTTTCTTTTCATCAAACCAAATTTGCCGCACGAGTTCCGAACCGTCCGGGAAGGTTTTGACGAGTCGCAGAGAGGAATCGTTTTTTTCCATTGTGAATGATTTTGGAGCATCGTGGTTGTAGCCCTTCACTCCCAGCTCTTCCAGCGTCAAATATTCGAATGGTCGCCTCACACTGCGATATTCGGGCGGCATCAAAATATGCTTATTCTTGGGTTTATAGAGAAGTTCGACCAGTTTGCCGTTTTCTTCCGGTAAAAGGGTGAGTTTCCAGGATTTATTTTCAAAGGTATCCGCAGGGACGCCTTGTTTTGTATATTTATTAAGAATATCGTAATAATGAGAGATCGGTTCCCATTCTTCCGCGCGGGGTTGACCGTATTTGCTGGTAAGTGATTTATAGGTTTCCACGATATCGCCATATTTGATGGGATATTTCACTTTCAGCGTCCCCTCTTTGATCTCGTATTGCCCACAGGTTTCAAGGACGGAGCGATAGGCGCAGATCGAGGCTTTTTCCACACGATCCTGCACGGCTTCCTCTTCCGCCTGATCCATTGCTTTTTGAAAGAGACCAAATATTTTCTCGGAAAAAGCAGGTTGAATCCCCACTTCGAACGGATTGGGAAAACAGGTGGGATGAAAACCGGTTCGTTCCGCGTTGTCATGAAGTTGAGTGAGGTAACGGATCATCGTTTTTGCAGCCTTGCCGTAATGCAGACGGCAAAACTCTTTCGCCGCTTCCCAACTGTCGGTTTCCGGGCGCCACATGCAACGAGAAATGACATAATTTCGCAAATCGCATAATTCGCCGGTTCCGCCATTCCCATTCGCCTGCATGAACAAACCGTGGACATTGTTTTCAAGAAAATACTGCACGTTGGCGCTGATGCTGCGCAGGTTGGGGAAGGGAAGATCGTAGTAACGGAAATTGGTGTTGTAATTCCAAATCCAGATGTCATTGCAAATCGCGCCCCAATCTTTCATATCCTGGCAGAATTCCCGATTTTTCTCGCAATCGGGATCGTCGATGGGGTGCAGCGTGCAACACTCGATGCTGCATAACTGAATTTGCACGTTGTGGCGCGGTACAATGGTTTGGGGAGGCTTGCGGGTGTACCAATACGCCAGCGTGCCGATTTTAACGTGTGGATATTTTTTTTCCACACGTTCTGCCACCGCATTGACGAAAGCCAAATGCGAACCCATCGGCGTTCCTTCCCGCTGGTTGATCGCTTCGCAGTTTTCACAGCGGCAATACTTGTCATTGTCGTTCTGGCTGACGCTGATATTTTGCCAGTCTGGCTGGCGATCCAAATCCGCGATCACGTTTTGCGCGACAATCTCGATCACGTCGGGGTTGGTGACGCAGGGTTCCGGTCCGCCGCCCCACATTTCCGTTTTCCGTTCTCCGTCAACCAGCGCAAAATATTCGGGATGCTCTTTTCCATACTTTTCCGCCGGCAGATAATGATGAAGGGTATGGCTGATCAGATGCTGCTTCGTGATTCCTCCCAGTTTCTCATCGTGCGTGGTGGTGTTGACGCGCAGACGCGCGGCGAATTCCGGATGTTGCTCATTTTCGCGGTAATAACTCCACCGAAACGAAAAAGTCGGCGTGAAACGATATTCTTCGCAAGGAATGAGTAGGTGTTGTTGTCTGGGGATATAGGTGTGGTCATAAGTCAAAAAGCGAATTTCCAGATATCGCTCCAAAAATTCGTAGACGCCATACAGCGTCCCGCGCGGCCGTCCCCCGGCGATTGCGATATTGTCCGTTTTGATGTGGATGCGAAATCCTTCTTCTCCCAAATCGTCGATTCCGAATGCGACGGAACTATTTTGCATCGCAGAACTCGAACCGATGAACACATGCTTTTCGGTTTTGGAAGCATCCGTCAGAATGGGGATTTCAAAACCGGCGCTTTGGGCGAGAATGCCTTGAAATTCTTGCGCCGCATACGTTTCGCTGGGAATCGCATCTTCCGCGAGGAGGATTGACCAGTCCTGCAATTGAGCAAGGTAGAGCTGTTCTTTCGTTTCCCCCACGGTTCCGAGAAGCGTCAAAATAACCAATCCAATCCATTTGCGCATAGCCGTTCTGTCCTTTTCTACGAATCATTTCATGCGGCGGGTCGCGGGGTTCGGTCAGTAGTCGGATCGAATCCACAATTTGGCGGACTCGCCGTTGTGATAACGCGCCAATATATTCCCCCAATTGCCGTTTGTCTATGGATATAATTGTGAAACCATAACAACGCTTTGTTTGGGCAAATTCCCTTCCTTCCTATCGAGCAATATATTGCCTGGACAATTCGCGCGTTTGAGATTTGAGGAAAGCGTACAGACAATAATTGTATTCAGCCGGCTTTGGTTAAACAGATTGTTATGTATCACCACATTCGGATGCTTGAATCCGGATTCGGATCCATCGGTCTCCCCCAATTCCACCCAGAAAATATCCCCTTGATGGATTACCATTCTCCTTCCATTATCTTTCGCTGCTGCAAACGGATTTGACGCAGTTGGGATTGTTCGGTCGGATCATCATCCAATTGATCGCATGCTTGATTGATGGCGTCGAAAAGCAACCGGTCCTGATAATCCCGAATAAAATTTTCCAGGGCTAAAACAAATAATCGGCTTCGGGATATATGTAATTGTTCAGTCTCTTGAAGTAAAATTACAGTAAGTGTAATATATTCAGGAAGTTAAGACGATGCTTAATTCAAAATATTTATATCTTTAGATATTTCTAACGTATTGATTTTATTGAACATAGCAAAAAATCACTTCATAAGGCTGACCTGATACTCGGGATATATTCATTTTGCGAGCGATCGTTTCCGCTGGTTCGAAAAGTGATTCTTGAATTGAAATGGCGATTTTTATAGTATTTGCCATAGGGATATCTCTCCATTCCGTCAAGTTTAACTCTAATTACTCGTGATTTCAATACGTATTGTTATACCGTATTCTTGAAATGGTTATATCATTGATTCGTGACAAATGATAAACTATTATTCACGTCATTGATTATCCAACACCTGAATCAAATCACAGATGGATACCCGTGGAAAAGTATGATAAGATAGTGTCAAGAAACTTTGGGATTTAAAGGAGAAAAAAGTCATGAACAAAAAAGTGAACGATCGTACCATCCCATCAAAACGGAGAACGTTTTTGAAAACCTCGGCGGGATTGGCGGGATTGTCGTTGATGAGGTCTCCCGTAATTGCTTCCGATTCCACGGAGAAATTGGCGGTTTTGGGAGGGACGCCGGTCCGCACCGGCTCGTTCCCCTCCTGGCCGGTGGTTCTGGATGAGGAAGAGCAGCCTTGGCTCGACGTGTTGCATAAAAAATCGTGGAGCCGCTATTACGGCGGGGAAACCGTCAGCCGCTTCGAGCAGGAATACGCCAAAATGCTGGGCGTCGAAGGCTGCCTGGCCGTCATGAATGGGACCAATGCGCTCCTGGGCGCGTTGACGGCGTTGGAAATCGGTCCCGGCGATGAAGTGCTGGTCCCGCCGTATACATTTATCGCCACCGTGAACGTTGTCCTTTTAAAATTCGCCTTGCCGGTGTTTGTGGATACCGATCCGGAATCGTTCCAGATGGATGCGGATAAGGTCGAAGAAAAAATCACCGAACGAACCCGTTGCATCATCCCGGTTCATTATGGCGGCAATGCTCCGAATATGGATAAAATTCTGGCCATCGCTAAAAAACATAATTTGCCGGTCGTCGAAGACGCTTGTCAGGCCCATCTCGCCGAATGGCGCGGGAAAAAGGTGGGAACGCTGGGGGATATGGGTTGCTTCAGTTTCCAGCTGACCAAAAATCTAAGCTGCGGCGAAGGGGGAGCCATCGTCAGCAATAATTCCGAACTGATGGATCGCGCGCTTGCTTTCCATAACAACAGCAACGGACGAAAACCGGAATTACGATTTAAGAAAATCGGCTCGAATATCCGCATGACGGAGTTTCAAGGGGCGGTTTTACTGCAAGGATTAAAACGCCTGGAAGAACAAACCCGCATCCGTGAGCAAAACGGCCGCTACCTGGAGGAACAATTGAACGCAATTCCGGGTATACGGGTGGCAAAACGGTATGAAGGATTAACACACCATGCCTATCATGTGTATAACTTCCGCTATGACAAGGAACAATTCGCCGGCATACCTCGTTCGAAGTTCCTGGAAGCCCTGAGCGCGGAAGGCGTCGGCTGCGGCAGCGGTTACACGCGGCTAAATAAAGAGCCGTTCATCGAAGATACGCTCGGCCCCGAAGGACTGAAAAAATCCGTCGTCGTCTCCGCCACCTCCGACCGGCCCGCCCCGGTGCGCGTACGCGCGACCTTTCTGGCCGCCACCGTCGCCGA
>QZKN01000147.1 GCA_003598175.1 Candidatus Omnitrophota bacterium
ATGTAATTATTACAACACCCATATTGGCTATAAAATAACTTTATATTATTCCCTCCTACTTGTAAACTTCTTTACAGTTTTTTCATGCGATTGCCGTGGGAGATGGATAAGACTGAGTTGTGACAAAAAAGAGTGAGAATCATATGTCCCCTATTTGTCTTAGCTATTATTACAACGGCATAAAAACCATTACTCACACCGTTCAATAACTATTATTGTAAACATGACAATCCACATTGACTAAAAAAACAAACTATAATAATATAATGATAGATTTTGTAGGGTAGGATGAATGCAATGAATCGCATTTTTGGTTTCGAGACGCGGTTGGTTTCACTCTATTCAACTCACTCTACCAGCTTGCTTGTGAAAAGATTATAAAATATTTTTTTTCTCTCTCTTTACAGTACGTATTAATATATCAGGAGTGGAAACAATGGATTTAAAACTAGAAGGAGTTGAAGGGAAGAAAATTGATAAAGACAAATTTCATTGGACTCATTTCTACCAGAGTTTCGCAGATAAGTTGCGCAGTTTCAAAGACAAACGAGAAGAACTTATAGCCGGAATTCATGAAATTGCAGATCGCGTGGATGGAATGCAAAAACTACAAGATCAATTTGAAGATAATACTACGGGACCATTAAAGGATATCTGCCCATTTACAACCATTGGTATTTTCAATCGTGGAATTACTGACGACAACAGAAAAAAAATTGCTTCCGAACTTGCACGACTTCTTGCCGTTGATCTACCCGTACCTGAGATATTTGATGGAATTCCTCTTCTCGACAATCGGAACTCTTGGTTTTTTGGATGGGATAACAAAAGAAATCCGAACGATATCGATTTACTTTGGATACTTTTTGAAGAAGCACTCCACTTTTCCAAATCGGGTGATGAATATTCTCGCTCCTCTTTTATTAAGGCATACGACAATGCTACACAAATTATTAGCGCAGGATGGAAACTCACAATAGGCCTCTATTGGATTCGCCCTTGGAATTTCCCAACGTTGGATAAACTTTCACGAGTTTATTTGTCTAACAAACTTAAAATAAAAATTGGCTGCAATGGTCCCAAAAAACGTTGTAACGCAAATGATTATCTGGATATTATGGATGCATTGAAGGCCTCTTTCCACGAGGAGTCTTTTCCAGTTCATTCTTTTCCGGAACTATCATTAGCCGCATGGGAATCCAAAGGTGACGATCCACTGGATTCCCCTGAAAAAGACATAAACTATCTACCTGTGCCTGAACCGCCTTCCGATAAATCTTATTCCGTAAACAACATATTGGCTGAAGGTTGCTTTTTGGAAAGTGCAAAATTGGAGGAGATTCTCAAACGTCTTCGCGAAAAAAAAAATCTTATTTTGCAAGGACCGCCAGGTACTGGTAAAACATGGCTGGCCAAGCGAATCGCTTTTGCTCTTATTGGAAAACGAGATAACAGTAAAGTTTGTGCGTTGCAGTTTCACCCGAATCTGTCGTATGAAGACTTCGTTCGAGGATGGAGACCAACAGTAAACGGTAAACTGGAGCTGAGTGATGGACCTTTCCTTCAAATGGTAACGGCTGCTGGGAATGATCCAACTGCAGGATATGTATTGGTTATTGAAGAAATAAATCGTGGTAATCCCGCGCAGATTTTTGGCGAGATGCTCACGCTTTTAGAGGTTGGTAAAAGAACTTCCGATGAAGCGCTGAAATTGTGTTATCACAAAGATGATAACGAGCGTGTTTTTATTCCCAATAATCTGTTTGTGATCGGTACGATGAACATAGCCGACCGCTCACTTGCACTCGTTGATCTTGCTCTACGACGACGATTTGCTTTTATCAATTTAAAACCACAATTTGGTGAATTGTGGCAGAGATGGGTTTGTAATCAATTCAGTATTGATTCAAATATACTTTCTGAAATAAAGAAAAGGATTGAATCATTAAACAATGAAATATCATCTGACATGAGCCTTGGCCCTCAGTTTCAGGTGGGACATAGTTTTGTTACTCCCTCTTCAAATATTTTTATCAGTGACAGTCGAAATTGGTTCAAACAAATCGTTGAAACTGAAATCGGCCCACTTCTTGACGAATATTGGTTTGATGCGCCCGAAAAAGCAAGGAAAGCCACCAGGCAGTTGCTCGAAGGATTCTGATTGCAATGCGTGATTCCAGTGCTAACCAAACCGTAGAAATTGGTTTAATCGGTCGGATACCCGTGCGAAATCTATGGCTATTAATGCTTTATGCTTCCGATCTTATTCGGCAGATTGAAACGAAAGAGAAAAAAGCAGTAGAAGAGAATCCGGATGATATTCCTGATTTAGTCGCGGAAATTTTAACACGACTGGTTGAACGTCGACTTATGCGAAATTTGAGTTCTGGGTATCAGGAAAGAGAAATGGTCCTTTCTCGAATTCGTGGACGAATTGATCTCTTGCATACGGAACGGCGTAAGTTGCTTGATCGGGGTAGGATCGCATGCCGATTTGAGGAACAAACGGTTGACACGCCTCGTAACCGCTTCGTGCGAGAGGCTCTGAACAAATTATCCAAAATCGTAAACCGCTCCGATCTCGCACACCGTTGTCGTTCTCTATCCGCGTGTTTCAAAAGGATAGGAGTTCATGGGGAAAAACCCAACCGAACCGATGTGTCTGTCGACCGATTTGGCCGACACGACGCGGGTGACAGGAAAATGGTGGCTGCTGCGCATCTTGCTTACAATTTGTTACTGCCAAGCGAAGCAGCCGGGACTAAGCATTTGACATCACCGGACAACGAAATTGCATGGATCAGAAAATTATTCGAAAAAGCCATTGCCGGATTTTATGATGTGGTTCTTTCTGGTTTGGAATGGCGTGTTTATGCTGGAAAGATAATAGAATGGCCTATCGAGGATAAGACTATTGGGATCGACAAAATCCTGCCGACAATGCGTACTGACATCATTGTGGAACACGAGAAACGTGGTCGACGTATAATAATTGACACAAAATTCACTTCAATTGTAACTCAGGGGTGGTACAGAGAAAAAACATTACAAAGCGGATATTTGTATCAGATTTATGCTTACCTGAGATCTCAAGAGGGGAATGGTGATATTCTATCAGATCATGCATCCGGGCTACTTTTGCATCCATCGATTGATGAAATGGTAAATGAATTTATAATAATTCAAGGACACGAAATCCGGTTTGCGACCATTGATCTTGGAGCCGAAGCAAGGGTAATACGAAAGCAATTATTTCATGTAATTGGACTTTCCAATGAAGACATTAATTGAAAAGTGTAAATTAACGAGGTGTGCCCTTCCCACTCTTGCGAAATTTCCACAAATCCACAAGAATGCCAAAAATACACGCGCCGACGCAGGGATAGCGGTTTCTGGAGAAGCAGCAGAAATGGGCCGCCTATTCGTGAATATTCCGTTGCGGCTTGCCTTTTAACATTCCTCGCATTTCATAGAGCTGCACCAGCCCTTGATTGAGCAGCCGTTCTCCCGTTCCCACTTCCACCTTCGTCGTATCGCTCGCGCCGTATCCCCCCCGCGCCGCGGTTTCCACATCGGGGATGTATCCGGTCCAGTCAAATCCGGCATCGTCGCAATAACCAAAGAAGAACGTATGCGGAAGCGCCGCTTTTTCCCGTAGATCGACTTGATATTGGTGATGCGGTTCGCCCGGCATGGTAACGACGCCGATTTCGCCGTTGATCAGCAAGGAAGTAACGCTGACCGGGACTGTTTCTTCCGCCTCCCAGCGGTGGTTCACAGTTATTTTCTTATTTTTGAAAAGCAGTTCGTCCGATTTCCCATCCAGGTTTTCTATCCGCTTCAGTGTATTCAGCGCTTCGTCGGCGAGGAGATTGCCCATGCTCTCCACCAGGGGAAAATCCTCGTCGGGATTGCCGGTTCGGGCCATGATCAGCGGATTGATGTCGCCGCATCCACCCTGCACAAAGATACATTCCACGCCGGCGCCGAGCCGCTTTTCCACCACATCCCGCATGACGCCGGGGTAATCGGCGGATATTTTCCGGTTTTGCGGGCCCAGCACGACGGGATGGCAGGTATAATTCACGATCACCGCCCGCACGGCTTTCTTTTCATCGGTAATCCGCAAAATTCCGACGGTGGGATCGACCGGCCCATACGGAATCCGTTCCGGATTTTCGAAATGCGTGAGCGCATGACCTTCCGGCTGCCGCACCAGGCGGTTATACCCCAGCTGGATGCTGCCCTTCCCCGCCGCGAAGTAGGCCGGAAACAGATTTTGCCGCGCCTCTTGAATGGCGGCGAGGGTCCGCTCTTCCACGGTTTTTCGCCAAGGCTTTTCCGCCGAGGGAAAATCCCCCTGATTTAAATTCTGGCCGGCGTGCGTATGCGTATTGAGCAGCAGCAAGTGATCGATGCCCATGTCGGGCATCTGTTCGTGCAGCCAGGGCGAAGTAAAAACGCAGGAATCCCACGTCACGATGGCAAGACTCTTCTCACCCGATTGCAGAACCAACGCTTTTGCGTACAGCGGATCGTGAATCCCATCCGTCGGCTTGGCCGAAGAATACCCCGTGGTTTGCCCTCCGATCGGCGGGGTGATGTCCACCTTGGCCAATCCTGCATAAATCGCCGCCGCATCGAGATCCGGTGCGCCGCTCAACAACAAGAGAATGAATCCCGCCGCAATTTTCAACATTTTTCAGAGGTCTCCTTTTTCGGATTTAATTTCACGGATTCTTTTCTGGATTATCCTCCTAAATGGATTGAAAATATAGAGTGGAATGAGAAGGGATTGACGCAATTCACCCCACAACTGAAAGAGTCCGGCGTGCCCGGCGTCGGTCTGCGGAGCGAAACGGTGGTTTATAAATGGATATTGTATTGATCCCAGCCTGAAAAGATGCAACGGACCGCGCGCCCTTATTTCAGATAAGCGCGCAATTCCTCATCCGTCGTAAGAATCGTAAAGATATTCGCAAAACCGCTCAACTGAAAGATTTCAAACACCGGCTGCGACGCCTTGTACAAAATCAATTCCCCGCCGGCTCGTTTCAACAGCTTTTGCCCGTTCATAAATACCCGCAATCCGGCGCTGCTCAAATAATCGACCTGTTCCAGCTCCATGAGCAGCTTCGTATTCCCTACTTCGATGAGGGTGTTGATTTGGGATTGCAGTTCGGGAGCGGTCACGCCGTCAATGCGCCCTTCCACGTGAATCCATTTGCAATTCGGCTCATCCTTAATATTGATTTTAATCATTTTTTCCTATCCATTGCCTGAATGTTGATTCTGATGAATCGAATTATACACTATACATCGTTTCCTTGGTAAGGCGGAGGGAAATATAATTTTTCCTTCACCGGCAATTGGCATTCCCCTTGGAAATGCGATACAATTCATTCGTCTTGCACGATTGCATTCTCGGTAGCTGGTTCTGTTCAATGCAAAACGGAGGGAAATTTATTTGTTTGAAATCATTGGTTATTTAATTGGCGGTATCGGCGTATTTTTTGTGGGAATGAGTCTGTTGGGACATGCGCTGAAGCAGATGACCGGCCGTAAACTGCGGATGCTTCTGGCCAAATGGGCGGGCAATGGGTACAAGGCGGGATTGATCGGCTATGTGGCCGGCGCGGTAACGCAGTCGATGTCGGCGCTCTCGTTCATCATCGCCAGCCTGGTCGGCGTGGGTGTGATCAGTGTTCGCCAGGCGCTTCCCGTGATTTTATGGGCGAACACCGGTGTGGGGCTGTTGGTTCTTTTGGCTTTTTTGAATATCAATATTTTAATTCTGTTTGTATTGGGCATTGCGGGAATCAGCTATTCCTTCGGCAAATCGTCGCGGATCAACGAGCTTTCCAAAGCGTTGTTTGGCTTGGGATTGTTGTTTTTCGGTCTTAGCATGATCAAGCAGGGCGCGGCGCCGCTGTCCGATACCGAATGGTTCAAGTTTTTATTGATTCAAAGCCATCACTCTTATGTGCTCAGTTTTGTCGTGGGCGCGCTTCTCTCGTTTATCGCCCAAACCTCGTCGGCCGTTTCCATTCTGGCGATCACGTTGACCTTGTCGGGTCTTTTCAGCGTCGATCAAACGATCATCATCATTTATGGAACGAACTTCGGCTCCAGCATCAGCACCACGATTCTCGCGTCTCAGCTGAAGGGAACTCCCAAACAGTTGGTCATGGCGCAGGTGTTCTTCAATGTCGTCGCCGCCATTATTTTGGTGCCGCTCTTCATATTGGAAACCTTTGCCGGCATCCCGTTAGTCAAAGCATTAGTTTTTCAACTATCCGATCAGCTCGAGCAGCAGATGGCTTTTGTTTATATTATTTATAATTTAACCGGTTCGTTGGCGTTGTCGTTCGCCGTCGGTCCTTATGCGCGGTTTCTCGATCGCTGCTGGCCGCCGACGCGGGAGGAAGAATGGTCGCAGATCAAATACATGCACGACCATGCGCCGATCGAAGCGGACATTGCGCTGCGTTCGTTGGATCAGGAACAGCTCCGCCTGATTCAACGGTTTCCGATTTATATGGAAGAATTGCGCAATTGCAATGCAAACGCCTGCCAGGCCACTCTTGATTCGCTTCACAACGCCTTCGCGAGCGTTTCCAAAGAAATCGAAGCGGTGATTTCCGATTTAACAAAAAATGAATTGTCGCACGAAATTTCCGAACGGATCCTGTGCACGCAAAATCGGCAAAACCATTTGGGCAGCCTCGACGCCTTGATCTATGACTTTTCGACGTTATTGGCGGGTTGGTCGAATTCGCCGTCGGCGGAGCGATTTCGCGGTCTCTTCATCGAAAGCATTGATACCATTCTGCTGACGGCATGCGACACGTGCGAAAGCAACGACGCGGACGACATCGATATGCTGATTTCGATTACCAGCGACCGCAACGAACTCATGCAAACCATGCGGCGCACCTTTCTCGCGGAAAAAGAGATGTCTCCGGAAGATCGCATGTCCTTTTTGCAGATCACCAGTTTGTTTGAGCGCGTGGTTTGGATTTTAGGAAGAATCGGATTCCTGCAGCGGCAAATGGCAGAACTGAATCGCGCGGACAACGTGTGATTATTGCGTTGATTTTTTGTGTTGGAAGCGAATAAAAATCCGGCCGAAATTTTTGCTGTCTTTGTCGATGCGGTGATATTGGTTTTTGATGTGCGGTTGTTGCAAAAACCGGAGAACGTGTTTTTTCAACTGACCGGAGCCCTTGCCGGGAATGATTTCAACCAACTCGATCCGTTTTTGAATCGCCTCTGCAATGACGCGGTTGAGTTCGTCCTCGATTTTCTTGCCTTTATTAAAAATATCATGTAGATCAAGTTTGAGTTTGGCCATCGCGGTATCTTCCGGTAAAACCGTTCAAATCCCTTTGTACCCTTTCGGATCGCGGCGGAAGGTTTGAATGGTACTGATCCCGATCAATCCCTTGGCAATGGTGGATCGATCCAGCAGATGGCGCATATCGATAAAATCGCCTTGATTGACCACGGTTTTGATTTCGTGGTCCAGATTGACGGGGCGTTCGGGAAAAGGAAGCGCGCTGAACATCACTGCGTGATTGTGAAGCAGCGTTTGTTGTTCCCGCCCCTGCGCCGGATGGAGGTAAAAAACGGAATGGAATTCCTTTTGATCGTAACCGGATAAATCCGCAGTGAGATCGACGCCGACGCCGCAGATGAGCGCGGTGACGTTTTGGTGACGCGGCGTCGCGTCAAAATCGAACCATTCCGCGATGTTGGACGAATGCGTGATCATTTCTCCGTTTTCGGGAGCATAGTCCTTGATCGGTGAACGCTTGATGCCGGAGCCGAAAACCGACGGCATTTGCGCGAGAATGGCGACGCCGAGTACGCCGCGAAAATCCGGCCGTCGCGTTCGCGCCAGATGAAACAAGGCCTGATATAACGTGTCCATGGTTGCGCCGGCGGGGGACGAACTCTCGAAAACCATCAATTCCCCGAAACCGCCAGAGATGGATACGTTGAAACCGGTGCGCAGCGTCACCTGGCCCGTGTCTTTCTGCGGGATCAAAAAATCGGGCGTGTCGTTCCCGTCCGTCGGCAGCCATACCATCGTGCCGCCGATGGTGATCATTTCGCCCATGATGGGAAAATAATCGTCCAGACGGTCGCCCAATCCTCCCAGGCCGATGGAATATTCCGTCTCGAAAAAGTGTTTCGAACACAAATGCGCGGGAGTGACGCGGCTGTAGAGAACGTCGTCCACGTGCCCCAGCACTTCCATCGCGCTTTGCGAATCGGGTTGGGGAATCATGCGAAACGAGCCGCACTCGAGCGTCGCGGTTTCCAATTCATCCCAATGATCCGTATGGTATTGATCGCGGATCAAACCTTCCATAAACGAAACCGCTTCGTTGATCGAATCGAAAATCGGAAAAGCGGAGGTAAAGCCGGCCATCTCGAGGACGCTGCGGCAGTACGGCTGTAAATCGGCGATGGCAAGAGACCCGCCGGCTCGATGCAAGCGCTGAAACGCCGATAAAATCACACGCAAACCGGCGCTGCTCAAATAATCGACCTGCAGCATATCCACGATCACGTATTTGTCGCCGGATTGCAGGGATTGGCCGAAACTCGCATCGACATCCCGAGCGCCGACGGCGTCGAATCGTCCTTGCAGAGAAATGTGCAGAATCGGGTCGCGGCGTTGAACACGAATATCCATTTTATGTTCTCCTCATGGCGTTCACTGATTTCATCGGATCATTGTAAGAATGGTATCCGGATAATTCAACGTATTCGCCGGCGCTTTTATTCACAACAGGGATCACATGCATTCCACGGATTTCCGATTGATGTTGAACCAGGGGGCCGGAATCCGGCAAATCTAAGATGCCCTGGCAAAAAGTCAATAATTGTGGTGCGGACATCCTGTCTGCACAATATATAGTAGAAGATGGTTGATTAACACCACAATATGTGCCGGCATCAAAATTTAATCCGACTTTTTCCGGTTGAACCGGCCGATTGATTTTTACCTATCCGGTGTGTTATCCTGATGATGAAAATATCATACACGGATTCAGAAATTCATATACACTATCCATATCGATTCAAGTTGATGGAGCCTAAGGGTATGAAAACACATTCCGCCTTCACTCTCATCGAGCTTCTCATCGTCGTCGCCATCATCGGCATCCTCGCCGCTATCGCCGTGCCGAATTTTCTCAACGCCCAGGTCCGCGCCAAAATCGCCCGCAGCTACGCCGACATGAAAAATCTGGGAACCGCCATCGAAATGTGCCGCATGGACAAAAACGTCATGCTCGTCGATCTGTGGGACGACGATTACGAATGGGCCACAAAACGAATTATGGATGTGTTCCATGGCGTCGGTTTCCGCTCCAATCAGCTGCAGCGCACCAGCATCGATGTCTTCGCGCCCCTCACCACGCCGGTTTCGTATATGACGTCCATCCCCAACGATCCCTTTATCGAAAAATACGGCGTCGACGTGCACGGCGGCAACAATGTGAACTTTCGCTCATACATTTACGGCGATCTCGAAGTGCTCGATGCGGATATCGGCGGATTTTATGTTCCCGCCTACAATCCCAAACAAAACACAACCAACATGTTCGGCGTGCGGCCGCTCTCCACGAACGAATGGGTCATGTTGGGATTCGGCCCCGACGGCGACATGCCCTCCACGACGTGGGGCGTCCCTTACGATGCGTCGAACGGACTCACCTCGAATGGTGAAATCGTGGTTCGCTCCGGCGGGGGGACGAAATAGGGTATGATTCCCAACATTTGCGTTTATCCAGCGATACGAGATTGGAAAGAATTGAGTGAAGACCATAAAGAATCGGATAGAGAAATGCCGGCCGTGAATCCTGAAATTCTAACATGGGCGCGAGAAACCGCTGGTTTTTCGTTGGAGGAAGCCGCAAAGGCAATTGGCTTGAGCGATGCTCATGGGCAGTCCGGCGCGGATCGGCTTGCTGCGCTCGAATCCGGTAAAGTTGAGCCTTCCAGGTCACTTTTATTGAAGATGTCTCAGAAATATCGTCGCTCGCTTCTTGTTTTTTATCTGAAATCGCCGCCGAAAAAAGGCGACCGCGGACAGGATTTTCGAACGCTTCCAGGCGAACGCCTGATTTCCGATGATGCCTTACTGGATGCTTTAATTCGGGATTTGAAAACCAGACAAAGCCTGGTAAAAGGATTGCTGGAAGACGAAGAAATGGAGCCTTTAACCTTTATTGGTTCCATGTCCATGAAAAATGGAGTCCGCTCTTTATCTCAAAGCATTCAAACGCAAACCGGTTTTCAATTGGAAGCATTCCGATCCAAAAACTCTGTGGATGATGCATTTGCTTATCTACGCCGCTGCGTAGAAAATAGTGGTATTTTTGTACTTCTAATCGGAGATTTAGGAAGCCATCACTCTTCCATATCTACAGAGATTTTCCGGGGATTCGCGATAGCCGATCCGATAGCGCCTTTTGTTATTGCCAATGATCAGGATGCCAGATCCGCATGGTCTTTTACGCTCCTACATGAAGTTACACATCTATGGCTCGGCGTTACCGGCATAAGCGGGGGAAACGCGGAGAAAAAAATTGAACGTTTTTGCAATGATGTGGCCGGCGAAATTCTCCTTCCACAACAGGAACTCACACAGTTTCATGCTGTTTCCTCCATGCCGTCTTCAGCAGTAGCAGAGAGAATTTCCGCATTTGCGGCTGAGCGAAGACTGAGCCGTTCCATGGTTTTGTATAAACTGTTTCGTTCCGGTTATATGCAAGAAATGCTATGGCGTGAATTGGAAGGCCGTTTTGCCCATGAGTGGCGTGAGTATGTAAACAGAAAAAAAGAGAAACAAAAGAACATAGATGGAGGAGCAAATTACTACATTGTGCGACGTCATCGTCTCGGACATTCACTCCTGAATCTTGTGAACCGGTCGATTCGGGAAGGATTATTGTCTCTAACGAAGGCTGGAAAGGTTCTGGGAGTGAAGCCAAGAAATGTTGAACCATTACTTGGAGATAGGCTGATTCGTGAGGGTAGGTAATGTTATACCTTCTCGATGCCAATGTGATAATTACGGCCCATAATACCTATTATCCGATTGACCGGGTTCCTGAATTTTGGGAATGGTTACAACACGTGGGGCAATCGGACCATGTGAAAATTCCAATTGAAATCCTGGAAGAGATTAAGGCTGGCCGCAAAGGAAAAGAGGACGCGAAGGATCTTCTTTACGAATGGATTCAGGAAAGTACAAATTTCACAGCACTACGACTCGAAGAAGAAGTGGACATCACATTGGTCCAAAAGGTTGTGTATGAAGGATACGCTGATGACCTTGCCGATGATGAAATTGAGCAATTGGGACGCGATCCCTTTCTTATTGCTTACGCGATGAAAAAGAATGATCGATGTGTCGTTACGACAGAGGTATCAAAACCTTCGAAACGCCGGCACAATCGAAGAATTCCCGATGTGTGCCAGGCTATGGGCGTGAAATGTTGTGGTCCCTTCGAGTTGAACCGTGCGCTTGGATTTCGTACTGCATGGAGGCGGTAATTGGTCTGGTATTTTTCAGTCTTATCTTCGGTTGACGGCAAACCGCGGAGTCAATGATTCCGTTTAGTTTATTTTTATCAGTATTGTACCAACATGAGGTGAATCATGTCGAATCGAACCGCCTTTACCTTGATCGAGCTCCTCATCGTTGTCGCCATAATCGGCATCCTCGCCGCCATTGCCGTGCCGAATTTCCTGCAAGCCCAGACACGAGCGAAACTGGCAAGGGTGCAAGGCGAATTTCAAAGTATTCGCACCGCGTTGGAATCGTACCGCGTGGATAACAACATGTATCCGCATGACGGTTGGCGCGGATTTCAACGGCGGCCCAGCGGCTGGATCGGCTTGACCACGCCGGTTTCTTATATCAATTCCGGTTCGCTGCACGATCCGTTCAAAGCGAAATACGTGATTCCCGGCGATCAGGATCCCGGAACCACGCTTTCGCTGTACGAATTGAGCACCGGCAATCACAACCCCGCTTCGTTCAACGAGATGCCGCTGGACGATTGGATGTTGAACTCCATCGGTCCCGACTCGGCGTACGATCAGCAAGGATTAGGCGGCCTGGCGGGCGACGATACGCAATCCGCCATGAGTTACCCCTTCGCCGTTCGCGTTCTTCGCTACGATGTCAGCAACGGATTGACCAGTCAGGGCGACATTTATGCATTCATGGGCGGCCAACCGGCGCGCGAGGTGCAAATCGTTGACGACAAACCGTGGAGGCGATGATTCCGTTTTGTTCCGTTGTCGTTTTTGCCTTGACTGCATGATTCTTCGTTGGTTTCGTTGTTTTATACGCTGATGGAATGAGCTTTACGACTTTCTCTTTCCTATACATATTCCCTTGAATTCGATCCGTTTGATAATATTTTACTGATTTAAGGTATTTTTTGGTTATAATTCGGCTGATCAGGAAGGATTTTGTTCGGCCATCGTGATGAAATGATGATCATACATGATGAATGTGTATCGTCGCTCTCGGCGAAGCTGGTCTTCAGGAAAGCCTGTTATGAAATCAATGAAATATGGATTTGCGCTGACCTTCATCCTCGTTATCGTCTTGACTTTTTTTCTATTTCAATCCACAGATCAAATGAAAAGGAACCAGAATCAAGGTGATCGGAGCCGACAAAACGCTGCGCTGGTCTTTTACTGCGCGGCGGGAATAAAGCCGCCGGTCGAGAGGATTGCGAAGGCGTATGAAGAGGAATACGGCATCCCCGTACAATTGCAATACGGTGGATCGGGAACCTTATTGAGCAATCTTGCCGTCTCCCGGCGCGGCGATTTGTATCTCGCCGGCGATCAATCCTACATTCAAATCGCGTTGGAAAAAAACCTTCTGGCGGAATCCATTCCCCTTGCGTATATGACGCCGGTCATTGCCGTACAAAAAGGAAATCCGAAAAACATGCAATCCCTTCGCGATTTGTTGCGCGAGGATGTCAAAGTCGCGATGGGGAGTCCTGACGCCGCCTCAATCGGCCGCACAGTACAGCAATTATTAACGAAGTCGGGGGATTGGGATACGCTGAAAGAACAGATCACCGTCTTCAAACCAACCGTCAACGAAGTGGCCAACGACATCAAAATCGGCGCAGTCGACGCCGGCATCGTTTGGGATGCGCTCGCCAAACAATATCCTGAACTCGACATGATCCACATCCCGCAGTTGGATGTCGGCAAAGAACAGATCACCATCGGCGTCCTGAAAAGCGCGGCTCATCCGGCGGCGTCTCTTCGCTTTGCGCGTTATCTGGCGGCGCGGGATAAAGGATTGCCGGAATTCGAAAAATTCGGGTACGAAATTGTCGACGGGGATGCGTGGGCGGAAACGCCGAATGTCCTTTTGTTCAGCGGCGGCGTCAATCGCGTGGCGATTCAGGACTCCATCGAAGAATTTCAAAAACGGGAAGGCTGCATCGTGAATACGGTTTATAACGGGTGCGGGATATTGGTCGGCCAGATGAAAACCGGACAGCAGCCGGACGCCTACTTCGCCTGCGACGTGTCGTTCATGACGCAGGTCGCCGATCTGTTTCCGGATGCGACCGATATCTCCCAAACCGATATGGTCGTTGCAGTGGCGCGGGAGAATCCTCAAACCATTCGCTCCATTGAAGATTTGGCGCGGCCGGGATTGAAAATCGGTCTGGCCAACGAGCAGCAAAGCGCCCTCGGCGCCCTGACCGCGCGACTCTTGAAAGAAATGAATCTCTACGACGCCATTACGAAGAATGATGGACCAAGAACCCCAACCGCTGATCTGTTGGTGAATCAATTACTCGTCGGTTCGCTGGACGCGGCAATCGTATACGAGGTCAATACCTCGCAGGCCCGCGATAAATTGCAGGTGATCCGCATCGATCATCCCGCCGCCCACGCCATTCAACCCTTTGCGGTGGGAAAACATGCGAAATATCCCTATCTGACGCAACGCTTAATGCAGACGATTCGCTCCGCGCCATCCCGGCAGCGCTTTGAATCCATCGGATTTCGCTGGCTTGATCAATGATCATGCAGGGCAAATCCGATGTTCTCTTTCTCCTTTGTCTGTGGATCATCGGCGGCGTGTACGTCTTTTTCATCGCCGCCATGTTATTTGCCGATGCCACCTTCACCACTCCCGGCCATCTGCTGCAAGCGTTGCAAAGCCGGGAAATCCAATATTCCATCAAACTCAGCCTGTTCTCCTGCACGATCACGACGATCTTATCATTGTGGGTGGCCACCCCCATCGGCTATCTCCTGTCCCGTCACGATTTTCATGGGAAAAACCTGGTCGACGCGCTGCTCGATATCCCCATCGTGCTGCCGCCGCTCGTGATCGGATTAAGCTTGTTGATTCTCTTTCAAACCTCGTTCGGAAAAGCGATTGAACGAGTAATACCCATCACGTATGAAATCCCCAGCGTGATCCTGGCGCAATTCATGGTGGCCTGCGCCTTCGCGGTGCGGACCATGCG
>QZKN01000190.1 GCA_003598175.1 Candidatus Omnitrophota bacterium
GTGTATGGTTTTGTGGCAGAACCGCCGCAAATCGACAGCGGGCGAGGAAGGTATACCGGTTGCCGCCGAATCGGTTTTCCGTAATACCGGAGCAAACCGTAAAACCAGGCGGTATACCCGGTCGACGAACCGCGCCGCGCCGACGACGCCTTCGTCGCTCCATTCCAAATCGCGCTCCGGCGGCGAAGTGAAGAGAATAAACAACCGCGCCGCATCAGCGCCGTATTGCGCCAGAATTTCACCGGGATCGACAACGTTCCCCTTCGATTTGGACATTTTGGCCCCGTCTTTGGTCACCATCCCCTGCGTCACCAATTTCTTGAACGGTTCGTCGAACACAAGCAGGCCGATATCGCGCAACGCCTTGGTGAAAAAACGGGAATAGAGAAGATGCAAAACCGCATGTTCCACGCCGCCGATATATAAATCGACCGGCATCCATTGATTGACAATGGCCGGATCAAATGGGCGTTCCCTGTTTTGAGCGTCCGCATAGCGCAGAAAATACCACGACGAATCAAAAAACGTGTCGACCGTGTCGGTCTCGCGCCGGGCGGTTTTGCCGCATTGCGGGCACGACGCGCTGATAAAGCCTTGATGGCGCGTCAGAGGAGAGCCTTCGCCGGTAATTTCAACGTCAAGCGGCAATTTTACTGGCAGGTCAACTTCCGCGACGGGAACAATTCCGCATGAATCACAGTGAACCAGAGGAATCGGCATTCCCCAATACCGCTGCCGGGAAATCCCCCAATCCCGCAATCGATAATTCACGGTTCCCTTCCCCATACCGTTTTCTTCCATCCATGCGGTCACGGCTTTCTTCCCCTCTTCGTTAAGAAGACCGTCAAATTGGCCGGAATTGACCATTCGCCCCGGTTCAATCCACGCCTCAGTCATTTCTTCGGCGGAATCAAATGGGGCGGAATCCGGTTTGATGACCAGGCGCATGGGCAACTGATACTTTTTCGCGAAGTCAAAGTCGCGTTGATCGTGAGTGGGAACCGCCATGATCGCCCCGGTTCCATATTCGACCAGAACGTAATTGGCGATCCAAATGGGAATGCGTTCCTGATTGACCGGATTGATTGCATGGCGGCCGGTAAAAACGCCTTCTTTCACGGCAGCGTCATCCGTACGGGTTGCCTTATCCATGCGTCCGACTTTCTCGATAAACTTCCGGCAAGCATCCTCTTCCGCCGTTCCTGCGATCAGTGTTTCCACGAGTGGATGTTCGGGCGCGAGCACCATATACGTTGCGCCGAAAATCGTGTCCGGACGGGTAGTGAAAACGGGGATGGGAGTATCCGCATCCGCGCCATCGGCCACGCGAAAAACGATTTCCGCCCCTTCCGATCGCCCGATCCAATTGCGCTGCATGGTCACAACTTTTTGTGGCCATTCCGTGAGCAGTTCCAAATCGATGAGCAGTTGTTCGGCATAGTGAGTTATCTTGATGAACCATTGCGGCATATATTTTTGCGTAACGATATCGTCACACCGCCAGCAGAGACCGTTCACCACCTGCTCGTTGGCCAGAACCGTCTGGCAGGTCGGGCACCAGTTCAGCAGTCCTTCTTTGCGATAGACAAGATCGTGTTCCCAAAATTTCAGGAAAATCCACTGGCCCCATTTATAATACTCTTCGTTGCACGTGGCGACTTCCCGGTCCCAATCGTAGGACAGCCCCAATGCCTTTTGTTGGATTTCCATTTCGCGGATGTTCGCTTGCGTCCACTCCGCGGGATGAATTTTATTTTTAATGGCGGCGTTTTCCGCCGGCAGTCCAAATGCATCGAACCCCATCGGATGCAGAATCCGTTTTCCCTTCATGCCGTAAAAACGCGCCATGACATCGCCGATGGCATAGTTGCGCAAATGCCCCATGTGCAATTTGCCGGACGGATAGGGGAACATTTCCAGGCAATAAAATTTCTCCCGATTTCTTTCCGACATGGTTTTGAATAACTGGTCCCGCGCCCAGCGCGCCTGCCATTTCACTTCCACTTCCTGAAAAGGAAAATGATCGGGAATCGATTCTCCGGTTTGTGTGTCGGATGCTGCCGGAACCGTGGATTTGGACTCGGTCATATTTCGATCTCCAATTTCAAACAATGAGCCGGACATTCTGCCCTATTTCAACAGAATGATTCGGATTTACGAATGCAATGAATTCTTTATTATAGAAGTTTCAGAAAGGATTCCCCACCCCGAATGCGTGAAACATGATGGAATTCATATTTTCGCGGAAAAAAAACATAGCAACCACTACGAGTAAAGCAAGCATCCTCGCTTGCATGAACAACGCAGGCGGGGACGCCTGCCCTACCCAAGGAGATGCGGGCAGGATGCCCGCGCTCCGGCATTATCGTTCCATCTTGTTGTGCGCTCTTTTTCCCCCCTTAATCCCCCCGTCAGCGGGGGGAAATGGGCGCTCTCCCCGTTGACGGGAAAGGCTGGGGAGGGGGATATTTTCCTATAAACCTGCCGGGATGATATTTCCCCTTCTCGAAGCAAATGAAAACCTTATACTGATCGAATATTACGATTCTCGATAAACCAAAGCGGAATAGAAAATAATGAATTTATCGAATAAGCGGACAAATAATCCTCCTCGAATGCGCCGCCGATCGTGGGTTTTCATGGATGCGGGCGACACCTTTATTTATGGTTATCCCACGTTTAATGATGCGATTCAGGATTGTTTTCGCGCGGTGGATCAGGAAATTGACAGAAAAGCGGTTCAAAACGAATTGCACCAATTCCTGAAACAAAACAGCCGCGACCATATCATTTCTCAGGAATTATTTACCGATTATTTCCGTTCTCTCTATCGCGCGGTATTGGAAGGATTATCATTCCCGGGCAACCTCGATCACTATGTCGACTATCTTTGGCGGGAGTGGGAAGCGGGCCGCCGGCTGCGCCTCTTCGATGATGCTTATGCCGCTTTGCAACGTCTGCGGGAAGCGGATTTTCGCATGGGAATCATCTCCAATTGGGACGGAACATTTGAAAAACTGCTGCAACGCTGGGGCGTGGCGCCGTGGTTTGACGTGCAGGTGGTTTCGTGTATGGTCGGCATGGCGAAACCGGATATCAAAATATTCGAATATGCGTTGGCCCAAGCGGGCATTGCCGCCGAGCAGGCGTGGTATCTGGGCGATCAGGCGGACGTGGATCTCATTCCCGCAAAAACGCTGGGAATGAAAACCATCCTTGTCGATTATTATTACAAAGGTGGTGTGAACACGGCGGATTTCACGGCAGGTAGCATGAGCGAAGCGGTTCGCATCATTCTTGATACGGACGCCGAATGATCAATTATTTCGTTGTTCCTGCCGCTCAATCGTGATCATTCGCCGGGGCTGCGGCCTGCTGCTTTCCTTTGTTTCCGCCGGTTCTTCCTTCACGTCGGCTTTTGCCTCCGGTTTCTTTTCCGCCGCGCTTGTTTCTTCCGGTCCTTCCAGCGTTTCGCGGATGTGGTTGATGATGCAGTCGGTTTCTTTTTCCTGTTTTTCGAGAATCGCCTGTTCTTTTTGGACGGACGCTAATTCCATCTCGTTTTTCTGCACATGGTCCTCTTTTTCGTTCAATTCGCTTTGATATTTTTCTTTTTGCGAGCCGGATTCTTTCGTCAGCAGGAACTTGATGTTTTCGACGCTTTTTCTCAGCGTTTGCAATTGGTTTTGCAGCACGCCTTCGCGTTGCGCGAACAGGTAGCGCTGCCAGCTTAAGACTGATTTTTTTAAATATTGGATTTCCATACGGCACCGATAGGATTGGTTGATTTCCGTACTGAGAACCCGGCTGATCAGAATGTATTTCTTTTTCAGGGAAGCGAGTTCGATAGCCAGCGGGGTGGCTTCGTCCATGCGTCCTTCCTTTTGCAAATTGAGAAGCATTCCCATCTTTTGCTCAAATTGATCCAAAATGGGATTTTTTCGACGCACTTCGAGAATTCGTTGTTCGATCCCACGAAGTTCATTGAGCTGATAATGAATCTGACGTCCGATCCGGATCAGCTGCGGTTCGGTTCGCTTGATTTCCGGTAGCGGAATCAAATTGTGTTCACGATATTGTTTGAGTGAACCGTTGGCCAGCAAAAATAAAACCCGGATTTCCCGATCCAGAATAACCGAATCTCCACGCAATGCATTCTGGATGGACTGCTTGAGCGTTTTGTTTTCCGCGTCCTCTTTGTCACCGATGATCGCCGCGGCATCTTCCGCCGTAATCCAGCGAATTCGGCCCCGTTCCACCACACGAACCAATTCATAAGGAGCTCGGTTGGATTGCTGAAACATGTTTTCGATCACTTCCTCGAGAAACAAATTCAGTTTTTCCATCGAAATATCATCGGGAGTGGCGCCGAATATTTCATCGAATGATACAGTGATACTATCGTTTGCAGACATAACTCTATTTGTTGATTACCATTCCGAATTTATAACCATGAATCCATTCTAATGATCTTTGAATTTCGAAATATGCATTCCGCTCGATTTCTTTTTCGCTATAGTGGACTGATGTTTTGTTTCCGTTTGAAAAAGAGGTTTATTCGTTTGCCTCGTGGTTTCCGCGATATCGATCTTCAACTCCTGCTCATGCAGCACATTTTCCGCGATATGCGCAATCACAGATTCCGTCTCTTTTTCTTTCCGTGCCAAAATATCACTTTCGCACTGCAGCGCAACCAATTCCATTGATTTTTCCATCATATTTTTTTCCATCGTTTCCGTATCGTACTGCCGTAATCGTTTGATTTGAGAAGCGGCGGAATCCATTCCTTCGCGATCGGCCACATCCAATTCTTCCCGGATCATTCCCAAATTATTCTTCAATTCGTTGACTTCCCATTTCAATAAACCCTGTCGCGACGAACACAAATCGCTTTGCGTACTTAATAACCGTTTCTTGGTTTTCTGCAGATTGAGCCGGTGATAATAAATCGTACGAATATCGGGTTCGATGGAACGGGATTGCAATACATATTGTTTTTTCTCCAGCGCCAATTCTTTCGCGAGGGCGGCGGCTCTGACCAAATCCCCGCGCGCCTTGCAATTCAGGAACTCACCCATTTTTTCCTCATAGTGGCTGATCAATGGATTGCGTCGCCGTTTTTCCGCCAAAATCGCTTCACTTTCGGTTGTGCTGGAAACCCCCTCCGCGATTTCCTTTTGTCGACGTCGCAGGCTGGGTTCGATCCGGTCGATCTCTTCCTGCGGAATCGCGCTGTTTTCCTTATATTGGTGCAGCATGTAAAAAGCGATAGCCAAAAGGATTTCAAGTTCCTGGCGAACCGATTTCAATTCGCCGCGCAATGCCTGTTCCACTTCTTTTCGAATATCCGGATCGGATCCTTTTTTGAGAAACTCCGCCGCCTGTTGTTGGGTCATCCAAAACACTTGACCATTGTGAACCAATCGCACAAGCTGGTTAGGAGATGTTTTGGCTTTTTCCGAAGCAACGACGACCATCTGATCGAGAAAAGCCTCCACTTTTTCGAAAGAAATGGAAACCTCATCGGAGCCGAAAATATCGGCAAAGGAAACTCCCGCAATTTTTTCCAAATGGAATTCTGACATCCCAGCTGACTCCAAAAAACAACAGGAAAACGAACAATCGGCTTAAACACAAATCTCTTCCGGAAAAAATACAAGATGAGAACCAGATTCCGGTCGAAAAGAAACGACATTCACCTAAAAAAACAGATATTTTCGAGACGAAACGGTCAATGTCTTGCACGAAAGACATTCCCGTGAATAATTGAGACTTAATCGGGTTTCAATTATACTACACTCCAATCTATCGAATTATTTATGAATCTTATTATAATGGATAAATTTGGAAAAGTGACGAGGTCGAATCGTTTTCTCATGAAAAATCAACGCCTCGATGAAAATTCGACATCGATGTGAAAAGCAGGCAGTTATGATTCGCATTGAACATCTGACAAAATATTATGGAAAAACCCTCGCATTGGATGATCTCAATCTGGAAATACCGCCAGGCGAGTTTTTCGGTTTTCTCGGTCTCAACGGGGCGGGAAAAACCACCACCATCAAAATCATCGTGGGGCTATTGCGCGCTTCGGCGGGAAAGGTTATTCTAGCGGGAACGGATCAAGTCGAATATGACATTGCTATCGATTCCGAAAAGGCAAAAGCCATCACCGGATATATTCCCGACAGTCCATTCCTGTACGATAAACTGACGGGGTACGAATATGTTCACTTCACCGGCGGTTTATACGGAATCCCGACGGCGAAAATCGATGAACATATTAAAAAATATTTTTCTTTATTCAACCTGATGGATGCCGCTCATTATCTGATTGAATCCTATTCCCACGGAATGCGGCAGAAAGTGGTAATGGCAGGAGCGTTGGTTCATGATCCGAAAGTGCTGGTGGTGGATGAACCGATGGTGGGATTGGATCCCCGCAGCAGTCGGCTGGTCAAGGATTTGCTCAAACGCAAAAGCCGGGAGGGCGTAACCATTTTTCTCTCGACGCATACGTTGGACATTGCCGAAGAATTATGTGATCGAATCGGAATCATTCAAAAAGGAAAGTTGGCGGCTCTGGGAACGATGGAAGAACTTCGAAACCAGGCAAAAGACACGAGTTCCGACTTGCGCCTGGAATCGGTATTCCTTAAACTAACCGAAGAAGAAAATGAGGGCTTATACACATAGCCGATGTGCACTACTCAATCAGAACAATCAGCGACTCAAAAATACTTTACGACTCGTTTCGGTGAGATCGAGATATTCGCCTCTGAAATCATTACGCTGCCGGAAGGATTGTTGGGATTTAATCAGCTTCATCGATATGTGCTTCTGAAAGATCCGGAACAGGCCCCATTTTTATGGTTTCAAGCGTTGGATGATCCTGACGTGGCGTTTGTGGTCGTTGATCCCTTCATTTTTTTCCCGGGGTACGAGATTCAGGTCAAGCCGTGGGAATTATCCACGATTCAATTGGATGATCTCACGAAAGCCACCGTACTGACCATTGTTACCATTCCCCCGAATCCGGAAAATCTCACCAGCAATCTGCGCGGGCCTCTCGTGGTCAACAGTGAGAAAAATCTGGGGAAACAATTGGTCCTGATCGACGATCGTTATCACACGAAACATTTTTTATTGAAAGACATTCCGTCGTATTTGGCGACGCCGCCCGTTATGAGAAACAATTATTCCGGATCGAAAGAAATGAACTCGTAATCGAGGCAAATAAATTCATGATGAAGGTTCATGTTCAATCTTAGAAATGCATTCAATCCACGCTGTCGAAAAGCGTACCATGCCCGCCATGGAGGGCGGAGGCTGCCATGCTGGTTTTAAGCCGAAAACGAGACGAAAGCATCATCATCGGCGACGAAGTGACGATTACCATCGTCGATATCAAGGGCGAACAGGTCAAAATCGGTGTGACCGCGCCCAAAAGCGTTTCCATTCATCGTAAAGAAGTATACGAAGCGATCCAGCAGGAAAATGTTGCCGCGGCGAAAACGAAAGTTCAAAATTTAAGCGGATTGGTGAAGGTATTACAGAAAAAACAGCCCATAACGGATCAAACAACCGTCTGAGTCCGTTTTTATCAAGGAGTTCGCTTAAACAGGTTGGAAATCCGTTTCCCTATCCCCATCTCGGAATTCGCAGTTGTCCGCGTCCACAGAAAACAGCCCGGATAGGTCGGAATCCTCGCCATTTCGTCCGGAGAAAGGGGAATAATCTGAGCGCTCAAAGCCAAATTTTTACCGAGCAACGGTTGGAACGCTCCCATTCCGGCCAGAGGAGAGTCGGAATTGATGTACCAGCGATAATGGCCATATGCCCGCGCTGTTTTTTGGCCTTCTTCCTTTAAAATTTGCGCCATCCACTTGGTAATTTCAGTTAAATCCGCATGGATTTTCTTGAATTGCGCCTTGATTTCGGCGGTGGTCGCGAGAGTTTCCAATTTCCCCGCGTTGTCGATAAGCGCTTTCCGAAACGACGCCGATAGCATTTGCATCGAATTTCGCAAGATTTGAAGCGTTGCCGCATCGAGCGTGAGTATATTTTCGGGATACACATACGGAAACTCGAGAACGGCGCGGGAAGCGGTCGCATCATTGCCATCTCCGCGCGGAAGGCATTCGATCAGCGCGGCCAGTTCATCGTATTCAGGCTCGTCGGTGCAGCGGGCAATCCGGCGCTGTCTCTGATTTTCGATCGCCAGGCAGGTGTTCCACGTCATCACCATTTGTCGTGTGGAAAAACACCACGTGCCGGAACTGTCGACGTTGGCCAATCCCAACTCTTCAAGGCAACGGACCACTTCCGGCCAGAGTGGCGCGCGGCATAAATGAAACGTCTTCGTCGAAGCGCGCTCTTTATCGTATTTTCCCAACCGCCGGATATAGAGTTCCCGACTTTCGCAATAGGATCGCTCAATCACGGTCATGAACCGGTTCGCGACCGATTCTGCTGTTTCGGCGGGAATAAGATCCACAGGAAAATCCGTGTCTGCGATAAATTGCTTGACGCCTTTGCTGTCTTTCGGTTTGCGATCCGACGGCTGCATACGCAGCAAATTGGGAATGTACAAAAATTGGTGGCGAATGAAAATCTCGTTCGGTAAATAGAAATGGGGAAAAAAGATTGATGTATCCATTTGAACTCGCTTCATCAGGGTTTAGGATTTAGGGTATAGACAATGAATCGAATCTGCAACCCAAAATCCAAGACCTGTATATGTATCTCTCCGGTTACTTGGATGGAGATGGGAAGAAGATATCGAAAAGATACTTCTCAGCTGCTTCTGCAGGATTCCGGCTGTAGTATACTACCAATTTTCCACCTTCCAATTCTTGAAAGGATGAAAACGGGATATCGTGATATCCACATTGGTCAATACCCTCGCGGTTTTACTCGGCTCGGCGGTCGGTTTGGGATTGCATGGGCGCATTGCGGAGCGATTCAAGGTTATTTTATTTCAATCCATCGGCCTTATCACTCTCATCATCGGCTTGCGGGACGCATTCAAAACGGAGGATATTCCCATTCTTGCGCTGAGTTTGATCCTCGGCGGCCTGATCGGCGAAGGACTGAACATCGAAGGCCGATTGGAAGCCGTGGGAGCGATATTGAAACGGTGGATGCGCGTCGAAGGCGATTCGCAGTTCATTGAAGGCTTTGTCGCCGCCAGCCTGTTATTCTGCACCGGCGCGATGACGGTCGTCGGTACATTGAAGGCCGGCGTGGAAGGAAACGGCGAAATCATTTACACCAAAAGCCTGTTGGACGGGCACGCCGCGATTTTTCTGGCGGGAGCGATGGGAGCGGGCGTGATGGCGAGCGCAGCCACCGTTCTGTTTTTTCAAGGCGGATTGACTCTGATGTTCATGCTGGTGGGGGCCAATCTGCCCGATTACGTGATCACGGAGATCGGCGCGGCCGGCGGGCTCCTCATCGTGGGCATTTCCATCAATTTATTGAATATAGGAAAAGTTCGCGTCGGCAATCTGATGCCCGGCATGTTGTTTGCCGGACTATTGATCTGGATCAGGCACAGTTTTTGACGGTTGCGTTATTTTTGATACACGTTGAACGGGAACAGGTAGGTCAATTCAGGCGGATGTGGATTTTCCGGAGTCGGGCGAGACGTGAAACGAGAAATGGATAAGTGGACCGACTGAAGACCTTTGCCGGCAATGCCGAAATACACAGATCCACTCACCATCGAACGCGGGTAAATAACAATCGGGCGAATAGGCAGCGCCTTGGCAATCAACGCCTGATACGGGCGGCTGGAATAAACCGGCCAGGGATCAATCCAAACCGGCGCATAATACCCGAAGCCATAACCACGATGAAAATGGTGATAACCGAATCCCAACCCGACATGTCCCACATAATCGCGCCCCGCGACCGCCGCTTCATATATGGCGTTGGGTCCAAGCGCAAAAAACTGACGATTCACTTGATCGAAAAGAACCACATCTTTGGGAATGAATTCCAAATCCTGATCGGTTTGATTGATCAATGTCACGTCGAAGGCCGTTAATCGTCGATCCAAATCGTAGGGCGTTTTCGCCTGAGCCACGCTGACGGCCAATCCTCCCTGACTGATCGTCGCCATGGAACCGTTGGGCGTCACATTCATACCCGGCTGGGGGATGGCGATCATCCGGATTGTCGTGCAGGATAGTAAAGAAGCCGCGATCAATAGTACGAATAAGAATACGGAAATCAAATTCCTTCGCGGAACGAATTGTCTTGCATGTGGAATCGGATGAAATGGCATGTTTTTCCCCTCGAAACTTAAAAAACGCTTTGTCTGTCATTATATCCGTACAAGAAGACTCCAGGCTTTTTTTGCATAAATTGTAGGCATGTCCGAATTGATATCTTATCCTACCGTAATGTGGATTGCCTCAATCCTCCCGTTTTCATTCCGTGACCGGGGATTGCGTTTCTCCTTGCCAGGCCGATGTTGGCTTTACTTTTTATCGGGAGGAGTATACTTTTCCAAATCCATTAGGAATTCATTCATCGAAGAAACCGTAACGGACCGTTTGAACAATTCCTCCAATATTTCAGAGGAAGAAATTGATCGTAATGCCGGATCAACCAACGCCGGTATGTATCCAAAACGGATTTCCAGAGTGGTTTTTATCCCTTCGAGTTTCCCTTCGAGTTTCCCTTCGAGTTTCCCTTTATTCACTAAATATTCCGCTATAGTCGTCATGGAAGGATAACCTCCTCGCTTTAATGTCGCGTCCACTTCCCGGCTTAACGTATCTTGCATTGCCTTATCCACGTTGCTATAAACATATAATACCACTGTCCAGAGGAAAAATGAAAGTTCGTCTTTCCTTCCCTCCTCCACTGTTACAGTCAGGATTTCCTTCAATTTCGTGATCAGATTCTGCCGGTGGATATATTTCATCAGTAACAACGCGATTCGTAGTTTTAATATCCCCACGATTTCTTCATCACTTCTCATTGACAAATCGAACAGCAGGTACTGATAATCCGGCACATACGGACGCATTTCCTCCGGAACGGACAGTAATCCGGAAAATTTCACAGAAACCGTCCATGTGCGCTCGCCGTGATAGAAGACGACGGGAAGAATCGGATGCAATCGCCAGGATTTTTTTCCTTTGCCTTCCTCTTCCCATATCTTGATCATGTAGCGCTGTAAATGAAAAGCAACCATCGGTTCCGGTTCTCTTTTGTGTTCGAACAGGATGTAGATAAACAGAGGATTCCCATCGATCCGGTTGACGGTTAGTAACAAATCGGAGAATCGTTCCTCCAGATTATGATCAACAAACGTGTCTTTCTTCAACCTGACGGAATCCAAATCCAATTGAGATACGACATCCGGAGGAAGGTATCGCTGAACGAAATCTCGGGCTACGCCCGGATACGAAAAGACCTCCTTGAAGAATCGGTCATGCGGATAAAAGACATTTTCCATGCGATTTCTCCTTTCCTATAATGTATTCAATCTCTCGAAGAAACAAATATGCTCATGAATGACTTGAAATGAAGTGGATAAAAATGGTATATTAACGCTTTCAATATTATTGTAATCGAATTCCCCGCGTGCGGGGATCATTCAACTTTTTTATTGGGAGGTTTTATATGAGGAAACATATCGTATTTACTGTAGGGCTTCTGCTTTGTATGTGTCCATTCGCGATGGCGCAATACGGCATCTTCGACCAAACTGCCGATTGGGGACCTCGCGGATCCTTCAAAGTGGAAGGAAGTGTGGAAGTCGTCGGGACCGGCGCCAATGCGATCTACAACATGGCCGGCAACGGCGACGACATTTGGAACAATGACGACGAAGGCTTTTTCGTCTATACGGAGAAGTCCGGCAGCTGGCGTCTTTCGGCAAAAGTCTATTGGGAAAATCCAGGCGGAAATGATTGGGCCAAAATCGGCGTCATGATGCGTGAAACCGGCAATTCCGCGACGTCCCGCCATTATTGGATCGAATTGCGCGGCGCAGGATTTGGCGACCGAACCGACGCGCAATGGCGGATGACAACCGGCGGCGGATCCGGGAATACCCAAATTTTTCAAGCGGACGGCTCAACGAATGTTTCCGATCCCGGCGACGGACTGTTTCTGCGGATCACCCGCTATGCGGAAATTGATTTGGTGGTAAGCGAATATTCATTCGATGGAAGCAATTGGATTTTCGCGCATAGCCAAACCATGGCATTTCAGGATACGATCGCCTGGGGATTGGCGATTACCAATCACGACGATAATCAGGTTTTGGCCGAAGCTGCCGTCTCCAATGTCAAATTGGAACAGGTGGAATCCGTGGTGGCGGTAACACGTGGATTCGACGTTTCCAGTTTCCTGCCGGGGCAAACCATCAATGTCACGTTGAATGTAAGTAATCCCGGCGCCGCAAAAACAGTGACGCTGACAGAAACCCCACCCGCGGCGTTCACTGTCAGCAATATCAGCAATGGTGGTACGCTGAGCGGCGGTAAGATCACGTGGAGTTATAACGCGCCGTCAGGCCCCTCCACCCTTAACTATCAGGTTGATGTTCCCGCGAACTACAATCCATCCACAACCGGTTACACGGCGCGATGGTCAGGCACCGATGGTACTCTTGATTTTGTTGGAAAGACCAACCTGTTCCTGATCAACGTTGCGGTTGGCGACGAATTGTTCTCGTTCGATTTCGAAAATGCGGCGCAGGCGGATCAGTGGACGGACCTGGCCGGATTCTGGGACGTGGAAAACGGCCGGTTTTATGAATTCCTGGACGCGGGCGGCCCGCTGGTAACCGCCACCGGTGGATTCGATTTGGCCGACGTCGCGATTACCGTTCAAGGAATGGGACTGGTTGGAGACGCCGATTGGGGAATCGCTTTTCGCATCACGGATCTCAACAACCATTATTCCTGGCAATTCGTCAATAGTTTATTGGCATTGATCATGTATTCCGGCGGCGCACGAACGGAACTGTTTACCATGGCCTATCCGGAAGAACTCAACGTATGGCAGGAATTCAAAGTCATCGCGAAAGGTAATGTGTTTTATCTGTATTTCAACGGAGAGGTTATGGCCGTCGTTGAAAATAGCACCCATGCCGCCGGTCAGGTGGGATTCTTTGGATGGGTCAATGCAGGTACAACCATTTCCGTGGAACAGGTCGGCGGGATTGCCTTCGACAATTTTGTCGTTTTCGCAGTGACAACACCGACCGATGTTTCACAATGGTCTATCTATTAATGCATAATGGACAGATAATAGGATCGGAACCGAACAGGTTTCGAACCAGTGAATGTAAAAAGGGCAGGTTAGACAACCTGCCCTTTTTCTTTTTCTCGCTTGGGGGAGTAAAATTCCTATACCAATTTCCAACCTTGTCGGTATTCGCGCCGAATCAAGCGATCCGCTTCCGATGTATTGGTTGCGCGCATCTGTTCCGGATTCCATTCCAGTTTTTTACCGACGCGATACGCCACGTTTCCCAGATGGTTGGCTTCCGTCAACCAACCGGCGTACTCGAAATTGCAGGTCGTGGGCGCGCCGGTTTTGCAGGCATGAATCCACTCCGCATGATGGCCCAATGATTTGGAGATGAACGGCTCGGGACGCTGAAAGTCTTTGAATTTCTCTTCCGGCAGCAGAATATGCTTGCCATAATCCGCCAACACCATCCCTTTGTCGCCCACGAACAAGACGCCGTCGCCCCATTGCGGAATCGCTTTTTCTTTCCAAAGCGCCGGTTTGTTTGTTCCTTGATACCACGTGAGATGCAACGGCCCTCGGTCGCCGCGCGCGCCGTAGGTATACGCAGCCTGCATGGACGCCGGAGCGATTTCCGCGTGGATCGGCGGACCTTGCGCCTCGATGGTCAATGGATAATCGAGGTTCAATGCCCAGAACGGCAAGTCAATCCAATGGCTACCGAGATCCGACATGGTGCCGTTCCCGAAATCCCACCAGCGATACCACTTCGGTCCGGGAACATACACATTATTAAACGGACGCATGGGCGCGGGACCGACCCACAAGTCCCAATCCAGTCCTGGCGGAATCGGATCCTCGTTGCGCGGGCGTTCCTGAACGTACACGATGTCATTGGCCTTTTTAAACGCCTCTTCCGATTCATGCCATCCCCATGCGCGCGACACCCATACATGCACTTCACTCACCGAGCCGATTGACCCGGTCTGAATCAACTCGACGACTCGGCGGTAATTGTC
>QZKN01000077.1 GCA_003598175.1 Candidatus Omnitrophota bacterium
TTCGCGAACCGCCCCTACAACGTTTTTATTCATCCGGCGTTCTTTTTTGACGCCATCCGCCTGATATTTTGATAATCCTCCCGTGAAACTCCGCGGAACAATACCAACACGGCGAAATACACCATCGCGCCGAACGGGATGGCGACAATCCAATGAACCGGAATGGCGAGCAGCGCGACGGCCATCACGCTGCTCGCCAAAACAATGGCCAGGTAGCGCCTGCTTTCCGCGAATAACGAAAAATCGCGCATATAAACCATCATCATGACGCCATAGAGACCCTGCGAGAGCACCGTCATGACCGATGCGCCGTACGCGCCCCAGAAATAGATTCCGGGAACGTTCAATATCGCGTTGCTGAGCAGACCGCAAAAACTGGCGCGCACGTTGAGATTTTGCCTATCCGTCGCATTTAAGATCGTTCCCAACAGAAAATTGGCGTAAATGAACGGCAACGACCAGAGCAGGATGGTAAACACCATTCCGCCCGCCTTGCCCAGTTCGGGCGCAAGCGCCATCATCATCGGATTCGCCACGCAGGTTCCTCCCACCGCAATCGGCAGGCTTAACATCATCAGGCCGCGCATTAGCGTGGCCGCCGTGTTCGTGAACGGGCGTTTTTCGTGAAACAGTTTGGAAAAAATCGGATAGGCGGAAATGGCCAGCATCTGGGGAAACAGGAACAAGCCTTCCAAAAAGCGATAGGGGCCGCGATACAGGCCGGTTTCCTCATCGCCGCGAATCCAGTTCACCATCGCGGTGTCTTCGCGATGCAACAGTAAAATGCAGGCGGCGGAAAGGCCGATCGGAATCGCCAGTTTTTGCCAATCGATCCACTCGCGGATCGTATACGTTCGTCGTTGCCAGCCGCACCGGCGCAGAATGATATACCAGTAAATCATCAGGGAGACGACGGCGCCAGCCGTATAGCAAAGCACCAGCGGCGACAAACGCGGGTAGTACAATAAAACCAGCATGGCCGGCCCGATGTGGACGATTTTATCCAACGCATTAGCAAGTCCTTCGTACGACAATAATTCCAGACTCCGCGCCATGGCGCGGATCAACATCATATTCAGGATCACAAAGAAATATAACGTCGTGCATAGAATCAATGGCCACGTATGGCCGGGTTTCGCCGTCAGGAACAGGAGCAGCGCGATAAGAATCCCGCCAACGAAGGAAACGGCCAAACGATACACGGCGAGAGGGTGGAGAAAATGCCGCAGTTGTTCCCGCCGGCGCGCCATTTCACGCGTCACGGTCTGTTCCAGCCCGAAATCCAGCAAGACGCTGAAGATGACTCCCATTTCAATGAAATACTCAATGCGGCCGAAGCGTTCCTTGCCGAGAATTTCGATGGCAAAAACGGTATAAATCAATAATAGGATTTTGCAGAAGATGCCGCTAAGCGTTAAAATCGCGCCGAATCGCGTGATGCGCCGGCCGATGCCGGAATCGTTCCGTTCGTGCAAGGAAAGACCATCGTTTGTGTGGCTGGGTTGATCATGGTGGAGAGGATGCATCGGTGTATTCATCGCATTGGCTGAAGTGAAGTATCCTTGCGGCGGTTTTGTTCGGATTTAAAAAAATGTTTGATAAAACTCGCAAATTTGCGCGGCGAATCGAGGCCAGCGGTAATATTCCCAGGCGCGGCGTTTTCCGGCTTCGTTCAATTGTATGCGCGCATCCGGATTATCTCTTAAAAATACCAGTCGTTCAACCAATTCCGCGAGGGAATTTTCCGCGAACAGCAATCCGGCGTCGCCGATGGTTTCCGGAATCGCTCCCGACCGCGACCCGATCACCGGCGTCCCTGTCGCCATGGCTTCGATCGCCACGCGTCCCAGTTGTTCCTTCCAGCCCGCCGTGTGGCGGGAGGGGAGAACGAACACGTCCATTCGCCGCATGGCGTCGGGCACGCGTTGTTCCGTGAGAGCCGGGATCCATTCGATGCGATCGTCGATGCCCAGTCGATGCGCATTGGCGCGATACCGTTCCGTATCGATGCCGCCGCCGATCAGGATCAGTCGCGCGTCCGGAATCGCCGCCAGCGCCTCCAGCAACAAATCGATGCCTTTCATATGGATCATGCGTCCGATGTAGCCGAACGTAAAGGGTTTTACGGCGGAGATTTCTGTTTCATGCTGTTTTGACGAAGCGGTTTCATCTATAGTTGTAGTTTGTGTAGACCGGAGGTCGGCATCGCTGAAGAAGAAGGAAGGAATGCCGTAGGGATTTACCAGAATCGGTTTGGCATAGCCTTTTTGCAGAAGCACTTCTTTCGCTCCTTCCGTCGCGCAGACTGCGCCGGTCGATAGAGTATGAAGCGTTTTATCGATCCAACGATAGAGTGTGGACGCCCGCGAAGGGTAGATCCACGAACGGTAGATATTTTCCCACGTATAGAAGAATATCTTGGACGTGGGCGCAAACAGGGATGCGGCCATCACCGTTTGCATCGCCGTAATCGACCAGGGTTCTTCGAATAATTGAATGACGTGCGGCCGCGTTTTGATCAGAGCGCGGCATAGACCCGAATAATATCCCACGCGCGCATAGTAATCCTTAAAAAACACGGAACCGAAGCAGGATTGATAGGACGCGTCCTCTTTCGGTTGCCAAATCACCTCGCGTCCGTTTTCGATCCAATACCGTGGACCTAAAACAAACAATTCGATCTTGTTGCAATCCGCCATTGCCTGATGACGTTCGTGGGAAGATTCCAGGCCGGCGGTTTTATCGATTGAGAGAATACGGATCATGGCGTCATCCGGTGATGTTTTATCTGAAAATCAACGTGGGTAGAGCAGGCGTCCTCGCCGGCGTTGTTCGTGCAAGCGGGGACGCTTGCTCTACCCGTTATTTTTTACTTTGTTTCGTTTGAAAAGAATACGTATTATAGCCGCTTCGGGCGACAGGAGAAGAACCGGAGGCGAGTGAGTCCACGTTGGGAATCAATGAAATCGTTTTCGCAATGTGATTTTACGGTAATCCACCGTCACGTCGAACATTTCTTTTATCACGGATAAATAGGAGCTGTTCACCGCGTCCTCGCCGTTTATGGTTTCGACGGTGATCGAAATCTTCGGAGAAATCTGCCGTTCGAGCACATTTTTGAATAACCTATAATACTCATGCAAATGCGGATCATTAGGCGGCACGCGAATCTCCACATCCTTTCCATTTCGTTTCGAGAGCAACACCAACCGGTTGCCGTGATATACGAGATGAGTTGTCGGGCGGCGTTTGGGCAATTCATAGTTTAATCCTTTGAGCGCAACGCCGCATAACGACGCCGGATCCATTGCGTTGATCCAAAAAATCCGCTCCTGGTTTGCATTCTCCCGCAGGGAACGAAAGGCGGAGGGAGAGATGAATTGCAGGCCGGAAATTCCCGCAAAAAAATAGCCGGTAAGAATCTCGCCCGACAATTCCATCAGGCGCAGGGCTTTGAAAAGTTGCCCCCAGCGTAAAGCGGGATGTTCCCGCGCCAACAGATCACGGAACACAATGCCATACCGATCCAGTATTACGCGTACTTTTTCTTTTTGCAATTCCAATCGGTCCATGGCATCGAACGGAGCGGATGGTGTTTCCAGCGCGAACCAGTTTCCCGTGAATGGTCGCGACGATTTCCAACGGCCGAAGCCCGCCCGCCGTCCGCTCTTTTTGTCCGAGGCGATGTCCCACGCTTTGAATCGGCTGTCGATTCCCTTGCGCAGAGCCGCGAAGGAATCGTTCGTCGCCTTTCCGCGCCAGACCAGATTCCATAGCGCATCGGTCAATTCCACGGTCGTCATTTTTGTATAATTTAATAATTGTGAAAAATCGTATTTTCCCATCCGGTCCGGCAGAATCGCGCGTTCGGACGCATCGGCTTGCGCCGGCGCGTTCGTTTCGTTCTCATGTTCTCCACATAACAACTCCAGCTGATCCTGAAAACACAGCATGATTTTCTCTTGTTCGCTGCCATACCAGATCAATCCGCTTTCCTGCATCAAAGCGTCCATCCATGCAGGAGAATAGGAGGAAAGCCGCGCCGGTAAAATTTCCGTTTCCCACATTTCCGGCGGGAGCGGATATAACAACAAGTTATCCAAAACAGAGGGCAAGGATTCCGCATTGCCGTTCGACCGTAAAAGCCCTTGCTGGAAAGCCATAAATCCGGCGAGGTTTTCCGCCGGAAGCGTTTCAAACGACGGGATGGCCTGTTTTCGCGTCAGCCGCAACAGGATTTCAAGATTCTCGCTGTCGCAGTTTTCATCTTCCGTGCTGCCCTCGCTCAATTTGCCGATGACGATGCGTCGCGTTTCCTGCAAGGAATCCAACACATCGTTCAGGCGCGTTTCGTCAAGAGCGAACGTATCCGGCAGGAACGAACGTGGTTTCGGACCATAAAATTGCAGCCATTGCCCGATCCATTCGGTGAGAGGATCGATTTCGTCAGCGATTTCGCGTATGGCAGGAGAAGGAATAGAGCGCAACGCATCTTGTAATGAAATCGTTGCGCCGGAAGGCATCGACGCCACGATGATTTCATCGTCGGCATAGGGAAAAGCCGCCAGCAGGCGAGGCAAACATTCCAGCGCCACGACGCCGGAGGCAGATTGGTTTTGTTGGAAATAAATACGTAGTAATTTTGGATGCAACGAATCCAATACTTCGTTTCCGTCGATTGAATGGTCTCTTTTCATGGCGCAGAGCAGTTCTTCCCATTCCGGCCACGGAATCCAAAGCCGCTCTTTTATCCAATCCAACAAATCGACGGAGGATTGGGGAGCGTACCTCCCATAAGTTCGCTGCGCCTTTTGTTCGAATTGTTCGATCAATGCACGGGTGATGGTGGGACGGAGGGCGGCGGAAAAAACGACTTGCTGCAACAGTTCATCGCCGAGGTTGGATAGAGCATCAAACGCAGGCGTATCGTTTTCGTACATGTATTTATTGGTCTCTTGCCACAACAAACCATCGGAGAAGGGGGAGGGGACAGGCGAATGGACTTCGCTGATGCGAATTTCACCGGTCCGCAGCTCATCGAGAAGGATTTTGAGCGTGGCCAGATCGAATTCGTCCTGCAGGCAGGTGCGCCAGGTTTCCACCAAAATAGGAAAATCTTCATATTTCGCGACGAGTTCCAGCAGTTTTTTCGAACGCAGGCGGTTCACCCACAGCGGCGTGCGTCTGCCGAACGAATCGCGAGGCAGCAAAAGCGCGCGCGCCGCATTCTCGCGAAACCGCGCGCCAAAGAAACCGCTTTGTTCCAATTTTTTTCGTAAATGATGTTCCAGTTCGTCCGGTTCTATTGCGAGCAGCGCGTCTTTTATGGAAGGATGATCGGACATCAGCAGAGAAATCCCATGATTGTCAACGAAAATCTCGGGGCGATTTCCGCCTTGATTTTCCATGACGGAAGCCAGGGCCAGCGCCAGGGGTCGATTGACCTGTCCACCCCACATCGTATGAAGAATGGCCTGGCTGCTGTGTTTCGCGAGGTTTGACCCGGTTACATATTCGATCAACAGATGATGGCGGTGAGGTAAATCCGCTTGGGTCACTTTTTTTTGCCGCTGCAGAAAATCGATCAGGGATAGGGCGGATTGTTCATCGACGTCATACTCCCGTTGCCAGGATTTCCATAATGGCTCGTCGTTTACGTTTGCATGGATCGATTCGAGAAAAAGTCCGACTTTTTCTGAAAAATGGAACTCCCGGTTGATCGCTTCCGCTTTCCAGAACGGGGTCATCGCATCCTGGCCGATGGCGGGAACGACGACGACGTCGTTATGGGTGATTTTCAGAATCCGCCACGCCTGGGTTCCGAAAATAAACGTGTCGCCCACGCGGCGTTCCCATACGAATTCTTCATCCAATTCCCCGATTTTCGTCTGGGTGTCGTGATGGCGCAGGGAATAATACCCGCGATCGGGGATTGTGCCTCCCGCCGCATACACAATTCGTAATGCGCCATCCTTTGCCTGGACCGTATTGTCCACCCGATCGAGGAAGAGCAACGGTCTTAAATTACGCACGCGGCCGCCGCCGTAGTGGCCGCTCAGCATTTTCAAAACGAGGTCGAATTCGGTTCGTCCCAGCTCGTGGTAGGGAGCGCTGTTTCTAATAAAATCATAAAGATGATCGAGATTCCA
The DNA here is from genome assembly GCA_003598175.1 of Candidatus Omnitrophota bacterium. Classification (GTDB taxonomy): domain Bacteria; phylum Hinthialibacterota; class Hinthialibacteria; order Hinthialibacterales; family Hinthialibacteraceae; genus SURF-12. The sequence continues at coordinate 6,150 of QZKN01000077.1, forward strand.
TTTCTCGACGCCGGTCATGGCGACAATGATCTGCGCCAGCACATCCAGCGGCCGCGGGATGGGCCGGATGGATTCGATATCGCGCTCCTGAATGCATCGGCTCATCACGATCGCTTCGAGAAGATCGAATCCGTGAAGTGGAAACAGCGTGCCTTTACTGACGCGACCGACCTCGTGCCCCGCGCGTCCGATTCGCTGCAGCGCGGCGGCGACCGACGGCGGCGTCTGGATCAGTACGACTTCGTCCAACGCGCCGATATCGATTCCCAGTTCCAGCGAGCCGGTGGCGACGATGGCCTTGAGCTCCCCGCATTTGAGTCGTTCTTCGACCACTTCGCGGGTTTCTCGATAAAGGGATCCGTGATGCGAGTAGGCGAGAATTTCCTTTTCATCCTGATTGATCAACATGCTGATCCGTTCGCAGTGTCGCCGATTATTGGTGAAGAAAAGAGTGGAACAGTTGCGGTGGATAATCGTTTTGCACTCGCGAATCAGGGAATTCCAAAAAGTGACTCGGGGTGGAAGCCCGATTTCGTTGCCGATAGTTTCGTCTTCCATTTCCGGCATTTGTAAATGCAGGCGATATTCTTTTGCGCTCCCCGCTTCGATCACGGAAACCTTACGTTTGTGGTAGTTCACACGATTTCCACGTCTCTCGCTACGGTACCCGCCGACGAAATCCGCGATGGCGGCGAGCGGTTTGACCGTCGCCGAGAGGGCAATGCGTTGAAACTCACCGGACAACGGAACCAGACGATCGACGGCGGTGATCAAATGGGTTCCCCGCTTCGTTCCCGCCACCGCATGAATTTCGTCCAAAATCACACAGACAATTCCGCTTAGCAATTTTCGGCTGCCGACGGAGCTGACGAGCAGATTCAGACTTTCCGGCGTGGTGATCAGAATTTCCGGCGGATGGCGAAGCATCCGCCGACGATCGGCCGGATCGGTGTCGCCGCTTCGCGTTTGGATGGATATAGGCGGGAAGAATTCATTCTCCCGTTCAAAATAGTCCCGCAGTTCGGACAAGGGGGAAAGCAGATTACGTTGAATATCGTTGTTTAGCGCCTTCAACGGAGAGATATATAACAGCCGAATCTGTCCGCGTTGCCATCTGCCGGTGAGCAGGCGGTCGATGGCCAGTAGGAACGCGGTCAACGTTTTCCCGCTGCCGGTGGGCGCGGTGATCAACACGTGCTTCCCGGCGGCGATCTGTGGCCAGGAAAGTTGTTGGACGTCGGTCGGCGTCCCTATTCGCTCCGCAAACCACTGGCGGATAATCGGATGGAAGATGGAGAGAACCATGATGGATTATTATAGGTGAATATGAATGGTCGGGTGTGCGTTCATTGAGTAAATAACAAATAAGTATGACGGATCAATGGTTATTTCTCTTCCGCCATATACGGATACCGCCAATCTCGCGGCGGAATGTATGTTTCCTTGATGGTGCGCGGGGAAACCCAGCGTTCCAGGTTGAGGCAGGAACCGGCCTTGTCGTTGGTGCCGGACGCCCGGCTGCCGCCGAACGGCTGTTGGCCGACGACCGCGCCGGTGGGTTTGTCGTTGACATAAAAATTACCGGCGGCATGGCGGAGAATATGGTTGGCCTTTACGATCGCCGCCCGGTCCTGTGCAAAGATGGAGCCGGTGAGTCCATATGGGCTGGTTTCATTGCAGAGGTGCAACGAAGATTCGAATTCGTTTTCGGGATAGATGAAAAGGGTCAACACCGGTCCGAATATTTCTTCCACCATCAGTTTCGATTTGGGGTCTTTGGAAAGAACGATGGTCGGTTCGACGAAATAACCTTTTGAGGAATCGTATTTCCCACCGCAGAGAATTTCAAAACCGGGATTGGTTTTGGCAAAATCGATATAGCCGGTTATGGTTTTGAACGCCTTTTCATCGATGACTGCGCCCATAAAATTGCCGAAGTCGCAAATATCGCCCATTTTGATTTGCGCTATTTCGTCCAGCAGTTTTTGTTTGACTGTCGGCCAGATGGAATCGGGAATGTACGCGCGGCTGGCGGCCGAACATTTTTGGCCTTGATATTCAAACGCGCCGCGCACCAGCGCCGTGACGAGAGCGTCCTGATCGCAGGACGCGTGAGCGAAAATGAAGTCTTTTCCGCCGGTTTCGCCCACGATTCGCGGATACGAATAGTACTTGCGAATGTCGGAACCCACCGCCAGCCATATGGTCGAGAACACGTAGGTGCTGCCGGTAAAATGAATCCCGCCGAGATCGAGATGGTCGAGTGCGGGAGGCGCGATCACCGGGCCGGGACCAGGGATCATGTTGATGACGCCGTCCGGCATCCCCGCTTCCTGAAGAATTTTCATAATATAATATGCAGGCAAAACCGCGCTTGATGCCGGCTTCCAAACCACCGCATTGCCCATCAGCGCCGGAGACGTGGGAAGATTGCCGGCGATGGAAGTGAAGTTGAACGGCGTCAGGGCCAGCACAAAACCTTCCAGCGGCCGGTGTTCCATATAATTGAGGATGCCCGGCGTGGAAAAAGGCTGATCCCCATATACGAATTCCATGAAATGCGGATTGAACCGCCAAAAATCGATCAATTCACAGGCCGAGTCGATTTCGGCCTGATGACAGGTCTTGCTCATGCAAAGCATGGTGGCGGCGTTCAATGTCGAGCGATATTTGGTCGAGAGCAGTTCGGCGGCCTTGAGCAGGATGATCGCCCGCGCATCCCACGGCATTTCCGACCATGCCTTTTTTGCCGCATTGGCAGCTTCGATGGCTTTATGCGTATGCAAGGCGTCTCCCGCATGATAGCGGCCCAGCAATTGTTCGCGATTATGCGGACAACGCATGTCGACCAGGTTTCCGGTTTTGATTTCTTTCCCGCCGATGATCAAGGGGACTTCGACCGGATTTTTCAGCATCTCCTCCAATTTTGCCTGAAGTTCCTTGCGCGCGGCGGTTCCCGGCGCATAAGAAAAAATCGGTTCGTTTTGTGGAACAGGAATACGAAAAATACCATTAAACATAATATCCTCCGAATAATATAAGACCAAATTTCCGAAAAGGTAAAACGAACTTTTCTAGCCCAATCTCATTCGGCAGTCAATCCGTAGACGAACAATTCGATGATCCTATGTTGAATAAACGTGGATTTCTTGAGAAATGGTAAGGTTTGTGGATGGATCGAGAAACAGGAGAGAGGCTATCCACGATTCTATCCGTCATAAGTCTTCTTGTGGCGTTATCAACAGGAATGACCAAATTCACCTGAATGCGTCCGCGCCAGGCCGCATTTCCCCATGGAAATTCCTGGAACCAATTGGCCATGTTTCACAAAAGGTAAAATACGGTTAGTTTGTTTTCACCTTTGATTTAACTTTCTTTTGATCCAAATGTAGTCTATGATCAAGTCATGAACAGGGAGAATCCTTTCCATGAAACTCAGTGAAGCCATAAAACCAATCAGTTATTTCAAAGCGCATGCCTCGGAAGTATTACGTGAGGTTACGGACAACAACAAAACCATGATTCTCACTCAAAATGGGGAAGCCAAAGCAGTGCTTCAAGATATTCGTACGTATGAACAGACCCTGGCAAGTCTGGCTTTACTCAAAATATTAGCATTGAGTAACAAGAATTTGAATGAAGGCCACATGAAACCGGCAGAACAGTCCTTTCAGGATATTCGGGCTAGAATTGATCGTGCGAACGTGCGATGAAATATTGCGTATTTATAATTACTGATGCGGAAGAAGATATTTTCGCGATTTATAACTATATCGTCTCCGCGGAATCAGTGGAAAAAGCCGAATCCGTATATCAAACCATACAATCGACATGTTTGAGTTTATCGGAATTGCCGAATCGAGGACATTATCCCTCCGAACTGGAACGTCTTAATATTTATGAATATCGAGAAGTCCATTGCTATCCGTTTCGCATTATCTATCAGGTAAAGCAAAGAGATGTTTATATTCATTGCGTACTGGATGGACGGCGCGAGATACAGGAATTGCTGGAAAAACGATTGTTGCGATCAATCGTATAGAGGGTTACATCGTTTGATCCGTCTTTTTTTTGTGGATGAATAATGTCATTCATCTTTTGCGACTGTCGTCGAAGGCGGCAAGAGAAATGAAGCAATTTTTGGGATGAATCTTCCCCTGTCAGGTGAATCCATCCATTCCGGCATGATCAATCCATTGATACTTACTCAATGACGCCATATAATGATAATTGATCAACACAATCAATATGCGATGTGCTGGTAATTCTGCCGTATTTTCCGGGGAAAAACCTGAAAATGAGAAGAGTTTTCATATAGGGTAAAGATTACATACATTACAAATTTTGTAATGTATATTCAAAATAAACGATCGTTATGTTTTGTATTCATAAAGATATACAGAAACTCCGGCACTTGAGTAATCGGCTGGAGACGGTATCTTTTACAATATAGAAATCAACGTTTTCTCTCCCTCCCACATGCAATCTTCACAGGAGAGACATGTATTCAAACTCGCAGTCGATAAATTCAACGTTTGGAGGTTCCTTAATGAATCGGCGAATGGTTACCATCGATGGCAATCAGGCGGCTGCCTACGTTGCCCACAAAACCAATGAAGTGTGCGCCATCTATCCCATCACTCCTTCATCCAACATGGGGGAATGGGCGGATCAATGGTCCGCGGAAGGACAAAAGAATATTTGGGGGACGATTCCCGAAGTCGTCGAAATGCAGAGCGAAGGCGGCGCGTCCGGCGCGGTTCACGGCGCATTGCAGACGGGCGCGTTGACCACCACGTTTACAGCTTCGCAGGGATTGTTGCTGATGATCCCGAACATGTTCAAGATCGCAGGGGAATTGACGTCCACTGTCTTTCACGTTTCCGCGCGCTCCGTGGCGGCGCATGCGCTTTCGATATTCGGCGATCACAGCGACATCATGGCGGTGCGATCAACCGGATTCGGCCTGATTGCATCCGCGTCCGTGCAGGAAGTCATGGACATGGCCTTGATTGCACAATCCGCCACGCTCAAGGCGCGCATCCCCTTCGTGCATTTCTTCGATGGCTTTCGTTCTTCGCATGAAGTGCAGAAAGTGGAAGAGCTGACGGAAGAGGACATGAGGGCCATGATCGACGACGAACTTGTTCATGCCCATCGCAACCGCGCCTTGTCGCCCGAGCATCCCGTTTTGCGCGGCACGGCGCAGAATCCGGACGTCTTTTTCCAATGCCGGGAAACCGTCAATCCATTTTATCAAAAATGTCCGGCTATCGTGCAGGAAGCGATGGACCGGTTTGCCAAACTGACCGGCCGTCAGTATCACTTGTTTGATTACGTCGGCGCGCCGGATGCGGAGCGCATTATCATATTGATGGGTTCGGGAGCGGATACGGCGCATGAAACCGTCGAATACCTGACGAACCGCGGCGAGAAGGTCGGCGTATTGAAAGTCCGACTGTATCGTCCGTTTTCCGTGAAAGACTTCATCAAAACCTTGCCGGCGTCAGTGAAGAAAATTGCCGTATTGGATCGTACGAAGGAACCGGGCGCGCCTGGTGAACCGTTGTATCTGGATATCGTGAATTCCATTTCCGAATCGATCGTGGACGGAACCGCTCCGTTCAAAGAATATCCGCGTATTATCGGCGGCCGCTATGGATTGTCTTCGAAGGAGTTCACGCCTGCGATGATCAAGGGAGTGTTCGATGAGCTGGCGAAAGAATCGCCGAAGAATCACTTCACCGTCGGCATCGTCGACGACGTCACAAACACCAGTCTTGATTACGATCCGAATTTCATAACGGAAGGGGACGATGTGGTTCGCGCAATGTTTTTCGGACTCGGGGCGGATGGAACCGTCGGCGCGAACAAGAATTCCATCAAAATCATCGGCGAAGATACGCCGAATTACGCGCAGGGGTACTTCGTTTACGACTCGAAGAAAGCCGGTTCGGTTACGGTTTCTCACTTGCGCTTTGGTCCGAAGCCGATTCGCTCCACGTACCTTCTGACGTCGGCCAACTTCGTCGGTTGCCACCAGTTCGTCTTTCTCGAAAAATACGATATGCTCAAGAATGCGGCGAAAGGGGCGACGTTCCTGCTGAATTGTCCGTACGGGCCGGATGAAATCTGGGATCACATTCCTCGCAAGGTGCAGCAGGACATCATTGATAAACAGATCAAATTTTATGTGTGCGATGCGTATAAAGTGGCCCGCGAAACGGGAATGGGCGCGCGCATCAACACCATTATGCAGACCTGCTTCTTCGCCATTTCCGGTGTTCTGCCTAAAGACGAAGCTATCGCGCAAATCAAAAACACCATCAAGAAAACGTATGGCGCAAAAGGCGATGAAATCGTTAAAATGAACTACAACGCCGTGGATAAATCGCTCGACGGCCTGTATGAAGTACAGGTGCCCGCGCAGGCGACCAGCGCGATCGAAATGCCGCCGTCGGTTTCGCCCCAAGCGCCGAAATTTGTGCGGGAAGTGACGGGCGTGATCATCGCCAATGACGGCGATTCGATCCCCGTCAGTAAATTCCCGGTCGACGGAACCTTCCCCACGGGAACCACGAAATGGGAAAAGCGTAATATTGCCCTGGAAATTCCCGTTTGGGATCCGGAAGTTTGCATTCAATGCGCGAAGTGTTCCATCGTATGTCCACATGCCGCTATTCGCGTCAATTTCTACGATGCGAAAGAATTGGCAAATGCTCCGGCGACGTTTAAATCGACGGACGGGCGGGGAAAAGAATACGAAGGATTGAAATTCACCGTGCAGGTGGCGCCCGAAGATTGCACCGGGTGCGGCGCGTGTGTTCACGTCTGTCCTGCCAAGAATAAACAGGAACCCAAATTCAAAGCGATCAATATGCAGGATCAACTACCGTTGCGAGAGCCGGAGCGGGAGAACTTCGAGTTCTTCCTCAATCTGCCGGAAATGGATCGCACTAAACTAAAGATTGATTCGATCAAAGGTTCGCAATTGCTGACGCCGTTGTTTGAATTTTCCGGTGCGTGCGCCGGCTGCGGAGAAACGCCGTACGTGTTGTTGATGACACAGCTGTTCGGCGATCGTGCGATCATTGCCAATGCGACCGGATGTTCTTCGATTTACGGCGGCAATCTGCCGACGACGCCCTATACGCAAAATCGGGACGGCCGCGGACCGGCCTGGTCGAATTCGTTATTCGAAGACAATGCGGAATTTGCGATGGGTTTCCGTCTCACCATCGATAAATTGAATCAATACGGCAAAGAACTGTTGCAGCAATTGGCCGGCCAAATCGGCGATGTTCTCGTCGATCAACTCATCAATGCGGAACAAAAAACCGAGCTGGATATCAAGGAACAACGCGATCGCGTCGCGATTTTGAAAAGCAAATTGCAGGGCATGGACACGCCGCAAGCGAAAAACCTGCTCAATATCGCGGATTATTTGGTGAAGAAGAGTGTCTGGGCGGTTGGCGGCGACGGTTGGGCGTATGACATTGGTTACGGCGGCCTGGATCATGTGCTGGCTTCCGGCCGCAACGTCAACGTGTTGGTGCTCGACACGGAAGTCTACTCCAACACCGGCGGGCAAATGTCGAAAGCGACTCCACGCGCCGCAGTGGCAAAGTTTGCGTTCGGCGGTAAGCCAATGCCGAAGAAGGATATGGGCATGATCGCGATGGCCTATGGCAACATTTACGTCGCGAAAGTGGCGATGGGCGCTAACGATCTGCAAACGGTGAAGGCATTCATCGAAGCGGAAGCGTATGACGGTCCATCCCTGATTCTGGCTTACAGCCATTGCATCGCACATGGCATCAATATGCGCACGGGAATGGATACGCAGAAGGCGGCGGTGGAAAGCGGACATTGGCCGCTCTACCGTTACAATCCCGATTTGGCGAAGGAAGGCAAAAATCCGTTGAAGTTGGATTCACGCGATCCGAAGATTTCCTACCAGGACTTCGCGTATCAACAAACCCGGTTCAAAATGTTGACCAAGAGCCAGCCGGAAGCGGCCAAACGCCTGATCGAACTCGGCCAGGAAGATGTGACCAATCGTTGGCATCTGTACAAAAAGATGGAAGCGCTCAATTACGGGCCGGCGGACTGATCGGAATGAAAAATCCGCGTAGGGGCGG
>QZKN01000166.1 GCA_003598175.1 Candidatus Omnitrophota bacterium
CGGTGCAGACGACATAATCGGGATAACCGAGATCGAGCATGTACGCAACCGGCGTGTACGGATGCGGATACAGATCCGTGGCGGGACCGCCGGCGTAATCCCAATACATGCGCCAGCGAAAGAAACGGCTGACGTCGAACGGGCGTCGGGGCGAGTCGCCTAAAAACCGTTCCCAATCCAAATCCGGGCCGGGCTGAGCGTTGGCGTCGTCGATGGGCATCCCGCGCTCGCCCCAATCGCCGACGCGGTAATAGCCGGTCACGGCCTCGATCGGTTTGCCGATTGCTCCGTTTTGAATCAATTCTTTTGCTTTTTTATATGCCGGATTCGATATCCATTGTGTGCCGATCTGCACGAGACGCCCGGTCTTTTTCGCCGTTTCCACCAGCTGTTGCGGCAAATCGATCTGACGCCAATGACAAAGCGGCTTTTCGCAGTACACATCTTTCCCTGCGTTCATGGCGTCGAGAGCGTGGTAGCCGTGCCAGTGATCCGGCCCGGCGGCAACGACGAGATCGACATCGGACCAGCCGAGCAGTTCTTCGTGGCGCATGGTTCCCCGCCCGCCGGTTCGCTGTTTGGCTTTTTCCAATCGCGGGCGATACAGGTCACAAACGGCGGTGATATCGACGCCGCCGTCGGCTTCCCTGATTTTCAACAACGTGTCGATGTGGGCATAGGCGCGTCCGCCGCAGCCGATCACGCCGACTTGAATGCGGTCATTGGCGCCGAGAACGCGTTTCGCCGATACGGCGCTGAAGCCGGCGGCGGCAATGGCGCGGTGAAATTGACGACGGTTGAGGTGCGATGAATTCATTCTTTTTCCATTCATAATTTATCTCCGAAACCAGAAATTTGATTTCATTGTCGAAACACGAAGCCCTTCTACCAATCGGAATTTATTTGCCATTAACCATAGAATAAAATCCTACATTTGAATAGACCCTCGGTTCATGGAAATCAGCCATCGCTTCAATCCGTTGAATGGTTTTGTTCGTCCTTTTGCGCTCTCGCGCCATACTCCCGGCTGCGAGTTTCCCTGACAAATCCGCATGTCGTTACCAACCACGCTTTATAATTCAATCGGATTCCTGTACGATTGGATGCGACAAAACACGCTCCCTGCGTCTCGGCATCCTTCCCGAAAATCAACAAGGCGCCGGCGATCCGTATTTTATATAAAATAGGAGACCTTTCAATGAATACTCCCATCACTCGCAGAACCTTTCTCGCGTCAACGGCAGCCGGCGTCAGCCTGCCGGTTCTCGCAAATCCTGCCGCCGTGGATTCGCAATCGGCAGACATCGCCATGCCTCTGCGTCCGCTCGGCAAAACCGGCCGCATGATTTCCATCGTCGGATTCGGCGGAGGCTCCCGCTATTTGTTGCAGGACGATCCGGAACTCGCCGAAACAATGATCCATCGCGCCATCGAACTGGGCGTCAATTACTTCGACACGGCCCACAGTTATACGAAAGCGGGAAAACGCGAAAGCCAGCAGCGTTACGGGCGCTATCTCATTCCCCATTATCGCGACCGGATCACATTGTCCACCAAACTCAACGCGCGGGATGCGGAAACCGCCAAGCGGCAGTTTGAAGAATCGCTAAACGACTTACAAACCGATCACGTCGACATTCTCCATTTACATGGCCTGGCAACTGCGGACGATATCGACCGGATACTGGCCGAAAACGGCGCTCTGAAAGCCTACCGCAAGTGGAAGGAAGAGGGCGTGATCGGCGCGATCGGCATCACCGGCCACGGCGATAGCAACGTGATCGCCGACGGACTCCAACGCATTCAACCGGACGTGGTGATGTGCCCGCAAAATCCGGCGCACGACGGCAATTATGTCGGCCTCAACTTCGCCGAGGATGTGATTCCTTACGCGTTGGAACATGGAATCGGCCTGCTGGCAATGAAAACCACTGCGCAAAACGCCTTGATCGGCAAAGGGGGAGTCGCGGCGGAAGAACTGATTCGCTATGCGTTGAATCTGCCTGTCGCCGCCGCCGTCATCGGCATGCCCACGCTTGAAATCGTGGAATCCAACGCCGCCATCGCGCGCACGTTAAAACCACTCTCTGACGAAGAGAAGAAACAAATCAGAAAAAAACTGGCCTATGCCGCCGTTGACGGCACATTGCCTTACCTTGCCGCCGGTTATGTGGATGGCCATTTGGCTTGCATGGTGAATTATCATGTATCATAAATTCCTTTTAATTTCTTTCTTTTTCATTCCCCTTTTTCTGGCCGATGCGGGTGTTTGCAATGAGCAAACAATCGTTAACGATGAATTGTTTTTCCGCGAAGATTGGAAAGAAATCCCCGCACAAATTCCGGTTACGCAGGAACACGTGTTAAATCCGGATTTGATCGTGACACGACATGGACCGGATGGCGACTCGATCAAAAAATCCCATCATGACAATATCGAAAACGATCCGTGGTATATCTGGTCGGGTTCCTGTGAAAAAGGCCGTTGGGCGATCAGCTTGAAAAAGAAAGATGCGCTTGTCGACCTTTCTCAAAACGGAAAAATCCGCTGGCGCGTCAAACAATCCGGTCCTCATGTAGTAAAGATCATTCTCGAACTCGCCGACGGCAGCTGGCTGGCGGCCGAACAGGGCTTTGGCGAAACACCCGATTGGCACATCTTCGACGTTGATCTAAAAAGACTTGGATGGCGTCAACTGAATATACAAACAATCGAAGCAGGAGAGCGCATCAAGTCTCCGGATCTCAGCCGCGTGCGTTCCATCGGTTGGACGGATCTGCGGATCGGCGCAGGCACCCCCGGCTGCACCCGCGTTGACTGGATCGAAGTCTACGGCCTCTCCATACCGTAAAGAAATCTTTAGAATTTAGAAAACTGACTACTCCTCAATCATTCCAAATAATAAGCGGAAGTGTTATTCTTTTCATTCAAATTTCGCATTTTACTCAAACGAGGGAATCATCTTGACAGCAAATCCATTTTTAGGTGTTGTACTCCATGCATTGGGCGGTTTGGCGGCGGGTAGTTTTTATATTCCTTTTAAAAAAGTCAAGTTTTGGGCGTGGGAAAGTTATTGGCTCGTGGGCGGCGTTTTCAGCTGGATCATCGCGCCGTGGATTGTTTCGTTTTTAACCATCCCGAATCTGCTGAACGTTCTCAGCGACGCTCCGACGGGCAGCGTGTTCGCCAGTTATTGTTTCGGCGTGTTGTGGGGCGTCGGCGGTTTGACGTTCGGGCTGTCCATGCGTTATTTGGGCATGTCGCTGGGGTATGCTCTGGCATTGGGTTTTTGCGCCGCTTTCGGCACGATCATTCCCCCTATTTTCAACGGGCAGATTTTCGACATCCTCGCCAAACTTTCCGGATGGACCACGCTTGTCGGCGTCCTTGTCTGCCTGGCGGGCATCGCGGTGTGCGGCAAAGCCGGCGTTCGCAAAGAGAGAGAACTGTCCGACGAGGAAAAGAAAAAGACGATCCGGGAATTTAATTTCGCCAAAGGCGTGTGGGTGGCAATTTTCGCCGGTATCATGAGCGCATGTATGGCATTCGGCATCACCGCGGGCAAACCCATCGCCAATCTTGCCATTGAGCAGGGCGCGCCGTCGTTGTGGAGCAACAATCCGGTTTTCATCGTGATTCTCGCCGGCGGTTTCACCACCAATTGCATTTGGTGCGTGTTTCTGAACTATCGCAATCGCACGGGAAAAGATTATTTGACCGGCAGCGGTTCCACACTGGCCGCCAACTACCTCTTTTCCGCACTCGCGGGAACCACGTGGTATTTGCAGTTCATGTTTTACGGCATGGGCACGACGAAAATGGGGAAATATGACTTTTCCAGCTGGTCCATTCATATGGCCTTCATCATCGTGTTCAGCACGCTGTGGGGACTTTTCTTTCACGAATGGAAAGGAACCTCCCCACGCACGTATCGGTTGGTTTTTATTGGAATTTTCGTACTCATCCTATCCACGCTGATCATCGGCTGCGGGAATTATCTCGCCTCATTGCAGCGATGATTGATTAGGTTGAAGGCCAAAGACTAAATCCTAGACCCGGCTGTACACTACTATTGCTGGGTTGATGATAATACTGCCAGATAGATATTCGTTTTGTCTTCATGACTGGAATAATAGCTGATCCACAATTTTCCGTCATGCCAAACCATACCCGGATAACTGTTGTCACCGCCGCTGGGCAAGGTCACGAGTGGGATTAATTTTCCCTCGGCAACATTCAGTTCGCAGACAACCGTTTTCGCGACTTTATCTGTAATAATACGTCCTGCCGCAATCCATCTGCCATCCGGGATTTGAATGAAATCCGGTCCGCCGTAATACAAACCCAGATCCTTCCACTGCCAATTCGTATAGGGAGGTTGGCTGACGCCGAGCAAGGCCGTGTTCGACTCTTTTCCGTCGCGCCGCTGCAGGCAATAACAGGTTCCGTCGGGCGCGAAGCGAAGGGTCGCTTCCGTCGGCCCGCTTTCGTGATACAAATCGGAAACGACGATTGTATAGTTTTTACCATCAGTACTTTTCAATAATGTCGTGCCGTATTTCCGTTGTGAGCGGCTTTCCGGCCGGACATCATAGGCGATGCCATATGCGATTTCCTTGAACCACGTAATCCGCCATAACCACTGTCCTTCTTCCGCCACCCATTCGATGGGGCTCCATTCCTTTCCGTCGGTGGAAAGGCTGACAAACGAGTGGTGTTTACTCGCCGGTTCATTTCCTTTGCGAACGGCGCCGCCGCCCAGAACCATCAGCGTTTTTCCGTCCGCATGAACATCGATTTTGGGATCGCGCAGATCGTATCCTTCCAAACTCAAAAGGCCGGATGGCTCCCAGTCCGATCCATCCGGGGAAGACAAAATACGGATGTTCGCCTCCTGCGAAACGTGCCCTTCGCCTTCGCGGAAAACGCAGAAAAAGCGGTCGCGGAACCAAACCAGATCGGTGAAGGCGTTGTGCGCGCCTTGATCCCAGATCTTTTGATTCCTGATCATTTGAAAATTCGGAGGCGTTTCCGAAGCAAACGAGCAATGATCAATGATCAACAAGACGACCATAGACAACATCAATGGAATTTGAAACCAACGGTGGTATTGGACTTGATCGAATACTTGTTTTATATCATACATTTCATATCTCCTTCAATTAACAAGAATATCTCTCCACGATGATAATGTCATCCTCACTTTTTTGTAAATGGAATCCGATCAAATCACCAACAATAATCAGGATTTATTGTTCACCATTACAACAATATCATATTATAATATCCGTTAAAAAGAAGGAAAGGCATGTTGTCCATGCTTCTCCATACAAAATAACATGCTATACTTTTTTTGAACATCTACCCATAATAAAGACCAATCAGGATACAGCGGTATCGGTCCATCCTATCAAAGAAAGCACCACCATGATAAAAAACAGATTGACGCACACGATGGTATTCCCCTTGCACAGAATTCTGCTGACGTTTCTCTTTTGCGGCATTGGCTGGGCCGCCGGCGCGAACGAACAAGGTGAAAATGCGCCGCTTTTGAAGGCGAATCCGCAAGACAATCCAAAACACGAGCAACCATCCGAAATGAACGCACACGAAACCACGACAAAAAGAAAACCGTTTACATTCATCCCGATCGGCGAATTTCACTCTCCACTCACGCCCGCATCCGGCGCGCCGCGGCAGGGCCGTTTTGCCCCGGACATCAAAGCCGTGATTGAAATTGATCGGGAATATGAGGAATGCCTGGAAGGCATCGAGGATTTCGATTATATCATCGTTCTTTTCGTGTTCGACCGCAGTCAGGGATGGCAAGCAAAAGTAACGCCGCCCGGTGCGCCAAAATCACGTGGTCTTTTCTCCACCCGCTCGCCTCGACGGCCCTGTCCGATTGGAATGACGATTGTCAAACTGGAAAAACGAGAGGGCAATCGATTGCACGTCAGCGGCATCGATGCATTCGACAAGACGCCGGTTCTCGATATCAAACCATACGTTGTCAGCATCGACTGTATGCCGGACGCGGGACGCGACGTGGAACATCAATTAGGCATCAAGGACAATACAAAAACCGGCGGCGCTTCATGAAATTTCCCTAACACTGTTCCCTCACCATTTTTCACTCTATAATCATTGAGGATGAATTATTGTCAACAGGACGTGAAATACCATGAACTCGAAAACGATTCCTTCGATCCTACACGTGGATGAGATCGATTACGAGCAATTCGTCACCGAGGATGATACACCTGTGGATAATATGTTTTCGGATCAACAACAACGATTGCTGGTGGAACCACTATATACATCATGGAACTATCCCCAGCCGTTTCTGGCCAGAGCCAATATCGGTTTATATTACGATCCGGACCGACCTCCGTTAGTCCCGGATATGTTGTTAAGTTTGGGGACCAAACCGGCGAAAGACCGGCGAGCCAAGAAGAATCGGGTGTTCTTCACCTGGGTATTCGGAAAAGCGCCGGATGTGGTGGTGGAGGTGGTTTCCAACCGGGAGGGGGGAGAAGCCGACCAAAAATTCCGTATCTATGAGGAGATCGGCGTTCCTTATTATGTGATCTTCGATCCCGATCGCGAAATTCTCACCACGGACCTCCTGATTTATGAATTGCTGGATTGCAAATACATATGGAAACAAAACCATTGGCTGGAGAAAGTCGGTTTGGGATTGGTTCTGTGGGAAGGTGTATATGAACAGGAGTATGATCTCTGGCTACGATGGTGCGATCAGAAGGGGAAACCGATTCCCATAGCCGCCGAACAACGTCTACGCGCCGAGCAAGAGCGAATACGCGCCGAGCAGGAGCGGATACACGCCAAGCAGGAGCGGGAAATCAAAGAAAGGTTAGCAGCCAGGCTGAGAGCCATGGGAATCGATCCGGATGAATAAAATAAATATGCGACAGGGCGAAACCTGCACAGGAAGGGCGCTCGGCGACATGGTCCTTTTTTCTTTTCAGAACTCAATCCGATCAAAAAGTTCCACACATAATTTTCACAATATTTGATGAACGGACACTTTTTTTAACCAGGCAGATGCCGCTATACTGATCCCACAAAAAAGAGCGCAGGGTATAGTGGTGGATTTATCTCTTGTCATTGCATGTTATAACGACGGATCGTATCTCGAAAACAGCATTTGCGAAATCGAACGGGTACTTAAACAAATCCGTTATTCCTACGAACTGATTCTCATCGACGATTGCAGTCCGGACGGCAGCGCTGTGCAGGTCGAACGAGCCGCGGCCGGGCGGCAACACGCCCGCTTAGTGTTGCATTCCCAAAATGTCGGTCGCGGCGGGACGGTTACGGAAGGGATGAAACTGGCAAGAGGAACATACGTCGGTTTTCTCGATATCGATCTCGAAGTCCATTGTCGTTATATCCCGTCCATGCTGCTGGCGCTGGAAAACGGACACGACGGCGCCACCGCATATCGCGTTTACAACATCGGTTGGAACCTCGATACGTATTTTCGCAACATTCTCAGCGTCAGCTATCGTCAACTCGTCCGCAGGATTTTAAAATTGCCCTATCGCGACACCGAAACCGGTTTCAAATTCTTCCAACGGGAAAAAATTCTCCCGATTCTGGACAAACTCCACAGCCCCGGCTGGTTTTGGGATACGGAAATCATGGCGCGATGCCATTATCATGGACTCTCAATCAAAGAAATTCCCGCCCTCTTCATTCGGCGTTGGGACAAACCATCCACGGTCCAACCCTTGCGCGACAGTCTCATTTATGTTCGCGAATTATCCGCCTTTCGCAAACAATTGCGCAAGGAAGGTCTGCTGTGATCAATCCGATTTACGCTCATCCCATCCTTTACGAACTTGCCCTGCGACTCCTTTACCGCTCTCATTATCACGAACGCTTTTCCGCGGTCGCCGCCGAAATCCCCGATGATTCAAGCGTCGTTGACCTCTGCGCCGGCGATTGCGCCTTATTCCGCCACGTATTGATACGAAAAAACGTCAACTACCTGGCCTGTGACCGGAATGAACTTTTTTTAAGCTGGGCGCAAAAAAAAGGAATCCCAACGCAACGAATCGACCTAATAACGGACGAAATTCCATCCGCCGATTGCGTCGTGATGATGGGCAGTCTCTACCAGTTTATTCCCGACGAACAACCGATCATTGAAAAAATGATTCGCGCCGCCCATAATAAAGTCATCATCACCGAGCCCACCCGCAATCTGGCTGACAGCCGTTATGCCATCCTGCGTTGGTTTGCGGGAGAACTCACCAAACTCGGTTCGCAGACACGCTCTCATCGGTTCAACGAGGAATCCCTTAAAACCACACTTTCCCAATTCGGATTTCATGATTTTAAAACAATTGCAGGGGGGAGAGAAATCCTTGCCTGCCGGACCGTGTGATTTGTTCTTTACCGAGATTTTTTTTGGCTTACAATAAGACTGCGAACCATGCAAACCGAAGAAAAAGAATGAGTTAACGATGACATCCGTTTCGACCAATCTGGCCATCAACGAACAAATCGACGAAATGGTGAAACGAATCGTTCAACGATTCGATCCGAAAAAAATCATACTTTTCGGATCGCAAGCGCGAGGCGATGCGAATAAGGATAGCGATGTCGATCTTCTTGTCATTATGGAATTTGACGGTTTAAAGCGGGAAAAACAGGTCGAAATAGGTCTCGAATTGTATGATATAGACGTCCCCATTGATGTTATTGTTCATACTCCTCGCGAATTCATATGTTATCAAACTATCGCAGGAACAATACCTCGCATTGCAGTTAAAGAAGGTAAAATTCTATATGCAAAGGAACAATGATCTCTTTTTTATTGTTAAAAGTTGGATCCGAAAAGCGGAAAATGATCTGAAGAATGCATCGAATACTATAAAAATGAAAGATGATTGCCCGACAGATACAATTTGTTTTCACGCCCAACAATGCGTCGAAAAGTATCTCAAAGCCCTTCTTGTGCTCCATGGAATTGATTTCCCCAAAACTCCCGAAATTAAAAAATTGATTTCTCTTCTTTCCATACCGGGACGATTGGATTTTTCCCAAGAAGAACAGATAAAATTATCGTATTATGCCACGGTTACACGTTATCCCGGCGATTACGACGAAATGACTCTTGCCGAAGCCGAACAGGCCGTCAAAATAGCCAAACGGGTTCGAAACCAAATTCGAAAGCTATTACCGAAGGAAGTATTAAAAAAAGTATAAAAATTAATTTGCCTGATTGAGGAACGTATTTATGCCTATCCCCCCCAAAACCGGTCCGTATCGAGAAATCACCCTGGCCGCCATCATTTCCGGCATCGTTTTCGGCATTCTACTCACCGCCTGTTTCACGTACGCCGGTCTGCTCATCGGTTTCACCACCTGTGGGTCCGCCGTTGCCGCCATTCTCGGTTACGGCGTCTTGCGCGGCATCCTGAAAAAAGGCACCATCGTCGAAAACAATATCAACCAAACGATTGCGTCGGGCATCAACAACACCACCGCGGGCGTTATATTCACCATCCCTGCGTTCTACCTTATGAACGTGGAATTCAATCCGATTTCGGTGGCGTTGGCAGCGATCGCCGGCGCTTTGCTCGGCGTCCTGTTCATCATTCCCATCCGTAAACAGATGATCGATCTCGACCGCCTGCGTTTTCCTACCGGCGTCGCTGTGGCAACCGTGCTGAAATCGCCGGGCGCGGGAGTCGAAAAATCCCGATTGCTCATCATCGGCACACTCGTCAGCGCAATCGTTTACTTTTTCAGTCAGTTCCCCATCAAATTGTGGAACGACATGTACCTTTTCGGCGTTGATTTTCATCTGATTCCCGGAGAAATCGACCTGGGCTATCTTTTAGGTTTGCCCGCCTACATCGACAACGTTTGGGCGGTCAGCCTGTTTTCCGTCGGCGCGGGATTCATCACCGGCCGTCCCGGCCTGGTCGTGCTCGCGGGTGGCGTGCTCGCGTATTGGCTCATCACACCCATCAGCGTCATGCAGGAATGGCTGCCCTCGTCGCTGATTCAAAATTACTCGACCAGCATGGGGGAAACCCAATTTGCCGCTGGCGGCGAAATCAGCCGTTGGGCGCACAGCAACATCAACCGCCCCATCGGCATCGGCATGTTGATCGGCGGGGCTCTCACCGGCATCCTGCTATCCCTGCCTTCGATGAAAGCCGCATTGAAAAGCCTGCGCCGCATCGATCTGAAAAGCGGCCAGGCGGAAGAACTGCCTCTCAATTTTCTCCTGTTCGGCATCGTTGTATCGTTGATCGTCCTTTTCCTAGCGACCTTTTTTACCACTCCCATCGGCCTCTTCCGCTCCCTGATCGTCGCTCTCGTCGGCACGTTGTGGCTGGGCTTCGCCGGCATCGTGGTCGCCCAATCCGCCGGTATGACCGACTGGTCTCCCATCAGCGGCATGGCGCTCATCGCCATCGTTCTGATTTTGATGTTGACCGACAACTCGATCACCGCCGCCATCCTGATCGGCGCGGCCGTCTGCGTTGCCGTGAGCGAATGTTCGGACATGATGCAGGACCTGAAAACCGGCCATCTCGTCGGCGCCATTCCCCTTCGCCAACAAATCGTGCAACTCACATTCATCAGCATCGGCCCGATCGTCTGCCTGACGATCATCGCCGTTCTTTGGCACAGTTTCGGCTTCGGACCGGGGAAAAATCTCAGCGCTCCACAGGCGCAAGCATTGCAGGCCGCCATCGAGGGAGTCACCGGCGGTAACGTCCCCTGGCCGAAGTATCTGGGCGGCGCCATTATCGGCGGAATGCTCGGCTTCACCGGCGTCGCCGGCATGGGAGTCCTCGTCGGCCTTTCGATGTACCTTCCGTTACAATACATTCTCCCTTACGGACTCGGCTGCCTGATTCATATGGCGTTACTAAAAACCACCAGCACGCAATGGGTGGAAGAAAAGGGCGTTCCCATCGCCGCCGGTTTGCTCGTGGGGGAACCGCTCGTCGTCGTTTTGCAATCCATTTTGATCATCACCGGCGTCATCCTGCCGCCGGGCGCATGAAGAGGTTGAACATGAATAACAAACTCGCGATTCTACTCATCACCATCGGCGCCATCGGCGCATCCATCGGCGTGGCGCAAACCCATCCGCAAATCGAAGGATGGGAACACACCTTTCAGGTCAATCTGCCGGTAACGATCTTCTTTCTGGCCGTCTTGGTGATCGGCATTGCCATCAAACGCCGCGCCGTACGAACGATGGCGAAAGATTCCCAAAAACGCGCAGGAAACCGGCAGATTCTGCATGATGCGCTTTCCAATGTCGTGGAACGAATCAACGACATGCAGGATCATCTCCATGAAATGACTCTCGACGCACTCCATGAATCTCTGGACCGCACCCTGTCCGGTTCCCTGTCCGAATTCATCGAAAATCGCCAATACCTGATCGACGCATTCGGCATGTCCGGTTACGCACGCATCATGACTTCGTTCGCCCAGGCCGAACGCCGCCTCAATCGCGCCTGGTCCGCCTCCGCCGACGGCTATCCGGACGAATCCATTGCGTGCATTCAAAAGGCGTTGCCGGCATTGATGGAAACCCAGGAAACACTGCGGCAGCAGGAAAACCAATATAACTAACCTCTATATAAATTTTTTTTTAAATGGGACAGTAACCGGATGTACTACGCGGCATTATTGATTTCAATCGGTTTTCTTTTTGTTTTGACCGGCGTCAAACAGGGTGAACTCGGCTGGCTTCTGGCCTGGCTCGGCTGTAATTTCGTCGTAACGGGATTCGGGTATTGGAATATCGGCTCAAAGATCTTCGGCAAACGGGAATCGGGAACGTTGCCGCTGTGGAGCAAAATATTCCATCTGCCGTATTTGCTCTGCAGTTGGAGTATTTGGCGTCTGATCCGATTGTTCTCCAAGGAGCCGCCGTACCATCACGTCACCGAGTCGCTCGCCATCGGACGTCGGCTTCTTCCACACGAAAAACCCAATGGTTTCGTCAACTGGGTCGATCTCACGGCGGAATTCACCGAGCCGGAACCCATTCGCCAGGACGTCAACTACATCTGTCTCCCCATCCTCGATGGCGGAATCCCGTCTGAAAAGGACATCACCACCGCTATCCGACAAATCAAGGAAGGATCCACCTACATCCATTGCGCGCAAGGCCACGGACGAACCGCGATTTTCGCGATCCTGCTGATGCACGATCGCGGCCGTGTTCGAAACTACGAGGAAGCCCTGGATCTGTTGCGAAGAGCCAGACCGGCCGTCTCACTCAACAAACGGCAGGAACGATTCGTCACGAATTATTTACAGACAATATCCCAACCAATGTCCCCGAAAAACGAAATTCCCTGACTCTTTCATTGCTTTTCTTTCAATATCATGCTTACATATATTAGAAAAAGGGAATCGTTTTTCTTCGCTTTTTAGAGGAATTATTTAATGAAATGCAGAACCCTTGAAGAAACCAGACAGGCGATGATTTCCGCCGCATAAAAGATCCGAACCTGGTGATGTCCCCTTTCAAATACGGCGATAACCGTTTCGATCCTTTGCTGGCATCGACAATCGAGTATCTCTGCGACGAAATGCAAATTGAAGTCCCTGCCTGGGTATGGGAAATTCCACCCTGCAAAGAACCGTGGTTCATGGCGGGAGTGGAAAATCTGAAAGCGATTGCGATCGCGGAAAGCCCCGCTCATTTCCGCAGAAGAAAGATATTTGTTTTGAGTAATTTCCTTTCTCGCGTATAAAGTATTGACAGGGATTCACCTCCCTGCTGATTTGACGCCTCCCCCGCAGGATTCGATCAAACATTGCCCCTGCAAAAATGAATCAACCGCTTGACATGTGAAAAAGAATATGAGATTCTCCTTGTGCGCTAAGAGAATGCGGACATGGCAGTATATCGTGCTCTTATGTTCACTTGTTCTCTTTACCCAAAATGACGGAAAGGAAAGAATGTAAAATGCATACATTATTGAGAAACAAAATGGGAAAAACATGCTTATGGGGCGCCGTTTTCACGCTGGCGTTTGTCGCCAATCTCGACGCCCAAACCTTGTTGTCCATCGATTTTTCAGCGGCGCAGGGATATGGCAACGGTCCTCTTCTCGGCCAACCGGCCGGCGCGGCCAATGTCTGGTCAAAAGAACCGGGAACGACGCCAACCGGTTTTGACGTGCAGAATGGAGCGCTCCACGTCGATCAACACGGAGGCGCCAACTCGTTCATCATGATTTCATTCCCGCTAACCAGCACTGGACTTTTGACCGCCACATGGGAATGGCAATATTTGGGACTTCCGGACAGTTCGGTGGATAACGGTTTTGTTCTCAGCGATTCCGCGAATTTTAATCTTGACAACGACGGCTCGGCCATTGATTTCAATGAAAACGGCGCCATGACCCGAATGACGACCGATACGGGCATGATCAATGCCATCAACAGCGACGGCGCCGGCGCCGGCACGTATGCGAACGTGAACGTCGATTATCGCGACGGCAGATTGATTCCTATGAAAATGGTAGTCTATCTCGACAATCTGAAATATGATCTGTGGGCCGAAGGAGTGCAGGTCGCCGATGATTTCGGGTTTCGAAGAAATCCGCAAAGAGGTTTTGATACGTTGGTTTTATGGAACAGCGGAGCCGCCGTGCATGCGCCCGAGGAAGGCATGATGCTCGACAACATCGTCATCACCGGCGGTTCTTCGAACGTTCCTCATTGGTCGCTATTCGAATAATCCACTTTTATTCCGAACGTAAGGCCGTTTCATGCAGTTTGGATGAAGTCAACCGGCAAATCTATACCTATATACAACCTGAGTTCGTGAACTATGAATACAAATAACATATCAAAACTTACATTGAACAATTATGGTTCAAAAGCGATCTTATAAAGATTGAATCCCATTCTTTTTTCGAACGCGACGGGGATTTAAGCAGTTTCTGAGGGAAAAGCCAGTTTTCCGCTACGAAAATCCTTATTTCCAGACACACCTCGCCTTTCCAAACGACACGATTCATTTCCCGAACGGGTTTTTTCTTACATATCCTCAACCGGCCGGCCTCGTCGGTCGCCGGCATTGACAATCCGTTCATAGATGCGACGCCAGACGGGACA
>QZKN01000003.1 GCA_003598175.1 Candidatus Omnitrophota bacterium
GTTCTTCCGTGTAGAAATGTTCGTGTAGTCACGAGAAAAAAATTACAGGATCAGCGCAAATCCCTTTAAAATCAATCACTTACTGCATGTTCTTACTTTTCGGCTTGGGGTGAAGGTCCGTTGGAAGGTTCATGATTTTTTTCCTTGTGTTTGACAATGTGCTTCTACCATATAGGGGAGACGCCGCAGATTTGGGGAAGTAATTCGGAGTTCGATTCTTGGGTATCGGGTCCTATTTAAGGTAATGAGGTGTACAAATCAGGGTATTTACGACCGAATAGGAGCCTGACAGTTGTTCGCGCGGCATCCCTTTTTCAAGGGCCTGTTCCCAGCAAAACAAGGTATCCACCGGTCGTCCGCTGATCCAGGCGACAATGCCGGAAAAATACCAGATTTCCTTGATCGGTTGCAATGTTTCCTGTTTTCGCAATTCTTCCGTGAGTTGCCAGGCTTCTTCGAATTTTTTCTGATAGAGATAATTCACCAACAAATAGGTAACCGCTTTCGTGATCGATTCCGGCGTTTGATTTTCAGTCGAGCCGGCGATCATATTGACGGCCATGTCGGGCCGGTCGTGGCGCAGATAAAAGGCGATGGTTTCATGAAAGTGCTTTTCGATCTGCACGTTTTTAATGGTTGACGCGATGTTGAAGAGCATGGCCGACAATTCCAGATCGCCCTGCGCCTCCATGTCCAATGCGCCTTGATAAATGGTGCGGTCGATAAAGCCGGGAAAGCGAAGTTCGGTTTCGGCCAGGAGATTCAGCGCGTCCATCGCTTGCCCGTTTTTGGCATACAGTAATCCGATTTGCGCCCAGCCTTCTTCGAACGTGGGCATGATGGAAACGGCATTTTTGAAGTTGGTCACGGCGGCCTCGAAATAGTCCGGCTTTTGCGTCAATTCCCAGACCAACCGGTAGGCGCGGCCGATATGGCCGTACGTGTCGTAGTAGGAATAGGTCTCCAGCGAACGCTTCAAATAATCGATGCCTTGCAGGAACAGTTGTTCGTTTCCATCTCTCTTGGCGCGCCCATAGGTTTCACAACCGATGGTAAAATAAGTCGGGCCGATGTTCGGTAGATAGATGGTCGATTCCAGCAGATAAGCGTATCCTCTTTCGAGGTATTGATGGATGGTCGCCGGATCCTTCATTCCTCGCGTATAATCCGCATAAATTTTATACTGCCGCGCGCCGAAATCGCCGACGATGTAATTGTAAACAGGATAGGCCGACGCGATATAAACCGCCAGCGCAGCGGCGCTCATGAATCCACGCGGACCGGTTGCACGTTGCGGCAACCAATCGAACGTCCGGACGAATTTCTTATCGCAGACGTGCCACGAGACGAGCGCCAGATTGGCCAGAAACAAGCAGCTGGCGGCCGCTTCGTGAAACGGAAAGGCAACGGTGGTGTGAACGAGAGTCGCCACCGTGGCCGCCGCGGCGAAAATGGCGGGAATCGGAATCGGATGCGAGCGAAAGATTTTCCAAATGCCCCGCGCATGAATGAACAACAGCCAGAACATGCAGAGTAATCCCGGTATTCCCAATTCCGCCCACGTCTGCAGATAATCGTTGTGTGCGTGTTCGGAAAATTTATTGATCGGCGGCAATCCGATTTTCGTCTGCGGATAGGTCGTGTACCACAATTCCTGGGTATAAGGATATTCATAGGACCAGGCGGAGAATCCCACGCCGGTAAGTGGTTTTTCGCGCACCATGACAAGGGAAAACAACCAAACGCGGGGATACGTTCCCGAAAGCAGGGTTTCCGTCGAGGTTTGGAACCGATTGTAAACCCCCACCAGCTGCTTTTGGGCCAACGGCGCGCGAGAAATCAGCAATCCCAGAATGAATAGGGAGGCGATCAGGACAGAGCCAACGACAATCGCTTTCCGCGACCAAAACGGAGTCACGATTTGGGAATGGTCATTCCGTTTCGTTTCCTTGTTTTTTTTGAATCGCGCGAGATATAAACCGACGCCGATCACGAGAAGGGAAGGCGGGATCATCAACGCGACGCCGCGACTGCCGCAGTAAAAAATAAGAGTCAACGCGCATAAAATAAATACGCCGAACAACGCGGAAAAGAACGAGCGGCGCAACGAATACCACAAATAGCCCGCATAGATCGTCGTGATCCAGATGTACGCGGAAGCGGCGTTATTGTGGCCGAGAAACATTCCCAGCGTCTGCCGTTCGTATTCACCCTTTGACAAGGTGATGGCAGGGAAGAAAGACCAGTCGAATCGCGGCTCTTCGAGCATCAGCTGGCGCAAACCGCCGATCACAAAACAGAGTCCCGCAAAAAATACGCCCCAAATGTAGAGGCGGCGAAACCGGGCATATCGAAATTCCGTCACCCACAGCGGAAATGCGGAAAGAATAAGAGCGAAAATATAAAAATTATCCTGCGCGACGGGCGTCGGCCCCGTATAGGACCGGATTCCCGCCCATACAAGTAAAACAAAAGCCGGCAGGTAATACGGACTCCAAATCAGGACCAGCCGTTTCTCGGCGAACGCTTTCCAGAAAAACAACAGCCAGGCTGTCAGCGCCAGGATTTCCCCCAGCAGGATTTTGTTGATCAGCGGATTGGTAAAATAACCGTTGAAATACAAGCCCGTGGACAATATTTGGAAAATCAACATCAGTTGCAGCGACAAATCCAAATAGGAAATGATCGGCGACGGAGGTGGGGAAAATTGTTTGCGCATTTATGTTCCTTCCGTGTCCTCGTGCAGAGGGAGATACACCGTAAACGTCGTGCCGGAGCCGGGAATGCTGGCCACATCGATGCGTCCGCCGAGAGCGGTGACGACCTGATGCACGATGGAGAGGCCCAGGCCGGTTCCTTCCGCCCTTTTGGTGAAAAAGGGATCAAAGATTTTTTCCAGTTCCTTCGCGGAAATGCCCACGCCTTCATCCGTCACGTCCACGATGGCTTCATTGCCGCGTGTACGGGTATGCACGCGGAGTTTCGCTTCCGCCGGCGACTGTTCCATGCTCTGCAAGGCGTTTAACAACAGATTGATGAACACGGCCGACAATTGGCCTTCATTTACATAAATCGGGATACTGCGATTCGGCTTTTCGAGTTCGATTTCTCGCGAGCCGGCCTGATATTTCACCAGCGAAATGGAGTGTTCGAGAATGCCTCGCAGGTCATGAACGGCCGGCGTATCGCGCTTGGGCGAAGCCAGCGAGAGCAGCCGCTGGATGAGATTATGGCAACGGCGGGATTCTTTCTCAATCAGTTCGTATTCTTCCCGATTGGGATCGTCTTCGGCGCTTTTTTGATGCAGGTAAGACGCGCAGGATTGAATCACTCCAAGCGGATTCCCCAATTCATGCGCGAGACCGGCGGCGATCTGCCCCGCGATGGTCAGACGATCCGATCGCACGATCCCCATCGGCGCTCCTATCTCTTTGTTGTCTTCCTGCACCAGCGCGATGCAATACCGTTCGTCCTTATAACCGAAAAAATTCGGGAATATGCGGATCGGCGTCTTCAAATTATCGTCGGGAACCGTGATGGTTTTATCCAGTTCCTTCTCCGCATGGAAACGCAACAAAATCGCGTTGCGAATCGGCTGCGTCTCTTCCGGCCATTCCTTCCCGCCCGGCTCGGGCAACGTAAATAGTTTTCGTATTCCGTTCGAGGCGACCAGGATTTCTCCGTGCACATTGATCAAAAAGAAGTCGGCGGGAAAACGCCGCAGCGTTTCCGTCCACAGGGTATACCATTCGTCGATGATTTCCGCGTCGCGGTTCATGGAATCGATCCACATCCGGACGCTGCGAATGGAAACAAACGTAAAGAGCATGCCAAACAGGCAGAGAAGAATGTCACACGGATTGAAATGCGGCGCACTGGTGGGGGAATCGACAGAGTGTAACAATCCGAGAATGGCGATCAACATCACCACGGTTGCCGTCACGTCGACCAGCAAATGGGGATACCGTTTCATGCGGGGAACCAGCACGATGAGCGACAATGGCGGCAGAAACAGAAACCATAAAATATTGCCCGCTTCGGCGGGGAGAAAAATCAGGAGAAGGACGAACGCAACGTCACAACCATAGGAAACCAGGCTGAGTATTCTTGTATGCTGAAAATAATATTTATCGGGCTCTCTGTCGGCATAACGATAATAGGTCAGCCACAATAAAACGATGACAATCATCGAAACCACGGTATAGAGAATCGTCGGTTTGATAAAGACATAAACAGCTTCTTTAAATGGAGAGATGGAGAGAAACCATTCGTATGCAACCGATGACGGAATCAAAAACCATTTATTGAGCAACAGCAGCCGAAAGGTCAGTTTTTCCCGTTCATCTCTCGATTTTTCTTCCCAATGAATGTCCATTATTCATGCCGACCGGAATCCGAGAATCCATTTCGCCGGGATGCGCTCGAGAAATGAATCTTCGGATTCACCAGGATGTTTTCGATTTGAATCCTTGCTGATCTTGTCAGGATTATCGGAAAAAATGCGTTGAAATTCAACCGGCCAAAACAAATAACACGATATTGATTGCCATGCGCATCGCCTGCTCGCGGATTTCCAGTGAATCCTCCGGATGAACCCCCTCGCTTTCCAAACCGTCGCCGATATCGGTGTTGAACGTGTACAATACGGCAATGCGTCCGTCCAGATAAATGCCATACAGACGAGCGGGGCCGCCGTCATGTTCGTGGATTTTGGGGCAACCGTTATCAAAAGTGTAATAGATCGAATAAATCGGATGATCGAACGACAATTCGACGAGAGAATGATCGGGCAAGACTCTGAGGAGTTCCTTGCGAAACGATTCGTCCATTCCGTAATTATCATCGGCCCATAGCACTCCTCCACGCCGTACGTATTCCCGCAGGGAAACGACATCCGCTTCCGAGAATCGAACGGTCCCATGTCCGTTCATATACACCAAGGGAAAAGAAAAGAGATTCGGATCGGATGGTTCGACAATGGATTCCTCCCGGTCCGTCTCCATATGAACGCGGGTTCGCAGTTCCCGGAGAAGATTCGGCAACGAGGTGGCGTTGCTATACCAATCACCGCCGCCGGCGTATTTCAAACGGGCGATCGTGAATTGCAGGGAGGATTGCGCCCGCGCGAACGGCGCGAATAATCCCAAAATCAATACCCAAAAAAAGAAACGTTTCATAGATCGGCTCCTCCTGTACATGTTCGTGTGGTCCATCCGTAAAGTGACATGCAATCCGCATTTCATGGTGTGGAACAGACCGGTTCGGCTCCTATTCCATTTTTTTTCGGCAATACCATAGAACCGCGTTGCAACTTCATACCGGTGAACGGATCATCGGCTATCAAATCCGCTCCATCCAGGTCCGCATAATCGACCAGCGGCGCGAGGTGCGCGGCGGCGGTAATGGCCAGTGAACTCTCGATCATGCATCCCAGCATGACCAGCATCCCGCATTCTCTCGCTTTGCGGATCATCTCCAACGCCCGCGCCAGGCCGCCGCATTTCGCCAGTTTCACATTGATTCCCTGCACGCTTCCCTGCCACGCTTCCACATCTTCCGGCCCTTGCACCGCTTCATCCACGAAAATGGGGATGCCGGTCGGATTGAATCGGCATAGGCGCTTATATCCTTCTCTATCGTGACCCGGCAACGGCTGCTCGAGCAATCGTACACCCAATTCACGCAGATACGGGAGATATTCCAGCGTCTGGTCACAACTCCAACCTTCATTTGCGTCGATCAGAAGCGGTTTCTGCGTCTCGTTGCGAATCGCCGCCAGAAGATCGAGGTCGTTATCGCCGCCGGTCTTGATTTTGAGGATGGGATACGTTTCCGCCTTGCGCACTTTTTCCAACACGATTTCCTTCTTATCCAGCCCGATGGTGAAGGAAGAAAACGGCGCGTTTTTCGGATCGAGCCCCCACAATTCGTATAACGGTCGACCTTCCCGTTTGCCCCAGGCGTCATGCAGCGCAAGGTCAAAGGCCTGGATCAGTCCGGATTGAGAGGGAAAGCGTTCGAACAACACGCGTACCTGTTCCGCGATCGGACGATGGAGATCATGCGGCGAATGGAACCATTCCTCCGCCATTTTCAACATGGCCTCAACGGATTGTCCGCGATAATAAATCGGCGCGCCCTCGCCCCATCCCTCACCGATGCGAAGGAAGAGATTGCGTACGGTTTTTTTCACGCCGCGCGAGAGGCCGAACGGATCTTTCAGTTTTAATTCGCGGATTTCACAATTTTGGGAAGCTTGCATGCATTCCATAAACAAATTCCTGTTGAAACATGTGTGAAAAATATATTTGAAACCTGCCCCCTACGAGCCGCATTTTCATCTAAACCGTCATGACCGGTTGGTCATAACGAAGGGTAAAAATGTGCGCTCTTTCCCCCCCTTAATCCCCCCGTCAACGGGGGGAAATAGGTTCCCGCCTTGTTGACAAGAGATGTTGTTGTCGTCTCTAAAACATATAATCCCCGTCAACGGGGGGAAATGGACTCCCACCCCGTTGACGGGGAGGGTTGGGGAGGGGGGAAATTCCCTTCCCAGTTCTTTTTTTTTAATCGAGAGAGCAGTTTATCCTCTCTTGACGGGGGATTATAGGGAGTATTTCTCACCTTCGCTCTTATTTTCTCCGGTAATAAGGCAGGCGGCTCAACGGTACATCGATTTCAATCCGGCAGGGGCCTTCCACCATCGAACCGTCATCGCCTTTCCATTTTCCCGGCGGAATCAGAACCGTTCTTTTGTACGTGTTCTTCTCCAATAGCGGCGCCACTAAAATATCATCGCCTACCATGAATTGATCGTTGATTTTCTCATATCCTTGATGCGGGAAAACGTATTCCATGTGCCGCGCGATCGGCTCGCCCGTTTGGGAGGAATGGCGAGCCAGTTTCAGAATCACGTCCGAGAATTGCACGTGCAGATTCGCCATCTTGCGGCAGATTTCCAACTTGTCCGGATCCAGCACTCTCCACGGCGCAACCGAAAAATGCATCATCGGCATTAAGGCGTGGCATTGAGCGGAGCGGACGATCAACTCCTGATCGACGGCGTCCAGATTCAGAAAGGAAAGGAATTCCCCGCCGCCGATCAGGTCGGGGCAGGTGTAGGCGTACCCCACCAATCCCTGCGCCAGAATTCCGGGAATCAGTTTTTGCAAATCTTCCCAACTGTGTTCCTTGTCTCGAAGTCGCTGCACCAGCGGCTGTCCCGCCAGTTTCCAGCAGGCCCGGTATTCGTTCAACGGGAAACGCAGACCGATCCGCGCAAAGAGTTCCGTGTGGCGGTTGGGATGGGATTCCACGTAGGAATGAATACCGCCGGCGTAATAGGGCGCGTCGCCCCCATCCAGTTTGAAGCCGTCGACATCGTAGGTTTTCATCAGCCGGTCCAGCTGCTCCACAAACCATTGTTCCCCTTCCGGATTGCTCAAATCCAACAGGGCGCTGGCGCCGTTCCACCAGCGGACGATGGCGGGGACGGCCTGGTTCTCGTCTTCCGACATCAACACGTGTTTTCGCTTCAGTTCCCGATACACCGGCGAATCCGCGCTGATGAAGGGGCATACCCACAGCATGACCTTGAAACCACTGTCATGCAGTGTTTGAATCATTCCTTTGGGATCGCTGAATCGCTCCGCCTTGAATTCCCACACGCCGTAATCCTCTTGCCAATTGTCGTCGATCATCAACACGCCGGGAGGAAAGCCGTTTTTTATAATGTCATCCGCATATTGAAGGATATCTTTTTCGTTCTGATCGTACATCAATTCAATCCAGGTATTATATAACGGTCTGCGGAAGAGAATTTCCGCCGGCAGAGTCCCGGAAGGCGGGAAAAATGTTTTACTCACATAAAAAAATGCGTCTTTCACGCTGTCGCCGGCCTGGCCGAATCGGATGTCGCTGAATTGGGATTCGACGGAAAGGGTTCCGTTCCTGAATTCGAACCGGAACGGGTCCTCACACCACACGTATCGCCCGCGACTGGATAGCAAAAGGGGCTGGCACTGATTGCCTTTGGTATCGCCCAACAAATCAAGGAAATAAGTGTCTTCCCCAAACGGCATTTCATGACCATCGACGATTGCGCCGCCCCACCATGCCTCACCGGGATGCAAGGGGATGGTCTTTTTAAAAACGTCTCCCTGGCTCGACGCAACAAATAAAAGTAGAAATGATAGACCAAGCAGAATTTTCCGCATTGAATTATTTATTCTGTTCATTGAATGCACCTCTGTGTCCATGTCTCTGTCTTACGGATTCATTTCCATTTGTTCATTTTAAAAAATGTTCAAAAAACAGATAGAGTTGTTCGTTCGATTCCGCCGTCGGCGCATGACCTTCGCGGTTGGTCATGGCTGTGCGGTTTTCATAGCCTAAAAAATGATTGACCGCAATCGCATGGTTGAGCGCCTTCCACCGCTCCGGCTGGTCTTCCGAACCGCCGGAAACCAAAAACGGCCGCGGCGCCATCAATGCGTGTAACTCGTGCAGGTCGTAACCTTCCGCGATCATCTGTTTATATGCGCCGGTGCGGGGATTTTCCGCGTTCGGGACGCCCGGTTTGCGGGTAAATTCGGAGTTATAGCCCAAATACCACGGCTCCCAATAATTCACGTTCGGGCGGCTTTCATCGAAGACGACGCCGCCGTCCGACCAGGCCGCGCAGGCGAATTTTTCGTAAAGGCACGAAGCGAACATCGCCCATTTCCCGCCATATGAATGTCCCATGATTCCGATTCGTTCGGAATCGACGGAATCGAGATGCGCCAAGGCGTTATAACCATTTGCCGCCGCGTAGGCCAGCGCCGAAAGGGGCTGTAGTTGCGCATTTTCTTTGCTCGGATAGTATAGGGACGCTCCCATGCCGATGGATAATGTGATGAAACCACGCTTTGCCAATTGATAAGCGAAGTCGCGATATTCCTTGTTCAAACCGATGGCCGTTTCCGGCTCGTAATACACCACGATGACGGCCGGCAAAGGCAACGGACCGTCGGGAATCAGAATATATCCATCGATGGTTCGATGATCCGGTGCGATTTCGACCTTCACTTTATGTTGCACAAAGTTTTCGCGCCGTTCTTTCCCGAGATATTCGATGGTGGGATTATCCAACAGCGGGGGCCAGGGATTCATCAGCATGTGCCAGCGATTCATGATTTCTTCCCGCCGCTTGCGCCAATCGGCGGGGGTACGAACCGGCGTTCCATCATAAAATTTCAGCGGAGATTTGTAATTTCCAAAATCATTGGCCAATTCCGGCGGCGGATTGAAAAAAGACGCCAATTTTTGAGGAATCTCTTTTCTATCGATTTCCATTTTTGCCGCGCTGGTTGATTTATCGGCGATGGCCTGGCCGATTTTGTCTAGAAATTGATTATAAATCGCATCGGTTATGGAAAAATCGCTTTCATCCAGCCCCAATCGCACGATGACCATGTTCCATTCGGGAATGACAAACAGGTCATTATTGTTATATCCGCTGGCCGAATATGCGCCGACCGGCGCATCCGGCCATTTTCGCTTGCCATCGGCCTTGATTCCGTTCACCCACCAGTTCAATCCATACATCCCGCGTCCGTCGATGTTGCTTTCCGGATGCCCCAGCGGCGTGGAGGCGGGAACCTGGGCTGCCGCCGCCGTTTTGATCCACGTTCGGCTGATCAGCTGCCTGCCATTCCAATTGCCTTCATTTAAAAACAGTAGACCGAAGCGGGCAAGTTCGCGCGCGGATATCAACATGTGTTTGTTGTTGTTGCCTGAGCCTCCGTTTACCACGATTCCGTCCACTTCGCCGAATTCGCCCCAATCCCATTGCGCCGGATTCATCCCGATCGGATCGGCGATTCTGCGTTTGAACAACTCTTCGATTTTTTCACCGGCGATGCGCGTCAACACGTTCGCAAATTGGTTCATGGCCGAATCCCAATAGGCGTATTTCGAACCGGGAGGTGTAAACAAAGGCGTTTTTGCAGGAATAAACGGCGTCGAGCTGGGACCATGCAGGTAGGAGCCGCGCGGTTCATCACCCTCGGCGCGATAACCGGAGGTCATGGTCGCAAAATGCCGCAATGTAACCTCCGGATAGGTCTCGGCCATGCCGGGCAGATAATCTTTTGCCGGACTATCGAGCGTGCATTTGCCGTCATCGATCAGCAATCCCAATACCGTGCTGGTAAACG
The DNA here is from genome assembly GCA_003598175.1 of Candidatus Omnitrophota bacterium. Classification (GTDB taxonomy): domain Bacteria; phylum Hinthialibacterota; class Hinthialibacteria; order Hinthialibacterales; family Hinthialibacteraceae; genus SURF-12. Next base: position 10,200 of record QZKN01000003.1, read on the forward strand.
ACTTGGTCAACGACCAGACGCCATGCACTTTGTCGATATCCGATCCCTTCCAAATCAGGTATCCATTGCGAATGATCGCCAGTTCGTTGACGCCGTCCCTGCCGGAGTTATTTTTTAAATATTCCACGGCCAATTTCAGCTTTTCGGAATCGATTCCCTGCGATTCGGGTGTGACTTCGTCCCATGCGGCTGCCGGGAAAACCGGCGCCGTCGTGAAGCAGGGAATCACCGCCGGACCGGTTTTGATGGAAATTTCGGCGTGGGAAAGATCGGAAAATGCGGCCAGAGCCAATACCCATGTTAATGTACTGATTTTTCTCATTTTATCTCTCCTGTCTCCATGACAATACCTACCCGCGTGGGTAGGGCAGGCGTCCTCGCATGCGCTGACATGCAAACGGGGACGCTGACTCTATCCGTGAATGGATGATTTCCCCACCTGCGTTACTTTATTTCATTCCAGTCATTAACAGTAAGCGACAGAATGGATGAAAAATGGAAATAAATCCATGGCAAACTCGTATAATGCTATAATAGCGCCAAATCTCTAATTATTCTCGTGGAGAAGATACCATGAATACTCCGTTCATTTCCAAAATAGTGAAATTCATCGGCTTATCGGTGATCATTCTTCCCTTCATTTCCTGTGAACGGTTGCAAATGATGGGAAAGGAATACCGGGAAAAACTCACGTTTCTAGTCGAACACGCGCGGGACGATCAGGAAGAGGCGAAAAAACAATTTCGCTCGGCGCTGGAGGAATTTTCATCCCTCATCGATTTCGAGGGCGGCGACCTGCAAGTTAAATATGAAAAATTGAACAAGCAATACGAGCGTTCCAAGGCGCAGGCGCAACGGGTCAAAGGCCGCATCGCCGCGATTGAAAGCGTCGCCAAGAAACTCTTCCGCGAGTGGGAAAAAGAACTGAATTTGTATGAAAGCGACAATCTGCGCCGCTCCAGCGAGAAGAAGCTGGACGCGACCAAAGAGAGTTATGAGAAATTCATCGATTCCATGAAACGCGCCGAAGGAAAAATGGATCCCATTCTTTCCCGCTTCAATGATCAGGTTCTGTTTCTGAAGCACAACTTGAACGCCAGCGCCATCGCCTCGCTGGAAAAAACCGTGATCGAACTTGAATCCGACGTGACGCAGCTGGTGGAAGAACTCGAAAAATCCATCGCCGAGGCCAATGCTTTGATTGAAGCGATGGGGATCGAATAAAGAGGAACGCGGACATCCTATCCGCATTATTCTACGCATATTTTTTCACCCTTCACTTTCCCCTATTCTACCGGCGGGTGGCTTAGGCAAGGCTTACTTCTGCCTTTGCATGATTTGCGCAAGGACAGATAAGACATTGTCCTTGCCACCCGTATACCTTACGCAACGTGATACACCGTGTTCGGCTTCCAGTCTTTCATTTCTTGTTCTGCGTGATATAGATCAATCGCGTTTTGCAGATTCAACCAAAAATGAGGAGTGGTGTTCAGCACCTGCGCCATGCGCGCAGCCAAATCTGCTTCGATACGCGCTTCTCCATGTATCACCCGGCTGATATGCCGGCGGCTGTATCCCACCGCTTCGGCAAATGCAGTTACGGTTATATCGCGTGGCTGCAAATAATGCTCTTTTAGAATTTCACCCGGCAAAGTGGGGCGGCGTTTTGGATGAAGCATTGAAATCACCTACTTTCTGTGATAATCTCCAAAATCCACATCTACGATTTCACCATTTTCCCATCGGAAAGTGATACAGTCATGTAGGGTGGGCTCAAAGCGTAGCGTAGCCCACCACAAGAGTTACTCCCCCACACACGTAATCGGGTAGGAAGTGAGGTAACGCATCGAACAAAGAAGCGGGGAGGGTGGGATGAGGAACGAATCTCACCAAAATGATACTCAATTCACTATTTATGGAGAGCAAAGGTGGGTATCGCTTACGCTCAACCCACCCTACGATACTATCAATAGATTCCATAAAGTCCCGGATGACAGCCGCATCTTCTCTTATAGACATAAATAATATCCTTTTTAATATTTCTCGCGACCTCTTTAACTCGTATATTTTCAATCCCATCTTTCGTTACCACATCAACCTTTTTCCCGAACAACTCTTCTAGAAATTTGATGAGCCTAATAAATTTGAATCCTATGGACCTATTGAATTCAACCACAATATCCAAATCACACTCTGCCGTCATCGCGCCTTTTACTGACGATCCAAAAATGCCGATTCGAGAAACACCATATTCGGATGTTAACACACCAGAATTCTCCCGCATCAAACGTATGATTTCTTCTTTGTCCATTTTTATCATTCTCTGTTCTGTTTCCATTCTTGCAATTTTACGGCTACCGCCAGGTATCAGGTGTGGCGGTTTTTACCGTTGCCCTTAATGCTGTTATTGTGCGATCATTTCTTTTCGAATGTGAGGGCCATTTGCATGGCACGCAACAGTTTTGTAGGGTGGGCTCGATTCAGCCCACCAATCGAATTTTCGATAATATTGGTGGGCTTTTGTGGTGCGGACAGGATGCCCGCGCTCCTTCCAAACAAGGGCAGAAACGACGCTGCCCTTGCCACCCGGCACACGGTAGAGGCGATTCGCGAATCGCCCCTACGACGCGCATTTTCATGTGATCCGTGTGGCGATTATAAACATAAATAATACTGATCGGTAACCCGAACTTATTCAAAGCTGCGGATTCCGGCGAAATCGGCTGCCACTCGGGACTATCGATTTTTCCTCTCCAGTCTGAAAGGGGATTCCGAACAATTGGCCTATGCGATTCGCAGTCATTGGGGCATTGAAAACTCGGTTCACTGGATTCTGGACGTCGCCTTTCGGGAAGACGACAGCCGGATTCGCAAGGGAAACGCCGCCGAAAACTTCTCCATTCTTCGGCGTCTGGTTCTCAACCTGATCAAATAGAAACAAACAGCCAAAAACGGCGTCAATGCGAGACGGAAACGGGCGGGGTGGGACGAAAACTATTTCTTGAAAATTATATCCGGATAATTGCTTGATTTTTCATGCAATTGCCGCGCCTACCGGACTGCCATCCGCTTGAAATGAGATTTAAGTGTATATGTGCTGGTCATCGCATTACTTATAGCAATGGAGAGAATACCTACACCGAACCAGAAGACTAAATCTTCAGATGACTTTGAACATAATAGAATAATCGAAAAGCCTATTGCCGCAATGAAGAAACTCTTCATATAGGCACAAACAAGAGCATGGGATAGTGAGCTTTTGGCCATCGCATGGGAAATAAACTCGGAATACTCTTTTTCACCAACTGCTCGTATCAACCAGATTCTTGACGTATTGTCAGCAGAGCACCAAAATGATACAACAATAACAACAACCGCACCCTTAGTCGTAATATAGGGAAGAAATGGCAAGAGTATGGATATGATAATTATGAATGGCCATCCATAACGCTGCGAGATTGGATTGCTCTCCAATTTCAGTGAGCGTGATGCGATGAAGGTGCTAACAACGTCACTTAATCGGCCAATGATTATAAGAATACAGAGAATATGTGGAAGATATCTTGGGTCTATTAAAGTCATACTGATTTTCAACTAACAAGTTATTCAATTGTTTCCGTACTTTATATCATATTGTCTTGACAGTCAAGAAAGACGCGCCGGCAAAATGTCGGATTGAATTTTGGAGCCGGCACATATTGTGGCATCAATTAACAATATGCTACTATATATTGTGCAGACAGGATGTCCGCACCACAATTTTGGTTTATCCGACAAATGAGTACTTATGAACTCTGATCCTGTCAGTTTTTTTTACACGAGGAGTCTGATCTTGATCCACGTAAACCCCAACGGGGAGCAATAAGATAGCCAGTGG
>QZKN01000101.1 GCA_003598175.1 Candidatus Omnitrophota bacterium
CTGGCCGGATAGCGGGTATGCCGAACCGGTTTCTGTCACGGTGGGGGTTCCGTTTCCGCCGAATGTCCCGATTCCCGATTCATTAACAATCGCGGGACCCGCCGGTCCCATTCCTTGTCAATCGACGATTCGGACGCCGGAACAGATCACGAATTCCTGTTATGCATGGGTGTATTTCGATTTTATCGCCGAGCGGGGAATTTCCTATTCCGTAGTGAACGGCGTCCCACCGGCTCCGTCACAGCCCGTGACCGTAACCGCGATTCAACGAGGCGGGTATCGGATAAACACCGGCGCGGCGGCGTTTGAGGTGGTTTCCGATAGTCGGATTTTTTCCACAATTGCCAGTCCTGACGGCGCGACGCTGGTATCGGGAGCCGTCTGGAGAAATTTGGAAACGGCTTTCAGTTCTACACCGGCCGAGATAGAAGTGGTGGAGTCAGGCCCCATCCGCGCGGAATTGACGCTGCGTTCCGCGGCAGCGGTGGAGGGATTGGACCTGATCGCGCGTCTGCATTTCTTCGCGGGATCGCCATACGCAAGAATCCGGATCACGCTGGTAAATCACAATGACGCCGTGATGGGAGCGGATGCGCCCAACGCCGGCAACGGCGAATGCGGCGTTCAACCCAACCAACCGGCGATTCAAGGATTGGACTGCCCGAATACGATTGTCTTCGACGATATCACCTGGGCGCTGCAGCTGCTGAATCCAACCGAACAGTCGATGATCTTGTACCAGGATTCGAGCGGCGCGGATAATTGGAATTTTTATGCAACAACTGATGGGGCAGCCGGCAGCGAAGGATTTCGCATGCAGGCGGGAGCAACGCGGCGCGGATATGTGCGAATCGTTGACGGAGTCGAGGTGGAGACCGGAGACACTACTTATGGAGCAATGGTGACGGGGGGAATACGCCTCTATGTGCCATATTTCAGTGAATTGTTCCCCAAAGCGTTGCGGGCGCAAAACAACCGGTTGGAGTTCGGGATTTTCCCCGGCGAATTTGCCATTGACCATCGATTGCGGCCCGGCGAACAGAAGACTCACGATGTGTGGATTTCACTGAACACGGATCAATCCTCGCCGCCTTCTATTTTGGCGTATCCGAGTTTTTCGTGGTTGCGACAGTCTCACGCGATTGGGTACGTCGGTCCGCGCATTGAAGGACAGTATGTCGCGTATGAGGATTATCTCGATGCACAATTCGATCCCACGCGAGAGAATTTGGACGGATTCGCAAGAAGCGTGAACGACGCGCAAGAGATGTGGGATTTGTTCGGGTGGATGGATTACGGCGATCTCCCCACCGATTTTGAAGACGGCCGCAGCCCTTATAATCTTAAATATGATGTTTCTCTCGGATTTTTGCATCAAGCGTTGCGCACGGGGGAATCGGATTGGCGTCACTGGGCGGAAATTTCGAACCGGCATTTCGCGGATATCGATATATTCCACACACGCATTCGCGGGTATGAAGGCGAGCGGGTGTGGCATCAAGGCGGCGCGTGGGGGCATAGTCTGCACGATGAATCCGGCTTGACGAATCCGCATCGGAATTGCAACAATCCCCATCCCGACTTGACTTATGGATTCACCGGCATGGTCGCGTGGTCGCTTCTCACCGGCGATGAGGTGGTGAAGGATGCCGCGATGGAAATGGCGGAGAATATTCTGTGGCGAATCCGTAACTCCGGCTCGCCCTGCGCGACACAAGCGTGGGGAGGAGGCAATGGCGAGGGGTACGCGATCGCTGATGACGCCAACAGCCTCCGAGCCGCGGCGAACAGCACGCGGATTCTGGTTTGGGCCTGGCGTCTGACCGGCGATCCCGCCTATCTCGACGCGGCGGGACAGGTCGCCGAATGGTACGTCTGCGCTTACAACGATGATTTCACCTGCGGCTCCTGGCAAACCGCATTGTTCATCCGCGCCTTGGGCGAATATATCCTGAACGCGCGGGAATGCGGCAGGACGGAAAATCCGCAGGCGGAAACGGCCATGTTGCAGGGGCTGAATGCGATGGGAACTCATTTGGCGCGGGAAGGAGATCGCGCATGGTTTTCCGGCTGCACCGGCGACGAGATCAATGCCTGGATGTTGCTGGCGGCGGACGCTTTCGCGTTGGGATATGCCGTCACGGGCGATCGGGAATGGCTGGATGAGTACGCCGCGCCATGTTTCAACACGGGAAGCGAGGATCCGTTTTATCGCGGAGACCGGTCGCATTACCATTCCAGCAAGGAACTCGTCAATGCAGTCGCAGCGGGAACGATCTTCATCCATTTCCATTCTGAATTTGCATTGGATATCACACCCACTCCATCGCCGACCTGGCTGCCCCCCACGATAACAACGACGCCGCCCCAAACGCTGCCGACGACGACAACAACGCCGATCCCAGCATTACCGACGGCTACGCCGACGGAAATACAACTAATCCCGACTCCGATTTTTCCCAGTGGAAGCGGAACGATGAATTTTCAGGAGGGAAATCTTCCCGATGAGAATTACTTCGGCGTTGATGATACGTTGATCACGGAGATATGGCAGGCAAGCACGCAAATGGGCGGTGCGCCATACCTCTCGACCTACCGCGATGATCAGGAGCGGCATCGGATTTTGCTACGGTTCGACTTGCAGGCGTTTCCACCGCATACGTTGATCAACCAGGCGAGAGTGGGGTTGTATGAATATGAAGAAGAACATTCCGAAGAAGCGCAAACCGTGGCGGCGCATCGTGTAACATCGCCTTGGACGGAGGGAACCGGCGATCAGGAGTTTCCGCTGGAAACGTATATCCCTGATGGCGCCACCTGGCTCCTGGCCTCGCCGGAAAATCCATGGAACGCCCCCGGCGGCGATTTCGATGCGCGAGAATATGCGGCGACGGCGATTCCGGATTATACGGCGGCGGGATGGATCGAGTGGGATATCACGGAACTGGCGACGGAGTGGATCGCAGGCGTATCTCCGAATTACGGTTTACTATTGCGAACGAAAAATGCGGAATGGCAGGGGCATCGTTTCTTCAGCAGCGAGGCGGAGAATCCCGCCTTCCGGCCGAGACTGATCGTTGATTATTCCATTCCGGTTGGAGTGATCGAGTGGATGGTGTATTGATCGAAAACAAGCCACGTTGATTGGATGATTGGATGGAAAAGCCATATTCTTATCCTTCATAGTATACAACCGGTTTGTATTTCCGGAGACAGAAATGAGTGATTCGCCGAATCATCGATTTTATGCTCTTCACACATCCCTATTATTGGTTCTCTTGCTTCAGTTTTGCGCGTGTGGAAAAACCAATCTGACCGTTCGCGACAGAGAGCGAGACGGATTCAAAGGGCCGGTACAGGTTGTCAAGTGGGAACGGCAATGGAAGAATTTCAAGGACGAACATCCAAGCGAATGGGATAATCGACAACTGTGGAAAACCGTGACTTATGACAAAATCGGAAACCTCGTCATAGAAGAATACGATACCAATTATCAAGCGCATATTCATGACCGTTACGGTCGATGTATCCAAACGATTTTTTTCAATTGGAACCATTGCTGCGAAAAAAAGTTCTATAAAACATATGATCGTGCAGGAAATTGCATGGAAGAACGGTATGTCAATGCCGATGGGCAGTTGATTCAAAAATGGACCTACCAGCGAATACAAGAGAAAAATATGGATACCGTCGCCGTCTTCGACGCCGACGGCGTGATGACCGGGCAAAGCGAATGGTATTATGACGACCGGGGCTTGGTGATTCGCAAAACAACTCTCAATCCTTCCGATCTCGAGTGTTTATTTTCTTACGACGAATCCGGTCGGCTCGTTCGGAAGGAACAACTCTCGCGAGATCCGCAAAGCGATGAAGAGGAAGAAACGCATGTGGTCATTTTGTATGAAGACGGGCGAGAAACAAGATGGGAAAGTCAACGAAAGGATGGAAAACTGATCCATTATCGCACCTACGATTATCAATTCGACGAACATGGAAATTGGATTGTGCAGACAACCGTTACGCATACCGCGGGCGATGAACCGCTCGAAATGGAACGGATGGATCGGACTATTCTGTATCACTACTGACCGGTCAAAACTCATTAAATTTAAAGGACTTACAAAATGCAGTCATTCTAAAAGTATAAACTGCATTGAAAAAAGGCTGAAAAATGGGCGTTTTTCGAGAATCGGGCCATCGGGAACGTCTCCAAACAGTGTAATAACTATATATTTAAATACAGTAAACCAAAATCCGCTGATGAAGATGATGGGGATATACGCATATTGTTCGCGCAGCACTTCGAGCACGGCCAAACCATCCATATCCGGCATCCGAAAATCCAGGAAACATAACGCGATATCCTCTGTTTCCATCATCGACAATGCCGCCTGGCCGCTCGAGGCATGCAGGACGACAAAATCCGGTCCCAATTCGGCCAGCGCCAATGCTCGAATCGCGCGAAACAGGTGTTCATCGTCATCGATCACAAGCAGAGTCGTTTTGTTCGTTGTCATGATTTCCAGACTCCCTTTTCAAACCGCAATGGCAAACCGGAAGAAAATTTAACATGACCGACCTGTTTTCCCATCCCCCAATCATTCAAATCGAAAAATCACAATCGAATGCCCAAGATTCCCGACCGGTTTGTATTTCTCCCACCAATCGAAATAATAGGGCGACCGCGTGTCCCGCCGATTGCGAATCGCCCAGTGTTTTCCCACCGCCACAATCCCTTTCGGCGGAGAAAGGATCTGCTCTTTTCGCAGCAATTCCGCATTCACGTGAAATGCTTGCGGTCCGAACATCCAGTTTGTCGCCACGTAAAGCGGCTCGTCGGGGAACCGGCGTTGAATTTCCACAAGACGTCCCAAATCCTGCCCCCAGTCGAGATTGGAATCGTCGAGGAATTCGTGCCCGCGCGCCGGTCCACCCGCCAATTCGTTGAAATAAGTCAGGTAATCCGGATAGATACTCAAATTCGCGGATACGTACCAGATGGCAAGGATAAGCGTGATCCATCGCAGGATCGGCCAATAGCGTATTTCGACAATCCGCCCCAGATAAAGAAAGAGCAAGGGATAAAAAGGCAAAATATGGCGTAATCCGATATTCACGTGGTTGAAAACGGCGGCAACATGAAGAATGGCGATTCCGCCGAGAATCAGCAAATCGGGAAATCCCTGCCAGCGGCGTTGTCCCCAAAGGAGAATCAGCGCCAGCGCTCCGAAAACCGCGAGAGGCGTTTTCACCAGCGCGGCGAGCAGAAAATAATGCGGCCAGCCTTGCGTGGAGTAATCCCCGAACAAATAAAACGCATAATTCAAGTGCGGCATGCCGGGAATCTCCTCGCCGCCGGCTCCCCCGTGAGACGTTTTGGCGACGACGTTCTTAACTGTATCGAGGTAATAGCATGGTTTACCAGGAAATCCGTAAACGAAAAGGAGCGTAAGGAATGAAATAAATAATATAAGGGAAAAGCGGAGAATGGTTTTCGGCGCGTGGGATGCGCTTGTTTTTTTATCCTGACGCAACGTCCAGACCAGCGCGGCGATCAGGATCGGCAGCAGCAACACCGCTGTAACCTTCGCCGCCAATGCGCAACCGAGAAGAACGCCGGTCAAAAGCGCTTCCCGACGCTGGCGCGTCTTCCAAAAACGATGTAAAAAAAACAGCGCAGCCACAAAAAAGAAGGAAAGACCGACGTCCATCGTCGCCAGGCGGGCATGCGCCAATACATTCGGACAAAAACAGTAAAAAAAAAGGGAAACCAACGCGCCGGACTCGCCATACAGTTCCCGCGCCCATCCATAAATCAACCATGCCAGCAAACAGGACAGCAGCATAATGGGAAGGCGAGCCGCCGACAAAATCGGCTCCCAGCGATTGACTCCGCCAAGCAGCATTTCCCAACCGATGCGGTAGCCGAGAAAATAACTTTCCGCCGTATCCCATAATTCCTCATGCAAGGGCGGCATTTGGATATCCATCCACAGCAGCGGCAGACCGATCAGATAGCGAATCAACGGAGGATGCGTTCGGTCCAGGCGTAAATCGCCGGTTGTGACGTAGAGATAACCGGTCGCGATGTAGGAATATTCGTCGGGCGTGGGAGATTTTTTTCTGGCGCTGCAGAAGGCAAGGAGAAAGTGCGCGGTAATGAGACCGACGACCAGTCCCCATCGTATAGCAGGATGCCGAGACCATTCATGCATCATGTTCTCATAGAAATCGTTGTGACCGATTGGTCACAACGAAGGGATGAAAATTACCGACGTTCGTACATTTGTGGGTAAAGCAAGCGTCCTCGCTTGCATGAACGGCGCAGGCGGGGACGCCTGCTCTACCCACGAAAATGTGGACGGTACATCCGCGCTCCGGCATTTTCATATAAAAACCGTCATGATCGGTTGATCACAACGAACGATGAAAATGTATGCTCCATTCCCCCCTTAATCCCCCCATCAACGGGGGGAAATGGGCGCCCGCCCAGTTGACGGGGAGGGCTGGGGAGGGGGATATTTTCATAAAACCGTCATGACCGGTGGCTCACGACAAAGGATGATAAAATTCAAGTAATCCAGGCAATTAATCAATGACCTGGTGATACAACCCGCGCACCTTGTGAATGACGGAAAGAATCCCGCCGGCAATGGCGCCGTACAGGATTCCGGTCAGCAGCATGATGTATACGCCGGGCAACATGCGACCGATAATCTGTCCGCTATAGAGGCTGAGATTGGAAAATAAAATGCTGAAATCGGGTTTAAACAAGTACGCCGCGACTACCACCAATGACATGAATCCTGCGTGTAGAAGACCTATCAAAGAGGGAAGACTGACGGCTCGTTGGCTGGTTTGCATGGAACTGGGAATCAAATAAAAGTAAAAAAAGAAACTCCCGATCAACACGCTGAAAAATGGGACCAGAAATAATGCTCCAATATTGCGGAAATTGATCTCAAAGATCCAGTGGGGAGCATTCAACACGGCATAGAAGAAAATTCCAGTTCCCAACATACCCACGCGGTTCAAATAATTATCCGATCCGGCTATCCCGGGCGTGTCGACGATCGCCAATCGGCGGAAAACCGGATAATACTCTTGAAAAACGATCGAGCCGTTATCCCGCTGCACGATTTCGCCCAAATTCGGCAGATTTCGATAGCCGATCAATTCAACGCTGATCGTGGTAAAAAAAAGCCCGCCAAGAAAAATCACGAGCGTAATCATGCAAATGCGGAACAGAATTTGCCATTGGCTCAACGAAGATTTTGCCGCGGAAAAAGCCGAATCCACGCCAGGCGATTTCGTCCCGACGGGAGATTTGGATTGTGTATGCCGATCCACTCGTGTGGGTTTGGCCGGAGTGACATCTCGTTGTCTTCTTTTGCGATAATGCGACGTGGTTTTTTCTGTCATGGTGATGGATTCCATCTCTGATCGATATTCATTTCATTCTATAAAACGAAGGAACCTGCGGCGGGTTACGCCGATCGGATGTTCTTTTAAATATACTCATGGAACATTTCCTCTCGCGGCCTGGGGATGACCACCCGGCTGACCAAAACGCCTCGCTGTTTGGCCACGGATGCGGCGGCGTCCACGGCGGCTTTGGTGGACGAGACGTCGCCCGTTAAGAGCAGAAATCCTTTTCCGCCGATGGCCATCGCGATATGTATCCGAAAGAGCGTCACTTCGGCGGCTTTGGCGGCGGCATCGGCCGCTTCGAGAATACTGGCCACGTTGAAGGTTTCGACAATCCCCAGAGCCTGCGCTTTGTCGGGAGTCAACGTCACCGCGGTGGAGAGAGCGGGAAACAAACTTTCGTGCACATTCGGAATAACGAGATGATCGATCACCGCGTCATTTGTAATCTCCAATCCCGCATCCACGCTGCTTTTCACATCCGCAACATCCCCTCCCACGATCACGATATATTTGCCCGAACAAATGGTTCGCGCAACGAGTAATTGCACGTTGGACGCTTTCAGCATGGCATCTTCGGCTTCGAATCCGATCCCGATGCTTGAAAATTCGATCATTCCAATAGCTTTGGGCATAATTGCACCTTTCAACGGAAACGCGAGCACCGCTCTTTCATATTTCTTTCAATCCAACGGCGGGTCGCCAACCATCCATATTTTTTACTCGCCTCACACGGGAGCATCCAAATCGGTTGAAATTCTCCCCTCCCCAGCCCTCCCCGTCAACGGGGTGAGAGCGCTTATCCCCTCCGGGGGATCATAAGGATTGAAGATGAGTTACTCCGCGAAAAAAAACAGCATTTTTATTCACGCCGGATTTCGACAAACGCGTCGGTCACATCGTTTACCATTCCGGCCATGCTGGCATGAAGCGGAACTCCCAGCTGATTCTCCGGAACCGTAGCGATGACATCCCCTTCTTGCACACGATCGCCCATCTTCACAACCGCCGTTGCCGGCGCGCCGACATGTTGCTTGAGAAGAATCACGACGCGTTCCGGATTCAACGAAATCGATACCAGAGGACCGCGATTTTCAAAATGCTTCAATCCAAGTTTCACGATCAAGCGGGAAACCGGAGTCCGCCGGCCATCCAGCATTCCGTGAGGCGGTCGTACCGGCGCATCTTCCGGATACATTATTTTTTGCGCTCGCAGCTCCTGCTTATTTTGCACACAAACATTTTTAGGATCGAGATCTTCGGGACAGGCAATCAAACTGCAAAGGTTACATTCACAACAAAAATGAGTTCCTACGACCAATGACATTTTTTCGTGGCTGAATCCCAGCGCACGCATCGCCAGGTGCGGCTCGATGGGATGTCCCAACAAATAACGCGGACACAATTCCGTACAGAACGAACATTGATCACACGCCGATTTGCCAATCAGGTTGACTTCCGTATACGTTCGCCGGTATTTTGCGATCAAAGGATGATCGTCGGGAAAAACGAGTAATCCTCCGGTGGTTTTTGTGATGGGATCGTCGATATTGCGAACTAATTTTCCCATCATCACGCCGCCCGACAAAACCGCATACGGCGCCACGTTCGCTCCTCCGCAGGCGTCGATCACTTCACGAATCGACGCGCCGATCGGCGCACGGACCGTTTTGGGATCGTGAACGGCGCCGCCGACGGTGAGATATTTATGGGTGACCGGCCGATCCAGCGCCACGTCCAGCACGGTCTCGACGTTCATCACCACAATGCCCACATGCAAGGGCAAGCCGCCTCGCGGAATAACTTTGCCGGTTACTTCATAAACGAGAACAAACTCGTCCCCGGCCGGGTAAAAATCACCCAACGGATGAATCCGTATCTTTTCCGGCAACTTCGCCTGCAGCGCATCGATAACGTCATGGTATTTTTCCTTGATGCCCAGAACCGCTTCGCTTGCGCCGAGGTGGTCGCGAATCCGGGCCATGCCTGACAGAATCTCATCGCCAAAGGCTTTCATGAGTTCCTTGTCTTTGTGCAATAACGGCTCGCATTCCGCTCCGTTTACAATAAACAAATCCACCGGTTGTTTCAATTTGGCATACGCGGGAAACCCTGCTCCACCCGAACCGACGATTCCTTGCCGCCTGACCTGATCGATAAAATTTGCACTCATTCTGTAAGCCGTTTCGTAATAAACTGTTAGCCTCTGCCGTATAGTTGTAGCGTAATCGAGCGCTTCGAGCAAGCGCCGGCGCATGGATGGATTGGAAGTGATCAATCATTGAGCCGACGCGGCTTTAAAATATTGGCTGTGCAATATTTTCGGGACGGCATAAGGACCTTCTTCCGGTATCCCCAACATAACCAATGCGTTTCCGAAAACCGGCAGCCATTTGTCAATTTCCGTTGTGAATAAATCGATCTGAAGAGGGATGATTCGAACCTCATCGAACACAACCGCGGCGTCATCCCAAACCATCAATACCGGCGGACGATCGGAAAGAAAAACCTCCGCCGGAACCGGAAATCCGATATGAATAAGCCGGGCCTCCGAGATTTCTCGGCCGCTCGATCCTACCGTCAGTTGTACGTGAGAACCGTTTGGCGTTTTTTCGCCGGGACGGGGATTTTGCGCGAGAATGCGGTTCCATTTCGCCCGATCGGTTGTTTTTTGATATTGAATATTGTCTTCCGTTATTTTTATCGGGGAGGAAATGAATTGTTCCAAAACAGCCGATATACTCATACCGGTGCAATCCGGCATGATATATTCGATCGGCCACGGCCCCAGACTCACGAGGATATCGACTTTGTTTCCATCCAAAATGCGTGGTCCCGGCAACGGATCCTGCGCAATAACCGTATTTTCGGGAAAAACCGAATGGTATGCTCGCGCCCGCGAGCCGAGATTCAGGCCGGAAGCGCGCAGCATGGAGGGAACTTCCTGTTCCTGTTGCGCTGCCAAATCGGGAACCATCACCTGCTCGGCGCCGGTACTGACCGTAATGCTGATCCGTCGTCCTTTTTTTACGAACGTATTGGGATAAGGACGCTGCTCGATCACAAGTCCGGCTCTCACTTCCTGACTGGGAAATTCATCAATCGGCGTTCTCAGCATCAATCCACATTCGGCAAGAAGGACGATGGCTTCTTCTTTCGTTTTCAGCATGAGATTGGGAACTTCGACTTCCTCGCTGCTCACTAAATAGTCCATCAGAAAAAAACCGCCGGAAGCCATCCCTACCGCGAGCAGAATCAGAAGCGATAAACCGACAATAATCGCTCGGATGAAGCGATAGAGTCCCCGGATCAGCCTTCCCACTATGTTACTCCTTTATTCAAATTTGCCGATTCGCTTTTTTTTCATCACCGTCGTATCAATTTTCCTCTCCGATTCCTTATTCGTCCAGTGTCAGGCATATTTGCGCAGACGAGCGGCAAAAACGCCATCCAAGGCCCAGCGGGGTGGAAAGAGGAACAAGCATCCTTCCGGCGATACCGCTTCCTGAAACGAGCGCCGTAAAAACGGAGCCACGGATTCCAATTGATACTCCGGATGTCGGGATAAATACGTTTTTACAACCCATTCATTCTCATCGGGCGAGAGAGTGCAAGTCGAATAGACCAATATACCGCCGCTTCGAACATATCCCCCGGCGTTCTCCAGCAGTTGCAAGGCCTGGTCGCCATACCGCTTCGAATCATCGGGCTGAAGTCGCCATCTCAAATCGGGATTTCGTCGAAAAGTCCCCCATCCGCTGCAGGGAACATCGACCAACACGGCGTCGCAGGGAGCAAAATCGGCTGGAGGTAACTTCTCGAGAAGATTCAGTTTAAAAGGATGAATACAGGAACATTTTAATTGCGACATGCGTTTTCGCAATCGTTCCAACCGCTGTATACTGCGATCCGTGGCGATAATTTGCCCCTCGCCGTTCATCAAATCCGCGATGTGTAAGGTTTTTCCTCCCGGCGCGGCGCATACGTCCCATACCCTCCAGCCGGGTTTGACGCCCAGCAGCGAGGCGACCAACGAGGCCGCGCCGTCCTGCGCCGCCCATCTGTCGGATTCATAAAAATCTCGATCCGGCGAAAAACCTGCCTCGATGGTCACCATGTCGCCGAATCGTTCATCGATTTTGTAAGGGATGCTCATCGTTTCGAAACGCTCAATCGCGGATTGAATTTGGTTTCGAATACGCAGGGAAAACGGCGCGCGCGTGTTATTGAATTGCAAGAAGGATTCCACTTCTTCGTCAGACCATATTTCTCGACAGCGCTTCACAAACCACGCCGGATGGGAATTCACGCTGGAAACATACGTGACAAAATCAGTATCCCGATTTGGCACAGGGAATGCGTTGCGATTTCGTTCCACCGTGCGAAGAATGCCATTCACCGCCGAGGTGAAACCGGCGCAACGCTGAATGCGCGCCAATTCCACCGCGTCGGAAATGATCGCATAAGGCGGGACACGATCGAGATAAAGCAGCTGATAAACGGACAATTCGAGAATGCGCTGGACAGAAGCGGGAAATCCATCGAGTTTCGGCGCATAATTGCTTAAAACAAAACGAATCCATCCCCACCATCGGCATGTTCCGGAAACGATTTCTCGCGCCAATGCGCGATCTCTGCCATCCCGGCAGTTTTTTTCCAATTCCGGCAAGACTTCGTCCAAAATACGACCGTCGGAAAGAATCTTTTCCAACGCATGTAACGCATGCAAGCGAGCGGGGGAAGTGCGTTTTTTTGTATGAGACATAGAAATGGGAAATAACGTTACGTCAGGATTTGATCCGCCCACGCCAGGTTGGCGGGATCACGACGAAGGGACGAAATGGTTCGCCGCCGTCTCGGCGGTATTTCCGAAATACCGGATAAGGATTGCTATGTCCGGATTCCTGTTACTCGTCGCCGCCTGCCATAAAGAATTGCAGAACGTACCAAAACATCAAGGCAACGGAGGCGAACAATTGCAAAGCCGCGCCGACATAGCGATCTTCGGGAAAGTGATGAATCACGTTCGAGGTGTCATAAAGAATCGCCGCGCCGGCAAACGCGATCATCCCCACGGAGAACCACGTGCCCAAACTCGCGCCGAAGAGAATACTCGCCACGATCAACAGCAACGCACAGATGCCGCCCCATTTGAGAAAGGCGCGCAGAAACGAAAAATCCTTGCGCGTGTGAAACGCGATTAAAGTCAGACCGGCGGCGCCCAGCAACGTCACCTGCGCGGCGCGGCTGATGACGCCCGGCGCGACGCGATCCGCTATATACAGCAGCGGTACGAAGATGATCGCCTGCGCCACGACATAAACGGCCAGACCGATGTATTGCGAAGACAGCGATTCCGCGGAATATGCCGTCCGGCTGGCGAACCAACCGACGATCATGAATGCGCCGAGAACGAGGAGCCAGGACACGCTCATCATCGCGCTCGCATTCGGCTGAGCCAAACCCCACTGAAATAAGAAAACCTCAATCAGGGTAAACGTCACGATCGCCAAAAACAAATGAATATAAGTCCGCGTCACAAAAACCGCGCGGCTCTCCGTAATGACCTCTGTTTGCACTCGTCTTGTCAAATCCATGTTTTTCCTCCGGTTCCCTCATGATTATCGTCCCTATTCGAAAAAAAGACGATTATTCTTCTTGGTTTCCTGAAATCATCATAATCCAATATAACAATTGCAGTATAGCGCCGACGGCCGCCGCGACGTATGTCAGCGCGGCGGCGTTCAGCACTCGCCGCGTGTCGTCGTGTTCTTCACGGGTGACCATGCCGTATTGCGAGAGCGACGCCAACGCCCTGCTGCTCGCGTTGAATTCCACCGGCAGCGTGATCATGGTCAATAAAACCGCGCAGGCGTACAACGCGACGCCGATCCAGGCCAGATGAAAGGATTGTGTCGCAAATCCGGCAAGCAATCCGATCATGATGAGTATATACCCAAGCGAGGAGCCCAGATTCGCAAGGGGATAAAATCCCTGCC
Organism: Candidatus Omnitrophota bacterium; assembly: GCA_003598175.1. Classification (GTDB taxonomy): domain Bacteria; phylum Hinthialibacterota; class Hinthialibacteria; order Hinthialibacterales; family Hinthialibacteraceae; genus SURF-12. The sequence continues at coordinate 13,428 of QZKN01000101.1, forward strand.
GCATTTGCAGCGCATAATATCCCGCCTTATCCTGCAGCGCATGGCCCGTTTCGTGCGCCGCCACGCCGATCGCGGAAATCGTGCGGTTGTTGTAAACCCGATCGGACAACCGCAACACTTTCGCCTGCGGATCGTAATGGTCGGTCAGGTCGCCTTCCACCTTCTCGACTGCGACATCCTGCAAACCGTTCAAATCCAATATCCTGCGCGCCGCCTGCCAACCCGCCAAACCCTGCCGATTCGGGGACTGATCGTACCGATCAAAGGTACGGCGCACGTTCCGGCTTGCCATGCCCAACATCGCCACAACGATCAATGATACAATCAAATAGGTCGGATCGTAAAAAAACATGACAATTCACCTCGTTTTTTCTTATTATACGCGTGAAGCCCTCTTCATCTTTTCACGTTCGTTGCTTCACGCGAATATGAAATCTCAATTTGCAGTTATATCCTGACTTTACCACTTGAGACCCCCTAATTCAATATAATCCTTTGATTTTACAAGACTAAAGGATTTTTGTTCTCCCTAATTACGTCTAAGAAAATAGC
>QZKN01000082.1 GCA_003598175.1 Candidatus Omnitrophota bacterium
GTTCCTCATTGCGGCTTCGATTCTATTCTCCTACGCGATACCATACCAGTACATCCGCAGAAAACTCACGACCAGTTGGTATCATAGCATATTTATTACGAAGATATCCGTAACATTTTGCTTGTTACTCTCCACTCCGGATGTGTCGTGGATCGCGAGAGATATCAGCGACATGTATGATTGGCCGCCGATACTGGCGCTGGGGAAGGATTATTTCATCTTTTGGCTGTTCCTCTGGATTTATGCCACGAACGTATTCAACGTGCATGTGGCTTACGAATCCCTTTTCCTCAAACGGCAATTCCGCACCTTGCAACAATGTATGCGCTGGGATTCCAGACACGAAGGCAACATGGCCATCAGCTGCTTTCCGTTTCCCTGGGCATGGGGCGCATTGGCAGCGGCAGGTACGGCCGTATTCCTGCTTGTCTTCGAGATTCAGTATTACACCTCGTTTCGGGAAGAATTCGATGGTACCTCATACATCGTTACTTTGGCTGTTGCTCGTAATTTGCTTTTCATTGGCGCGGCGGCGGAGATTATGATTTTTTATAAAAAGGCGGTTGCGAAGATTAAGAGGGAGATGTTTGTGTAGGATTTGTGTCTTGACCTGAAAAACAAATTATTCTGGCGTAATTTCCCTTTATGCTATTCTTCGTCTATTTTGATATTATTTCATAAGTATCAACAAATTCAAATACATTTGAGTTTTCCTGATACCATGACCATACTGTTTCATAAAGATCATGACTTAAAAGTGAGACATCTTGAGTTTCTCCTTCGTCCCCTTCATCAAGACCGGTCTCAAAGCGTATCCCCCCACAATCAGTCAGAATGTAACGACGATGAAGTTTCTCACCTCCAATTTTTTGTCGCCAACGATATATCTTTAGTGATAATGACTTCGGTATTTCTTTGGAGAGTATCAAATCACAACTGTTTTTCCAATATTTCAATTGACCTTGATTGCCCTTTTCTTTGCAGTGATATTCTAACTTTAAGGGAGTCAAGTTCTTTTTCTCTATCATCCGTAAGCAGTGAATAACTAAATTACACCATCTTTCTTCAGATGGATCAAAATGAGGATCAATGAATAATATATCTTTACTCATTGATAGCAGATTCTCAATCTCATGAAGCATAGATTCAGCATTACGTGGAAGTGCTATTTCTCTCTGAATTTTAAAATGAGGATGAATTTCATCTATTTCATCCGGAAGAATGATATAATCATGGCTCCTTGGATTTTCACATGCTAAAATCGCGTGAAAAGGAAGTACCATATGAGATAATTCTGCATTTTCAAGCCATAATTTATCCGGATCATAGTCACGATGACTTTTTAATAACTTGCTCTCAATTTTTCTCATACATACTTCTATTCTTTTCTTTTCACGATCTGGACAATGTTTACATGCCTTAAATACCATTTTCTTCCATTTCTTGGATGGAAATTTTGAAATGAGACGACCGTGTTCGATTCCAAATTTCTCTGTAAAATACCGAACTCTATCCCAGTTATAAAGAATATCTGGCTCAAGTGCAAACTCGTAAATCATTAAAATAATTCCTCTGCTCGTTCATCGAAGAATCCATGTGGCCAACGGTCAATAAACTCCCCTTCTTTATCGATTCTCAGGGGAATCACTTCAACATTACTCTCTTTTTGTTTGATATAATAAACGGATACTTGATCCGGTTTCAAGCTGAATTCCTCTGAAGGTAATTCTTCCTCGGTAGTTTCCTGAATACGCCGTAACAAACGGAGCATGAGATGCTCACTATGCGTTTCAATCAAGAATAATGAATCGCTTTTTTTGATTTGATTGATGAACAGGTCACCCAACGCAACCTGGATGGCTGGATGAATGTGCAATTCGGGTTGTTCAATGGCGATTAGATGCTCATCGGAGGAAAGCGCCGCGACAACGACGGGCAGGACCTGCGAGATTCCGACTCCGACGTCGGGGGGTAGAACTTCGATTCCGGTTTTTTCTTCGATAAGCAGCAATCGTTTCTTTTCCGGCAACTTTTCCAATTCTTCTTCCAGAATTTTTATCGCTTCCAAGGCTCGATCCTCTTTGAGCATCAGCATGACTTCGTTGGTGGATTCAATTTCTCGGTATTTTTTTAGATCGAGCGAATATCCGGTATTGAGCCGGTCTTCACGCGACATCCAATCGCTGACGATAGGAACCAGTTTATCATCCTGACTGAGAATATCCCATGCGGCAAGTCCATTCGCCCAGCGGAATTCGTTTTTTGATTTTCCTGCTTCGAAATATCGTGGGGGGATTTCACGGATTGGACCAAGATAACGAAATTTTCTCAATTCATCCCTTAAAAGTTGGCCTGGTCCAACCATTGCCTGGGTCAGGAGAATTAAAAATTCCTGTCTTTCTAAATATGTAAATTGTATGGATTCGTGTTTGTCTTCATATAATATTTCATATACTCCAGTCCAAAGATCTGGTTCTTCAAATTTATGTCCCCATTTTGGAAGGGCTGATTTTTGAGTTGGTATATTAAAAAATAATGATATCGTATCAGATTTATCATTTGAGTGTTTTCTTACAATGCCTAATAGATTTTCTAAAGAATAAATAAAATTACCAAGTGTTTCCGGATTGTTCTCTTTTTCTTTCTTTTGGATAAATGGGTGATTGAGATTGAAGTCTTCCATAGTTACCTTTTTACCGTCTCGTGACGCTACAATTGAAGCAAATTCATTTTGATTTAATCCAATTGTATATCGAGTCAACTGGGGTTGTGGTGGATTGAGTGATTCTGACCATTCTATGGATATTTCAATCCAAGCATCCTTGATTTCACGACTGAATGAATCAATATCAACTTCTCGATAGAGACCATGGTCGGCTTGATAACCACGATAAAAATCCCCCATTTGGGTTACGAGTGAATTTTGAAAGCCATAATCCGGTAAATCAACATCATGAAGATCAAGATAGAATTTTAATATGATCGGTTTGCTCAAATCACGGTTATGTACCAGATTTTGAAACCCACCCAAATCGAGATAGTCCCCTCCATGCAGCGTTCGATCCGGATCGAGATTGTGGCGTTCGAAGATTTCTCGGGCGTAATGAATCGCCTGGATGATGGTGCTTTTACCGGAACTGTTTGCTCCGAATAGCAACGTGATCGGTTTCAAGTCGATTTTAACTCGCTCTCCAATCCCTTTAAAATTTTCGATTTCGATGGCTGTGATCATGATTCGTTATCCGTTTTTGAATCGCTATTCAAATCCGTTTTTGCGAGAGATATGAAATCCGTTACAACTCGAATGTGATTTAATGCTGCTGGCGACAATCGTTTGTCATTCGTCCAAAATTCATCACATTTCCATACGATTGATGCGGCAAGATGCAGTGCATCCGGAGTTCTTAATCGAGAAGCGGCGCGCAATGACGTTGCGCGATCAAATACTTGCCGGTCGAGCGGAAGCATGTGGATTTCCGGTGCGGAAAAAAATGAATCGTATTGAGCCAGGAGTTCATCATCGTTTTGCTGCATCGGCCCTACGCGGCATTCGAGTCGGGTCAGGTCTGAAATACAAATTTCTCGTGTTGGATCCTTTTTATAAACAAGTGATTCAAGTAAAGGCATTTGGATTTCCGGAAGTCCTTGAATCAAATACACAATGACGCAACTATCAAGATAAATTTTCGGCATGATTCCGCTCCCAGCTGTTCCGTTCGTTGTCGATAGACCGGTCGATTTCCTCTTTGCTTATCACTTTACGGCCGGCGCGTTCCAAATTTTGAAAAAAAGTTTCGAGCGTCGTTTGATTGGATTCTGGAATTTTTTCCGGAACCAATACGATCACTTCAGCCGGTCCTTCTTCGACGTCTTTCGGCAAGTCCAGCCGCAAGGTGTGATCTCCGTTCACGTAGCCCGCCATTCTTACCGCTCGCATAGTCGAGGTTTTCTTTTCGTTCATCATCACTACCCTTAAATCGGTTAATGTCGTTATTAAATATCATGTTTCTAATAGCCGTAATTTTGATCCCCCTCTTTTTTTATGAAATCCAAAAGAGAAATCGAAAATAAATTGTTTATTCTAAATAAACGGCTTTCATTCCATCGATGGATTTGATCTGTCGATCGTTTGTCAGAAACGTTTCACAACCGGATAGTACGGCGGTTGCCATGTGGATGGCGTCCGGCAATTTGACTATGTGTTGAGCTCGGATATTTGCCGCTTTGATGAGAATTTCCCGATTGATCGGACAGACGGACAGTGTTGGAGATGTTTGAATCCCTTGTTTATAAACTTCCTGCCAGGTTGTATTGTTATCCTGAATGGGTTTGACCAGTGATTCGGCTAACGTCAGTTCGCTGGTAACAGAATGAAAATCGCCATTTTCGATTTGTTCGATGAGTGGTCTCAATAATGAAACATAAGGAGCGAATTCCTCGAACAAATACACGAATATGTTCGTATCCAAATAGATGCGTTTGCCTTGAATCTGGTCGATTAGTCCCATTGGTCCCGTTCCTTACGCAAAAAAGTATCCGCTTCTTTCGGATTGGCGTAACATCCTTTTGCCGCGCCGATCAAACGCGAAAGAGGCGGAGGAGTTACCGCCGGTTCATCAATCAATACGATGACATCGACATCCATGCCGTCGGGAAGATCGTGGGAACGGATTTCCAAAACTCCGCCGGATTGAATTTTTACTTTTTGTCTCAATACTTTGGTCATTTTGCTATACTCCAATAATGATATGGATGATTTGCCATAGATTTTCGTTCATGAGGTTTCTTTACAATTCTCCTCGAAAGGCGCGTTGGACTAAAGAATCAAAAAGTTGATTTGTTTCCTTAGTTGTTGAATTCAATTTTGTTTCAATAGATCGAACTTGATTTACAACTTTTGAAAATTTTTGTTGTAACTGTAAAGGAGGTAAAGGAAATTTCATCTCTTTTAATTTTACACCTGTTAAATGTGCAATTGTTACAGACGATACTTGATCCTTAAATCCACCATATTTTGAGTAAAACCACATAAGATTCACAATATATTCAGATGTTGCTAAATCTGGATTGGGTCTAACTCTATGGAGTGCTTTTTGAAAATAGCATTCAGGCAATTCATCTCGCCATATAGCAGAACGTCCAACTTCGCCTCCTTCACATATCAAAATATCGCCTTTTTTTAAGCGTAGGATTTCTCGATCCTTTTTATCAAAATCCATTTTAAAAACAACAGAAAGATCAAATCTATCCCATTGCACATTAGCATTTCTTAAATAAGGTCTAAGATGATTTCCCGTCTGCTGTTTAGCATCGAGCATTTTTCCTAATCGAGTTTCACAAATCTCAATAAAAGTATATATAGGCCAATTTTTCTTATTCTTTACAACATCCCCAAACATCTCCAGAAAAACCGATTGCAGCAAGTCCTCCGTCAGCCGCATCGCCTCCTGCCGTTTGCGCCGGATGGCGTCGGCTTTGTCGAGGATGTCGGCTATGCGGCGTTGGTCTTCAATTTGAGGAAAAGGAATTTTAAATTTTTCGATGAAACTTCTCGGAACTCTTTTCTGTCCAGCAGTTCCAGTCATATTCATTTCAGCAATATTTCTGAAATACGGATTCCATACCATATAAAATAAATATTTACCATCAACTCCTTTTTTAGGTCTGAGAACATGGAATTCAGTTGAACCAAATCCAATTGAATGTGATAATTTATCAACATATGCAGCTTTGCCATTTTCCATGCATGGAGTTATTTTTGCTAAAAGAACATCACCTTCTTCGAAATAGTTATATCCCTTTTCAACCTGAGATAATTTTCTTTCTCCATAATTCACAATAAATCCTCTTTCAGATAAACCTGACATGGGTAGAAACGATACCAATAAATCATTTTGTCCACCATTATTATTGAATCTGGGATTTATATCAACTATTTCTTCGAGAGGTTTTAATGGATTCATCTCAGAATAACCTCCAATTCCTGAAGGTCTCTATGTATCTCCTCCTCCAACTCATTCAGTCGCTTCAAAATCACTTTCGGCGGATCATACTCCACTTCCTCATACACGATTTCCTTATAGCGATTGATGGAAAGGTCATATTTGTTCTCGCGGATTTCTTCGATGGGCACGAAAAACGCTTTGTCGGTACGGTTGGTGTCTTTTTTGGGATTGCGTTTCTTCCATCGTTGAAAAACGTCGGGTATATCGTTCTTGTCGATGGGATCCCGTTTGTCGTCTAGGGATAAGCCGTCATTCTGTACGTCATAGAAGAATACATTTTTTGTTTTTCCACCCTTCACAAAATAAAGCACCGCTGTGGATACACCGGCGTAGGGTTTGAACACGCCGGCGGGTAATTTGATTACCGCTTCGAGTTGGTTTTCATCCACGATCATTTGCCGCAGCGAAGTATGGGCTTTCGAGGAGCCGAACAGCACGCCATCCGGAACAATGACGCAACAGCGCCCGCCGAGTTTGAGCATTCGCAGCATCAGCGCCAGAAAAAGTAGTTCGGTTTTTTTCGTCTTCACCTTCATATTCAACGTTTTGCAAACATCCTCCGCATCCAGACTGCCCTTGAAGGGAGGATTGGCCAGCACGACATCGAAATAATTATTCGATTTTTGTGGAAAATGTTCCGCAAAGGAATTGCTCAAGGTATCCTGATAATGGATATCAGGAGATTCGACGCCGTGCAGCAACAAATTCATAGCGGAAATGCGCAGCATGGTCACATCGAAATCGAATCCGTGGAACATGTGGTTTTGGATATGCTCCCGTTCATCCGGTTTCAGTTGATCGCCGGTGTATGTCTTCTCTCCGTTTTCATCCACGATGATTCCATTTTTCGAAGAATATTTTTCCAAAAGGTACAGCATGACGCCCACCAAAAATCCGGCGGTTCCGCAGGCGGGATCGCCGACGATTTCCGACGGTTTGGGATCGGCGATCTCCACCATCATGCGGATGATATGACGCGGCGTGCGAAACTGCCCATTGATGCCGGCGGTGGTGAGTTTGCTCAGCAAATATTCATACAAATCGCCTTTCTGATCCCCCTGCGTCAGCGGCAACTCGTCGATCATGTTGACAGCGGAAACCAGCAAACTCGGTTTCTGGATCATGAGTTGCGCATCTTTCATATACGCTCCGAGCGAGGAGCCGTCGATGGCAATCGTCTTAAAATGAGGAAACACCTCATCCCGCAGCACTTTCAACATTTCCTCGCTGTCGAGTTGCTTGAAATGCCCCCAGCGAAGATGTTGCTGATCCTCACGAAACAGGCGTTTGCTATTCAATGCGCCTTTATGTTTTGCCAGCCGCAAATCCTTCTTTTCGTTTCTCGTCTCGATAATGTCGAGCAGGCGGGAAAACATCAAAAACGAGATTTGTTCGATCACGGTTAACGGATTCGTAATCCCGCCCGTCCAGAATTCGGTCCAGAGTTTATCGATTTTATTGCGCAATTCTCCAACGATCATGCTTGTGGTCTCAATCCTTCTGCTTGTGGTTTAAATCGGTCAAGAATATGAAATAACTGATCGATCTGGTTTTCATCCTGAAACACGCCGTCCACGCCGTCGCTGTCCAACGTGATGAACGGCTGTTCGTACAGTTGCTCCAACTCAACCGCGCCGAATAGCCGAATATGGTTTTTCAGCATATCCAGGAATTTCAATTGCGTCGAATTAAGTTTGTGGCTGTTGATGAATGCTTTGAATTCCCGATCAACGGCTTCCCCATCCAAACCGATGATGCGGCGAATGGCGAAATCCAAATGTCCCGCCGTATCCGGCCAGAATTCCATCAACAAATCCAGATTCACGCCGGGATTTTGCGTCAGCACCAACGACTGAAGTGCGTGTAAATCCTTTTCCGAAACCGGCTTCCCAGCCTTGATTTTCTGTAAAACCGGATTGGCGTCGAATAATTTTTTCAGAATCTCCTCCACCCGCCTTTTATAAGCCGCCATATTCACGCCTTCGAGTTTTCGCGGGCGGTATTCAGCCGCTTGCACTTTGCTTTCATCTTCCATCACATCGATTACGGGCGGTTCATACGACGGTGGAGCCATCCCTTGCCGGAATTGCATAATGCCCCGTAAATCTTCCCGCAGCGTCTCCAATTTTCGGATCGTCGCCTGTTCCCAATACGCTTTTGTTTTAATGGCTTGAATGATGGAAGCTTTCGCCTGCACCTGCGCCAAATTCATTTTCAATTGCTCGACCTGGTTGAGCAGATCATCCTTCAAATCGCCGAAAGCAGCGGATTCGTTCAGTTTTTCCTGCTGCATCCGCGCTATCAGGAGATCGAATTTATAGGCTGCACTCTTTTTGCTGACATCCTGACGCCATTGCATGAGCGGAGCAATTTCATCCTTCAAAACCGAGACTGTCTTGGCGTCGAATTGTTTCAACACCTCCGCATTGGCGACCATTTTCACCTGCCGCCATTTATCCCGCACGGGAATACTGCTGTCGGGAAGGGCATTCACATCTTTCTCGATCAACTGAATCGCCATATGGAATGTTGCAAGATCGGCTTTTTTCAGCGCCGTTTCCGCTAACGTTATCCGCGCATCGAAAACCTGCTGCATCAGCGATTTTTTCAGGCCGGCGTCGGCAGTTTTAAATGCAACGTCGAACCGTTCAAAATTCCCCCAATGATCGAAAATGAAAAATTCCTTTTTGTCTTCACCCGCGCCAAAAAGATTCTTGCACAGGCGGGTTCCGCGCCCGATCATTTGCCAGAATTTCACCGGCGACCAAACCGGCTTTGCAAAGACCAGATTCACCACTTCGGGAATATCGATGCCGGTGTCCAACATATCCACGGAAATGGCAATGGTCAATTCATGCTCGTTACTTTTCAAATCGTCGATTAATTGTTCCGAACGGGGATCGTAGGTATCAATGACGCGGCAAAAACCGCCGCCGTATTGCGGATACATTTCGTTAAAGAGTTCTTCGAGCAAAACGGCATGATTATGGTTTCGCGCAAAGATGATGGATTTTCCCGGATGGGTTTGAGTGGCTTCCCGAATGCCTTTTTCCATCAAATTCCGCAGGATAATCCGATTGGTATCCTTATTAAAAACACCTTTATCGATCTCGCTTTGATTGAAATTATAAAAATCGGGATTTTCATCCTGATCCTGGAGTTGTTCTTTTTGTTCCGCCGACAAATTACTATATTTAATCCCTTCCCGTAAAAATTCCGTTGTATGGATAAACACGCGAAATGGTACGAGATACTTGTCATCAACCGCTTGTTCATAGGGATAATACGCGGTTGGATTTTGGGATTCGCAATCGAACAATTGAAACGTATTGCGCTGAATCATATCCACCGGCGTCGCGGTAAGCCCAACGAGAAACGCATCGAAATATTGAAGCAGCGTTCGATAACGATTGTAAATACTGCGATGGGACTCATCCGCAATAATCAAATCGAAGAAACCGACATCGAAACTCTCAAAGCATTTCATCATCGCCGGATACGTGGCCAGATAGATTCGTTTGTCGCGTTCTTTATAGGTTCTGGCGGTAACATACGCGCGTGGTTCACCCGGCATGAATTCCTTAAAAACATTGTGCGCCTGTTTGCGCAATTCAATCCGGTCGCACAAGAAGAGAATTCGTTTCGCCCATCGCGCGCGAATCAAAAGATGGCACAGTGAAACAGCCACGCGCGTTTTACCGGTTCCGGTTGCCTGCACGATCAATGCTTTTCGTTTTTTTGAAGAAAAGTTTTCCGATACTCGCTGTATCGCTTCATGTTGATACAAACGATCCGTGATTGCCGCGCTTATTGGAATACTGTCCAAATCAACTTTGTTCTCTCGCTGAAACAATAAATACTGCAGGCTGTCTTTCGAATAGAATCCATAAATTTTACGGCGTGGTTCTCTTGCCTTATCGTTCCAAATTTGGATTTCATAGCCGTTGGTCACAAAAACAAACGGACGCTGAGCGTATTTCGTTTCCAATCCATCCGCATAGAGTTGCGCTTGTTTCAAACCAACTTCGGGATCAATCGAGAATTTTTTCGCTTCGATAACCGCCAGAGGTTTACCATCCTCTCCCCACAACACATAATCCGCATACCCCACGCCGGTGTTTGTCGGTTGATGGTCAACCTGCACCTCTTGCCCGACTTCATGTGTGCTCTTCCCGTTTTTTCCGACATCCCATCCCGCATTAACGAGCATTCGGTCGATAATCCGGCGGCGGGTGGTTTCTTCGTCGAAATGCAACTCGTTATAAACTTGTTTCCCGGATTCGACAAAGTCTTTTAATTCTTCGGAAGATTTTTGCGCTGCTTTGACTTGTAAGCGTTCCTCTTCGAGTTGTTGCAGAAGGGATTGAATTTCCTCATTCTGCCGTGCTAATCGTTCGATTGCTTCCCGCTTCTCTCGTTTGAGTTGCGCTTGAGAAACAGCATGAATTCCACCCGGCGGTGGAGGAATAAAGGAAGGCAGATCATCCTTTTTCCCACCTTCTCTTAACAAATAGAGCCATTGAGAGATTTTAAACGCCTCTTCAAGAGCCAAAAGAGCATCTTGTTCGATACCGGTTCCACCATGAGCGGCTCGATTTCCAAATTTTCGCAGAAGATGGAGTCGATCCAGGATTGGAGAGGGAACAATATCTTTAAATTGAGGATTGGTAAGCAGATCAACCAGATTCTCATCGCTGGATTTTGTCAGATTAAAATCGTGATAAAGGGAGAATACGATTTGTTCGGCGAACATGCGCAGTTTCACCAATGCGCTGGAGGGATCCGATGAAGCGTACTGCTCCGCGAACGCGCCGAGTTCGGCCAATTCAGGTCTTTTGGGGCGTAAATATTCGAAGTTCAATGATTGCATCATCGTGTCTCTTTTGATCCTCCAACGCCTGTTACTGCAAAACGTATGCCATTAATTTTCCACCCCATATTTTTTCATCCAATTCGAAAACGTTTGGTAATTGGGAAGTCCAACCAATTTCGCCGCCAGCGTCTTGTTTCCGTTTGCCTCCGCCAGCGCGCGTTTTAAATAATGTTGTGAAACCATGCCCAGAATATCGCCTATTTTCAGCCCTTCCCCCAAATTTCGGTTCAGAATCATTCCATTGCCATTTTGTTTTTCGGAAACCGGAAGCAACGCTTCTTGAATATCTTCCGTTTGAATCGTATCGCCGGGCGACCAAATCACCGCGCGCGAAAGCGCATTGAATAACTCGCGGATATTTCCCGGCCACGGATGTTGATGCATAAGATTTCTTGCACTGGCAGAAATATTTTTATCCCTCCATCCCGCTTGCGTTGAACATTCCCGATTGATTCTTGCAAGGATGTGATCGATCAATACATTCAAATCCCCTTTCCGTTCCCGCAATGGAGGGAGTTGTAAGACGCCGACCGCCAACCGATGAAACAGATCGCCCCGAAATCTACCCGCGGCCACTTGTTCCAGAAGATTCCGATTCGTTGCCGTAATGATTCGCACATTGACTTGAATTGATTTTGTCGAACCGATTTTTTGAAAAATACCTTCTTGCAACGCCCGTAATAACTTGACTTGGGCTGAAACCGGCAATTCTCCAATCTCATCTAAAAATAATGTGCCACCATTTGCCGATTCAAGATAGCCCTCGCGAGCATGGGAAGCGCCGGTAAACGCGCCTTTCGTATGCCCAAAAAACTCGGCTTCAAACAATTCAAAGGGAATGGCCCCACAATTTACAGAAACGAAAGGACCTTTGGGGCGTTGACTCGAAGCATGAATTGCACGCGCCAACAATTCTTTTCCCGTTCCGGATTCGCCTTGAATGAGCACGGGAACCTCATGTACCGCAACCCGCCGCGAACGAGCAATCAGCCGCTTCATCTCTTTGCAACGATGAACAATCGCATCAAATTCCACTGCTTCCGGCGGCAATCCTTGGGTCAACCGAATAATCTCGTCATCCGCTTTCGGCGACAGTTCAGGCAAATAATCCGCAGAAATATCAAATGGAAAAGAAACCGTTTTGACGCCATGTCCTGGCGAAGATTCAATCAATTCAGCTGGATGACTTGTTTTGGATACAAGAATCCAAACAGCCGCCATCGCCGGCGTGCCCGGACTCAAATGATAAGTCAGATGGAACAGATTATGGTTGTTTTTATTCTTCAAATGGGAGATTGCCGATAACACCACTTCATAAATTTCACCGAAATGGGTAGGGCTTGAGAGTTTTGTGTGCTGAATTTGAATCTCGGCGGATGTTTTCCCTTTCAGCCATTGAACATAATCGTGACCGATTTTTTGATCATGGTCGGACAAAAGACAAATAGAACCAAACGAACGATCAACCACGGCTTGACCGATAGGACCAAGGCTATTCCCAAGTTCGCCCGCAGCGGCGCGAATATCAGTTATCCCAATCCAAGCCAAAAGAATACGGTTCATTAGAGCAAACCATAAATTATTTTCTGTGTTACAAGATTTTTTATCATCTTCAGATCAAATTCTAGTGCTCTTCATCGGAAAATGCAAAAGTAATCCGAATAAACCGTAATTCAGTAGGAATGATTTGGAGAAATGGTAAACAGAAGAATTAAACGCCCATTAACTAACGTCATTTCAATCATATTATTTATCCTGATCGTGGTTCTTGTCTTACTAATATTTTTAATATCTCAGTAGCCATGTCCAGATTCTTTTGATTTAAAGAACCCAATATAGCCATACCTTCAACAAATTTATCATCGCCTGTGGTTAAGAGACGCGAGGGATGAACTTTTAATCCACTTGCGAGAGCGTGAATTGTTTTTAACGTAATGTTCCTTCTTCCGCGTTCCACATCAGAGACATACGTATAATGAAGACCAGCAGCGTCGGCTAGATCATCAATACTCATCCCTTTCGCTTCACGGATCGAGCGAACAATTTTCCCAAATGATTCTTGAATATTCATAAAGATGAGAATATACCGGATCATTCACAATGAAAATCGACTTTGAGTGTAATAAATATTGATTTTTACACTTTAGGGTGTATAATCCCCCTAAAAATAGATATAAACGCATAAATGAAAGGGCAAACCAATGTCCAAACTTGAAATTCACGTATACACCGGGAAGAACAACGACGGCAGTTACGAGTCGCATTCTTTCATTCAAGCCAGCGATCAAAGTTCCAGAGTCCGTGCGTCGATGGTGGAATCCGGCGCAAAAGCAGCGGCGATGATGGCTACGAGTCATACAAAATCGCTTTCTCATGAAACAACGTCGACTCAGATGCTTGATTATCAAACTCGGAAATTGATTGGAGAGTAACATGGCCAGTTTGGGATCGTATAAACGGAGTCAGGATGAAAAAGATGGTGTTTTGCACGATACGGTGAAAATGGAAGTCCGGGCTGATACTGACGAAGAAAAAGAAGAATGCCTCCATGATTTGATGATCGCCCATCAAGTTCTGGTGGAACACGGTATCTTTAAAAAGGATTCG
>QZKN01000064.1 GCA_003598175.1 Candidatus Omnitrophota bacterium
TGAAATCCCCACTCCGGAAACGCCCTGCCATACCCTAAATTGCGGAGCAGATCGGTGGTATACAATGGCGCCTGGAAACAAAAGTAGAAACGCAACACTCCCCCCGCCAAAAACAACCAAAACAGGAAGGATCGAAGAACGGATTGCGAATGGAAAAATTCACGCACAATATAGATTCTCTTTATTTGAGTTTTTTTAAGAGGATAAGCGCGCTTTCTTTGCCACGGTCGCCGATTTCGAGCGCGGGACCGACGCAGGAAGGACACCCATTGCGGCAGGAACAACCACGGATCAACTCGTCCGCCGCCGCAAAAATCTGTTGATCGATGTCGTATATCCGCCGAGCGATGCCGATACCGCCGGGGTAAACATCGTAGAGGTAAATCGTGGGCAAACCGGAAAATGGAGCGCGCACCATCGGCGCGGCGCAGATATCGCGTGGATCACAAAGCACGAAAACGGGAACCACATTGCAGATTGCGGTTGCCAACGCGTGCAGACCGCCGCCCATATCGATTTCGCTTACAGCCAGTTTGGCCAGAAGCTCTTCCGATATTTCCATCCAATACGCTTCCGTCTGTTTGTCCAGCTGCGGCAGGTGGATATTGCCGAAACCGACATTTTCGTGCGTCTCGAAACGGATTTTCTTATACTTCGGCACAATCGTGCTGACGGCCACTTCGCCGAAATAGCGATACGCACAGGCCACATGATCGCCTTGTTCCGTTTCGATGCTGTCGCTCATATCCGCCGTTAACACTTTGATATCGCTTTCTTCGACGGAATCGGTGTAATAATCCACGTCCACTTCGCGGGCATATGCCGTGCGTCCGTCCCAATCGAGTTTGTCGATCACGAATTGCCGGCTTTGATGCAAATAAATGGCTTGTTCGTGAATCAGCATGGGAGCGCTGTGCAAATCCACCTCGCCCAGCACGTTGTTGTTGTCGGACGTATTGATGATGACAAAATTTTCCGAGGAGGCGGAGCGCAACGAGATTTCTTCGGCGGGATAGGCGGCGCTGGACCAAAACCACTTTTCGCCGGAATGCCGCAGCACCCGTTCTTCCTCCAAATAGCGCAGAATGCCATCCACCTCGCCTTCTCCGAAATGTTCCCCCTCGTTGAGCGGCAGTTCGAACGCCCCACATTTCAAATGACTTACCATGATCGCAAGGTTATCGGGATTGATCAGTCCACATTCGGGCGTCGTGGCGAAAAAATAGCGCGGATGCTGGATGATGAATTGATCGAGCGGCGCGGAACTGGCGACGAGAACAATCACCGATGCTTCCTGCGAACGTCCCGCCCGTCCGCCTTGCTGCCAGGTCGAGGCGATCGTGCCGGGATATCCCGCCAATACGGCTGCTTTTAATCGTCCGATATCGATTCCCAATTCCAGCGCATTCGTACTCACCACGCCCAGATAGCGGCCGGTGCGCGTTCCTTCTTCGATGTCGCGCCGTTCGTTGGGCAGATACCCGCCGCGATAGGCGCGGATGCGATCCGGATCTTTTTTATTGCGGCTCATCGCTCGTTTGAGATAAGTGGAAAGGATTTCCACCCGCAAACGGCTGCGTCCGAACACAATTGTCTGCACTTCTTTCAATAGAAAGGATGTTGCAATTCGTCCTGCTTCATTAATCACCGATTTCCGAATTCCCAATTCCTGATTCACGACAGGAGGATTGTAAAACAGAAAGTGTTTTTCACCGCGTGGCGCGCCGTTTTCATCGACCAACGTGAACAACCGGCCGATTAATTTTTCAGCCAGTTCTTTTGGATTGGCAATCGTGGCGGAACAACAAATAAACTGCGGATCGGAACCGTAAAAGCGGCAAATCCGCCGCAGCCGTCGCATCAAATTCGCCATGTGGCTGCCAAACACGCCGCGATAATGATGGACCTCATCGATCACCACGAATTTCAGATTCTCAAACAGGCGAATCCACAGCGTATGATGCGGTAGGATGCCGGTATGCAGCATGTCGGGATTGGTGACGACGATATGGCCGGAATTACGGATGGAGCGTCTTGCACTTTGCGGTGTATCGCCATCGAACGTGTGCACTTTCAAATCCTGGCCGAGGCCGGATGACAAATCGTGGAGTTCCAACAGCTGATCCTGCGACAAGGCTTTTGTGGGAAAGAGATACAGCGCCCGCGCTTCCGCATTGACCGTGGAGAGATGATGAAGCACCGGCAGGTTGTAGCACATGGTTTTGCCGGACGCCGTGGGCGTCACGACGATCACGTTTTCCCCTTTCAACGCATGTTCAATCGATTCCGCCTGATGGGAATAGAGGCGTTGAATCCCCCTTTGCGCCAACACTTCGCGAATTTTGTCGGAAAATGCCTCGGGCCAATGGCCGAATACCGCGGATTGCGCCGGTATGGTATGCCAAAACGTGATGTTGTTCCGAAAATGGGGATCGGAACGAAACGATTCGAGGACGGTTTCTACGCTGGACATCTCAACCCGATCATGATAAGCGCATCAGAATACATGGTTATACGATCTGAATTCGCGAAATACAAGTTCCGAAACTGTATGAATACGATGGCGTTGTGTCAAGGCGTTTTTCTGACTACGATCGCCTGGACGAATCGCAAAAAAATCGAAATCACGTTTTCGTGTTGGAAAAAAAGTTTCTTAATTCTTCAACGCTTGCAACCGTGTTCATGAATCCAATAAAAGATTCGAGTGATTCAATCGATCTGTTTTGATGAATATATTTCTTACAAAAGCGCAC
This sequence comes from Candidatus Omnitrophota bacterium, assembly GCA_003598175.1. GTDB lineage: Bacteria > Hinthialibacterota > Hinthialibacteria > Hinthialibacterales > Hinthialibacteraceae > SURF-12. The sequence continues at coordinate 2,754 of QZKN01000064.1, forward strand.
ACCCTGTTCACCAAATTTGGCTTCCAGAGCAATTCGAATCCCTTTCAAATAACCTTCTTTGAGTCCTTCTTTCTTTCCCAGTTCGACTCCTTGTTCGATTCCTTGTTCGATTCCCTGTTCGATTCCCTGTTCGATCCCTTTTTCAATGCCTTCCTCAATGATGGTTTTATACAACCAGGATTCTTCCACTACCATGTCTCTTCTCCTCTCCCACAACGTTTCGGCGAGAGTTTTATCTTTCATGCCCGCAAATACGGCCAGGGCCGTTAACAGATTGGATTTGTCACTGCATTCCAAATCGCTATTATACAACCTTCTCTCCACTTCGAAAACATATTTTTCACCTTCTTTCATGATGGGTACGATCGGATAGAGCGCCAATATTTCCTTGTCAATAATTTTTTGAGCTGGTTCATTCCACAATTTGACCAATCGAAATTGAAAACGAATGATTTCATCCTGATAATAATCCTTTGCTTGGTTGCTTTTTCGAAACAGAAACATCACCGGCGTAACCGGAAGATGATATTTCAATTTGGCTCTCATGCAATAATCCACCAGACGCCAAATCGCTTCTTCTTTCCAACGCGATTGGAATTCGATTAAAAGAATGGATTCTTTTTCTTCTCGATTTTTAATCAATAATGGGAAATCGCTTCTCATTAAACTGGGCAATTCGGAGGAAAGGACTCTGATTTCCCGAATCGAAACAGGTTCCATTTTCAGAAAGTGACGTAAAAGAGCTGTTTTGCCCTTTTTCATGAGAAATTTTGTCGTGATATCATATTTCATGTCAGATCAATACAAGAATGGCATTTAATCTCGTTCTAAAATAAAACAAATCGACACTATCGAAAAATGAGAAAAAAGTATAGTGAATCCGTGTTGAAAAATGCCAAAATCAACGAATAATGATTCCAAATAAAAATCAAGAAGGAGCCATCATGAAAAGAATCGGTTTTGTGGGATTGGGTACAATGGGCGCGTATATGGCGAGAAACCTGATGAAAGCGGGATTCGAATTATACGTTTACAATCGTACGGCCGAACGACTTGCATCCATTGTCCAGGAGGGGGCGACGGCCTGCAGTTCGCCTGCGGAAGTGGGAGAAAAGAGCGAATTGGTTGTAATTTGCGTCTCGGACGCGCCGGATGTGCGTCAAATTGTTATGGGGGAAAAAGGAATCGAGTCCGGCATGGCGCCAGGCGATATCATCGTCGATTGTAGCACCAGTTCCGCCGGTCTCGCGCGCGAAATGTACGAATTTCTCAAAAAAAACGGAATTGGTATTCTTGACGCTCCCGTCAGCGGCGGCCCCGAAGGCGCGAAAAACGGCACGCTGGCCATCATGGTCGGCGGCGATGAAGAAATCGTCGAACGCGCAATGCCTGTTCTGCAGGCGATGGGGAAAACGATTACTCACGTCGGTCCCGCCGGCGCCGGGCAAATCACCAAAGCCATCAACCAAATCATCTGCGCCATCACCCTCGAAGCGGTGGCGGAAGGTATTGCTCTCGCCAAAAAAAGCGGCGTTGACGCCGAAAAGGTTCTGCACGCAATCTCCGACGGCGCAGCCAAATCGTGGATTTTATCCATGCGAGGTCCGCTGATGCTGCACGAAGCCTTCTTACCGGCCAATTTCAGCCTCGCCCTGCAGGCAAAAGATATCCGTTTGGCGTTGGAAGCGGCTGCCGACCGCAATACCGATTTGCCGCTGACAAAAAAAATCCATGAAATATTGCAATCTCTCGTGGAAAAGGGATTGGGGCGGTTGGATCATTCCTGCGTGTATCAGCATGTGAAGGAGTTGAATGAATTGTAATGGGAATTCTACTTCTCATGTTCCCTTCACGCTTCCGTGGTTCAAACCACGGATGAGTATGGAATAGAAAAAAGGATTTTTCTTAGCCTTAGCCTTATGAGAATGATTTTATGGGTTCCATTGCCGTTATTAGGATTCGTGATATTTCAGCGTGTAAAACCGATCTTATAATAAGGAAAAATAGGATCAATCAAAAATCCTTAAATTCTTCATGCTTTTCACCACGCCCACCCCTGTTGTGAAATTCATCAATGGGTTTGGAAGATAGTGGACGAATTGGTTTTGCGGGCAATAATTTACGAACCTGCCTCTTTGCCTGAGATGCTTGCTGACTGCCGCGACTGGTAATGGACTCCCCGAGATTGAAGCGGCTGATTTGTTGTTGCAACGTCTGCGCTTGTGCGGCCAATTCCTCGCTTGTCGATGCGGTTTCCTCGCTGGTCGCCGAATTCTGCTGCGTGACCTGATCGAGTTGGGCGACCGATTGCCGAATCTGACCGGCGCCGTTTTTCTGTTCGGAACAAGCTGCCGCGATTTCTTGAATCAGCTGAGAGACTTTTTGAATGGCGGGAACCACTTCCTGAATGAGCGTCCCCGCGCTTTCTGCTCTGGCGACGCTATTGCGAGCAAGGGCGCTGATTTCCTTGGCGGCGGATTGGCTTCGTTCGGCCAGTTTCCGCACTTCCACAGCGACGACGGCAAATCCTTTGCCCATTTCACCCGCCCGCGCCGCTTCGATCGCGGCGTTCAGCGCCAAAAGATTCGTTTGATCGGCGATATCGTCGACGATCCCGATTTGTTCGGCGATTTTTTTCATCGCTTCAACCGTTTCCATCACGGCCGCGCCGCCTTCCTGCGCTTGTTGGGAGGCCCGCACCGCCACCTCATTGGTTTGTTGCGCATTTTCCGTGTTTTGATCGACCGAACTGGCGAGCTCTTCGATGGCGGCGGATGTTTCTTCCAGACTGGCGGCTTGTTCGGTGGAGGCGTTGGCAAGATTTTGGGAAGAGGCCGATAATTGTTCCGAACTTGCGGCGACTTGTTCGGAAGTGGTTTGGATTTTTCCGATCATGTCGCGCAAATCGATAATCATCTCATTGAGCGCAGCGGTTAATTCACCCACTTCGTCCCGAGTTCGTACCGCCAGTTGGTTGGAGAAGTCTCCTTCCGCAACCTGGCGGGCAAATTGGACGCTTTGACGCAATGGAAGAATAATTTTTTGCGTCATATAGAAAATCAGAAGAGACGCAATCACGATGCAAAGCAATCCCAGGCTCAGCACGGCGGTTTTAATCGATTGGATCGGCGCATACAGTTCTTCCAAAGACAGCGTAGTCGCCACGATCCACCCTTTCACCGGGTACTCTTGAAATACGGTGAGTTTCCTATCTTCCTGCCATTCGTATTCGAAGGCGCCGTTACGCTCTTTTAGTAAAGATTTACCAAAATCATATTTTGATACGTCGATTTTTAAAATGTTTTCCTCATTCCGGTGAGAGAGCGTAATTCCGTTGGCGTCAACGATGTAAGCATATCCGGTTTGTCCGATCGTGATCGGCGCCACGTTTTGACGGGAAAAATTCTGCAATTCGATCGGCGTTCCAAGAATGCCGATTACTTGCCCGTCTTTCATGACGGGAACGGTGATCAAAGAAACCGGACGGCCCGTCACCGGCGAGGCAAAGGTATCGCCGATATGGGATTCTCCCTGCCGCGCTTTGTCAATATTGATTTTATAGGATGGAATGGACCAGACATCCACACCGACTGAGCCTTCCACGCCGGCTGCAAAGATTACACCTTGCGTGTCGGTCAAAATTACGTTTTCATACCCTCCTAACTTTTGAAAAACGTCAACCAATCTCGCTTGTGCAATTTCCGGATCATGGGTTTCACAGGCGCTGATTATTGCGGCCTCACCGCTTAGATTCATCGCGATGGCGAGACGCAATTGGAACCAATTATCCAACTGCATGACCAGATTGCCCACAACCTTGGTCATGGATTCTTTTTCCTGCTCCAGAATCGTGCGAGATGCGATCCGGAACGTAAAAAAACCGGTGATTAAAAGGGAAAAAACGATGACAGGCAGCACCACGAGCATGATTTTATTACGGATATTTAGTTTCATTATGCATATCCTTTCATGATAGAGGGATCGTATGGGTATATTGAAAAATCGATAACATAAAAAACGGTTTCCTTTTCATCTCGCAGAATTTATGCCAATTCTCTACAATCCCGTTTGGCTTGTTATACGCATGGAAAACGGATGATTGGGTAATAATTATGTATTTATAAATACATTGTATAGTAACTTACACCATTACAAAAGAATGGATTTGTTACGCGAAACGTTACAAGCGGTTTCATGAAAGCCGTTTCACGAAAACGACTTTGCATAGAACAAATCTAACGTTGACGGGCCAGAATGAAGTCAATCAGGTTGTGCAGAGAATGGAGACAATCGGAATATCCCACGCTTTTTTCCAGCTCATTCAGGCTTTCATGAGCTTGTTCACTATATCGACGTCCCACGGAATACGCATATTCGAACGATCCCGTTTTTGTCATCAATCGAAAGATGTAATCCGATTTATCTTCGAGAGAAGCGCTGCTGTGGATCATGTTTTTTACTGCAGAATCATGTTGGAAGAGGTGGATCAAGGGCAAGGTGATCTTGCCGTTTCGCAAATCGCCTCCCCGTTCCTTGCCCAGAATGTTGGTGGAAGCGGTATAATCCAAAACATCATCGGTTATTTGAAAGGTCATGCCGACCGCATGGCCATAGGTATGAAATCGCTCGACGTTATTTTTGTCCAACTCCCCCAAATGCGCTCCTGACGCCGTTGCGGCCGACATGAGAGACGCGGTTTTGTTTTCGATCATTTCCAAATATTCCTGCTCACGCGGATTTTCTGTTTGCGAGTTGTATAATTGCTTGATTTCGCCCAAACACATTTGGCCGGTCGCTCGCGTGAGTAAGGTTTGAGAGGGAATGGATTCGCTGGCTAATAACAGTTTGAATGCCTTGGAAAAGAGAAAATCGCCCATCAATACCGCGATGGAATTTCCCCAATTTGCCGGAATGGAAGGCAATCCCCTCCGCATGGGAGCTTCATCAATAATGTCGTCGTGAACCAAGGTCGCGAGATGAATCAGTTCGACTGCAACCGCCACTTGCCGGACCGATTGGGTTTTCACCCCACAAGCGCCCGCGCTTAAGAGCACCAGCGCCGCGCGAATCCATTTTCCCTGGCTCTGAAGCAAGTGGTTCGCTATGCGATCCGCAACCGGAACGCGGAATTCTGCGGGGATAAACGAACCGGATTCGCCGCTAAGCAGGTTCTGAAGATAGTTCCGCTCCGTTGTGGCGAGAACCGTTTCATTATAAAGTTCCTGAGTTTGTTCGAGCTGTTCGACGATCGGCTTGAAAAGGGAATCGAGTGTAACCGTCGCTGAAAAAGGTTGTCCGTTTGTAAACGCTGTAGCGATTGAACTCATGAATTGGCCTTGATTTTGACAGGCGCCGCATAGAAAACGGGAAATAAATGGCGCCAATTATCTACATTACCGCTAGTCTATTATCCCGTTACGGCACGTTTTATGACATTTTCGCTATTATCCTAACCCTGTCAAGTCAAAGAGTCATGCCCTTGTTCCGAAAGAGGAAACTCGACACAATTTTCGACAGGATTTCACGAAAAAAAGGAGTAGGACCAATGGAAAAAGATCTGCGTGGGGCAATGCGAATCGGCATCGTCCATTTCATGGCTTATCCGGACACGATGTCGGGAAACGGGCCGATTCTCGAATCGATCGACGAATTGGTTGCAGACGATTTTTTTGACGTCATCGAACTCACCCATATCGATGACGCTTCCGTGCGAAAAGAGGCGGCCTTTCGCATTCACGTTGCGGGAATGGATATCGCGTATGCCTGCCAGCCCATCATTTTGAGCGGCAAATTGAATTTACACAGCCGCGACGCGGAAGAAAGAAGAAAAGCGGTCAACACCATTCTGGAAAAAATGGAAGATGCGGTTGAAATCCGATCGGTTGGAATTGCTGTGATGTCCGGGCCGGATCCGGGGGAAACCTATCGTGAAGAAGAATCCAAATTATTGGCGGAATCACTGAGGAAACTCTGTTCCCGCGCCCATGAACTGAATCCGGACATGGATGTCGTCCTCGAAACCTTTGATCGCGCACCGTTTGGGAAAAATTGTTTGATGGGACCGACGCGGGAAGCGGCAAAACTGGTGGAACAAATTCATCGGGATTATCCCCGTTGTGGCCTGATGTTGGATTTATCTCATCTCCCGTTGCTGGAAGAAACTCCCGAACATGCGGTTTCCGAAGCCGCACCGGTTCTCCTTCATGCCCATGTGGGAAACTGTGTGATGAAAAATAGCGCCAATCCATATTATGGCGACAACCATCCGCCTTTCGGTTATCAGGACGGTGAAAATACAGAAGTGGATTTGGCGCGGTATTTAAGAAGTTTATATGACGTGGGATTCCTCAATTCCGACGATCCGCCGATTGTCAGCATCGAAGTGAAACCGTTGAACGAGCAACTACGCCCCGCCACAATCGGCAACGTCAAACGCGCCATGAAACGCGGCATCATGAAATTGAACGCAATGGAATAAAAAAATGAATCCACCACTTCTGACTTACGGCGATGCATTGCAATGTATTTTTGACCATATCCGCCCCCTTCCTGCGGAACGAGTGGGTTGGCTGGAAGCGCTCGGCGCAACGCTGGCGGAAGATGTTTTTGCGCGTGAGGGCGCGCCGTTATTCGACAATTCCGGAATGGATGGTTTCGCCGTGCGGTCGGAGGATGTACAACACGCGCGACCGGATTCGCCGGTTCGTTTGCAAATTTTGGAAGACATCCATGCGGGCGCAACGATGCCACGGCGAGAATTGATGAAGGGTTGTGCGGCGAAAATCATGACCGGCGCTCCCCTCCCTCCCGGCGCGGATGCGGTCGTGATCGTCGAACGCACGCGGCAGGAAAATGACCAAATTCTTATTTTCAATCCCGTTCCGTCCGGAGAACATGTGCGAAAAAAGAACGAAGAAATTCAACCAGGGGCTAAAATCCTCCAGGAAGGCACTCTTATTGGCAGCGTGGAGCGTGGATTGTTGGCGTTGCAAGGATTATCGGATGTGCTGGTTCGAAAACATCCACGCGTCGCCGTGCTGGCAACGGGAGATGAACTCGTTCAACCGGATGAAGCGATTCAAGGTGGTCAGATCCGGAATGTAAATACCTATACATTAGCCGCCGAGCTGCAATCGTATGGCTGCCCGTTTGTTGATTTGGGAATCGGCCGTGATAATCGGATCCAATTGCGAACGCTGATTGAATCCGGTCTACGTCAAGCGCCGGTGCTGCTAACATCCGGCGGCGTTTCGGCGGGGGAAAAAGACTATCTGCCGGCTGTGCTGCAGGATTTGGGGATGAAAACCATTTTTCATAAAGTATCGGTCAAACCCGGCAAACCGCTCCTTTTTGGCAAACTGGACGAATGTGTTATTTTTGGGCTTCCGGGAAACGTGGTTTCCGGCGTCGTCTCCTTTCATGTATTCGTCAAACCGGCGCTACGGTTGTTAGCCGGCAGAAAAGACTGGCACAATCCGGTGTGGTACGTTCGTTGGGGAGGGGAACCGGAAAAATCCATCGACCGAACGCACTTCATCCGCTGCCGTTTACGTCACACGCCGACCGGTCTGCCTATCGCATTTCCAACTGGCAGACAGGGTTCGGGAATGTTATCTTCCCTCGCGGGAGCGGACGGCTTCGCTGTGGTTCCCAGCGACATCGATTGTGTGGAAGAATTTACCGTGTTGGAATTCATTCCAGTGCTTTCCAAATAGGTGGGAACATGCCGGAATTGCCCGAAGTGGAAACCGTCCGCCGCGCGCTCGCCGGCCTCGTCGTGGGCCGAAAGGTTGTCAAAGTCGATTTGCTGCGTGAAGATTATCTGCGAGGCGGCAAGGAGTGGCTTCATCGCATCCACGACGCGCGAATCGTCGACGCTATCCGTCGCGGCAAATTTCTGGCGCTCCTGTTATCGAATGAAATCGTGTTCCTCCATCATTTGGGAATGAGTGGAAGGTTGTTATACGTCCCAAATGAAATGCCGATTGAAACTCACGTTCATCTACGGATCCGGCTGGACGCGGGAACGCACGAACTGCGTCAATACGATCCTCGCCGATTCGGTTTTTTTGCCGTGATGCAACAGAATGACCTGTCTCGATTTCCTTCCTGGGCTCTTTTGGGAGAAGAGCCTTTCACCATCAGTCCAAGTCGTTTTGCTGCGCTTCTCACGGAAAGAACACGGCCGATCAAGTCGCTGCTCCTTGATCAACATGTTCTGGCCGGACTCGGCAACATCTACGCGGATGAGTCTCTTTTTCGCGCGCGCATCCATCCAGCCAGGCCGGCAGGAACCATCACGCACAAGGAAGCGGCTACGTTATTGCGGAACATTCGTAATGTATTGAAGGAAGCCATCCGGTACGGCGGCACATCGACGAACGATTATCGAAAATTAGACGGGACGCTCGGCGATTTTCAAAATCTCCTGCGAGTCTATGGACGGGAAGGAAAATCATGCAAACGCTGTGGAAATGCAATTATTCGCAGGGTACTCGGAGGACGCAGCGCCCATTTTTGCCCCGTTTGCCAACCATCCTTTGATGCAATTCCGACTTGAGTTCACAAGAATATACCGAAGCGCGGACATCCTGTTCGCATCATTCAGCGAGCCTATTTTTACTACATTGCAACTCTCTGCTCATGGCGAGTAATATATTTTTTCTATTTATTCGATGTTTCCAACCGATGAATCGGGAATCTTTGCGCCATAAATCATGCGGAAGAGTTCATCCTGGTATAGACTCAACGTCCTATTTAAATTCATGCCAAGAGCAACACGCATTTCATACTTCGCTCGTTTTCTCCAAACCCAGAATTTTTTGGGGATCTCGATTCGTTGAATAAAATCCACATTCAATTCCAGCTGGCCCTGCATGGATCCTAGAGAAAACCGGATGGTTCCATTCGATGGAATGGGCACTTTATGATTGCATCGAAATTGCAATCCATTAAGGCTCAAACAAATGATTTCTCCATCCGTTTCGATGGGGGGATTTTGCCTTCCATTGAGGTAGAGCGTTGCCGGAACAGTTGTTACAAGGCTCGGAATTCCATTCTCATCAATTTTTGTTACTGTTGTTTTCACCATCGTTCATTTCCTCCCGCTTCCATTCTTTCCTGTAGAATAAGCAGCAGAATCATGACGAGTCCGATATGATCAACCCAACCCTGAAGGAATAGAACGGGAACTCTTCAAAAAGAATCGAACAACAAAATATATTATCAGTAATATAACATGTTCATTCTACACGTAATTATCCGTTTGTCAACAACGATTGCAAAGATATTCGCTTATCATCTACAATGAAAAATTACAGATAACAAGTGATCTTTGCGATAATTGTAATAGAATAGGAACATTCACTTTGCTCACGGATAAATTCCTGGATTTAAACCACTAAGAAATATGAATCGAATGAACGTATTTATTTGGTTGCATATGAACTTTCATGACGAAAAAGTCACAGTGAAGGATGAAAATATTTCGTAGGGGCAGGTTTGAAACCTGCCCCTACAAAGCGCATTTTCATATAAAAATCTGATTTTGGTATAAGAGCAGGCGTCCCGCCTGCGCCGTTCTTACAAGCGTCCCGATTTGATTGCTGATGGAGAAACGCAGGTAGCAGGTAATTGCTCTGTATTGTTTGTGGATGCGAAGACACTGGTTTTTCCCATGGTAATTAATCAGATAAAGCCAAGGATTGACTCTTTGCTTTACAATGAATTTGATGGATGATAGTGAGATTCTGAGAAGGGAGATGCTCATCGATGAAACGATACGGAAGCGGTTTCACACTTATCGAATTATTGATCGTTGTGGCGATTATCGGAATCCTTGCCGCTATCGCGGTTCCGAACTTCATGAATGCCAGGACACGGGCTCAAGTAGCCCGCGCCCGCGCCGATCTGCGTAATTTATCGACGGCCATGGGGGCCTATTCCGCCGATCACAGCACCTTTCCTCCCCATTATAACTTTATTACCGGCGTGACCAATAATCATTCGATGTTCCAGTTGTTTCTTACCACTCCCATTTCCTATATCGCCAATATTCCGGAAGATTATTTCCGCGCCAAGTCTCCTTATGAGGAGCAGCGTTGGTATCCCGATTCGGCGACGGGCGTTTATGTTTATATCAACTATCCCATTAACAAATCCTTCGAAACCAGCGCGGAACGCAATCGACCGCCGTTCGACTCGTATCTGATGTGGAGTTTTGGCCCCGACCGCAGTCTGAACACGGGTTCGTATTATCCGTTACCTGCGATTGAAGCATACGAACGAAATCACCCGGATCGCGCCGGCATTTACGAGTATCGCAAAGGCTGCCGCTACGATCCGTCCAACGGTTTGACCAGTCCGGGCGACATCTACGAATTCGGCGGCGGCGCCGGCAGCACCAGTCGTCTCGATTTGTATGGAGTGCTGTAAAAAAAGATGAATGCCAAAGGCGCCGTTTTTCGCACCTGAAACGTTAAGATATTGGCCGCTGATAAGTCGGAATATAGTGAAAACGCGCCTTTTCCAATCCGATGCCGGCGATATCCAGATTGGCGATGCGGTTCTCGCCCACCCGGACTATCTGGAAGTCGGC
>QZKN01000079.1 GCA_003598175.1 Candidatus Omnitrophota bacterium
AAATCAGCATCAACAAAAACGCAACCACTCGGGTGCGCATGGATTGTCCTTTCTTTCGCTCACGGTTTTACCGATGATTTCCCGATTCGGCCTGGGGCGACGTGATATCGCCGGATTTTTGTAACACGTTCGTCAATAACGCCGGTCCGAACAGTTGATTGAGCAAAACGGAAAGAATCACGATTCCCAAAACCAGGTCGGCATGGCGGCTGGGGTAGATGAGAATGTAATCGACAACCAACGCAATGGCGACGCCGCCTTGTGGGATCATGGCGAGACCAAGTTGGTTCACGTATGGTTCCTGGCTTTTCAAAAACCAGGCGTTGGCCAATCTCATGCCGAAAAACAACCCGAAAGATCGTGATAAGCAATAAAGAATCGTCAAAACAATCACGATGGGCATGATCACCGGCCACATGGCGCCGACGAGGATCATAAACACCACAAAAAAGGATTTTTCCTGCTCGATCATGAGATTCGAAATGCGCCCGCGAGTGAAATTGGGGAGGTTGGATAATGTCGCGCCCATCACAAAGTTTACAAACAGCGGTGAAAGCTGCAAATAGGTTGCCAAGCCGGAAGAAAAAATGACCGAACCGGTCAGCGCCAGCAATAATTCCTTATGCTGCATGCGTTGGCTCGTCAGGTAATGGAGAATCCAACCCAAGGTGACGCCCAGCAACAATGAGAACAGCAGCCACGTCAAACCATTCATGATCGGAGGGATAAAAATCTGCTCGGGCAATCCCATATCGGTCCACAATACCGCCGTCTTCGCAGAGGGTGTTTGGGGATCGGTTGTGATGATGCCCGCCGGAGGAAATCGGTGGATATTCGCGACATTCGACACGTGAAACAGGCAATACCAAATGCCCATGCCGATGATGGCGGTCGGCGTGCGGATATCGGTCAACAATTGCAGCGTTTTAATCGCTTCCCCCCGGGCATTGGCCGACCGCTTGATCAAAGCCAACGCCGTGTAGGTGGAAGAAGTCGCCGCCCACCCCAAAATAAAACAGAAACTGATTTTTCCGAGTTGCGGGTAAACGAACAATGATTCATCTTCGTTCAACGATCCCGCGACCGCGTGCAGGAAGAAATATCGGGCGATATACAAAGTCAAAAAAACGCAGAAAAAAACGATCAGCGAGATTGTCAACCCGATTTTCCAGGCGGATGCGGGAATTCGCCGGATAATCTGTCGTTCGAATTGCAATCCCACCAACAAACCGATCCAACCCAGGGCGAGGCTGAGAATCGGGGCCAATTGTTTCAACGCCGTTTCTGTCAAAACGTTGCTGACATGAGGCCCTAAAATCATTCCGACAAAAAGAAATTCGGTCCCCGCCAGCATCACGTTTTGCATGCCCAACGATAAATCGCTGCGGAACAGGGTTAACCGCGATCCGACGAAACCGATGAGCAAAGTGATGACGAAGCCTAAAACGGTGTTCATGGTTTCCGCTTTACAGCGCGTTATTAATTTCCGCCCCACGGTTGAAACGGGTTTCGCCGCCGGTGATGCCGATATCCCCGTCGCTGTTGAGGCCGTTGGAGGGGTGGTAAATCATTCCCTTGTCGTTGCCCGCGCCGCTGGCGTACCATTCGAGCGCGGATTGGGCTTTGTCGGGGCCGAAGCTGTAAAGGAGATAGCCATTGAGAGAATTTTCCGGGGCAACTCCGGCGCGTCCGGCCCAGGTCAGGCTTCTCTTTTCGGGTACGATATAAAAGCAGAAATATTTATAACTCGTCTGCGCTTCCCCGCCGAAACTGCTGCCTCCGCGCGCGGTATCGAAGCGATCGGCCCCGCCGAACGGATCGAGCAGATTGACCTGCGAAATGTAAGCGATGGGCGTGGTCAATTCACGCAAATCGCGGGTGAGATCGGGACCGGTTGCGCCCAGCGGGTAGTTGTTTCGATCCACGCGATAGCTTTCCAATGCGATGCCGATGGCGCGCAAGTCGCCCTTCGTGCGGGCGACTTTCGCGCGGACCTGCGCATTCATGAAATTGGGAACGGCGATGGCGGCGAGAATGCCGATGATCGCCACGACGATCAGTAGTTCGATTAAAGTGAAAGCGTCTTTTCTCATGTTCGTTCTTTTATAACATGCTTTTCATCCAGGCGTCGGACGGTTTGGTGCGGCGAACGTCGATGATTTCCTCGTTTTCCGCATCCCACGTGACGCGCCTGCCGGTGCGATAGGCTATATTGCCGAGATGGGCGGCGGTGATGATTTCGTGACCGATTTCAACCGGTGAATTCGGTTCTTTGCGGCTTTTGACGCAGGCGAGGAAGTTGGCCACGTGATCGCCGCCTTCATACGGCCGCGGCCAGGTTTCGATGGGTTCGTTCATCTTTTCACCCTGCGGATAGACGCGGAAGCCGTTGCGGTCGTCCACCATCAGCGTTCCTTCCGAGCCGAAGAACGATGCCCCGACGCTGTCGCGGTCGTTGATGAATTCTACGGTGAACAACGTGGTGAAATCGCCGTAATTGAGAACCGCGTGCACCACATCCGGCGTCTGCCAATGCTTGAAATAGTGGTTTCCTCCGTTCGCGGCGACGGTTTGCGGCCCTTTGACGTCCATCAACCATTGATTGACGTCGAGCTGATGCGCGCCGATGTCCGTCATTAATCCGCCGGCGTAATCCCAATACCATCGCCAGGCGTAATAACGATACGGATCGAAGGCGCGTTTGGGCGCGTTGCCGAGAAAACGGTCCCAATCCAGACGTCCGTTGATTTTTAAATTTGCGGTGAACGGATCGCCGGCGGACCAATTGCGGGTATCATACACCTTCACCCACGCCACTTTGCCGAGAATGCCCGATCGGATCACCTCGCGCCCGCGTTTCCAATGCTCGCCGCTGCGCCGGTGATTGCCCACCTGCACGATTTGTTTGGTTGCGCGCACCGCCCGCACCATTTCCTGTCCTTCCTCGATGGTTTTGGAAAAAGGTTTTTCGCAATACGCATCTTTTCCGGCCCGCACGGCGTCGATGAGGATGTCGTGATGCCAATGATCAGGCGTGGCGATGAAAACGGCGTCGATGTCTTTACGTTCCAGTAGTTTCTCATGCTCGTAATACGTGTCGGCGTATTGCCCGTCGTCGGTCTGGGATAGTTCCCGCGCCTGCATCAGGCGTTCTTCGTACACATCGCAAACCGCCACGATGCGCGCGCCGCGCGACTTGGCTTCGCGCAAGCCCCATTGGCCGCGCCCGCCCACTCCGATGCCGCCCATTCGCACCGTTTCGTTTGCTCCTAATACGGATGGCGGCGCGATTCCGTGAAGCGAAGCAATTCCGACTCCGGCGACGGCGGTGCTTTTCATGAAATCTCTGCGCGAGTTCTTCTTTTCATCGACCATGATCTTCTCCTCATTGTTAACGGACGAATGAATTCGCAACGATCAGCGGATCCACAGTCCTTTATTGATTGATAAATGTATAACGATTACAGTTTCACAGCGTTCTGCATTCTGTTCCAGTGCTGTGGGGGGAAATTGCAGGATGGGATTGCATTTGGTTACGGATTTGGCTGAACCAACCGCTTGATCTGCCGCTTTGCCAGAAATTTGAATGTGTGCCACGAATTTTTGGGACGGGAAAGGACTCGTTTCAAGTGGCGGAAATCCTTCAACGGACGGAAAAATTTGTGCCGGTCCCACTCCGCGTAGGCCAGGCAAAGCGCTTTTTCCAATTCTTCGCCGCTCATGGCGTCGGTGCGGATGACGGAAGTGGTCCCGCCGTCGTATTTGGACCAGTCTTTGGTCAAAAGTTTGTTATCCTCTTCCAGCAGTTTGTAAAAAGTGGATCCGGGGAAAGGCGTCATGATGGAAAATTGGACCGTTTCCGGATTAAGGCGTTTGGCGAAGTCGATGGTCTTGCGTACGGTTTCCCACGTTTCGCCGGGAAGGCCGAAACTGAAGGTCAGATGCTGGTTGATTCCCAATTCACGCGTATAGCGAACCGTTTCCTCCACTTTTCCCAGATCCAAACTCTTCTGCGCGGCGTCGACCAGTTCCTGCGAGCCGGATTCGACGCCGTATTTGATCCCCACGAGACCGGCTTCCTTCAACGCTACAAGCGTTTCGCGGTCCGACGTGTCCGCCCGGGCCATGGCGGCCCACGGCAGGTTCAGATTTCGTTTTTTAATTTCCTCGCAGAGCGCAAGTAACCGTGGTTTGCCAATATTGAACGTGTCATCGTCGAAATAATAGGACCGGAAGCCGTATTCCTTGACCATGGCTTCGATTTCGTCGACGACGTCGATGGGATTGCGGGTGCGATATTTATTGTCGCCATACATAATCTGCGGCCAGGCGCAGAAAATGCATTTGAACGGGCAGCCGCGGCTGGACCACATTTGCAAGCTGGGCGCGGGAATCCCGCCCGGCAAATCGAAATAACTCAGCATGGGCAAATGCCGGCGCGCCGGCCAGGGAATCGCATCCAAATCCGTGATGGATTTGTCGCGATCGTTTTCGCGCGATTTTCCTTCTGCGTCGCGATACACCAAATTCGGAATGGTGGAAAAATCGCCGCCGGATTCAATGGCGGCCAGCAATTTCGGCGCGACCAGATCGTATTCCCCTTTTAACACGAAATCGACCAGCGGGAATTCGTCCAGAAAACCCGGCCGATACATATCCAGATGGATGCCGCAAAAAACGATGGAGGTATGCGGGCAGGCATTTTTGATTTTTTGCGCCTGGCGCAGATCGGTTGCCAGCGAGGCGGTGGAAACTTCCACAATGGTTACGTCCGGCTGAAATTTGACCGCGCGGTGGATATAGTCGTCTTCGCCGATTCGTTCCGCCACTCCGTCGATAAGCAGGCAGGGATATCCGGCTCGTTCTAAAATCGCCGTCGCGTAGGCCAGATAAAAAGGGAAGGGCAGGTAGGTGTTTCCCGCTTCTTCAAAATGGGGCCAACGGGAACCCGCGCGCACGCCATAATATCCTTTTCGCAGCCAGGGACCGTTTCCGAGAAAAACTTTCATTTTCATGTGTATTGACCATCCTGCTTTTTTAAGGTTTCTCTGTCGTGCGAGGATGTTCCTGGAATTATTTCCGATCCAATCATCGATCGGAATTGCAAATCAAAAGAAACCGCTGTCAAAATGCGATCATAAACGAAGCCACGGAAATCATAGCGGGAACGGCGGCGACGAGCAGTGCGCGAGGCAGCGATAATTGCTGCGCGACTTGAAATCCACGCGTGCATAACACCATGGAGACGATTTCCGAAAGGATAATGCCCAACACCGGGATCAGCCAGAGGCATTGGACGATCATGGCATAGCAGCGAATTTGCAATGTGGCCGCGTATCCTTTTCTTCCGTGAAACAGGCTGACCAACAACTGTTGCAGCATCGAGGCGAAGAGAATGTAATAAATCATGTAATCCAACGGCAAAAAAAGCAGATCGAAATGGGAAAGCGACTGAATCCGTTCGGAGATTTCCGGGTTGACGGCCAGGCCGGCCGAAAACGCCGGCAGCAGAAATTTGAGGTAGAAAACATACATCGGAAACCAAAAAACCAGGATGCAGATCACCGCAAAAAGCAAAGGCGATGACATTTCGGTTCCCGCCGGAATGCGTTTGAAAAACCGGGCCGGCTGAAACGCCACCATGCCGCCCGTATCGATAAACGCCTGCAAAAAACCTAATTCGCGACGATGTTGCCAGGGAATCGTGGTCAAAGCCGAGTCGAGAGGGAGTACCGGTTGAATTTGCGAGACGAACCGCTCCCAGCAAACCTGACAGAACGGCTCTCCCTCCACAATAATCGTGCAATTGATGCAGATTCCTTTCCCGCAATGTACGCAGGTGTGGGCGATTGTTTTGCTCGAATGATAATGGCAATTATCCATCACGCTCTCAACTTGAAGCACTGTACCATACATATTGATTTTATTGTACCACAAAAAATAAGGATTGTCTGGTGAGGCGTTTTAATATCCATCGGCGGTTTAAAAAATGCCGGAGCGCGGGCATCCTGCCCGCATGCGCAGACCGGAGGTCTGCGCCACAAGACGATTCATCCCTTATTGTGATCAAATGAACGTAGGGGCAGGTTTCAAACCTGCCCCTACGTTGGATTTTCAAGCTGCGTTATGACTTTTTGGTCACGAAGGGGAATCCGAACGTATACTATTGAATCATCCAATCGGAAACCGCCACGGCGATCCCTTTCGATCCCATGAAGGTTCCGTTTCGCCCGGCTGTCGCCGCGGGAGATCCCGGTTTCAGGTAAAAATTCCCGTTTTCCGCATCAACGTACTGCGGATCGGCTTTGATGATATTGGCTGTACTGTTGAATTCGCCTTCGAACTGAATACCTGATGCGAAAATGTCGCAATATTCGACGGTAAAGTCACCCAGCACGCCGGCGTTGTTAAAAACTCCATCGTAATCCACAACGATGGAATTGGTCATGCTGAAAGTAATGATGTCAGCCGGATTTGTGGTGGTGCTTACACCGATGCCGCCGTTCGATTTGTAAAGATCACAATGATCGATCGTTACCTTCGTTTCCCGTCCGGATCGTGTTTCCAAATAAACGTTTCCGTTGGTGCTTTTGGAAACAATGCTGCCTGTGATGGTTACCGTCCCAAGTTCGATATTTAAACCGGGCCTTCCACTTGTTCCATTGTTCAGAATCTTGCAATCTTCGATATGGACAATGGGATGTTCCGGCGGCTCATTGTTATCCAACGCTTGATTGTCGATATCGAATCCATAGCCGGCATTATTTTCAATCAGGCAGCTTCTGACTGTCGTGACATCATCGCTGAGATGCAAACCGCTGCCGATATTGTCATGGATATGGCAATCGATGAGGGTGGTGAAGCCGTCGTCGATTTCTATGGCATTGCTGTTGCCGAAAAACTCGCAATTCGTAATCGTTACGGTGGAGGGCGCTCCCGTCTTCAAGAAATCCGCGTTGGCAAAGGCATAGGGAGAGTTGGTAAATCGGCAGTTTTCAATCGTTACTTGGTTTGCAAGGTGAGGTTTGCCGGTGCTGATACTGTAAACGTCCATTGTGGCGACTACCAATCCGACGAGATCGCCGTTGGCTTCCGGACCCGGTCCGACGATTTCACAATTGCGAATGGTGACATTCGCTCCTCCGATGGTAACGGCAAGATTGATGTTCAAATTATTCGGCTCCGGTAAATTTTGCACGAAACGAATCCCATCCACGACAATGTTGTCGCCGTTGATCACAAATCCCATGCGGTCCGCCGGACCGGGATCGAATCCCGCGGCGGCCAGCCCCGCCAGGCGTTGGCTGGTGTTGCTTGCGATGATTTCGACCGCCTCGACATCCCCTGCTTGCAGGGTAATGTTGTCTTTTTGCAAAGAGGGGACATTGAAGTGACCGATACCGATGTCCTCAGTATAGGTTCCGGCCGAAACGATTACGGTGTCGCCGGATTTTGCCGTATCCAGCGCCGCCTGGACGGTAGTGAAATCGCCGCTGCCATCCTGCTTGACGAGAATCGTCGCCGCGAATGCCGGCGTCATACAAACCGCTAATAGCATAACAAGCCAAAACGGTTTGCATCCCACGGTATTGAAAAAGTTGATCTTCATCATGTTTCCTTTCTTAATCGGAGTAATTATAACGTATTGGCAATATTTTAAGGAAGAATTTGATTTGTCAACGGGATATTCAGGTTTGTGCGCTTGCATCCCTTAATTTCGTTGTTGTTTCCTATGGCGCACAATGACGCTTGCGATGGGATTTGCTTTGATTTACTATTCCTTCGGTCGACGTTCCGATTGTACGGACGAGACATCGGAGTTAAAAAAAATTTACGAAATTCATGCAAATCCTTTTGAAATCACGATTATTTTATGCTTAACTATGTAAAAATTTGATAAGTACGCAATCCATTCTTATGCAGGAGATACAAACGTGGCGACCGAGATGAAAGATCGAAATAAAGCGATTAACCTGGCCATCTCACAAATCGAAAAGCAGTATGGACGCGGCTCCATCATGAAAATGGGGGAGATTCCCAAACAGGAAGTGCCCGTGATTCCCACCGGTTCGCTTGCCTTGGACTGGGCGTTGGGCGTGGGCGGAATTCCGCGAGGACGGGTGATTGAAATTTACGGACCGGAATCGTCCGGAAAAACCACGCTGGCGCAGCATATCATCGCCGAGGCGCAAAAAATGGGCGGCGCGGCGGCCTTTATCGACGCTGAACATGCGATCGATGTGGAATATGCGGGGAAATTGGGCGTGGATATCGATAACCTGCTTGTCGCCCAGCCCGATACGGGCGAACAGGCGCTGGATATCGTAGAAATGTTGGTGCGCAGCGGCGCGCTGGACGTGATCGTGATCGATTCCGTCGCCGCGTTGGTGCCGCAGGCGGAAATCGACGGAGAAATGAAAGACACGCAGGTCGGCATGCAGGCGCGGCTGATGTCGAAAGCGTTACGCAAATTGACCGGGATTTTAAGCAAGTCGAATACCTGCGCCATTTTCATCAACCAAATCCGTGAGAAGATCGGCGTCATGTTCGGCAATCCGGAAACCACGACCGGCGGGCGCGCGCTCAAGTTTTATTCCTCCGTGCGGCTCGATATTCGCCGCATCGGCGCAATTAAAGACAAGGGGGAAATAATCGGCAACCGGACAAAGGTGAAAGTGGCGAAAAACAAGGTGGCTCCCCCGTTTCGCGAAATCGAATTCGATATCCTGTTCGGGGAAGGAATTTCGCAGCTGGGCGAAATGCTCGATTTGGGCGCGGAACACAAAATCATCGACAAAAGCGGCGTTTGGTACGTATACGGCGACAATAAATTGGGGCAGGGAAGAGAAAACGCAAAAAATACGTTGCGGGAACATCCCGAACTGGTTCAGGAAATACGCGAAAAAATCCGTAATGCCTTAGGCGTCGGCGGCGTGAAAATCGGAAAGGGAAGTGAGGAAGAGGAATAACATAACCTGCCCGCCGATACAATGCCGGAGCGCGGGCATCCTGCCCGCAAGCGCTGACCGGAGGTCTGCGCCACAACCTGTTTTTACTTTTATCAACCAACCATGAGTGATCTATATGAAAAACTGAAACGATTTCAACAGAATACACCCGTTCAGAAACCGTCTCCGCCGGCGCTTGTTCCTTCCTCTTCCACATCCAAACCGCTCCCCGATCAACTCCTGAAGATTCCCGGAATCGTGCGCGGATCGCAGGTGATGGAGAAAATTCAACAACGCGACGATGCGAAAAAAAAGTTTCTATCCACGCTCGGCGTGAACGAAGTGACCAATCCCGCGGGGAAATATGGCTATCGTGAAATAAAAATTTCCAACCGCGAATTGCCTATCACAAAAGAAGATATTGGCGGACTCGAGATCCAAACGATCAGCCGCGACGCGTCGCTTGCCGTTTTCAACGCGAACGATTTTCTGTTTTTCGATACGGAAACGACCGGATTGGCGGGAGGAACCGGAACCACGCCGTTTTTGATCGGAATCGGTTTTTTTGACGAAGACGGATTCCGCGTCTGTCAATATATGATGCGGGATTATGACGAAGAAGCGGCCGTTCTGCATGACTTGGTGAAACAAATCGGTCGTTTTCCCGCGTTGGCGTCGTATAACGGCAAATGTTTCGACGCTCCGATTCTGCAAGCCCGTTTTTTGTTGAATCGTCTGCGGTTTCCGATTACGGACATGCCGCATTTGGATCTTCTTTTTGCCGCCCGGCGGTTTTGGAAAAAAATGCTTCCCAGTTGCAGCCTCTCGACGGTTGAATCGCGGATTTTAGGGCGCACACGCGAAGAGGACATCTCCGGCGAGCTGATTCCGTATGTCTATTTCGACTTTCTGCGCGGCATTCGCATCGAACGGATGCGGCCGGTGCTGTTTCACAACGTGGAAGACGTCGTTTCACTCGCGATGCTGGCCGCAAAAATCTGCCGGATGGTTCGCCATCCCGAAAACGAATGCCGGCATGGATGGGAATGGTTTGGATTGGGATGCTGCCTGGCCGCGGCGGGGATGTGGGAACGAACTTTTTTCTGCCTGGAACAAGCGGTTTTGGAACCTTCCCTGTCGTTGGAGGAATGGATTGCTATCAACAAATTCCTTTCGCTTTCCTATAAACGGCTGGCGCGTATGAAAGAAGCCGTGGATGTCTGGCAACGGATGATCGAGCGGGGAGAAGATGTGTTCGCCATGATCGAGCTGGCCAAATTCCACGAACATACGGAAAAAAAGTATGCGGAAGCGCTTGCCTTGACCGAGCGGGCCATTCTCCAGATGCGCAACCGGCAAAATGATGTCATGGCGAACGGACCGGCAACGGTCATGTATGAGGAACTCCTGCATCGGTGGAATCGCCTGTTGGAGAAAAGGAAAAATCCATAAATCTAAATCCATGTATTGTGCGAGAAAAAAATGTTGATTTGATCGGCAAATAGTCTTCATGGCGCCGATGCGATTGAAGGAGATCAGTGATGCATAACGAAAGTATCTATAAATATAAATTTATAGAAGATTTACCAAATCATCTCATGCGAACCGAGAATCCCGAACTGGATAGTCTGAGAGATATCTGGAATGAGCAGGCGAATAGACTGAAAGAGAACGAATCCATAAAACAATTCAACGAACGGATGAAAAGAGAGTGGGCGATTGAAACAGGGATCCTTGAAAATCTATATTCTCTTGATCGAGGCGTAACAGAATTATTAATAGAAAAAGGAATTGAAGCGAGTCTCATTTCTCATGGCAGCACGGATAAACCACCGGAAATTGTCGCTACGATTATCCGGGATCAAAAAGAGGCGCTGGATTTTATTTTTGATTATATAAGAGACAATCGCGAATTAACGACATCTTTTATAAAGGAATTGCATTCCCTTTTGACGAGAAATCAGAATATAACGAATGCGGTGGACCAATTTGGTGTGATTCATGAAGTGGAATTGATAAAAGGTGAGTGGAAAAAACAATCAAACAATCCGAAACGTCCTGATGGTAAAATCCATGAATATTGTCCGCCGGAACATGTAAGCGCGGAGATGGACAAGTTGATTTCCTTACATAAAATCAATGCTGAACTCCATATTTCGACGGAAATACAAGCCGCCTGGCTGCATCACCGATTCACTCAAATTCATCCGTTTCAGGATGGGAATGGACGAGTCGCGCGGGGGATTGCTTCCTTGATTTTCATTAAGGCAAACTGGTTTCCATTGGTGATACATCGGGATCAAAGAGCCGACTACATCGAGGTTTGTGAACAGGCCGACAATGGCGATTTGAATCCGTTAATCGATTTATTTGCCAAAATACAAAAAAAATCGTTTCTAAAGGCGCTGAGTATTTCCGAAGATGTTTTAAGAAAAGAATCCACATTGACACTTGTCTTGGAAGAAGCATTATCAAAACTTGTTAAACGGAATGAATTGGAAAAAAAAGAGAAAGAGAATGTATTTATCATTTCTCGAAGGCTAGAAGAGGGAACGTATGGAAAATTGAATACTCTCAAGGATTCCATGAGAGATAAAATCCTGTCAATCAACAGCGATTATCATGTTTCAGTGGAAAAAAGTGATCCATCGAATCATTATTGGTTTAAAAAACAGATCGTCGCCATTGCGAGACAATTTGATTATTTTGCTGACACCAGAACGTATGCCCGTTGGTTTCGTTTTAAAATTATCGAATTGCGGCAAACGGAAATTTTATTGTGCTTTCATTCTCTGGGGGTGGAATTTGTCGGTATTATCGCAGTATCTGCCTTTATCGAATATCGTGACGCCGATAGTGAGAATACATCATTGATTACAATCGATGGACCCTATCCTGCCTGTAAGGAAATATTTCAGTTCACATACCAGGAAAAAGAAACACTTGTCGATAAAAGATATAATAATTGGTTGGAAGATGTTCTTATTATGGCAATGGATCAATGGAGAAGGCAATTATGACTTGACGTCAAAATATCGTCCTCAAGTCGCCCCCAAGTCGGCAGGATTGGTATTGGAAATATGTCTTGTCCGGACTTGCGCGGCCATGATGATTCAAAAGGGGAACCATTTTTTTTCTAGCGATTGCCGATATCATTGCTTTGTTTTGTGAATGGACCGGAGTATAGTGGCAGGAAGCTTTTGAAGGGAGAAATAGGTAATGAAAAGTGCGTTCACCCTGATCGAATTGCTGATCGTCGTCGCCATTATCGGCATTCTCGCCGCGATTGCGGTTCCCAATTTCCTGAATGCGCAAATGCGGGCGAAGATCGCCAAGGTGGAAGGGGATTTCAAAGCCATCGCCACGGGTTTGGAAATGTATCGGCTGGATAATGGGCGTTACATCAGCCGCGCCGGCAATATTTCCTGGCCGTATCGCTTTCATCCCCTGACCACGCCGGTTTCGTATCTCAGCCAGGGGCGATGGCCGGATCCGTTCGCTCCGCAAACGGCGGTGATGCCGGACGGCGATCCGATGAATTATGTGTATGAATCGAAAGGCTGGCCCGAAGCGCCGGTTGCGTATTTTGGGAATAAAATTCGCAGATCCCCCCACACATTTTTACATGGCAGAGAAAATTCGCTGGAATATGCGCTGATTTCCGCCGGTCCCGATGCAGACTTGCAGGCGGATTCGGGCGCAAAATCACAGCCGCAAGACGTGTTTTTCCTTTATGCCGGCAGCAATGGATTGATGAGCAACGGCGATATCATCCGGTTTGGACCTTGAGAGAGTTTCGTAGGGTGGGCTCAAACCGCGCTGTTGGCGGTTTAGCCCACCGATTCTTGCGATCAATCAAGGTTTGTGGTGGGCTACGCTATCGCTTTGAGCCCACCCTACAATACTGGGGTAATTGGATTTTTTGCCAACACACATCAAATCATTGAAAAACTCAACGAGGTAAAGAATAAGGGCCTTTTCCTCGAATCAATGTCAGTTGTTCGGGAGTCAAAAGGGCGACGTTTTTACGAAGTTCCTGGTATCTTGAACGATTATCTTCATAATGATACTCTTCCGGTACATCCGGCCAGAACTGAGAATTATCGATTCCAACGTTTACATCAATCGATTCGAGTTTTAAATGCCATTCACTCCAAAGGTGAGCGGTTTTTTCTACTTCTTCAAAATCTTCCAATCCCAAGAAATAATCATGCGGAAGTATTTTGAATATAGATTTACTTCGTACTTCCTTGTTTACATACTCTCTGTCCTCTGATTCAAGTCTCCAAATCACTACTGTCCGGTTGATTTCAATCGAATGATAACCTAAGTCCATATAATATTTCAAGTTAGAGAGCCAAATGGTTGGGAACGATTTCAAATCGATTA
>QZKN01000052.1 GCA_003598175.1 Candidatus Omnitrophota bacterium
GACAATTCCGGATTGCCCGTCCAGGCGGCATTACTTTGCAGACTCTCCGGATCACCGCCGGCGCCTCCTGCGCCTTCACGGACGATTTCATATTCGATCGGAGTTGTGTCGCCATCAACGAACGCGCGAATTTGAATAAAGATATAATCTTCCTCGACGGCTTTGGCGTTAATCCAAATCGAATGGAATTGGGTATTGTCGATATTTTCAGCGATCGGCAACAATACCGCACCATCGCCGATTATGGCAAGGGTGTTTTCCGCATAATAACCAACCCCGATAAGCACTTCCAAATCCGTGAAAGCGGGGTCAATAAAACCCAAACCGACTTGTGCGCGGCGGGAAGCGACAGGAATATAGGTAATCGTTTCCGGAATCGGAGAGAGATTCACACTTCCGATAACATCGGAACCCGGCATCGGTACGATCCGAAATCGCGCCGCAAAAGTGACTCCGTTGACAAACGGATCATCGTTTTCAAAGATGAAACCGGGCTCGTGCAAGGGCGCCAGAAAGAATTGTTTACGATCACTCGGATCTGGCGCCAGAGCCCGTGGATCGCCAAGATCAACCAACGTGAAAGAAATAGCGTCAGCGGCGGCGCTGACTCCATTTTCCGTGTCTCCTTTTCCAACTACCGTGTCGATTCTTGCTACATCTTGTCCGAACAGAGCCGAGTGAGCGTTCATGCTATAAGTGTCGCTGCCGTTATTGTGATCCCACACACCCGAGTTTCCCGGGGAATCGGGAATGGCGTGCCACTCTTCCACAAACGTCCAACCGCCCGGCGGGTCGGCCCATCCGCCTCGATCGGCGTATACCGGCATCCATGCATACACAGTCATCATGCCCAAAGATACACAAAAAAATAATCCCATTTTCTTCATAATCCCTCTCCTTTTCTTTCATCCATTTTCGATTGTCACTTCTTTCCAACCTGAACAATGATAGCCATAGACCAATAGATCGATAGATGAATCCATATTAACACAAGTTGGGCGTCTTTTTCAAGATAACATGGCATTTTTTGTGTGAGTGAATAATGAATAAATAGGGGTAACGTAAGAAATTCAAATTGTTAGAGAATTACTAAAATGAAGGTTACATGTAAACATTATTTATTTAGAACGAATCAGAGAAATATAGAATGCGGTTATTTATCATGCGGATAGATATCTATTTATAAGAAGGGGTTTCAATTGAATGACTGAAACCCCTTCAGTTTACTAACACTACTATACGATCAATTAGTGAATTTCCCAATCCAACACAGGGGAACCACCAGCCGGTTGTGGATCGAATGCTCCAGCCATTGTAGCCACAAGATAATCGTATTGAAATCCTCCGGCGGCATTGGTTCCCGCGCTGCCGATGTTAAACGATAGTTCTTTATGTCCGGACCACGCTGCATTGTCCTGCAGATCTTCCGGATTGGGTCGATCGACAGCGCCTTCCGTTCCACGAATAATCGTGGCCTCCACCGGCGTTAAACTTCCATCGGCGAATGCTCGAACGTGAATGATAAGCGGATCGTTGGCGTCCCGTTTCGCATTTATCCAAACCGTGTGGAAAGCTGTCGTGTCGATATTCGTTAAAATCGGAACATTTTCGTCCCCATCCGTAGTATCGGTTCCTTCCATTTCTGATTTATCGTTGACCAAAATGGACAATGTTCTCTGGGTATAATATCCGGTTCCAACCAAAATGCTGCGATTGTCATTATCCGCCGGATCAAAATAACCGACTCCTACATGCGCACGATTGGAGGCTTCAGGAATGAAACGCAATGACCCGTCTCCATCCGGAACGCCATCTCCATCCGGATCCAATGCCAGTTGAACAAGAGCCTGACTGGCGCCGATATCCGGATCGGGAAAAATCGGGAAAATGCGATACCGCGCACAATATGTGATACCTTGAATAAACGGATCGTCCGTTAATTCTCCCGGTGAGTGAAGCGCGGCCAGGAAAAAGATCTTTCGGTCGCTTGGATCACTGATCCCCAATACTCGCGGGTCGCCCAAATCCACGAGTCTCATCGCAATCGCGTCCACTGCCGGATTGATTCCATCTTCCGTTTCGCCGACACCCGCAAGCGTTTCGATTCTCACCACATCACCGGCCAAAACACCGGGAGCGATAAACACTTCGAAATCATTGAATAATTCCGTATTGGCATTTTCGGAATACGAATCACTTCCGTTGTTATGATCCCATTTAGCGTTCCCCGTGGCTTGAGGAATTTCATGCCATTCTTCGACAAATGTCCACCCGCCCGGCGGGTCGGCCCATCCGCCTCGATCGGCATATGCCGGCATCAATGCAGATATACACAGAAATCCAACACATACCGCTGTTACCAATCCAATGTTCTTCATCAGCTAATTTTCTCCCCTTCTTGAAGGTTTTTTGGGTTATGATTACTTGTGATTTCTACTCTCCAATACTATGTCAACCCAAAAACCACATGAATCAACCCATTTATCATCTTAACACAATTTCCAGGCATTGCGCAAGTGTATTTTACGCACTGTACTCTTCTTCATAGGTTCGCTTCAATTTTTCCACAACGGACGCATCCGCCAGCGTGGTGGTATCCCCCAACGCCTTGCCTTCGGCAATGTCGCGTAATAAACGGCGCATGATTTTGCCGCTGCGGGTTTTGGGGAGGTCCGCGGAGAAAATGATTTTTTCCGGACGGGCGATGACGCCGATTTTTTGTACGACGTGGTCTTTCAGTTTTTTTTCCAACTTCCCATCCGCTTCGTAGCCTTCCTTCAGCGTTACGAACGCGGCAATCGCCTGGCCTTTGACGTCGTGATGAATACCTACCACCGCCGATTCGGCTGTCGATTCGTGATCGACGAGAGCGCTTTCCACTTCCATCGTGGAAATTCGATGTCCGGAAACATTCATCACGTCATCCACGCGGCCCAACAGCCAAAAATAGTCGTTTTCATCCCGCTTGGCGCCGTCGCCGGTGAAATAAATCCCTTCGTATTTACTCCAATACTGCTGTTTGAACCGTTCCGGATCGCCATAAATTCCCCGCAGCATGGACGGCCAGGGCGATTTTACGACCAGATACCCGCCGCCGGTATCCACGCGAGTACCATCTTCCGAAAAGATATCCGCGTCGACGCCGGGA
The DNA here is from genome assembly GCA_003598175.1 of Candidatus Omnitrophota bacterium. GTDB lineage: Bacteria > Hinthialibacterota > Hinthialibacteria > Hinthialibacterales > Hinthialibacteraceae > SURF-12. The sequence continues at coordinate 3,149 of QZKN01000052.1, forward strand.
AACGGAATCGTTGCCGATCCCGGTTTTAAACGAGTGACGCCCGGTAGAGGAGTAATCATGATGCTGCCGGTTTCCGTCTGCCACCACGTATCGACAATCGGGCACCTGTTTCCGCCGATGTATTCGTGATACCACGTCCAGGCTTCCGGATTGATCGGCTCCCCCACGCTGCCGAGAAGGCGTAATGTGTGTAAATCGTGCTTTGCAGGCCATTCGTCGCCCCACTTCATGAAGGCGCGAATCGCGGTCGGGGCGGTATAGAAAATCGTCACACCGTATTTTTCGACCAGTTCCCAAAAACGGTCCCGATCCGGCCAATCCGGCGACCCTTCGTACATAATTTGCGTCGCGCCGTTCGCCATCGGGCCGTAAACGATATAGCTGTGGCCGGTTACCCAACCGATATCGGCGGTGCACCAAAAAACATCTTCCGGTTTCAAATCAAACACGTATTTCGTGGTCGCATACACGCCTGTGAGATACCCACCGGTCGTGTGAACGATCCCTTTGGGTTTTCCGGTCGTGCCGGAGGTGTAAAGAATGTAGAGCATATCTTCCGCCTCCATCGGTTCCGGCTCGCAATAGGCGTCCGCCTCCTGCATCAAGCGGTGATACCAATGATCCCGCCCCTCTTTGACGTGCAAGGGAAAATCGCCGCGTTTGACGATGATGACGTGTTCGATGGACGGCGTCTCGCGCAAGGCAAGATCCGCATCGTGTTTCAAGGGCAGAAGATTCCCGCGTCGATATCCACCATCCGCCGTAACCAACACGGTTGCCTGCGCGTCGTTGATCCGGTCCCGCAACGCTTCCGGACTGAATCCGCCGAACACGACGGAATGAACCGCGCCGAGGCGCGCGCAGGCCAGCATCCCGATCGCCAATTCGGGAATCATCGGCATATAAAACGCGACGCGATCGCCTTTTTGTACACCCAGGCGTTTCAGGCAATTCGCAAATTTGTTGACCTCGCGATACATATCCCAATACGTCAAAGTCCGCTGGTCGCCCGGCTCGCCTTCCCAAATGATCGCCGCTTTATTGCGCATTCCGTTTTTTACATGACGGTCGAGGCAGTTATAACTCGCATTCAACTTGCCGCCGACAAACCATTTGGCATAAGGCGGATTCCATTCGAGAACCGTGCGCCACTTTTCATACCAATCCAATCCCTCCGCCATTGTCGCCCAAAATTCCTCGCGATTGTGGGCCGCCATGTCATAAAGAGACGAATTATTCGTGTTCGCCTTCTCCCTAAATGTCTTTGAAGCCTCAAACCACCGTTCCTCCTCCAGTAAGGATTGGATGGTTGCAGAATCCAACACGGTTGTTTCGTTCATCATACGCCTCCATTCGAATTGTTTACGAATCCTGTGATTTTGTGATTGACTGCTGTTCATCGCACCGTACAAAAAAAGAATCATAATGAGTTTTTAAACCGGAAAAATGGAATTTTCGAGAGGAATTTGTTAAAACAGAAAGGGAACACGTATGTCTATTAATTTGAAAAGGAAGGGGATTCGAGTGGGAAATTCAATTAATATCAGGATTTGCCTGTTCGAGAGTTTAATCGATTGAGACTTTCATGTATGATATCGCCTACATTACATTTTTGAAAAAACGTTGGAGGATTTGAAGGAATGCAACGGAAACGATTATTTGCTCGCAATGGAATGACGCTGCTGCTCGTGTCAATGATTCTGATCCCGCCGGTTCTGGCGCAAGACGAAGCGGCGCAGAGTAACAATGAGATGATTCCGTATGAAACGCCGCTGGCCCGTTATGGCGATCGAGAACTATCGTTGGGGTATTTTTTCACCTATGCGATGGATTATCTCGGCCGGTTGGACCGAATGGCGCCGGAGGAAAAACAGGAATTATTCAAGAGCACGCTGGCCCGGGTCTTTTTCGAACATGCCATCGTCGATCTGGCCATGGAGCAGGGATACGGCCAAACGGAAGAATATCTCCGCCGAAAACGGGACATGGAAAACGACTGGCTTTCGCGGTTTTACGTCTATCATCAATTTACGCGCCCGTTTCAAGCCGACGAGGAGGAATTGAAGGCGCTGTATGAAAAAGAACGGGAAAAATATTACAAACCGCTCAGTTTTTCGTTCCGCCATATTTTCCTAAAAACAGTCGATTTACCGGAAGAGCAACAGAAATTGGCGAAAGAGCGCGCGGAACAGGCGTTGGCTTTGATTCGAAGCGGATCGGATTTTGTGGAAATCGCGCGTGATTATTCCGATTCGGAGAAAAAGGGAACGGTTGTCGGTCCCTTCAAGTCGCGGAAAGACGACCCGGACAAGGCCATCAATCCGCAGTTGGAAGACGTTCTGCTCACCATGAATCCTGGCGACGTGAGCGATCTCGTGCAAACCAAATATGGGTATGAGATTTTAAAGTTGGAGTCACTCACTCCCGCGGAATACACGACCTTCGAGTCGGTAAAAGCAACTTTGACGGAGAATTTGCGCCGCGAGAAATTCGAACAATGGCGTTCGGACCTGCTGAACAAATATTGGGACGAGGCCGTCGTCGAATTTCATCCCGACATGATCTTCGAGGCCAACGCTTCACCCGATGCGGAAATCGCGGCGTTATATGGATACAGTCAAACCATCAATATCGATGATTATGGTTATCTGAAAGGCCGGAACGCGCGCCGTCAGCCAGGGGAAAGCGACGAGGACTTTCGAACACGGCAAATTGAGGATTTCAAGGAACTCATTATTTTCAACGTCATTGCCGGGAGACTGGCGCGGGAACTGCGCTATGACGCCATTCCTCGCTATATCGATATCACCGATTCCACAAAAGTCAAAAAATGCTATGCAATATGGTGGAACAAAATCACATCGAAATACCTGGAAGACCATCCGATCACGGCGGAGGAAAAACAGCGGTTTTATGAAGAACACCAAAATAGTTTTTTGAAACCGGTACAAAAACACATCGCGGAGATGTCGTTCCAGATTCCTCCCCACAATACGGACGTCATGTATGAGGTCTTCAAAGCGGAAGAGGCGGCGCAGAAAAAAGCGGAACAGGCCATTGCCCGTGTAAAAGCCGGTGAGAAATTTGCGGACGTCGCCAAAGAGATGTCCGAAAGTCCGACCGCGGCAAACGGCGGAGATGTGGGTTTTATTGACGCCAACACGGATGTTCTTCCTCGCATGGTGGCGCGTGACGCGCTCAATCTTGCCACCGAAACGGTTTGCGAAAAGCCCATCAAGGCGAACGACCGGTTTTATGTTGTTTATAATCACGAAAATGCGGAGCGGGAGAAATTGGAATTTAACGATTCTTCGGTGCAAACCAGAATCGAACGCGCCATTCAAAACCAAAAAAGCACCGAGGTTTATCAGGAATACATGAATAAGATGGTCGATGCGGACAAGATCGAATTGCTTTTCGAGAATTTTTACACCTTCGAACTGCGCAATCTGGGACCGTCGAGTCTGGACGTCCCGGACAAATGATCGAACGAATGCGGAGATACACACCATCCGCGTTTCATGGTGGAAATTGAGATCCAAGAACGCATTCGCGGGAGAACGACAATGGCAAGATATCGCGTCGGTCTGATCGGCTGCGGCTGGGTGTCGGGCGAGCACATCGCCGCGTATCAAAACAATCCTTTCACGGACGTCGTCGCCCTGGCCTCGAAAACGAAGGAAGAAGCGCGACAGAAGGCGGAGGAATGCGGCGTCGCCGCGCACTATTACGACAATATCGATGAGATGCTGGAAACCGAGAAACTCGACATTGTTTCCATCACCTCCCCGCCGAACTTTCACGTGCACCATGCGATTCGCGCGGCGGAAAGTGGGGCGCAGATCGTGTTGGAGAAACCCATCGCGCTCGAAAAGGAACAACTGCATCGATTGGTGGAATGCATCGAAACGAACCACACCAAATCGATCGTCAGTTTCGTGCTTCGCTGGAATCCGCTTTTCACGATGATCCGTTCGATGCTGGACGATCATCTCGTGGGCGAGGTGTTTTACGGCGAAGTGGATTATTATCACGGCATCGGGCCGTGGTACGGGCAGTTCGAATGGAACAAAACCAAACTGGCGGGCGGAAATTCGCTGTTATCCGCCGGCTGCCATGCCGTGGATGCGCTCGTTTGGTTTATGGGCGGCCGCGTTCGTGAAGTCCATGCGTATTCCGTGCGTTCCAAAGCTGTGGAATATCAGCCGTATGAATACGATCCGACCATCGTGACGTTGCTGAAATTCGAGGACGGCCGGATCGGGAAAGTGACGAGTTCCATCGAGTGCAAATCTCCGTATATGTTTCCGATTCGGTTGTTCGGATCGAAGGGAACCATCAAGGACAATCAGCTCTTCAGCGACAAACTGCCGGGGCAGACGGGATTTGCATCGATTCCGACGATTTTGCCGGACAGCGGCGACGTGACGCATCATCCGTTTCGCGGCGAAATCAATCATTTCGTGGATTGTCTGGAAAAAGGAATCGATTCAACCGTACCGATAGCCTACGCCGCGCATATAATGGAAATATGTCTGGCGGCGGAAGAATCGGCGAACAGCGGGAAAAGCGTTTCTCTGCCGTTATAAAGCACACCGCCCACATCTTGACCCCGTGAAATCGAAAATGAGTTAAAAAACAAGGTACTCTCCCATGAAAATACTGGCCATTCATGCTCACCCGGACGACGTTGAATTTTTGTGCGCGGGGACGCTGTATTTGCTGAGCGAAAAGGGGCACGAAATTCACATTGCGTCTCTTAGCTCAGGCGATAAAGGCTCGCCGGACAAATGCTGCGAAGAGGTCATCGGGATACGTCGGGCGGAAGCCGAACGTTCTGCGTCGATCATTGGCGCGCGGTATTGCTGTTTGAATTTTGCCGATTTCGAAATTTACGACGATTCGCCGTCGCGGAAGCGTGTGACCGAATTTCTGCGGGAAATCCGGCCGGAAGTGATTCTGACCGCATCACCGGGCGATTATTTGACCGATCACGAAAACACCAGCGCGCTGGTGCGCAACGCCGCTTTCTTTGCGCCGGTGCGCAATTACGCGACTGGTCCTTCCGCGCCGCTCGACGCCATTCCGGCCGTATATTATGTCGATCCGTTGGAAGGCATCGACGTGTTGGGGCAAAAAGTCAAGCCGGATTTCTGTGTGGACATCACCTCGGCCATGCCCATCAAGGAAAAAATGCTGTCCTGTCACGAATCGCAGCGGGAGTGGCTGCGCAAACATCACTGCGTCGATCAGTATGTGGAATCCATGCGCGAGTGGTCGGCGATTCGCGGACGCGAGTTCGGCTGCCAGTACGGCGAGGGATTTCGGCAGCACAAAGGCCACGCCTATCCGCAGGAAAACATCCTCGCGAAGCTGGTTTCATTGTCCATTCTATGCAATTAAGTTTTTAAAAAAACTACTCCTTAAACGGCTTCCATTCCGGCGATTCCCGCAGCGGAATCTTTCGTTCCTCCGTCTTCCACAGAATCCGCCACGGATTTTTGGCCAGCTGGCCGCTGAGATCGTTTAAATTTGCGGACGTTTGCTCGAGAAATCGAATCATATGGTCGAGTTCTTCGCGATTGTCCACCACCAGTTGATCCACATCCGTCAGCAATGTTGACAGGTTCTTTTCGATCACGGCCATCCGTTCTTTCACATCCAAAAGCGTGGCGCGAAGAGTCTCCGCCGTATGGCTCACTTCCGGGCTTACGGCGTCGATCAGCCCACCGGTCTTATCGATGAGACCCGTCACACCGTTTCCGGTTTGCGAAATCAACGCGGGAATCCGTTCGGCGCCAACGCGCACATTCTGCAACGCCGGAATCATTTGCGCGGAAGCGTCTTGAATCATCGTGTTCGCATGGTTCAAAATACTTAAAAATTTAGGGCTTGCAGCGACTGCCAGTTGATCGATTTCCTTCAAAATCACATCCGCTTCCCTGCTGACATTTTCGATAAATCCCCCCAGCTGATGGAGCGTGGGGTATAAAGCGTCAAGGTTTGCCTCCACTTTATCCAACGCCGCCGTGATGCGGCCGGACATCGCCATGACATCGCCGAAGGAATAGTAGGTTTTTGCCGGGATGTATATGGCTTCGGCGGACAGTATGGGTTGATTCGTCGCGTCGGAAATCGAACTTCCTTTTTTTAGTAATTTTTTGATCTTGCGATCGGAACTTCCGCCTGTGATATCGATATATAAAGGAGATAACAATCCGGCCGCCGTGAATTGAATCTCCGAATCGGTCGCGACCGGCGAATTGCGATCGATGGCGGCGTCGATGACGACTTTGCCCAATTCTTCATCAAAACGAATGTCGCTGACGGTCCCGATGCGCACGCCAGAAAACGTGACCGGCGCATACGGCTCCAAACCGGCGATTTTATCGGTCACGATATGAATCGTGATCGCGTCGGAAAACAGATTTTGCAAATCGCCCACGGAAATCGTCAAGGCGACCAGCAAGGTGATCGCGAGCACGACCATGATCCCGACCTTCACTTCGGATGCGGATACGACGGCCATCGTTCCTCCTTGTTTCAATTCACCTGCAGAAGATCTTGAATATAATCGTCGGCGGACATTTGAAAGGGAACCGGCCCGTCCGCCAATCCTTCCACGAATTGGCGAATGAGCGGATCGGCGGATCGGCGGAATGCGTCCGGCGCACCCTGCGCAATAATTCGGCCGCCGTGCAGCATGATGATGTTGTCCGCGATCTTGAAGGCGCTGTCCATATGATGCGTCACGACGACGGACGTGATATTTAATTTGTGCGAGAGATCCACCATCAAATCGTCGATGACCGCCGCCGTAATCGGGTCCAATCCTGCCGACGGTTCGTCGTAGTACACAATTTCCGGATCCAATGCAATCGCGCGCGCCAGTCCCACCCGTTTTTTCATCCCGCCGGAAATCTGCGCCGGCTTCAAATCCTCAAATCCGCGCAATCCGACCAGTTCCAGCTTCATCTTGACGATCATGCGTATGATTTTGGAATCGAGATTCGTATGTTCGACCAACGGCAGCGCCACATTCTCACCCACCGTCATGGAATTGAACAAGGCTCCGTTTTGAAACAGGATGCCGAAGCGTTTGCGCACGGGATCCAGTTGATCATCGTCCATCGTCGTGATATCCGCTCCGTCATACAGAATTTGCCCCGCATCGGGTTTCAAATACCCCACCATCAACTTCAGCAGCGTGGATTTCCCGCAGCCGCTGGCGCCGATGATCACCGTGGTTTTGCAGCGCGGAACCGAAAATGTGATCGAGTTGAGCACCGTTCGCGGGCCGAATTTTATCATCAGACCCGCGACGGTTATAATGGATTCGCCGCATGGACGATTGCCGTCAATCGGAGCGCTTGTCGGTGGAGCGATGTGTTCACTCGGTATGGGAGACCGGGGATTGTTCGGATTCATGATCATGATCAAAACGTGTGAACTTTCTGTTTCAACGCATCGCGATGCAATCGACATCATTACGTTTTTAAACGTTTATAAAGAAGCAAGAGTTCCTTGAACGCCCGCGCGATCACTTTGACGCTCCCGCCGGATTGTTCTCCCGCCGTGCGGGGATAATGATGCACCCCGACCTGCCGGATGCGCGCGCGGTTGCGCGTCAGAATCGAAAACAGTTCGACCGTAATTACCGCGCCTTCCGCTTTCAGTTCCACGCCGTCGAAATATTCGCGTTTCATCAGTTTGAAGGCGCAATCCAAATCCTTTACACGAAATCCGAAAAGAATACGAATCAATGTTCCCCAGCAAAACGCAAACAGTTTGCGATGAAACGGATCTTGCCGATCCAGGCGATATCCCACCACCGCGTCGAATTGAGCGGCGTGTTCGAGCAGCAAGGGAATTTCTCCGACATCGAATTGGCCGTCCCCGTCCGTAAAAAAAATCCAATCCTTTGCGCAGGATGCAATCCCGGTTTTGACCGCTCCCCCGTATCCGCGATTCACGTCGTGATGGACCGCCCGCACCTGCGGATATATCTGCGCCAGTTCATCCGCGCGTTCCCGCGTGCCGTCGCGGCTCCCGTCGTTCACGATGATGACTTCGAAATCCTGCACCTGTTCGGATAAAATCCGGACCGTTTTCTCCGTCAACGGGCCTATATTGTCCACTTCGTTATGCGCCGGAAAAAAAGCCGACACACGGATGGAATGCTTCGCCATGTCTTTGTCTCGCCGATGAATTTTCAGTGAAATAGGATAGCATCGTTCCCGCGGAAGAAGGAGTGTAACCGTCGCGAAAGACGCTATTTGAACGAATGACGGAAGAGAATGGAATCAGCTGGACGATCGCAGCGCCGTCAAAAACATGCGAATGGCGGCCAGCATCAAGACAATGGAAAATCCGAACTGCAACGTACGATTGGATACATATCCGGCGATCGACGCGCCGATATTCGAGCCGACGATGCAGGTGACGGAAAGAAGGAGAATCACGCGGATATCGAGGGGAATGTCGGGATTGATATAATAGCGGAACGTTCCCATCAGCGACAACGGAATCATGACGGCGAGAGCCGCGCCCTGCGCTTCCTTTTGCGGAAAGTGCGCAATCAAGGTCAGCAGGGGAACCATGATGATTCCGCTTCCCACGCCGAAGGTCGCGCTGAAAATCCCCGCAATCAGGCCCAATCCGAGATAAAACAGAACGAAATTGCCGCTTAAATCATCCGTCATGAACAAACTCCTTTTTTCTTTGTTTTTCCGTTAGCTTATCGCCTCACGGCAAATCGGACAGTGCGGGGAGCGATGGATTTTGATTTTTTGAAACGAAATTTTATACAGGTCGAAGGTCAGGAGCGCACCGGCGAGCAACGCGCCCAAACCGGATATCGCTTTGATGGCCTCCATCGCGCCCAGACAGCCCACCGAGCCGGAAACCGCGCCGAACACGGGGAATTGTCGTTTCCAGGCGGGTGGCCTGGGCGGAATATTCGACGGTGATTTTCATGTCATTCCCTCCAACGGCGCAAGCGAGGACGCTTGCTTTACCCTTATTAAGCAACTCACTATCTGCGGACAGGATGTCCGCGCTCCTTTTTTATGCATTCTTTAAGCGATCTCCGCTGGAGATATTTGTCGGATCGTTCCGTTTTTCAGCAAAAAGACCACATCCGCCAGCATGGTTGCTTCGTGCAGGTTGTGGGTGATGTGAAGCGTGGTCACGCCCGTGCGTTCGCGAACCGACCGCAACAGGACGTACATTTCCTGACGCGTTTCGTCATCCAACGCGCTCAGCGGTTCGTCCAGGCAGAGAATCGTGGGATGGGCGGCCAGCGCACGCCCCAGCGACACGCGCTGCTTTTCGCCTCCGCTTAATCCATGCGGCGTGCGGTCCATTAATTTTTCCAATCCCAGTAAATCCGCCAGTTCCGTAACGCAGGCTTGAATTTCGCTTTGCGGCCGTTTTCGTATCGCCAGCGCAAACGCCAGATTTTCACGAATGGTCATGTGTGTAAAGAGCGCGCCGTCCTGTGGAACGAAGCCGACGCCGCGCAAAGCCGGTTTTAAATGCGTGACGTCGCGGTTTCCCAATTCAATCCGTCCGCCGGCGATCTGTTTCAATCCGCAAATCGCTTCCAGAATGGTGGTTTTTCCGGTTCCGGTTTTTCCCATCAAAACGCCGTATCTCCCATTGTCGATTTGCAGATGGATATGATCGAGGGAAAAATGTCCCTGGCGGATGGAAAGGTTCTCGATGCGGATCATGGTTACATCGACCTCCCCCACGATCGCTCCGCGCCATATACGCGCACAATCACCAGCACGGCGACGGCGGCGATGACCATGATCATGGATACGGCGACGGCGGCTTCGATGTTGCCGATGCTCAATTCAAGAAAGACCGAGGTGGAGAGCACCTCCGTCTTGTTGCGCGTCGCGCCGGAAAACACCAAGATGGGGCCGAATTCCCCCAGCGAGCGCGCCCACGCCAGCGTGGCGGCGGTGAGCAGGCCGCGCCTGGCTTCCGGCAAAACCACCAGCCAGAACGCCTGGGCGCGGCTGCAGCCTAACGTCAACGCGACCTGTTCCTGGCGGGGATTGATCTGATCGAAGGTGGCGCGCATGGTGCGCACGGCAAACGCGCAGGCCACCATGAATTGCGCCAGGATCACGCTGG
>QZKN01000134.1 GCA_003598175.1 Candidatus Omnitrophota bacterium
ATGCAAATGATGCCCGCCATAATTAAGATAAGGGATGCGGAGAAGATCGGGTTTTCCGGCATTTATAATACGACCATAGTTGAGTTCGACGGCGGCCCCGCCGCGACAGAAAAAGTCAACCACCAACGATTTCTGCCAAAGGCGCACATACGATTCGATCATCACATCGGCATTTCCCAAACCCGCTTCCCAGACGGCGTGAAGAACGTCTTTACCCGCTTCGATCCAACTCAAATGCAAGTTATATACTTTTTCGTTGAACACCGGACCCGCGCCCACCATCGCCTGCGCGACGACTTCATCGTTGATGGACACATCCACCGCGCCCCAATAGGAATCGCCGGGCCGTATGCCATATTCAATTCGGCCATCCGCGCCTTGATAGACGAATTGATAGGCGTCCCCGGATTTGACGAGTTTCGTATTGAAATCGGAAACGAAATGGGACGGCAGGATCGTCTCTTCCCGCGTGGGAAACGGAAGGCGGCCTTCCCCGCTGTTCGCGCCGACCGTCTGCCCATGGAACGGATCGATTCCGCGCTTGGGACGCGGCTCAAACGAGATCGGCTGCAACGATTCCTGAAAGAATGCAAGGTTTTCAAAATACAGTTCCCGCTCCTCCTTGTTCGCGCAGCCGCGCACGCGAATCCCGACGACATGCAAAGGTTTTTTGTCAAGAATATCACGCCGAAATACCTTATGCGCCAACCACCATTCCTTCCAATGAACGCGAGTGATATCGAAATCGTGCACGTTCCCATCCCGATCCCGCAGCAGCAGGCTGACCGTCACCGGCGGCGTGGTCGGATCGGGAACCCAGGACCAGTTATTGCCGTAAATCCAAATCGTGCAGGCCGAGACCGCCGGTGGGATCGCAATCGGCTCCGGTGGTCGAAGAATCACTTCACTTTTCTCCGATTCCCCACGATAGACCAACCGCGCTGTGGGCGACTCGAAGACACGCTGCAATTGGGAACCGATCAGATACCCGTTCGCCCCGTTCCTGCATTCAAGATTCCACCCTTCCAGCGCATCAAACGAGAGCAACGGCTCATGCGCGGGTTGGCGATTCGCCCAGACCATCTCATAAGGCCGTTCCCCGGCGATTTCTCCCGCCGGCATTGGCCTGGCCGGAACCAGAGGGGAAGCATGTTCTTCCGCGTGAATGGAAACTTGCATAGAGAACGACAAAACTAGAATAAAACCAGCAATGAGTTTACGAATCCGGTTATAACGCATTATCGAAAACCTCCTTGAACGATTCGTGTAGTGATTGTAAAGCCAATGAGGGGGTAGGGTCTAGGGGGTAGGGTCTAGGGGGTAGGGTCTAGGGGGTAGGGTCTAGGGGGTAGGGTCTAGGGGAGGCAAGAGCAGCGTTTCGTTTCCGAAACGGAATAAAATACGGCGGAAGATATTCGTGAAAGCCGTGCGGGTAACAAACTCGGAAGGAGTATCACTCGTATAGGTTCGTAACCAGCATTTGGATTCCGCCCAAATGGAGAGAGGAAACCGAGCGGCCAGCGGTTGCAGAAACCCCAAAGCCAGCAGTTGAACATTCACGAATTATTCCATGGCGGAGATTGAGCGTGAATATGGGATACAGTTTCTCTACAACGAATCAAAGATTGTCTCCACCTTGCCCGCACCACCCAACGTTGAGGAATCAAATGTTTCAGGATCCAATGGTTGAAGAAATTCGAGCAGCGAGAGAAAACCATGCGCGCAAGTTTCATTACAACCTGAAACTTATTGTGGAAGACTTGCGAAAACGACAACAACAAGCGGGACGGAAAACCGTATCGTTTCCGCCCAAACTGGGTCGAAAACAAAAAGTGGATAAACAAGAAGTGCGGACATCTTGCACGCATGGGATTATTTGATCGTGGAGAGTAAAAAAACGCGGACAGGATGTCCGCGCTCCGACAATTCCGTGCCACCCGTCTTACTACTGACTACTCATCCATCCAATACTTTACAGAAAATTGAAACCCTATGTAATACCTTTTGATGAAATCAAGCAAACAAAGGCGAAATGCCGTGGCGAAATCAAAGAAAACCGTCGTCGATCAGTTGATGCATCTCGGATTGGAGCGGCCATTGGCGTATCAGGCTTATACCGCATTCGGATTCGATGCGCCGTCTGAAATTCGACGGAATCCCTATCAACTTCTCCTTCTCAACGAACGTTCGAATTGGCAGGAAATCGACCGGCTGGCGCGACGACTCGACTTTGATGAATCCTCGGAGGAACGCATCGCGGGCGCGATCCACCATTCGCTTCGTTCCTCGACCCTGGATGGGCATGTATATCTGCCGAAAGATGAATTATGTCGGAAAATGGGGTGGTTTCTCGGTTTCTTCGATGATGACGCCTATGAAAGCGCCTTGCAGGATATGATCAATCGAAGGGAAATCTTTTTGATCGAAATGGATGATTTCGGCAATCAGGCGATTTACCTGCATACGCTTTACAAAGCCGAATCGGATATCGCGCAACATTTGGCCGAACTCTCGACCGCCGGTTCGCACATCACCCTGAAGACGCCCACTCCAAAAGAAATGCAGCAGGTTGAAATTGAACTCGGCATTCGTCTGGCGACAGCGCAGTATGAAGCGATCTCCGCTTCACTCGAAAATAAACTGATCATTATCACCGGCGGACCGGGAACCGGCAAAACCACCATTATCCGCGGCGTGCTGCATCTTTGGGAACAAAAGGGGACCCGCATCATGCTGGCCGCGCCGACTGGACGCGCCGCTAAGCGTCTCGCGGAAAGCACCGGCCGCCGCCGCGCCTGCACCATCCACCGACTGCTGGAATACAATCCCGACGCTCAGGCGTTCGGCCGCAATGCCGCAAAAAAACTGAAGGCTGATTTGCTGGTCATTGATGAAGCGTCCATGATCGACACCGAACTCATGGCCGCCCTGCTGGAAGCGTTGCGCCCGTCCTGCCACCTGCTTCTGGTCGGCGACGTCGATCAGCTGCCCGCAGTCGGACCGGGTTTTGTGCTTCATGATTTGATTGAAAGCGGACAATTCAAAACCATACGTCTTACTGATATTTACCGCCAGCAGGAAGGCAGCCTGATTTCCCTCAATGCGCATAAAATCAATGACGGCGAAATGCCGGAACTCGAGGGAGTGGGCGTCGGCGAGGGGCAGGATTTCTTTTTTATTGCAAAACCGGACGCGCTTCGCACCCGCGAAGCCATCCTCGAAATGGTCACCGACCGCATTCCCAAACAGTTCGACTTCGATCCGAAAATCGATGTGCAGGTTCTCTGCCCGATGATCAAAAAAGATGTGGGGGTGGAGATGATGAACGCCGTGTTGCAGGAAAAGCTCAATCCATCCGCATCCCGTTTCAAAGCCCCGTTTTACTCCCTCTCCATCGGCGACAAAATCATGCAGACCAAAAATGATTATTCGAAAGAGGTGTTCAACGGCGATATCGGCTTCGTGAATCGGATCAACGTGTCGGATGAAATGGTCACGATCGATTTTGAAGGACGAGATGTTCACTATTTCCGTCAGGAATTGGAAAACACGACCCTCGCGTACGCCGTCACCGTACACAAATCGCAGGGAAGCGAATACCCGGCCATCGTCATGCCGCTGGTCACCCAGCATTTTCCCATGCTGCAGCGAAATTTGTTGTATACCGCCGTCAGCCGCGGTAAGCAGCTGGTGGTGTTGATCGGCAGCCATCGCGCGCTGGAAACGGCTGTGCGCAACAACAGAATCCGTATGCGCTTCACCGGTCTCAAACGGTTGCTTCAACAAGCGTTCGCAAAGACCGAGAAAAAACAAAAAAAAGTGAAAATCACGAACTCTTCGAACGAGTGATCAGGCGTTCGTACAGATTTTCCAGTTTTGCGCCAAGCACGTCGAAACGATGCCGTTCTTCGACATAGGCGCGCGCATTCTTTCCCAATTGCCGACCCAATTCGGGCGTTTGGATCAGTTGTTCAATCTGCTCCGCAAATTCCCTGCCCGTCTCGGCAAAGAGAACTTCTTTTTCGTGCTTGAGTTCCAGCCCTTCCGTTCCCAACCTGGTCGTGATAATGGGCATTCCCGCCGCCATCGCTTCCAATATTTTGTTGCGGATTCCCGCCGCCACCCGCAAAGGGCAGAGGTAAATGTCATCCTGATATAAATGGTCTTCCATTCGCGGAACATCGGATAGGATGTGGATTCCATCCCGCCCGTCAAGGTTTTGCATTTCACGGATCGGACGGGTTCCGATCACATCCGTCTCAATCCACGGAAACCTACGCCGGATATCCGGCAATATGCTTTCCCGATAAAAACGAATGCTGTCAATATTTGGAAAATAAAACAGCGTGCCGGTAATCACGCATCGCGGCGCATGACCGGCCGGGTGCGATTTCGGTGAAAATTGCTGCAAGTCCACCCCGTTGGCGATCACTTCGAATTCGTATTCTGGATGATATCGGTGAAACACGTCGGCGTCGATCAAGGAACATACAATCGCCGCATCGAAGAATGGCAACACGTTTCTTTCAAATCGCGGAATCGTTGCCAATTCCCAGCGATCGATGCACCACTCGAAAAATTTTTGTCGATGGCGTAAGGTTCGTTGAAAATACATGACCAGCGAATCGGTAAAATCAATGAGGGTGGGGCAAGGAATCCCTTGCGCAAATTGCCCCATTCTCATGCGATCGAAATGCGCGATGTCGAAGTGATCTTGATTCAACGCTTGCCGAATCGCAGTTCGCATTTCCTCATATCGGCACCACGAAACCCGCAAGGGATCGCCGCGTAACAAACCGATCACGCTTTTCATGCAGGAACGAAAAGGAATGATATCAATCGTAGTGGTCGGCACGCCCATCTCACGAATGTGTTGCGCATCATCTTCCGTCTGTTCGGGCAGCTTCATCGTGATCAGGCGCACATCATGCCGCTTGGAAAGATATTTCAAATAATTATACGGACGCCGCCCGTCCGTTTGCGTCGGTATCACCGGTGTGACAAAAAGAATTTTCATTTTTCCAAAAATGGGTAGAGCAGGCGTCCCCGCCTGCACGGTTTTAAGGTAACGCAGGCGTCCCCGCCTGCACGGTTTTAAGATAACGCAGACGTCCCCGCCTGCACCATTTATTCTAAAACAAAAAGCGTATATCGATTCTCCCATTCAAACGTATTACCGGGAGCGATTTGAATGGCGATAAACGGTTCCGGACAGGCCGCCAGCCGCGCCGCATAAAAATTAAACTTGATCGGCGCGCGATTGCCTTCAATGCGAATCCCCGCTTTGCTTTTGATATTTGTGATAGTTACAAGATTGTGTTCCGAAATCGATTTCCAGCCTTCCAGCTCGCTGAACAACGGCTGTTCCGCAATATTGTTTAGAAACATGATTTGGCTGCCGTCGGTTTTGGCGATCTCGCCGAACGTACGCCTGGCCGTTACGGCAAACGGAAAATCAAGGCGGTAATTCACGCCGATCGGATCGTCGTCGATTTTTACGAAGTTGTGGCAATAATGATCAGTCTCTATCGCCTTGGTTCCCACATTTCGCAAAGTATGACGAATCATGAAAATCGGTTTTACGAAATCCAGTTCGATCCGTTTCACATAGTGATATTTCCAGCCGTGGAACTCTTCGCTTTCCTGTTGAAATTCAATCCAATTCTCTCCTTGCGTTATAGACCAGGCGAACGCATGTTCAATTTCGTAGGTTCTGGAAAACCGATAAGGCCGGTCGTCAGGTTTGCGCAGTAATCCAATGCCGATCTTGAGAAAACTCTCACCCACCTTCGCCTCTTCGAAGTGGAAAGGATTATTCATGCTGAATTCGCTTGCCGTACCGTTCGCGTCTTCGTGGACAGAAGGATCATGCGTGGTTTTCCAGTCGCCGAAAAATGTGTGACCTTTAAATTCCCCCCATTGAATCAATCCCGACCAATCGAAACGGGTTCCCCGGTAATACCCTTTCTCCGCGTCGGGCAGCATGATTTGAATTTTTACATCCGAATTCGAAATTTTCGTACTGGGATATTCGGATTGATTCTGCGAAACGGCTAAAGAAATAAATGATGACGTCGCCGAGATGATAATCAAACGTAGAACGGTTCTCCACATGGCATATTCCCCTTTGCCTTACAAAAAGTAATCATCACGATATAGAGTATAGAACAATATTGAAAAGGTTTGAGTGCGAGAGAATTTCATTGGTAGATCAATGGAAATGGAGGAGAAAAGAAATGGAGAAACAGACGAATGTGAAACGCAGAAATTTTTTGAAAGGCGCGTCAGCCGGAATCGGTCTGAGTATCGCATCAACATCCGGATTTGCAAATGCGTCCGAAAAAAATGAACGGGAAAAATTACCGCGCGAAGTGTGGATCGCCAGTTTGACTTTGCAGGGACTCGAAGCCCGCTCTATGGACGAAATGGTGCGAAAAGTGATCGGCAGGATGGAGCAAACGCTCCCCTGTCATCCTGACATCATTTGTCTGCCCGAAGCGTTTCCCTACAAAGGCGTCCCGGACGCGCCGCCGGACTCGGAAATCGCCGAAACCATTCCCGGCCCGATCGTGGAACGTTTTGCGATATTCGCAAAAAACCATCATTGCAACGTCATTTGCCCGATGAGCGCCAAAGAAAACGGCCTTGTTTATAATTCAGCCGTAGTAATCGACCGCAAGGGGAAAGTGCTCGGCGCTTTTCACAAAATTCACCCAACCGTCGGTGAAATCGAAAGCGGCGTCACCCCCGGCCCCATCGATCCGCCTGTGTTTCAAACCGATTTCGGAACCATCGGCATTCAAATCTGCTTCGATATCAATTGGCATGACGGTTGGCGTCGCCTGCGAAAAAAGGGCGCCGAAATCATCTTCTGGCCCAGCGCATTTCCCGGCGGACGGATGCTGAATGGGCTGGCGTGGATGACGAAATGCTGCATCGTATCTTCGACCTGGCCCGATCCCTGCCGCATCATCGACATCACCGGCGACGAAATCGCATCCAGCGGTCGTTTCGAGCATTGGATCTGCGCCCCTGTCAATCTCGAAAAAGCCTTTATCCACATTTGGCCTTACACCCAAAACCTGGATGACCTGCGAGCCAAATATGGTCAAAAAGTACGTATAACCAAAATGCATTTGGAAGACTGGGCCATCGTCGAAAGCGTTTCCGCCGACGTGAAATTGGTGGAAGTCTTGAAAGAATTCGAAATTCCCATTCATGAAGAACATATTCAACGCGCCGAACAGGCGCAGGATAAGCTTCGACTGTAGTGAAACGAGAAACACAAGGAACAGGTTCTACGTAATAAACATATGTGCTTGAATAGTGTAATAGTTTACCGGTATTTTTTATAATTTAATTGCCGTTTGGTAAAAACCATTTAAATATGGACATTGACCATGAAAAAGGAAACCATCAGCATCTCGACTCATTCGCGAACCGATTTCATCAGCGTTTCACGCGGCGTTCAAACAATAATTGAGAAATGGGGAGTGAAAGAAGGGCTTTGTACACTCTACGTTCCCCATACCACCGCGGCGGTTTTCATCAACGAAGGGTATGATCCCGACGTCATGCGGGATTTGGAAACCTCACTGGAACATCAAGTGCCTTGGACAGTGGGTTATGCTCATTCGGAAGGAAATGCCGCCGCGCACATCAAAGCGGTCCTCATTGGCAACAGCCGACAAATTCTGGTCGAAAACGGACGCCTGCTGCTTGGGCGGTGGGAAG
The DNA here is from genome assembly GCA_003598175.1 of Candidatus Omnitrophota bacterium. Lineage (GTDB taxonomy): Bacteria > Hinthialibacterota > Hinthialibacteria > Hinthialibacterales > Hinthialibacteraceae > SURF-12. Next base: position 7,735 of record QZKN01000134.1, read on the forward strand.
AAATCTTTTTTGCCGAATTCGACGGGCCGCGAAACCGCAAATTGATCGTTAGTTTTATTGAAGGGTGAAATGTGCGCCATCGCGGACCGAAAAACCGATTCTTGTGTTCGGCCTGCCGAACCATCCGGCAACCGCACCGCGATTTCGGAAAAATGGGACGACGACATCCCCTTTCCCGAGAAAGCGAATACAAGTGTTATTGATTCCGTCTATCAACCGCTGAGGATTCACGTCGGACTCGTTCAAGTGAAAACAGGCGCATGATTTTTGCATAAAAGGGGCGTGGGGAAAAAGTATGATTTCCCGAGAAACCATGTTCCGTATAAATACTCAACAATACCCAAAGAAATACCACGATAAAAAGGATATACGGTAGAAAAGCCGGCATGATGTTCCTCCCATGCTCGAAATTGAAAAGAAACTCGCACTTTTCGCTCTCCTACGCTCTCCATCGATCCCTATCATAAATGATTTCAATGAGTTATCGGCTGAACTCCATTTCATTCGCTCTCTGCCTATATTATAACGAAAAATGGGGATTTTTGTCACGCAAAATTTGATGGGGAGTAACCAATTTCAGCCAATGGAATTAAACATGTGGGGAGAACAGGCGTCTCGCCCGCACAAAGTAATTGGGTAGAGCCGGCGTCTCGCCTGCATCGTTCATGGTAACAAGACGCCGGCTCTACCCACAACTTACCAATTCATTGCGGTTGTTTTATTTCTTCGTTCAGCGGTTCTTTTCTGCTTTTTTTCTTATGATTTCGTTTTTCTCGCGCCTGTTTGATCAGGTCGGGAACCTCGGCGCTGAGAAACGATTCGAAGGCCTCGCCGATATCATCCCGCCGCAACGCGAACTCGACGGACGTTTTGATATAATCAAGACGGTTGCCGATATCGTGGCGTTTGCCTTCAAACTCGAAGGCATACATTCGTTGGTCGCGCGCCATCAATCGCAACGCGTCGGTCAATTGAATTTCGCCGTTTTTGCCGGGCGGCGTCCGTTCGATATAATCAAAAATATCATAATTCAAAATGTAGCGTCCCCCGACGGCGAGGGTGGACGGCGCTTTCTCCACCTCCGGCTTTTCGATCAGATCTTCGACGATGATCGTGCGATTGTCGATGGTTTTGCCTTGAATAATCCCGTAATTCACCACTTTTTCACGCGGAACCCGCTCCACGCCGATCACCGGGCTGCGCCACACCTTATAAAAATTCAACAACTGTTTCGTGCAGGGAATGTCCGAACTGACGATGGTATCGCCCAACAACACCACGAACGGCTCCCCCGCCACATGTTGCTTGGCGTAATAAATGGCGTCGCCCAATCCCTTGCATCCTTTTTGTCGTATATAATGGATATTGACGAGATTGGAAATCTCTTCCAGACACTGAAACAATTCCTGATTGCCGGATGCCGCCACCGTCTGTTCCAATTCCCACGAGCGATCGAAATGATCCTCGATCGCTCGCTTGCCTTTTCCGGTAATAATCAGAATATCCGTGATTCCCGAAGCCGTCACTTCCTCGATCACATATTGGATCGTGGGCTTGTCGATTAACGGAAGCATCTCTTTGGGCTGCACTTTGGTCGCGGGTAAAAAACGGGTGCCTAATCCGGCCGCGGGAATCACCGCTTTTCGCACTTCTCCCGAGCCCAGATCCGAACTGCTCATGGCTGACATTCCCTATCACCTTTCTTCCATGAAAATTTATCTTGCACGAGGTGCGGATGGCCTTTCCCATCGTCCGCCGTGAGGTTCTTCCGCCCGCCGCCGGCGGTAGTCATCCGCTTTGATTTCGATTTCTTCACACATATCGATGATACGAGAAGCCAAGGCGCTGTCGACGCGCCGGGTAAGCTCTTCAAATCCGATCTGCGAAGTGACGATGATGGTTTTGCAATCCTGATATCTCCGATTGATCAAGGCATACAAGCGATCGGAAACCCACGACGAGGTTTTTTGCTTGCCGAAATCGTCCAAAACGAAGATTTGCTTGTTTTGATCGTTGATCAGACGACCTTTCGGCGTCGGACTGCTTTGCGGATCGTAGGTGCTGCGAATGGCGTCCAACAAATCCACCACATTGTAAAACACGCCGTCGAATCTACGCATGATCAGCGTTTTCAATATCCCGCAAGCAATGTGAGTTTTCCCTACGCCGGTCGGGCCATGAATGTAAAGACCTTTCGTATGATTTAACGAATAATCGTTCGCGTATTGTCGCGCTTTTGCCAGACACGCTTTCAACGAGGTGGCGCGCGGATCGAACGTATCCAGCGTTTCCTCGGCGAAACGGTTGGGAATGCGGGATTCGGAAATCCCCGTGCTGATCACTTCGCGGGTCACACAAATACACGGTCGCGCGCCGCGCGCGTCGATAACATGCCCATACCCGTCGCAAAGCGGACAACGCGCATCCCCGTCATCGTCGGGAAGTTCATCCAAATTCGGCAGTTTCCTCTTCAACTCATCGAGATTTTGTGTGAGCGATGAAAAACTTTTCATGATTTCCCTCAACCAATGGATCGAAAATTACGTTTCACATTCCTGATTTTCCGCTGGTTGCTTCACTTCCGACGCCAGGTGTGACTTGATCCACGCCAGGCTCTTGGCTTTTTTTGCATACGCCTCCGCAAATATATCATAAATCACGCCCATATCATACGTGTTCGCAATGTCTTCCAAATCTTCCACGATTCGAGGGGAAAATCTCGCCCCGAAGAGCATTTGGTATAAATAAATCACATTCTCGACCGCGTTCAGGGATGCGGTATTTTGATAATAACGTAATATAAAACGCCCGCCACAACCATGAAAGCCCGCCAACGCCGAACGAATGGTATTTTCCTCCAAGGGAACCTTCAAAGGCGTGACAATTCGGCAAGTCTGGCTCTCGAAATCAGCGTCAATTCGCTCGATCCACTCCATTTCCTCCAAATACCGCAGCAACAGTTCGATCCGCGGCCGCGAAATTCCCGTCCACCGAACCAAATCCGAGAGACCGATCGCAAACCACTGCGGCGTCAGGTTGGCGTCGCAGTCCAACTCAACCAATTTTCGAAAAAGCAGCCAACTCTCCGGCCCGATTTCCTCAGCCATGCGTTCCGGCAGCCCGCTTTCCTCCAACCAACGGGGAAAAACCACCCACAACGGATCACGATTACTCACGTCCGTCCCCTGAATTGCAACAAGCAGCGCCGACGAGTTTATCCTGTTCCGCTTTCAAATGTTTTTCAAATTCGCAGGGAAGCGCATCGATCTCTTTTTGCAGCGCTTCCAACCGTTCCATGATCGGATCGGGCAGATTGACTTGATCCAAATCGACGCCTTTCGTGACTTTTTTGCCTTTGTGAATCACCACGCGGCCGGGAACGCCGACAACCGTGCTGTCAGGAGGCACATCCTTCAGGACGACGGATTGCGCGCCGATTTTCACGTTATCGCCGATTGTGATGTTCCCCAACACTTTCGCGCCGGCGCTGACCATGACGTTATTGCCCAACGTGGGATGTCGCTTGCCCGTTTCCTTCCCGGTCCCCCCCAACGTCACGCCTTGAAACAGCACGCAACCGTCGCCGACGATCGTCGTTTCACCGATCACGACGCCCATGCCGTGATCGATGAAAAATCCCTTTCCGATTTGCGCGCCGGGGTGGATCTCGATGCCGGTCATGAAACGACTGAACTGCGAAATCACCCGCGGAAGAAAAGGAATGCGCAGTTTGGTATGCAGAAAATGGGCAAGTCGATGCATGAGAGTGGCGTGAAATCCCGCATACGTGAAAATGACCTCCATCGCTCCCCAAAATCCCCTCGCGGCGGGATCGTTTTCCATGCACGATTGAAAATCGGCGACAATTGTTTTGATTGTCCGAAACAACATGTCCGGCTCTCCTTCGAATTCGATTGGTATTGGTCTTGAACCAGGGTAGAGCAGGCGTCTCGCCTGCGTCATTCATGCAAGCGAGGACGCTTGCTTTACCCACGATGCTTTTTATTACTCTGGACGGAAGTGATTTTATTTCATTCCATCGCCGTAAACTAACGATTATAACTTTAAATGCGTTCAACACCATTCAGATTGACAAGATGGAATGTAGAATCATTATATCACCAATATCCGATCATGAAACGCGCCAAATGCACACAATAAACAACACAAATCCACTTGCAATCAAAAAATCATTGTTCAATCTGTCCGTACAGGAATTACGCGATTGGTTGCAGCAACAAAGACAGCCGACCTTTCACGCCGATCAAATCATGCAGTGGATTTATCAAAAACACGTTGCATCCTTCGATCAAATGTCCAACTTGTCGAAAACGCTTCGCGCGCAATTGGACGATACTTTCACCATCCACACCCCGCCCGTCATCGCCCGGCAACACGATGATGCGGACGGAACCACGAAAATACTCATGCAACTCCACGATCAGGAAGGAATCGAAGCCGTCCGCATGCCCCGTTTTTCCAGCCGCGCTTTCACCAATCCGAAAACGGGAAAAGTAAAATCCGCACAGGAAAATCATCCCGGCGATCAAACGGTATGCCTTTCCACGCAAGCGGGATGCCTCTTCGCCTGCCGCTTCTGCGCTTCCGGCCAAATGGGATTGAAACGAAACCTGTCAGCGGGTGAAATCGTTGCGCAACCGCTCGTTTTCGCCCGCGAAAACCTGCCCTTTTCCCGCATCGTTTTCATGGGAACCGGCGAACCACTGCACAATTTCGATGCATTGCGCAAAGCCATTGAAATTTTCTGTGAGAAACAGGCATTCGGATTCTCCCCTCGCCGCCTCACCGTTTCCACCGTCGGTTTGGTTCCCGAAATCTACCGCATGGCGAAAGAAGACTGGAAAGTCAAACTCGCTGTCTCACTCCACGCCACGACGGACGAAAAAAGAGCGGAATTGATCCCCCTCGCCAAAGCCTATCAATTGGACCAGCTGATGGACGCCCTGCGCTTCTACCAAAATCGTAACAAACGCAGGATCTCGTTCGAATATCTGATGATCGACCGCATGAACGACAAACCCAAAGATGTGGAACGTCTGGCCAGGCTATGTGATGGATTATTATGCCACGTCAACTTGATTCCCTACAACCCGGTTCCGAAATCCCCCTTCCGTCCATCCTCTCCTTCGCAAATCGAACAATTTAAAAAAGGATTGTTGGAAAAAAACTTCGACGCGACCGTCCGCTACAGCCGCGGCCGCCACATCGAAGCCGCCTGCGGCCAACTCCGCCTGCGCCATTCCCAATCCGGATGAAGCAAAGATCGGAGCGCGGGCATCCTGCCCGCATTTTTATATGAATTCCCGTCGTAGGGGCGGTT
>QZKN01000007.1 GCA_003598175.1 Candidatus Omnitrophota bacterium
AGGGGCGATTCGCGAATCGCCCCTACGATCACATTCTTATGGGAAATAGAATGATATAAACCATGATGATGCAACGAGGATTATTTATCTCAACCCTGCTTTTCGCCTCGCTGGCGTTGAATACCTTCGCGGACTCGCTGAAATGCGACCGCTGCGGGCGCGTGATCGGCGGAAAATATGTGGAATATAAAATCGACGGAACAACCATTGTCGTTTGTTTGCAATGCAACAAAACATTGCCTCACTGCAACGCATGTAAACTGCCTTTCCACAAAAATCAATTGATCAATCAGAAAGGCGAATTACTTTGCCAGACATGCGTTGCTGATTCAAAATTCTGCGCGCTCTGTAATCATCGCATCGAAGGCCGTTATTACAAATTGGAAAACAGCCCGGAATTATATTGCGCCCGCTGCTATATGGCCACGCCGAAATGTGCTGTTTGTAAAAAGCCCACGCAACGGCGTGATTTGGACCCGGCCTCGGGCGCGTGTTTGGAGTGTTTAAAAAAGCTGCCGCGCTGCGGCGCCTGTGGCAAGGCCATCGTCGGCAGTTTTTTTCGATTCAAACATACGGATGAAGTGTATTGTTCGGACTGCAACAGAACACGCCATAAATGTTATGTTTGCGGGATTCCCGTCGGTAATCGGTATTGGAAATTTCCCGATGGTCGCACGATATGCAATCAATGCAACGAACAGGTGGTGATCGACGAACAACAAATTCGCCGCATCATGACCGAAGTGGAAGAATTGGTCTCTCGTCATCTCGGCATCAAGGCCGAGATTCCTTACACCTTGCAAATCACCCCGCTGAACAACCATTCCGTAACTGTCGCCAAAGCCGCCAAAAAAGGCGAAAACTCGGCCAGTCCCTTGTTTGGCAGTGAACTCGGACTCTTCCGCCGTTTGAACGGTCATGCGGAGATTTTTCTATTATATGGTCTGCCCGCGCCCATGCTCTACGAAACCGCCGCGCATGAATACGCCCACGCCTGGCAGGCGGAACAGTGCCCCGCCGAACAATCCGCGGAATTGCGGGAAGGATTCGCGCAATGGGTGGCGGCGGAAATCCTTCGAATCAAGGGGTATACGGAGTTTCTGGAAAAATTGGAAGAACGCAACGATCATCCGTATGGAACCGGCTACAAACGGTTTAAAGCCATTCACCAAAATCTCGGTCGAATTCAATTGATTGAGTATGCAAAAAAGGCAGTTCGATAAATGAGTATTGTATACCAATAACCGGTTTGAAACGGATCATCTTGCATTATTACCATCCCTACGTCATGGAATGGAAAGCGGGTATGTGGACATCCATTTTTCACGCAATTGAAAACGGGAACATTCACCGGATGAACTTCTTGCGATAAGATCATACCACAGAAAACGAAGGAATCTCGCGCGAGGGTATAACCGATGGCCAATCCCGAGCATTCTGCCAAATTGATCGAAGGCGTTGAAAGCTGGAATGCGTGGAGAAAAGAAAATCCGGACGTTCGACCGGATTTGAGCGGTATGTATCTGTCAAAGATGCATTTGAACCATGCCGATTTCCATGACGCCGACCTGCGCGAAGTCAATCTTTGCGAAGCGGTTCTGCGGGATACCGATTTCAGCGGCGCCGATCTTCGCGGCGCCGATGTAAGCGATGCGAACTTAAGCGACGCCAATCTCAGCCATGCGAATTTCACGGAAATCAACCTTTCCAACGCCGATTTGTTTCGCGTGAACCTGCGGGAAACCGATTTATCTCGATCTTATCTCTGCCAGGCTTCCTTTGTCGAAGCGCATCTGAATCGCGTGAATTTGGGTCGCGCCAATTTGAGCGAAGTGGACTTTTTCGCCACCGATTTGAGCGACGCCGACCTCCATGAAGCCAATCTGAGCGAGGCTAATTTTTTTGTTACGGACTTGAGTCGCTCGAATTTGTGCGGGGCGAAATTGTGGGGAGTGGAATTGCATGAATCGAATCTGACCGCGGTGAACCTCGCCAACAGCAATATGTGGCTCAGCCATTTGAATCGCTGCAATTTGACTGACGCCATTTTTGAAAACGCCGTCGTCAAAGATCTTCGATTAAATGAGATGAAAGGGCAACCGCAAATCCCCTCGCGTCTGCGATTGGATGAAGAGGGAAGGGAACTGCTGACGGGAAGGAAAGCGCAGGATCTTTTTCTCGCTTCCGCACTCGTGGAATTGTATTTGGATTCGCCTCTCGCGCCGATTGAATTGACCTGTTTGCAACTGTATTTGATCCACCTCGAACAGAGTCGGATCGCATCGGGTGTGCGTTTCTTTTATCATCAAAACGATATCCAGAGTACGGTTTTATGTTTTCAGGCGAGCGCGTACGAAAAAATCTACTCATGCCTGCCGGATTTGCTTGCTCCTTTTCAGCAAAGTCGCTTTATCGATTGGAAAGAGACCTTGTCTGCCATTTCTTCGCAGGAACGGAACGAGGGAATGGCGAAGCTGGTGAATTCATTCGGTTTGGCGAAAGAGATGGCGCGTCCGCTCGCCATTCGCATCGCCGGTATTTTTCCCCATCTGCATACTGTACGAATTACCTGTATCAAACATGCGGGAAATGGACCCCGTTTTCATATCAAAATCGTACAAAAAACGGTTGAGACGAGACGAATCGAGGAGACGCCTGTTCCGGACTCCGACGATTCCCCATTTCTGATGGTTGCCTTGAGCGACGAAATGGGGATTTATCTCGTTCGACATCATGCGATCGATTGTTTGACGGTTGAATAAATCGTGATTCATCCTCTTCGGTTTGCCGGATTCCGATTCTATGATACTGCGTTGCAAAAGGGAATGACACTCACGAAGAAATAATGAATTCGATGCTCGCAAAATTCAAGATTCTTATCATCGATGAAGATCATAAATTCAGTACGACTCTCATCGACCTTCTCACGGTGAAGGGATACGAACCCGTAGCCATGACGTCCGGAAAAATGGCGTTGTATCAGTTGAAAGAATGGATACCCGTCATTGTGATTATTGATATGAATCTGGAAGATATTCCCGCGCTGGATGTCGTTCATGAAATCAAAGTCCGGTCGCCCAAAACGGAAATTATTGCGTTGACCGGTTATCCGTCGCAATCGTCCGCCATTGAATTGATCAATTTGGGCGCGTATGGATATCTGCAAAAACCGTGCGATTTGAACGAGTTGCTTGTTATTATTCATCGCGCGATGGAAAAGTGGAAAGCCGATGAGGCGTTGCGGATGCGCAATCGGGAACTCGAGGAACTCAATACCCGCTTGAGAAAGGTGGCGCAATCGGCCTCGGAAGTTTCCGCCTGTCTGAGCGTGCAGGAACTTGCGCCCGCCATTATGACCAATCTCCGTGAAAGCATCGTCTCGCAGGGAGGCAGCCTCTATTTGTATTATCCGGACCATTTGGCGCTGCTGTATTCGATCGATCCCGGTCATGCGCCGCAACGGATTGCCTTGCCTCCTCGTCCGAACAGCGTTTTTCACTTTGTGCTGGAATCCAAAGAATCCCTTTTGATTCCTGATATTTCTCAGGATGCGCATTTGGAAGCCAGCGGATGGACGGGATATCTCAACGGATCCTTTTTGGCGTTTCCGCTGTTGAATGAAACCGGAGATGTCGTGGGAATCATTTCGTTGCACAACAAAACGCGGATTCCCTTCAATTCCCAGGATTTGGAAATCGCCAAAGTGCTGGCTTCGCTCACCAGCCAGAAAATCCGTTGGGTACAGGCCATGCAGGCCCATCTCGAGACGGAGGGACGATTTCGTACCGTTTTTGAGACAGCGGAAGATTGTGTTTTTATAAAAAATATAAATCTTCAATTTGTGGCGATCAATCCCAGTATGAAAAGGTTGACGAACCAGGTCGAATCGGATCTGACGGAATTGACGGATGAGGATTTTTTTGGTGAGCCGTTGGACTATCATGCGCAAGCCGCCGACATTCAGGTTCTTTGTGGCGAAACGATTGAGGATCAGTTCACGAAGACAGTTGACGATAAACGTAGGATATTTCAGGTCATTAAGGTTCCCATGCGTTATTCAACCGGTGAAATCGCCGGCATTTGTGGAATCGCTCGCGATATTACCGTTCTCAAACAAACCGAGGAGTCGTTGCAATATCACTTCGAATTGGAAAAAACCGTCAGTTCCCTTTCCCGGACCTTCGTGAACATTCCGTTCAAGGACTTGGAAAAAGGAATTCAAGAGACGTTGGAAACCATCGGTAAATTTGTGGGGGCGGATTTTTGTTTCATTTTCCAATTCAATTGCGATAAATCCCGTTTGTATAATACCCATCGTTGGTGGGCGGAAGGCCTGGATCGAAACATCGATCATACTCGGACTCTTCCCTCGCAGTCTTTTCCCTGGTGGATGGAAAAACTGAAACGATCCGAAGAAATCCACCTTCCCGACATTTCCATACTTTCCGCGGAAGCCCGGGAAGAAAAAGTATTCTTGCATTCCTATCATATTTCGTCGCTTATTGGAATCCCGATGATCAGCCGGGAATCCATGATCGGTTTTATCGGTCTGGCTTCTTCCCGACAAGACAAACAGTGGAATCGCGAAGACATCGCGCTGTTGAAAACGATTGGCGATGTGTTCGCCGGCGCGTTGGAACGCAAACAATCGGAAGAAGAAAAGATTCAGTTGCAGGAACAATTGAATCAAATTCAGAAAATGGAAGCCATCGGGCAGCTGGCGGGAGGAGTCGCGCACGATTTCAACAATTTGTTGACCGGAATTCTCGGCAATTTGAGTATTGCTAAAATGAAACCCGGTCGGGAAATCTATACGTATATCGATAATGCGAAACTGGCGGTGGAGCGAGCGGCGAAATTAGTGAAACAACTTCTCGCGTTCAGCCGAAAATCGCCGATCAAACTCAAACCGATTGATTTGAATTTGTTGATCGACGAAGTCTATCATCTGGTTCGTCCGACGATTAATCGGCGGATCGATATTCACATCGAAAAAGAAGGGTCGTTGCCCTCGATTCAGGCGGATTCCGCTCAGATCAACTCCGTCCTCATGAATTTATGCGTCAATGCCCGCGACGCCATCGAGCAGGTCATGCACGGACATGTAGCGCCGGAACGGCGCAACGACAAATTTGTGATTGCCATCCGCACAAAAGCCGTGACGCGGGAACAGGGATTTGATTCGAATCACACCGGCTCAAGCGGCAAGCGGTTTGTCGCGGTCTGCGTGTCGGATAATGGCGCGGGGATGAATAAGGAAACACAAATCCACCTGTTTGAGCCGTTTTTTAGTACAAAAGGAATCGGCAAGGGCACCGGTCTGGGTCTGGCCAGCGCCTATGGCATTGTCAAGCAACATGGCGGCGCAATTCACTTTATCAGCGAATGGGGCAAGGGGACGACCTTCGAAATTTATTTACCGGTCACGCACGAACTCGTAGCCGATAAAAGCGACGCGGTCATGGAAAATATCGAAGGCGGGACGGAAACGATCCTACTTGTCGATGATGAAGAAATCATACGCACCATCAGCCAGTCGATTCTCGAATTTTATGGATATACCGTGCTGGTCGCGGCGGATGGGATGGAAGCGTTGGATGTTTATCGTAAAGAACGGGAACGCATCGATTTGATGATTCTCGATCTGTCCATGCCGAATCTGTCCGGACAGGAAGTGCTCGAACACCTTCACACGGCGCCGCATCCGGTAAAAGTCATTGTCAGCAGCGGGTATGCCGAAGATGTGGATGTTGAGTCTCTCGACTGTCTCGGCGTCACCGCTTATCTTGCCAAACCCTACCAACCCGATCAGTTGGCGCTGACCGTTCGGTCTGTACTGGATATGCCGGCAAAGCCTTCAACGGATTGATGCTGACCGCTTATCGATGACGAATAGACAGATTCGCCATGTTTACTGTGCGTTGGTAAATTGATATCCATGATCAAACGCCAGGATATTCACGTCGATGGTTTTTCTGGGAACCGTGATGCGGATGGCTTCTTTGATGGCGTCCGCGGAGATGGCGGGGCAGACCTGGGCAAAAAAACCGAGCATGACCATGTTCAATACGACCCGGCTGCCCAATTCCTCGGCGATGCGTGTACAGGGAATGCCCAACAATCGCGCTGTTTTCGGCGCGGCGCTGGGATTGACGAGTTCTTTTTCATACAAAACCGCTCCCCCTTCCGCCAGGTCGATCGCATATCGTTCACAAGCTTCCTGCGAAAGGGCGACCAGGTAATCCGGCTGAATCACGTAAGGATAGGTTATCGGCTCGTCAGAGACGAGAATTTGCGCGCTGCAAGCGCCCCCGCGCGCCTCCGGTCCGTAACTGCGGCTCATGGCGGCGTATTTTTTATCGAAAATCGCTCCCGCCTTGCCTAAAATCGTCCCCGTCAAAATAACGCCCTGGCCGCCGAATCCTCCAACTTTGATTTGTGTCAAACTCATGCTATTGCCCCCGTATATGGCTTGTACGCATCACCCAATACCCTGCCGTAATGTTCATCCATGCTGTCGAGGAAATTGGGGCGTTCCCGATCCACGAATTTGCCCACGACGATTTCCTGGCCGGGAATGAGGGTGGCTTCCCGGGTATCGATGTTGTTTTTGATCTTGCTCTTTTCCTTGAACATTTTCATTTCGTCCAAACCGGTGCGGTATTCGTTGCGCCGACCATACAGCGTGGGGCAGGGAGCGATCACTTCGATGAACGTGAATCCTTTTTTCTTGAAACACTCGCATACGGCTTTTTGAATCTGACGAACATGGAATGTGGTCCAACGCGCGATGTAGACGGCGCCGCAGGCTTCCAAAAATTGGGGAAGGTTCAGTTGATTCTCGAAATAGCCATAGGGCGTCGTCGAGGCGATGGTTCCCGCGGGCGTCGTGGGCGCCGCCTGACCGCCGGTCATGGAATAGATGAAGTTATTGACGCAGATGACTTTGATATCGATGTTCCGGCGCGCGGCGTGGACGAGATGGTTGCCGCCGATGGCGGTCAAATCGCCGTCTCCGCTGTACACGACCACCATCAATTCCGGATTAGCCAATTTTAAGCCGGTGGCGAACGGAATCGCGCGGCCGTGGGTGGTATGAAACGAATCCACGTTGATGTATCCGGCGACGCGGCCGGTGCAGCCAATGCCGGAAACGATGCATAATTTATTCTGTGGGATTTTCGAATCGATCACGGCGCGGAGGAACGAATTGACGGATGTCCCGATGCCGCAACCCGGACACCAAATATGTGGAATTCGATCCATCCGCAGAAAATCTTCGAGATGGGTGCAGGCAGCCTCTTCCGTTGCCGGAATGGATTCTGTCGGCGATTCCTCGATGACGCTGTTTGTCGGTTCTGCTACACAACTTTCGGTCATGATAAGACCCCCAAAATACGTTCAAGAATTTCTTCCGGTTTATGGACTGCGCCGCCGGCGTTTAACACGCCGACCGTGAGCGCTCGACTTCCCGCGCATCGCTGCACTTCCCGCACGATTTGCCCCATATTCATCTCGACCACGACGAAAGCTTTGATGCGTTGAGATAATTCCTCGATCAAGGATTCGGGGAAAGGCCAAACGGTGATGAGACGAAGGTTTCCGATCTTGTGGCCGCGTTCTCGCGCGAGGCGAACCGCTCGTGACGCCACACGGGAACTGATTCCGTACGATACGACAATCACGTCGGCGTCATCGAGTTCGTCAGATTCCACCATGATGATATCATTCGCAGCGTCGCGGATTTTTTTGACCAGCCGTTCCACGAGTTTTTGCTGCGCCGCGGCGTTCATCGCCGGATAACCGCGATGATCATGCGTCAAGCCGGTGATATGAACATTGTATCCGTCGCCGGCCTTGATCATTTTGGGAACGAGATTCTCGAGATCGTTATAAGGATAATACTCGCCCGGTTTTTGGCTCGTATAGCGGCGCGGTTCGAGTTCGATTTCGTCGGCGGGTGGAATCACGACTTTTTCCATCATATGCCCGACGCATTCATCCATCATCAAAAATACGGGCAGGCGATATTTTTCCGCAAAATTGAAGCATTGAATGGTCAAATCAAAACATTCCTGCGGGGAATTGGGCGCCAGCGCGATGACTTCGTAATCCCCGTGAGATCCCCAGCGCACTTGCATCATATCCTGTTGGCCGGGAAGCGTGGGCAATCCGGTCGAAGGACCTCCCCGCTGCACGTTGACGAAAACACACGGCGTTTCTGTCATGACCGCGTAGCCGATGTGTTCCATCATTAGCGAAAAACCAGGTCCGGAGGTGACCGTCATGGTTTTGGCGCCAGCCCACGCGGCGCCGGAAATCGCGATTGACGAGGCGATTTCGTCTTCCATTTGGATGAACAGGCCGCCGATTTTCGGCAATCTCCGCGCCATTAATTCCACAACTTCGGTGGAAGGCGTGATCGGATACCCGGCGACGAATCGGCATCCCCCTGCCAGCGCCCCTTCGCAACAGGCGCTGTCTCCGTCCATAAAATGCGTTCCTGTGTTGACTGCTTTTGGATCTGATTTCATTGTTGTCTGTCTGTGTTGTTCTGGATTTGATATCGCGAATCCCGCATGCGGCAATTCGTCGTGGTATAAAAAATTGCCGCTTATTTCTTATTGTTGTTTCGTGAACCCAAAACGGCGAAATCCGGACAATAAGCGCCGCATTGATCGCAGCCCGAACATTTTTCCGGCGCTTGCGCAATCGGATAGTGATACCCGTGACTGTTATATTCCTGAGAAAGTTGAAGAACGTTCGTGGGACAAAATTCGACGCAGAAACCGCATCCTTTGCATCGTTCCTGATTAATCGTGACAAAACCTTTCGGTTTTCGGCTGACTTCGACCATGATGTTTCACCTTACAATCGAAAAATCCGGGAAATAATCAATGCTCGCCTGACAATGAGTTCATCCGTATGTTGTATTCCACAGGGGTGGGATTCATTTCATTCATCCCACCCTGCTCATGATTTATGCGCCGGAATGAATTTTTACGGATTCCTCGAATAAATCCTGTATCCTGCGCCAAAAATCGACGATACTTTGCGACATGATGATCAGATTGTGTTTCTTTCCTTTTATATCCGTTACGTGGTCTTTCAGCAACGCTTCCTGATGGAATCCCAATCGGGAAAAAACATGCATCGCCGACTGTTGTTCCTCCATCATTTGCGCGACAACTTTATCCAATTTCAATTTCAATGCGAGAAAAAAGATTTCCCGCGCCAGGAGCGACCCCAACCCTTTGCGGCGATAGGCGGGATGAGTGACGATGCGGATTTCTCCCACGTGTTGAGACCAACCGAAGCGGTTTCTGTGCAAGGTGGCGTCGCCGACTATTTTCCCGTCGTCAATGGCCAGAATGGGGACCACATGCTCATAATCCAGATTATCCGCCCAACGATGGATGACCTCGGGATTGGTGACATCCTCTTTCAGGTAATGGTAATCTTCCAGAGTGATGCTTTTAAAAAATTCAAGCAACTCTTTCTCATCCGTTTTAACCATCTGCCGAACAACGATTGGTTGTTCATCGCGAAGTTTAACAGTTTTAGGATAATCCGCAAACATTTGTAGCAAATCCTCCCCCATTTAAATCGAACAACCAACAACTTATTTCATCGCTTTCACTTTCATTATAAAGAAGTTTCTTTCTGCTTCAACCCTCGAATTCAATCTGTTTTCCAGATTTATGCAAATATGTTTGAACTTGAGTGATTAGCCACATATCAAATCCGTCTCTCCTACCCAATCCATGCGATTCGGGTTTGTTGACGCGATACCCGTTTCGAACGTGATTTGCATATCGATCTCAATGTAGTGTAGTTCCCTGCGCATCTTCATACAATGCAGGTGTAAGAATAAGTCGGGAGTCTTTCATGATGCTTGTTTATAGAGATGCCTGTTGGTACGATTAGATACGATACCTATACCTGTCGCCGATCATCACTTCATATCACGTTACGGGTAACAGGGGATCTCACAATCGATGAATCCTATGGAATGAAACGGTAGGGAACTAAGGATGCCAAGAACGTTGATAACCGGAGGGGCCGGTTTTTTGGGATCGCATCTGGCCGACGCGCTGCTGGATCGCGGCCACGAAGTCATTTGTATCGATAATTTGATCACCGGCAGTTTGTCGAACATCGAACATCTGTTCGGCCATGATCGCTTTCATTACATCAAGCACGACGTGACCAATTTCACCCACGTTCCGGGAATCGTGGACAATATTTTGCATTTTGCCTCCCCCGCGAGTCCCATCGATTATTTGAAACTGCCGATTCAGACATTAAAAGTCGGCTCGTTGGGGACGCACAAGGCGCTCGGCCTGGCAAAGGAAAAAAACGCGCGATTTCTCCTGGCTTCCACCTCGGAAGTATACGGCGACCCACTTGTTCATCCGCAAAAAGAGGATTATTGGGGAAACGTCAATCCGATCGGCCCTCGCGGTGTGTATGATGAAGCCAAACGCTTTGCCGAAGCCATGACCATGGCGTATCATCGTTATCACGGTGTGGAAACGCGGATCGTGCGCATTTTCAACACCTACGGACCGCGTATGCGGGTCAAAGACGGGCGCGTGGTTTCCACATTCATCGCCCAGGCGCTGAAAAATGAACCGCTGACCGTGTTCGGCGACGGCCATCAAACGCGTTCGTTCTGTTTCGTTTCCGACGAAGTGGAAGGAATCATTCGCCTGCTGGAATCGGACATCGACGCGCCGGTCAACATCGGCAATCCGTCGGAACGGACCGTGATTGAATTGGCGAAGCTGGTGTTGGAACTGACAAACTCAAAAAGTGAAATCGAGTTCAAAGAACTCCCCATCGATGATCCGAAAGTGCGCCAGCCGGATATCACGCAGGCGCGAGAAAAATTGCATTGGGAACCGCGGGTGGATATCCGCGAGGGTCTGCAAAAAACCATCACGTATTTTCAATCGATTTTGTCTTGATCAATTCCATGAAACAAATTCCTCCACTGCGTTTTCTCACCTCATTCTGTTTTTCGCATCGTATGTTCTGAAACGAGAATCGTTCCGCCATTTGCAGCAAGTGATCGATTCGCATGGCCGGATAAACCAAACACAAACGTCCTTGAGTTCGCAAGTGTATGTTTGCGCACCAGAATAGTCCCGTCAGTGAGAGAGAATGATCCTGGCGGGCGATATTGCGCCGCAAATCGGGTGAGGGGCGAGATTTGTCTTTCTCAAAAAAGGGAGGATTGCTGACAACAACGTCGAATGGCTCTCCGGCAGGCGCAATGCTGTTGGCGTCGTGAAGGAGAAAGCGAATGGGAACGCGTAAATGGCACTCCAACGAACGAAACCGCGTGAGAAATTCACTCGCTTCGCGAATTTTGTCGTCAAGAATGTCGATTCCCACGATTTCCTGGCATAACGGAAACTTGCGAGCAAGTGAAAACGCAATAAAACCGGTTCCACACCCTACATCCAGAACGCGTTCCCGCGGATTGAGATCGACGAAACGAACCAGCAGCCGGCTCTCGAGGGAAGGACGCAGGCAATCAAGAAAATCGTCGTGTTCGACGTTGGTCATCGCTTCTGTTCAAGCCAAACCGCGCGCCGCCAGTTCTTTCGCCGCCTGTTCGAATTTGTCTTCGGCGTTCACGGTTCGCGACCACTCGACGAGTTCCTTCATTCCTTCTTCCAGGGTGACGCGTGGTTGGTAATTCAGCGCGGATTGGATTTTCGTGATATCCGCATAGCTGTGGCGGGTGTCGCCTTTGCGGTATTTCAGACTGATTGTGGGTTCAATCGGCGAGGAGAGAACCTTGGCCAGCATCAGGGCGACGTCCTTGATGGTCGTGGGGATTCCCATGCCCACGTTGAAAACCTGATAATTGGCGTTGTCGTTTTCCATCGCGAGAAGATTGGCCTGCACGATGTCGTGAACGGAAATAAAATCGCGGGTTTGCAGACCGTCTTCATAAATCACGGGCGAATTGCCGTTGGCAAGGCGGCTCATGAAGATGGCCAGAACGCCGGTGTAAGGATTAGAGAGAGACTGGCGCGGACCATAGACGTTGAAATACCGTAGCGCGACGGTGGGAAGATTGTATGTGCGGCCGATGTTGAGCGCCATCTCTTCCTGATCGCGTTTGCTCATGGCGTATATGGCGCGGCAGTCCATCGGCGTGGTTTCCGGCGTCGGAACCGGCGGCATTAATTCACCGCATTGCGGGCATTCGTGTTCCCAACGATGCGCCTGCAGCTGTTCTTCCTCGCGAAAATCGGGTTTGATCACGCCGTGCCGCGGACAGGCGCAGCAGCCTTCTCCATAACTCGACTGCGATGCCGCCACGATCAATTTTTGCACGGAATGCTTAGTATTTGCAAGAATATCAAGTAGATTGGCCGTCCCGCCAATATTGACGTCGACGTAATGGCGAATCAGGTACTGCGATTGTCCCATCCCCACCGCCGCGGCTTCGTGAAACACGATTTCCCGGCCATCCAACGCTTTTTTAAGTGTTTCCGCATCGCGCACATCGCCTTGCATGAACTCCGCGTGGGGATTGAGGTATGCGGGTTTTTCTCCGCCGGGATGTACCTGCGGATCGAGATTGTCGAGAATGCGGACGGTATGTCCGCGCCGAATCAATTCGTCGACGATGAAAGAGCCGATGAAGCCGGCTCCGCCTGTTACCAATACTTTCATAAGACTCTCCATCTATAAAAATCGATTGGTATTGCAACCATTAATATTGTATGAATCAAGTTATAAGCTCATCTTACGCATGTCGCCCATGATTCACCATCAAAAAAATGATCGTTATTCATAATAAATTATTGTTGTTTTATACCCCAACGGGGTAAGAGAAGACAGCCA
>QZKN01000110.1 GCA_003598175.1 Candidatus Omnitrophota bacterium
CTGATGGACGATCTGAGGGGAGGAACCGCCACGAATGGCTTCATTACCATCAGCGCCGCGCCGTCGACATCCACGCCCACGCCGATTTACAGTAATCCGTTTATCGACGCGGATGTTCCGGGCAACGACGCCTTCGTCATCGCCGGCACCTTTTCCGGATTACCGGCGGCAACCATTACGGTTACCGGCGATATTCCTTCCGGCGGAGAAGCAATCGGCGTCGCCGGACATGCTTTTCAGTTCGATGTGCAGCCAAACGAAGGCTCCCTTGTCCTATTCAGCAATGATCGCCCCATCCCGGCGACAGGAAAACTGTTGGTTCGCGCCTGCGCATGGACCAGCACTCCCTCCGTGCAGGTTTTCGTGGGATTGATCGATACCGACGCTGACGGCAATCTGATCGGCGCGGTTTTAGGGATGGATCAATTGCTCACCACGACAACATTGGCCGGCTCGTGGAAAGTGATCTCGGCCCTGCACGAATCCCAAACCGGCTATGTCCGACCTTTTGTGCAAGTGGCGGGGAACATTACAAGCGGGAAGGCGAGCTTCGACAATATCGAAGTGTATCGCTTGGAAAAGGATGGCCTTTATTCGGGCGAGTTGTTGGGGGGTAGTGAGCAGTAAAATTCCTCTGGATTTTTCTTCTCTACCTGGCGTCAACATTGGCGACCCAAGAAACAATATCACATATCAATACCTAACTGATCGAAAAAAACTAAAAATAATAAGATGGTTTTTTGAGGTTAATTTATTGATCGCACGGAATATTCTGTACCCGTGATATAGTAGAAGGTTTTTTTGTAATCCTCCTTGATTCTATCAAATGATAGGATATAATGAAAAATAAATCGGAAATCTATCATTTGATCTGGTCGAGTTATGGATATTTAAGAGGGAAACTGTTGAATGACTCATTTGATGAAATAAGACATCAGATCATTCGACTGATCGGGAGACCAAAAGCCAGAGTGACAAAATGGTCTCCCAAAAGTCCAATTGATTGGCAACCTGAACAGGTCATAAATCCCGATTCAGGAATGCCTTTCACCCGAAATGGAGCATGGCAATTCGTGAAACAAAAACTCGAAGAAAATCACCCGTTAGAAGAAATAGAACTCCAAAAACCACCAAAGAAAAAAGCATACGTAATGAGAATAAATATGGGAGAGGAATATCCGGAATTATATGTGAAACTCCAATTAGGCAGTGGAGAAATCATTGGACGCAGTTTTCATTATTCTAAAAAATAGGGCATGGCAATGAACGAACATTTCATGAAATCGAATCAAAAAACAAAAAAATGTCCCAATTGTGAAAGCAATCACGTTACTACTAGCGAGGAACAAGAACATTTCTTTTACGGAACGGAATCCAACCAAGCGGAAATAAGCGTGATCGTCCCTGTTCATACCTGCGCGGATTGCTCTTTTCAATTCACCGATCATGAGGCGGACCAAATTCGGCATAATGCAGTCTGTGAGCATTTAGGTGTACTGAATCCCAGCCAAATTAAAGAAATCAGACAAAAATACGGTTTAGCAAGGTCGGAATTTTCAAAAATCACTGCTCTTGGTGAAGCCTCACTCCATCGATGGGAAAATGGGCTCAATATTCAGAATTCCGCATATGACCAGTATCTCTATCTTTTATCATTCGAGGAAAATTTTAGCCGTATCCGAAGAAAGAAAGAATGTAGAACAGAACCAAAACGCGTGAATCATATAGAAGAGAAATCGGAATCGTCGATAAAAAAATTCAAATATTTGGATCACCTGGAAAACATGAAAAAGCAATCCGAATGGTTTGAATTACACAGAACCGGATAATTGAAAAAGGGATTTCAAATATGTATGTTGTCACCTTTTATTCATTCAAGGGCGGAGTTGGACGTTCAATGGCCTTGGTCAATATAGCTTATGAACTCGCCAATACCGGCCGGAACGTTTTAATTGTGGACTTTGATTTGGAAGCGCCCGGATTGGATACGTTTCATTTGTCACCGCTACAAAAAAAAACGCCGGGACTCGTTAATTATGTGACGGATTATATGGAGACGGGACAACCTCCGGAAATCCATCCCTATATTTTTCAGGCGGTTGGCGTTGGTGATAAAGAGGGCTCGCTTTGGATCATGCCGGCAGGAAAACGGTCGGAAACCTATGGCCAACAATTCAATGCCATTGATTGGAAGCGTTTGTATGATGAATGTGACGGTTTCTTGCTGTTTGAAAATTTAAAAGCGCAATGGGGAAAAATTTTATCGCCGGATTATGTATTCATCGATTCCCGAACCGGCCATACCGATATCGGCGGAATCTGCACGCGACAGTTACCCGATGCGGTTGTGGCATTGTTTTTTCCCAACGAACAAAATCTTGTCGGTTTACAAAAAATCGTTCGCGACATACGCAACGAAGCTTCCCTTCCACGCAACAAGAAAATCTTCATCCATTTCGTGACGTCCAATGTTCCCGATATGGACGATGAAGATCAAATTTTGAAAGATCGGATCGAGCAGTTCAAAACAACGTTGGGATATAAAAAACTGTCTGGAACCATTCACCATTACAATAGCCTTGCACTGCTGAACCAAGCCATTTTTACGCGAGAACGTCCGCGGAGTCGTCTGGCACAACAATATCGAGAGTTATTGAAAGAAATCGTCCAGCAGAATTTGGAAGACAAGGAAGGCGCGAAAACCTATTTGGAGAAAATCCAATACGAGATACTAAAATCTAAAAAAAGTGGCGTTGCAGAATCGACATTATCAGATGTCGATGCGAAATTAAAAATCATCGAAGAATCTCATTCATCAGAAGGTCTTTTATTACAAAAACTAGCGGAAATAAGGCAAATTCAAGGAAGACCGGAGGAAACCCTGGCTCTGTTAACTAAAGCGATTGAATTTGGGTATGACGAACCGGAAGCCCTTCTCCAAAGAGCCTATCTCGATTATCGAATTGGTGACAAGACATATGCGGTAAATGATATTCTATCCTTGCTGAATCGAGCCGACTTAAGCGATTATGTTGTTCATCGCACAATTCGATTATTGAGAGAAATCGATAAAAACCAACTCTTCAACCTGCCTTCCATGAAAGCAGTCAATGAACTTGGTTTTGAAGATCAACTTGAATTAGTTGAGAATGTTTTATGTTTTGAAAAGAATTTTCTTTCTATCGCGGAACAACTTTTAATGAAATGGATGAATGAACCCGAATTAAAGATTAAACATCGAGACCTAATCAAACATGAATTAATTCTAATATTAATTGGTCAAAGTCGTTTCAAAGAAGCTCAAGAACAAATTATTTCTAGCTATTCAGATGCCGATATTTACGAAATCGCCAATGCATTTAACCTTGCAATGGCCAAATGGGGGGAGGAACAGAAAGTTCCAATAGATTTATTCCAAAAAGTCATTGATATGGATCATAAAGATGATGGTGCCCGTTCCTCAGCCAATTACGCGCAATGTTTGTCCATTGCAAATTGGGCTATTGGAAATAAAAAAGAGGCACTCGAGCGTATCAAATGCGCAACGGATTTAATTATGGAGGATAAAACTCCCGAATTCAGCGCTTGGCGATATTTAAAGGTGCCGCTAAAGCAATTTTTAGAAGATTTGAATTCCATAAAAAAAATGGTGGAAGGGCAGGATATAATTCCATTATTTATGCGGAAAGACAATAATTGATTATCGAAGGAATCGTTGGATTCCCTATCCAAACTTTTTTTATTAACTTCTCCATTCCCAATACGTTGATTTGGAATCAATAGGCAATCCATGAGAATCAATATTCAAAAAGAACAAACTCTGCTCGATCTTCTGCACGTCCGGGTCGGGTACTCTTCGAAAACCAAATTTCGAAAATTAATCAAAGCCGGTCGCATCATTCTCGATGGCAAGACCGTCACTCGGCTGGATGTCAATCTGCTTCCCGGCCAGGTCGTGGAAATCCGAAAAGCGGATCCATCCTCCGATTTTCGCGCTCCCTTCCCTATTTTATACGACGATCCCTATCTCCTCGCCGTGGAAAAACCACCGGGGGTGTTGACGATGGGATCGGAGCATGAAAAAAGCAATACCTTTCTATTCACCATCAATGCATATCTACAAAATCGCTCGCATCGGAAGGAAAGAGCCTTCCTCGTCCATCGGCTTGATCGCGATGCTTCGGGCATTTTGCTTTTGGCGAAGAGTGCGGAAATCAAACGCGAACTGCAAACACATTGGAAGGACGCCGAAAAACTCTATTACGCGTTGGTGGAAGGACGTCCGCCGAACGAGGAAGGAACCATTGCAAATTGGATACGAGAAAATCGCATCGGCAAGATGTTTGGCTGCGAAGAAAGCCCCGACGCCCAACATGCGATCACACATTATCGGATTCTGGAGAAATATAAAGACTACACATTGTTGCAGGTGCGCCTCGAAACCGGGCGTAAAAATCAAATCCGTGTTCATCTGTCCGAACTGGGATGTCCGGTCGTGGGAGACGTGAAATATGGGGGGGAAGAGCGTTCCTTTCGATGGATCGGCCTCCATGCGTTTTCTCTTTGTTTTCCTCATCCCGTTACCATGAAGCCGATTCGGCTGAAATGTGATTTACCGGACCGTATCTCTGAATTTTTGCTTAGATACGAAAAATAAAGATACCGGTAAGAAACGGGATAGCGTCTAATAAATTACGATTTAATAAGAAATAGTAATCATCTTACCAAGGTACCTACGATGGAACAGATTGGATTGCATGAAGCAAAAATCCAATTCCCCGAAATCATCGCCAGAGTGTGTGAAGGCAAGAAATCCATCGGTTCCGCCCGTTTTTTTTCAATCCGCCGACGACGCGCATGGACCATAAGCACCTTTACCAATTCCATGTCGCGATGGTTGGTCAGCACATACGTGGATGCCACTCGCCCATGCCAAATCCAAATCTCACCATGCTTTTGGTCTGAATGACCGATCATTCAGGATTTTTACCGTATTTCCGCTTTGCGCAATAACGAACAATCCTTTTTTATAGGCATATTTATCAACATCCATATGAATGACAATCCCGGCGATGGCTCCGATGGCTTTTCTGTCGGCGTATTCGGGAAACAGGTTCTTGAATTTCTGCAATCGTTCGATATGTTCATCCACATCGTGGACATCAAGAGTGCTTTTGGCTTCAATGAGTACCGCGAATTCCCCATTGATCCCTAAAATATCGATTTCCATTCCTTCCTGGCCATCCCGGGAAACCTTGGCATGTTGATACAGCCGGAGAATGGCAATCCCCCGTTCCTGAAACAAACGAATCGCGGCAGGCGCCACCATCCCTTCGACGAACAGACTCCAACGTCCAATCAATTTTTCAAGTTTTTTATCCGTTTCTTTAAGTTGTTTATCCGTCTTTTTGAGTTGTTTGTCCGTTTCACTCTGTTTTTTATCCAACTCTTTCCAGGTTTCTCTGATTTCGGTTTGTATTTTTTCGAACTTCTTGTCCGACTCGGCAAACAATTTCCATATTTCCTGAAAACCTTTTTCCAGTTCCAATTGCGTCATGGTTTTCCTCTCACTCTCATCGACCGATCATGTACAAATATATCACATTTTTATCAAGATATCACTGCTGTCCGGGGAAAATCAATCGAAGAATAACATAATCCCTCATAATTATAGAGTTATGAGTGCGATATACTGTAATCGACTGCAAATGGCATGTATACTTTGGCCTCCTTTTTTGCTGAAAGCGAGAAAAATGGCCCCTGTATCCTGAAAAAATCGTATTATTGATCCATATTGGGGTATGTCTTTCGCTCAATTGACCGATCGTGAGAGTCTGCGCGATATTGAAACCTGTTTACGTTCTCTGCGACCCAAACTGTATCATGTCGGCATACGAAGCCAAGCGTCGTGAAGCACACCGGCTGAAGTGAACGAAAATCGGGAGTGGAATTAATTTCTCCATTCGTGAGGTATTCTCCGAGCCCGCCGTCATCGAAGAGGAGATATCGGAGCGTGGGCAATACAACCGGCGTTTTGGTTCGCAGAACGAACCATTCATACAAAATATTCTCCTCCCTACTCCTGAATATCTTAAACAAGGAACAGTTTTTTACTGTTGATCATATCATGATTCGAGTTGACTCATTTTGATTGCATGTTATAATTCCTGGTGGGTATTTTGTCAAAATTGATCGTTTCACGACACCAATAGAATCCATACATGATCACGCAATTCATTGTGAGGATTGATTTTTCCCTCTATTTTTAATCATAAAACCAATCCACAGGACTATTTCAAAGGAGAATTTATTATCATGAGAGAATGCATCCCGGTGCGTATCGTCGAGCGGCATAACGAAAAAACTAACGTGCAGAAATCCGGACGGATTCCCGGAACCTTGGCAGGTCAGGGTGAATTTCATTTCGGAAATACGCCGGGGAAATGTAAAATCGACGCGGGAACCGGCGCGAAAAAAGCAGCGGAGTTATCAGCCAAAATTATGGCAGAAGGCTTGCAGGTTTTGGAGAGGAAAAAGACAGAACCGGCCGTTAGCTTTGTTTTTGACGCCGCGCGCAAGAAAAGAAAGCAAGTCAAGATTGCCTGGATGCAGGATCACGATGTGATCGCCGATGTTTTGACCGGCGAGGCGCCGATGATTCGGCTGGATCTCGGTTGGGTGGAGGCCTGCGGCATATCCCTGGCGGGTGAAAATCTCAAGGCGGACGAAGAAACCAATTTATCAGGCGTAAAAGCGCTGGCGGGATTGGCCCTGATGCACATCTTTGCATCATTGGCGGGGAAAACCCAACGGGAAGCGCTTCATGCCGTGATCGATTTTACCAAATTGTTATCCGAAACGGAGGATGATGCGCTTCGCCAGGTTTTAAAAGGGCGAGTAATCGACAGCAATAATTCGTTCGGATTGTTTCTGGAAGCGGTGAAAGACAAAAAATTGGCGCAGGAATTGGAACAATTCGATTTGGATAGAGTAGGACAGGTGAGAACTCCCGTTCTGTTTGCCATTGGAAATCAATTGGAACATGTGCTTTTTAAGCGCCGGCGAACGGGGGGGAGCATTGATCGGATCGACGTAATCAAAACCGTAGCCGGAGAGGAGAATTTTTCCGCCGAAGAAGTCGATATGGTAGTTAAAAAAATTCAGGATCCGGAAAGCGGTTTGAGCCGGTTATCCCCGAAAGAACTGGCGCAGTTGATCGAGAAAAATTTGAAATGGCGCGACAAATGGGTGACGTGGATCATCGGCCAGATGCGCATCGATATGCCGTACGATCAAACGCGGGTGGTTCGGCTGCTGGAAGAAGAAATCGAGGATATCGACGAAAAACGCGCGCTCATTAACGAAGCGATCAGCTCCAGTTACGATCTGGAGCAGGAGGGCGGCAACATTCTCCGGCTTTCCTCCTGGGCGCGTGAAAGCGGTATGCGTATGGTGGCCGGACGCCTGAGCCGCGCATTCGGCAACCAGGCGCAATTGCTTTCCGTAGCAAAAATCCTGGCTGATAAGGCAGGATTACTACCCGCGGCGAAAAAGTTGTATGCAGCCGCCATGCGGGTTCCCGCCTTGCAGACGCAGGCGGCGCGCTTGCTGCATTTGATTCAGCAAACCAAACCGACCCCCTATTCGCAGACCATCGGCGCACTGAATCGCTTCGAGGAAGCGTTATCTGCGTATCAATCCAGGGAATTCAAAAAAATGTTGGGGGAAAAAGACGAAGCTTCGCGGCGGATGATCGGCCGGCCGGATGCGGAAATGGTCGGCAACGTTCTCGATACGATTCAAAGCTGCATTCGCGAACTCTACCGCCTTGCGGCCGATTTTCGCGATCAGCTGGAACAGACAGACAAATCTCCCGCCGCCTATATCATTTTGATGCAACGGCTGCATCCCGCGGAAACAATCAATCTGGCTCACGCCAATCTCTTTCACGAAGTGCATCCCGGCAAAGAAGAGGATCTGCGCGATTTGGTGCGGCAGGGTGGACATTACACCTATTCCAGCCCCGGCCTGGGACGCATTCCGGCGAATGGAGCGAACAAGGAAGAAACGGAAGACACCAACTGGATCATTCACGTCGATGATTGGATCGAAGCGATTCCCCTTTTCATTCACGAACGCGTGGTCAAGCGAACCGTGGAGGTCGGAAAAGAGGAAGTGACGATCGAAGTGATCGAAACCGAAGTCGATCAGGAAGCGATGGAAGCGTTTTTCCGATTTCATTCCGAATTCTGGGCGTGCAACATCGATGCGGTTATGGATTCCGAACACGTGGGAATGGCGCGCCGGTTGTTGGTGCGGTACGATCCTGCTTTGCAGGAATCGGCGGAAGCGATTCGGCAGGAAAATCCCGACAAAACCGCGGATAACGCCGCGTGGGAAGTATTGGTTGCGCAAAAAGAATTACACGAAGGAATCGCGTCCGTCGGCGCTTTGATCGCGAATGCTTATCGCCACAGCGTGGATGAAGTCGGCAAACAGATCGAAACGAACGACCTCAGCCGTATCGAAGCATTAGAGCAGGTGTTGCCGCATTATTTGGAATCGGAAGCGGGAAAAGCGTTGCGGGATGTATTTAAGCAAAAAACGGCAAAAACCATCGCCGCCGCTGCACTGAAACTCGTCGAATCAAGCAAGAACGGACTTGCGGCGGAAACCCGGCGATTACAACCGCTGGTGGATCGTCCGACGCGGCGGGTTCCCAGCTTACATATACTCACCACCGAATCGGCGGGAATGACGGAAGGCTATGTGCAGAGCTGGATCGAGGAGGAGATGGCGCTGTTTAACGTGATTCGGCGTAACGGACTCGAAAACGAAGTCAAGGAACGGATGAATCAATTCCGCACGCGGATTCTGAATGTCGGAAAAAAGGTGATCGAAGAATTCGGCATGAGCGTCGTGGTCGAAGAGGTGATGGCGCAGCAGCGTTTGCCCGAAGCGGCGGCGGTATTGACGGTTCTGACGTCGTTCAAACCCGTCATGCAGGAAGCGGCGAAGCTCGCGGTGCTGATCGAACAGGCGGAATTGAACGGCGACCGCAAAGTGCAATACGAAAATGCGGATGATCCGCATGATGTGAATCAATATATCGAAAAACATGGGAAAGAGCTCGCAAAAGTGGCGGTCCCGAAAGTGGCCGAAAATAACGGAAAAGCATTCGAACAGCGAGTATGTGAACTGCGCGAGAAAAAACCGAATCACAGCTTGTTCCAAATCCAACGGAAGGTTATCGAATCCGAAGTGGATTATAGTGAAGAACTGGATGCGCTGATCCGGTTTGAAGCGCGCAGCCGGGTGTTGGATAAATTGATGAAAGAATTTCCCGAACGCCGGTTGCAGGCGCAGGTGGATAATTTCATTCGCGTGCATACCATGCTTTCCAAATCGACGGCACGCAAACAGGTTGTGGCAAAGCACAAATTAAACGATCAAACCCAGAATCCGCTTCATTATTATCAGGCGACCGGCGGCAACAAACGGTATAACCTTCTTTATACGCCCAGCCGCGTGAATCTGGGACATTGCGAACGGGATTCCGTCGTTAAATGGAGTCAGTGGGTCGGGGGAGCGGACCGCTGGGCGGCGCAGGCCGGTTTCGAATTTTACAGCCTGATCAACGAAGGCGGCGTGGAAGAACGTCCGGCTTTGGCCTACGCAGAAATTCAAAAAACCTCGGAAAACGCGCTTTGCGTGACGCATTTTGCCGGTTCGAACGCGCTGGCCCTGCTCTGTATGGCGGTGCTCGAAGGCGATGTGGAAGATATGGCGGATCAGATGAATCTGCGCGAAGACCGCATGATCCCGCCCGCCGGAGAAGGATATGGCGGTTACTGCGTACCGAAAGACGGCCTGTTCTTGGCCTTCGTGCTTTCTTTGCAAAACGAAGTGAAACTGCGGCAGATGGGAATACCCGAACGCTTCCAGCAAGGCGTCATGGCTCTCGCCAAAGAGTGTCTGTTGCGACAAAACGACTTCGAATGTCACTTCGACTGGCAAAAATGGGCGGCGGAAAAGCTGTTGAAATACAGCCAGTTGAAAAAATTCTTTGATTTAAAGGAAGATGTGCTGGTCTTCCACATCAACAAGATCGCTCGCGCGGTGGAAAATCTCGGTCAACCATGGCACGAAACCGCCGCCGGCTCGAAACTTCTCGCCAACCTGGCCGCGCAATGGGGCGTCGAAAAGATGATCATTCGCGCCGAACAGGTCAACCGGTTCATGGTTTTTTACAAAGCGTGGATGATTTACGACGCCATTCGCGAAGCCCGCGAACAAAATCCGAAATGCCCCTCCGAAGAGAATGCGGTCGTGGCGCTTTCGGCGGAATATAAGCCGGTCCAGGACGTGCGGTATTCGACCGGAATGCGCCTGTTCGAAATTCTGGCGCAAACGGGCGAGCATTTAACGTATTCCCTCGACGAGGAAGGCCAGAACCTGGCTTATATTATGAATTACGGTTTCGATCCCGATACCCAGCATCCCGTCGGCAAACGCGCAGTTTCTCACATCATGCAGGTCATGCGCGTCTCCCGCGAGGATACGGAAACCATCGAGCGACTCAAGCAGGCGTTTCCCGCTCACCGCTCACCGGGCGACATCGTCATGACTTCCGTCACGATGGCGTCCACGCAGGACATGTTGTTCTACGTCAGCGACACGAAACTGGACGAGATCGGGAATCGGGTTCAGGTCATTCTTGGCGATTATGGCTTGACCGAAGAACAGATTTGCGCCAATGCGGCGGTCTATGGAGGAAGACTGCGGGAATGGGCCGGCATCAAACAACTGCCGAAAACGGAACAGGACGAATTGATCGCAAAAGTCGGCGGCCAGATTCATGCGTTGGTCCTGCAGATGCGGGGACCCGGCCGCGATTATGAAAAAGACGTGCAAGGCGTGGATGTGCTCAACACCGGCATCCCCTTTCCCGAACTTTTGGAACTGCTGAAAGACATGCCCAAATTGATTTACCTCATGCGCAACGGCAATCCGGACAGCAGCCTGGCGATTACCGACGGGGCGGCCGGACGAACGCGGCGCGCGTTGACGTATCTTGACATCATGCTGTTCTTTGCCGCCTGCGAAAAAATCGGACGGCGGGGCGTGTATCGCGCGATCGGTTTGGGGCGGCGTAATATCGACCGTATTCGCGAGGAAATGCACAAGAAACGTTCCCGCGCGGAACGGTTGTTTGAGGCGGTTGCCGCCGTCGCCGGTTCCGCGAATGAGAAACAATTGCACGCCGCGGTGAATGACGCCATGGCGCTTTACCGTCATATGCGGGAAGAACTGACCGCAAACGATGAGGCGGGAAAAGCGTTGCGGGAAGAAGAGAAGATGAAACGATATGGCAAATGGAAACCCCGCGATTATTACATCAGCCAGGCGTTGGCCAAAATCAGCGCCGGACTGCCGCTGCAGGATATGGACTTCTGCACGTGGGTTGCCGGCATGGGCGGCGTCTATGCGATCAACGGGGAGCCGGAAGCCGTGATCCATATGAAACGAGAAACGTGGAAACGCGGGATCGCGTCCATTACGAAAATCGCCGGAAAAGGAGAAGCCGTCGATGTGAGTTCCTTCACATCCGACGAGCAGGAGCAGGTTTTCAAGCAGCTGATCCGCCCGCAATTCGTGCCGGAAACGCAGCGGTTTGCCCAACAAATGTTGGTGGAATCCTCCAGCAAAGCGGTGGAAATTGCCGCGCGCGAAGCGCTGGAACGGCGCAAAGCGTTGAAAGTCCGCGCCGAACGGGCGCGCGCCTTCAACGACCGTGAAGATGGCTTCCGCGAAACCTTCAAGGAAGATCATCTCCCCGCGTTCAAAGACAGCCGGCGCAGCGCCGAGCAGTGCTTGAATGGCATGAAGCAGGATTTGGTCAAGCTGTATAACCACAACGCCGATGATGGCAAACGCCGCGACCTGCAATCCCGCATCAATCGCACCTTCGGTTGCCTCATCGGCCATACGCGACTGGCGTTTGCCCGCCTTTACGCGGACATCATGCCGGAAACGACGGCGGACGAACGTTCGCTGAAACGGCAGATGATTTCCGATCTCGAAGTGGTCTTCACCGGACGCGAAATTATTTTCGAGGATTTAAAGAAACTATCCGGCGGCTATGAGGATATGGGCGGCATTGGGCGTCTGGCCGAAGCGGCGCAGGACAACCGGCAATTGTTGGACGATATCGCCAAGGCCATCGAGCTCTTTTACATCACGTATGCGCTGGCGCAAACGCTCGAATTCGCGTTGGCGCTTCCCGAAGACGTCGATGTTTCGCTCTTTTGGAAAAACGTCACCGATTTCTTCGCCGAAACCATCAATGACCATTGGTACGAGTATTGGCCGTGGGCGTATTCTCGCGGCGTCGGTTTCATGAATATTCCGACGGAAGAAAAATATGCAATGGCGGTCGAACGCCATGCGTGGTTGTACGAATATTTGCGCACCATCATGATTCAACGGACGGAACTGCGTTCCTGGACGGAAGACGATCAAAACGCCTTGCTTGGCAACTTCGCCGATGGCCGTACCCTCGTCGCCATCGGCGCCAACGCGCCGGGCGAGAATGAGCGCCGCTGGCGGGCCTACAACCATTTACGAGAAATATCA
>QZKN01000024.1 GCA_003598175.1 Candidatus Omnitrophota bacterium
TCGAGGCGGATGCCCAGCGCGGTGCAGTCGCTCTTAAAACGAATCCGCCCGCCGCTGGGATCTTGCGCCAAACCCCAGACCGGCGGCCGGACCACATCCTGCAAGCGTTTCGGCAGACGGTATAAATCCGGCGTATTTTCCTGGAACCATGGCAGACCGTTGACGGTGAACGCGGAATTGGGGAACTCGATCCAGCGGATGGTATCCTGCGCCTGCACTCCATTTACGAATATCATTGCGGTGAAAATGAGGATAATAGCGCCGCGATGTTGCATATCGTTTCTCCTGTTCTTTGGGTGATCATTGATCATCGTTTTTGTCCTGCTTCGAACTCATGATAAACGGATTCGGAATGGTAGTCATGATCTGTGCTTGTATTTTGTTCTTGAGAAGGATTATTTGGCGATTTCGATGATACATTATCAAACAAATGCATCAAACACCTCCTTCCATAACAAATTGAAATTTTTCAAACGTATCTTTCTTGTGAGGAATGGAACAATCCTGATGAATTCATGCGACTAAGTAAAGCCCAATTGGGACATTACATAGTTATGTTTACGAAAGGAGAGCGTCTGATGAGGAGTATCGTTCGAGTGGTGGTATTGTTGATCGTATTGGGGATGATGATCACGGTGGATTCGTCTCAGGCACAGCAGCGGGGAGGTTTTCGCAGCCAGACTCCGCAAATTCTTTGTGATGTATTGGTTTTGAATGCGGAAAAGTCGGAAAAAGTGATTGCCGCCTATGATACCGTGCGACAGAAACAGCGGGAAGAAATGCAGAACAGCGGCGTTGATTTTCAAAGCATGAGCGATGAGGAAAGACGGGAATTCATGGAAAAATCCCAAAAAAATACAATCGCCGCGTTGAAAACCGAATTAAAAGAAGTGCTTTCCGAAAAGGATTTTGAAACGGTCGAGGCGATGATGGCTCTGCGTGTATTCATGCCGGATGCCGAGATGCGTGGGTTGCGTTTGATCGAGTTGAAGGACGAACAACGCGCGAACATCCAACCCTTGGCGATTGCCTTGGGTAAAAAAATGGTTCCCGGTTTCCGATTTTTCGGGGCGCAGATGGATGAAAGCGAGCGGGAAAAGGCGTTAAATGAATTTCAGAAGGAAAAAACCGCCTTCCTGGCAAAAGTAAAAGAAATGCTTTCCGACGAGCAAAACAGCGCCTGGAAGGAAAAAAGCGCCGAAGCGCAGAAGGAAATCGACGAGATTCAGGAACGGATGCGCAATTTCCAACGCCAGTAATTTTGAGTTGCAGAGCGTGTTGAATAATTATAAACCTTCTCCCAATAATCCCCCGTCAACGGGGGATTTGTTTTGCTCTCTATCCTTTTACGGGGAGGATGGGGGAGGGGAAAATCCGGCCGGTTTTGAATCTTCTGTATAGAGTGTATTATCACGCATCTTGAAAAATCTTCCTTTTCCTGAGTCTTGGAAAGTATCGCCGTTTGTGAAAAAAATATATACCCATCCGTTCCTTTCTTGCGTTCAATGAATCAATGCAACAAAATCATAAAAGGAGCAGAGAGATTATGGGGAACTATGAGTTTTCACGGGGTTTCATTGTGGGTGGTTTGGTCTTCGTGTTAACGATTCTCGTTTTCACGAGCGCTCCGATTTCAGGGATTTCGACGCAAATGATTCAGGATCAAGCAGGAAATACTCTTCCTCTTTTTCCGCAAACGCTTGATCAAAAACCGGACATTTCGTCTCCCTACTGCGCCGCGGACGGCCTGGAAGTTGTGACCGCATTCACCCGGCAGGGGAAATATGTTCTTATTCCTGTAACCGTCGAAAACGGAACGCCTTTACACTATAGCTACCGAGTTCCAAGTGTCTATGGAAAAGACCAGCAATTGCAAATCAATTCCGACGATTTCCCTGAACTATCCCAAACCGGCCTTCATTCCGAATCGGATTTGGATAAGCAGGAAAGAATAAACGGTTTTCCCATTTCCCTGATTACTTACATTGGCCGCCCCGGCAGATTTTCCGGGGCTGGTTTTATGGCCGACGATGAAGATATTATCTCTGTCTTGAAAGGTGATAATAACCTGGTCAAACAAATGGACTTGACTCATCCGCAAATGGCCAAACCTCTCTTTCATATGTGGAACAGTATCCTTCAGGAAATGGAACACAAAAAATGGGGAAGATTTTCGACGATCCAATATTTCCTCTATAACGGAAACAAAGTCATCTTCAAGGCAGAAAGGACGAAGGGATGGCAAATCTCCATTTTTCAAGATGATATCCAGGGTCAATTTGATATTGACGTTCAACGAGATATTACTTCGGAAGAAAAACTATATTTAAGGAACAGGTATCCCCATCTTTCGGATGAGCCAATTTCAATTTTTTCTCTTCGCGTATTCCAATTTTTTAGGGGAGATATTTTAATGAAGTCAGCGGATGGCGCGAGCAGCGTGGATTCTGTCCTTGCCGGGCTCCTTCTTAAAACCGGCGTCTCATAAAAACCCTCTTGTGTTTGCAAGTTAAATGGATATACTGTTGAAGAAGGTGGGGATTTGCCCCGCCTTTTTTACGTCATCTGAAACCTGTCTCCCCATGCGTCGAGCCATGCGTGACAACCCGGATTGGGCGTTGGCGGGGAGATTGTGTATCTTTCAGGATACGGAGCGTACACATGTCAAAAGAGATTTTGGATATACTGAATCGTATCAGTCTTGAGCGGAATATCCCCATCGACACCTTATATGATGCTCTTGAAGCCGCTCTGATTTCGGCGTCGAAAAAAATGCTGCCTCCGGAAGTGGATGTGGAAGAAGCCGAATTGGATCGCGAGACCGGTGAATTTCGTATTTATGCGAATATGGAAGTGGTGGAAGAAGTCGATGATGAATATACGGAAATCTCTTTGGAGGAAGCGCGGGAATACGTGGATGACGTCCAAATCGGGGAGTCTCTGGTCATCGACATGACCCCGCAGGATTTCGGCCGCATTGCCGCGCAAAGCGCCAAGCAGGTCATTACACAACGGATTCGGGAAGCCGAACGCGAAGTTGTTTATGATAAATACAAAAACAGAGCGGGCGATTTGATCGCCGGAACGGTACAACGGTACGATCGCGGGAATGTCATCGTCGATCTGGGGAATGCCGAAGCCTTGCTTCCCAGCCGTGAACAACCGCAGGGGGAACGCTATCGGTACGGGGAACGCATCAAAGCGATTATCACGGAAATCCGCAAACCGACAAAAGATGCGCAAATCATTCTTTCCCGCACATCTCCGTTGCTGGTAACGAAATTATTCGAACAGGAAGTCGCGGAAATTCGTGATGGGATCGTTTCCATACGGCTGGTTGCCCGTGAAGCCGGAAAACGCAGCAAGATCGCCGTCCTATCGTCGGACAACGACGTGGATCCCGTCGGCGCTTGTGTGGGAATGAAAGGTTCTCGAGTGCAGATGGTGGTTCAGGAATTGCGTGGTGAACGGATTGACATCGTCGAATATAGCGATGACAAACGCAGGTTCGTCGCGAATTCCCTCAAACCCGCGAATATCGAAAGCGTCGAATTGGATGAAGCCCGTAACCGAGCTCTCCTGGTCGTCCGGGATGAAGAATTGGCTTTGGCAATCGGCAAATCCGGATTGAATGCGAAACTTGCTTCCGAATTGACGGGAGTGGAAATCGATATTATTTCCGAATCGCAGCTGGGGGAGAGGGAAACCAAGGCGAAAAATGAACTCTTGAAAATTCCTTCAATCAAAGATAAATTTGCCGATGCGCTGTTGGGAAAAGGGATTATCAGTTTTAACGATCTCAAAAAAGCCGGACTCACCGGTTTATGCAAGGTGGAAGGAATCGACCGCGAATTTGCAGCACAAATTCTTCGAGAAGTGGAGGAACTGACTCCCTCCAAACCATCAAAAGCCGTTTCCGCAGACAAAGAAGCGGATGCCGGGGAAGAGAACGCGGCAAAATGCAATGAGAAATCCGAACAGGATGATGAGGATACGCGGGCGCAAGATGAATCCCCGATTGAACCTGCATCCGATGATGATACGGTTACGAATCACGAAACCATCACGATGGTGATAACGGAACGAACGCTCGACGAATGGAATGATTCGAGCGGGGATGAGTCGTCAGTGGAGTTCCACTCCGAACTGGAAGAGTCGTCCGTCGGAGTGGACTCGGAAGAGGATGTGAATTCGCCTGTGAGAGCGGTCTAAAATGAACGATGCGACCATATCGCTCGAATAAGGAGATCACTGCCGTGTCATAATATCAGTTTTGGTGAAACAAGTTCGAATAGGGGCTGGCGCCGCCCAGAGGGTGTGAGAAGGTTATGAGAATCAATCAAATAGCTCGAAAATTTGAGCTAGAGAACAAGTCAATTATAGATTTTTTAGAATCAATTGGCGTTCGTGGGAAAAGTCATAGTTCCTCATTGGATGATGGAACGATTGAACTTTTGTTGGGTCACTTCAATAAATTGGAAGCGGAAGAAGAAGAGAAGATTGAGGAAGCGGAATCGAAGAATCGCAACCGATTTGCCAAAATCCGAAGACCGAAAGGTTGGAAACCAGCTCCGCAACCGGTTTTCACCGAACCGACTCCCCAAGAATCCATAAGCGTTACAGAGGAGCGGTCGCCGGAGCAACTTGCGGCAGCCAAAGAAATGTCTGTTCCCCCCGAAAAAGCCGAGCCGGCGCCGGAATCGGTTATCGAGGCTACCGCTCCAGTGGATCAGCACGTTGCCGCGCCGCAGGAAATTCTTCCGGAAGAAACGGCATCACCGGTTGTAGAAACGTCTCCACCCAAACCGAAAGAAGAAATTCCAGTTTCGGACGAATCGAAAACAGTTTCCCACGAGGAACGAATCGCGGCGAGGAAACGAGAGAAGAAAGCGGCCAAGCGTTCACAGAAAAAGGCCGCCAAACGGGAATCCGCGAAAATAATACCATTGGATAAAGACCTTCCCGCCAAAGAACTGGAACTGATTATCGAAGCCCCGGAAATTGATCTTAAAAAGACCGGTGAAACCACTAAAGAGGACTTGGCTTTTCGAACTCCGGAGGGGAAAAGAAAAGAAGATACGACTCCTCGTGATCAGGATGACGCGATTCGCCGCGAGATTCAAAAACTCAAATTAAAACAAAAGCGTCAGGAAGAACACGAGGAAGTCAAGAAAATCACGCCTCCTCCGGAACGCCGCCGTGAACCTCCCACGATGAAAGGAAAGGGGAAACGCGCATGGAAAAGAGAAAAGCGAGAACGTCGGGAAATGCAGATGGCCGCTGAAGAAAAGAAACAACAATTAGCGAAGACGGTTTTGAAAGTACACGATGCCACCACTGTCGCCGATGTCGCTGATGGATTGGGGATTCCCGCGCATGAACTCATTCAACAATTGATCGGATTGGGAGTCATGGCCACAATCAACCAGCGATTGGATTTCGAGACCGTCCAGGTTATTGCCGATGAATATAATTTTCAGGTTGAGCAAGTCGATCTGTTTGACAGCGACATTTTTGCTCATTTGTGGGAGGAAGATACCAATCCTGCCCGCATGAAAACCCGGCCACCGGTCGTAACGATCATGGGACATGTCGATCACGGAAAAACCAAATTGCTGGATGCCGTGCGCCAGTCGGATATCGTTTCGCAGGAAGCCGGTGGGATTACTCAACATATCGGCGCGTATTATGTGAAAACTCCAAACGGAGATATTGTCTTTCTCGATACTCCCGGCCACGAAGCGTTTACCGCCATGCGGGCGCGAGGCGCCATGGTCACGGATATTGTGATTCTGGTCGTGGCCGCCACGGAAGGGGTTATGCCGCAAACCACGGAGGCGATTCACCACGCCAAAGCGGCAAATGTTCCCATTATCGTCGCGATCAACAAAATCGATCTCGACGGCGCCAATCAGGACCGTATTAAACAACAATTGGCCGATCATGGATTGATCGCCGAGGATTGGGGCGGAGATACCGTCATGGTTCCGATCTCGGCTAAACAGAAAATCGGCATTGAGAACTTGCTGGAATCGATTCTCCTGCAGTCGGAAATGTTGGAATTAAAGGCGGATCCGGAATGCCGTGCGCGCGGAACCATCATTGAAGGGCGATTGGAGCAGGGAAGAGGCTCGATCGCCACGGTATTGCTGCAACATGGAACCTTGAAAATCGGTGATCCGTTCGTCACCGGCGTGTATTCGGGACGGATACGCGCCATGCTGAATGACAAAAGAGAATCGCTGCACGAAGCCGGTCCTTCCATGCCGGTGGAAATTATCGGGATGGATGATGTTCCCAGCGCCGGTGATCCCTTTATCGTCGTCGCGGATGACGCTCAGGCGAAGCAGATCAGTACGCGCCTCCAGCAGATTCAGCGTGAACGTGAATTGCGTCGAATCCACCACATCACTCTCGAAGATCTGCATTTCCAGATTGAGCAGGGCGCGGTCAAGGAACTTCGCCTTATCGTGAAGGGAGATGTTCAAGGATCGGTTGGAGCGTTGAGTGAAAGCCTTGAAAAAATTGAAAGTGCAAAAGTTCGCATTGAGATCATTCATAGCGGCGTTGGAGCGGTGACCGAATCCGACGTGATGTTGGCGTCGGCATCCAATGCCTTGATTATCGGATTTAATGTTCGGCCGCATCCGCAAGTTATGGATGTCGCCAAACGGGAACATGTCGATGTGCGATTGTATCGCATCATTTATGATGTGATTTCGGATATCAGAAATGCCATGACCGGCATGTTGGATAAAACTTACCGCGAAAAGTTCGTCGGAAGAGGAGAAATTCGAGAAGTCTTTCGCCTTTCCCGGGGGATTAGTATTGCCGGTTCCTACGTTCAGGACGGTCGCTTTTTGCGCAATGCCCCCGTGCGTCTTCTGCGGGATTCCGTGATCGTTCACGAAGGCCGTCTATCATCCTTGAAACGCTTTAAGGATGATGTGCGCGAAGTGCAATCCGGCTACGAATGCGGAATCGGTTTGGAACGATTCAATGACATTCGCGTCGGTGATATCGTCGAGTGTTACCAGTTGGAGGAAATCGCGCCGACTTTATAAGGCGTTGATCGTCTATATCGTTGCAGTTTTTTTTAAAAAAAACAATGATCGTTGGAATTCTCGAGGTATCGCTCCATATTCCGGCCGCTAATTCCCTCAAAATGAAGCGCAAGGTGATCGTAAGCCTGAAGGAACGTATGAAGCGGCAGTTTAATATTTCTCTTTCCGAAACGGACGGGCAAAACACGTGGCAACGGTGTACGTTGGCTTGTGCTATGGTTGCTGTTCAGCGACAAGCCGTCGAACGGGAATTTCAACATATTCTCGATTTGATCGACGCCGAATCGTCGGTTTGCATCACCGATCAATGGATGGATTTTTTTTAAACTGAACCCGGAATGGAACGGATCGCGAGCAAAACGAATCCGGCAAATGTGGATTCGGCAAAGTGAAATGAATGTCGGGAAACGCGAATGACGCAAAAAAAAGAATATCGCATCGCGCAGGTCAATCGCCTGTTGAGAGAGGAAATCGCCGCGCTGCTTTTGATGGAATTGCAGGATGAAAGGCTCAAGCAGTTGACGATCACCGAAGTACGCGTATCCCGCGATTTGAGTCATGCGATCGTTTTTGCCACGGCAGGAGGGATGAGTAACCGGGACTCCTGCATCGACGCGGCCAAACGCTCTGCCGGCTATATACGCAAATTATTGTTTTCACGGTTGCGTTTGAAACATATCCCGGAACTGGAATTTCGATACGACGACTCACTGGATCGCGCGATGCGGATTTTTGAGAAATTGGAACACGTTCACGCCGATTTCGATGAGCCGTTCAATAATACGGAAACTTGAGTTGAATATGATTGAACCGTTGCAGAATAAAACGATCGGGACAAAAGGTGCAGTCCCGAAATTGAAGACGCTGAATGGCGTTCTCAATGTCGATAAACCCGCGGGAATGACTTCCCACGACGTGGTGGACCGTGTTCGTAACGTGGCCGGGATGAAACGGGTCGGACATACGGGCACGCTGGATCCGATGGCGACCGGCGTTTTGCCGTTATGCCTGGGACGCGCGACCAAAATCGCTGAATTTCTCACCGCACAGGATAAGGAATACATCGTCGAAATGCAGCTGGGGATCATCACGGACAGTCAGGACGTAACGGGAGCGATCCTCGAAGAAGTCCCGATTCCTTCGATTTCGGAGGAGTCCGTGACCTCGATTTTTGATCGTTTCGTGGGAGAACAGTTTCAAATACCGCCGATGGTATCCGCCAAGCACCACAAAGGCAAACGATTATATGAATTGGCGCGAAAAGGGGTTGAGGTAAAACGCGATCCATGTAAGATATTCATCTATGGTTTATCCCTGTTGGCTATTCGGATTCCGCATGTCCGCTTTCGTGTAATTTGCAGCAAAGGGACATATATACGCACGTTGTGCCACGATCTCGGCCAGGCATTGGACAGCGGCGCCGCCATGTCCAATTTGACGCGGGATCGATGTGGCTCTTTTCATATCGATCGTTCCGTCTCGTTGGATGCACTGCAAACCCGGGAAGATATCGAAGCGGCTTTGTGCGGAATGAATGAGGCGCTCGTCTCTCTTGCCTCCGTGATGGTGGGAACGGAAGGGAAAGCCGCCATTCATTGCGGGCGGCCTCTTTCGGGAGGATTGATTGCACGCCGCATAGGAGAGTTTCTTTCGGGAGATTTGGTGCGGGTGAATGCGCGGGATGGCGCTCTCATCGGGATTGGCCAGGCTTTGATGGGATCAAATCAGTTGGATGCATTGGCCGGGAATTTGCGCGTGATTCAACCGGTGAAAGTATTTAGATGATAACAAAAAAGTAGTCTCGGCAACCTGCCGGCAATTCGAAACGGATGTAACCGGTGTCGGTGTTTAAAAAGATTACACCGCCGGAATTCAATAAAGAACGATTGAGATTGGAAGGAGATGGAGCGTTGTCCATCAAAGCTGAAAAAAAACACGAGTTGATCGAAGATTTTAAGACGCATGGAACGGATACGGGATCGCCGGAAGTACAAATCGCCATTCTTTCCGAACGAATTCGCAACCTGACGGAACATTTCAAACTCCATAAAAAAGACCATCATTCCCGGCGCGGACTTCTCATGATGGTAAGCAAACGCCGGCGCCTGTTGGATTATTTGAAAGGGAAAGAAGTAAATCGATATCGAGAATTGATTAATCGTTTGGGATTGCGGCGCTGACGTTTCGACTTTTCCGATCGCGTGAGTTTTGTGAGAGGATAGGATGGCGCAAAAGAAGGAAATCCATGAGTTACGTTCGTTTCACGCCACCCCGATTAGGAGGGGGAAGGTTGAATTCCAACCTCCCTCCTCCTAGTCAGGGTGATGCTGGAACCCTCTGCATTTCCTTTCTCTCTCTCGCCTTTCGGATCTATCGACGCCTCTTCCTCATCTAATTTGTTTTGCCATGCAGAAAAGCCGATTCTTCAGGAAAAATGGATTCGGTTATGCTTTTCATGGAGCGATTCATTCCTGTCTTGACTTCAGCATGATGAGGAGGGGAACGGTGTTGGTAGTATTCGTCTCATCATTCCTTTCAATACTCGAACAAAACAAAATACGATCTGTCTTTATGCGTAGAAAGGATAGTAACTGATGAGTACGATTGTAACTGTTTCCAGAGAAATCGCTGGTCGAAAAATGACGCTCGAAAGCGGACGCTTGGCGAATCAAGCCAACGGCGCCGTGACCGTGCAGTATGGTGAAACCTTGGTTTTCGCTGCTGTTACGATGGCTTCCAATACCCGTGACGGATTGGATTTTTTTCCGTTGACGGTTGATTATCGGGAAAATCGCTTTGCCGCGGGAAAACTCCCCGGCGGCTTTTTCAAGAGGGAGGGGCGGCCTTCGGAAAAAGAAACTCTCACCTCTCGCTGCATCGACCGTCCGATCCGCCCTCTATTTCCGGACGGATTTAACAACGAAGTGCAGTGCCTGGTCAATGTCTTGTCTTATGATCAGGTCAATGATCCCGACATTTGCGGGATGATTGCCGTTTTCGCCGCGTTGGAAATCTCCGACATCCCCTTTCGTGGTGGAATCGGCGCGGTTCGTATCGGCCGCGAAGACGGCCGGTGCGTCGTCAATCCAATGGTTTCGCAAGCGGAAACCGGGACGGTGAATCTCACCATCGCCGGTTCAAGAAACGCCATCATGATGGTCGAAGGAGGCGCTCGGGAAGAATCGGAGGAAGTGATTCTCGAAGCGCTCGATCTGGCGCAGGAAGTATTGCGCGAGGTGATCGATTGTATCGATGAATTTCGAGGAAAATGCGGCAAACCGAAAGAAGAAGTCTCGCCGATCGAAAAGAATGTGGCGCTCCAGGCGCGGGTGCGCGAACTCGCATTGGACCCGCTAAAAGAAGCCAATCTGATTCCGGAAAAACAACAGCGCCAGGAATCCATCGATCAGGTGGTTGAAACGGTTAAGACGCGAATCATCGAGGAAATCAAAGCGGAACGGCAGGGAGCGCTTGATCGCGGCGAAATCTCCGCCGGCGATGTGGGATCCTATCTGGCGTTCAATGCAAAATTGGCCGCTGCAGAAAAAGAAATCAAAGAAGCCTGCCACGATCTCGAAAAAGAAATCGTGCGAAAGCGCATCGTCAATGAGGGCCTGCGTTCGGACAATCGCAGACTGGACGAGATTCGCCCCATTTCCTGCGAAGTGGGCTTGATCCCGCGAACGCATGGGTCCGCTATCTTTACTCGCGGCCAAACGCAGGCGCTGGTGACGACGACGCTCGGCACCGTTTCCGACGAACAAAAAGTGGACGGATTGACCGAGGAATTTTATAAAAAATTCATGTTGCATTACAATTTCCCACCCTATTCCGTCGGCGAAGTGAGGCCGATCCGCGGACCGGGACGGCGGGAAATCGGTCACGGCGCTTTGGCGGAACGTTCTTTGCAGCCGCTCATGCCCGATCATGATCAATTTCCTTACACGATTCGGGTCGTATCCGACATCATGGAATCCAACGGCTCCTCATCGATGGCCAGCGTCTGCGGCGGATCGTTATCCTTGATGGACACGGGTGTGCCCATGCGAGCGGCGGTTGCCGGCATCGCGATGGGTTTGATTGCGGAAGACGATAAAATTGCCGTTCTGTCCGACATTCTCGGCCTGGAAGATCATCTGGGCGATATGGATTTTAAGGTCGCCGGCACGCGCAATGGCATCACCGCGTTTCAGATGGATCTGAAGATTGAGGGAATCACCCGGGAGATCATGGCGCAGGCGCTGGAACAGGCGCGTCGAGGCCGTTTGCACATCCTTGACATCATGGATCGGGTCATCGACAAACCGCGCGAACAAATGAGTCCCTATGCGCCCCGCATCGAAATGAAAATGATTCCCATCGACAAGATTCGCGACGTCATCGGACCCGGCGGCAAGATGATCCGCAAGATCATCAGTGAAACCGGCGCGAAAATCGATATCGATGACGACGGCCGAGTGGTGATCGCTTCCAGCGACGAAGAAGCGTGTAGAAAAGCGTGCGAGTGGATCGATTATCTGACCGAGGAAGTGGAAGTCGGCAAAATTTACAAAGGTAAGGTCACTCGTTTGGTGAATTTCGGAGCGTTCGTGGAAGTCCTGCCGGGCCAGGAAGGTTTGGTCCACATTTCCGAATTGGATGAAAAACGAGTGGAATTCGTTAACGATGTAGTCAACGAAGGCGAGGAAATCGACGTGAAAGTCATGGAAATCGATGACTTCGGGCGTATCAATTTAAGCAAGAGACAGGCCGATCGGGATCTTGGCAAAACCGCTCCCGGCGATTATCGCAGTGACCGGGACCGGGGCGGCGGCGGCGGCAGTAGTAATCGAGGAAATCGGGGGGGACGCTCCTCTCAACAACGAGATCCTCAACAACGAGATCGCGGCGACCGCGGCGGTCGGGATTCCAACCGAGGGGGCGGTGGACGCCATTAATCCCGGTGGATACTTATAGGTTTCACGAATGAAACAATGAAAACACGGGTCTAAACGCCCGTGTTTTTTTGTGTTATGTGCCCGGCGAAGCCATACAACAAATCCAATTGAACTTCCCGTAACCGCTATTCCATCCGGAATTCATCAAGATGAACTCGTGGAGAAATGAGACAAACGAGCGGGGTCTCAAGGTTTGATTTTTTTTTCGAACCATGTAATTTTTTTCTTGACACAAGCATTCTATTGGTATATTGTGAATATAAGGGACAAAAAATTTCCGATTTGGTGCAATCGGAATCTGCTATTACTTCATTTCTATTGTTTTGCATTGTCGTGGGGACAATGCAATTTGTTTTCAGGAAGAACCAGGCAGGTATGTGGAATGGGTCACGCCGTTTGACCCATTATTTGGCTTGTAACGTTTTGTAACGCGAGCGCCAAAGGTTTCGTTGTTTTTTATCCTTGCGGCTGAATGGTTT
>QZKN01000018.1 GCA_003598175.1 Candidatus Omnitrophota bacterium
AATTATATTAATAGTAAAAAATAAGATATTGAGCGTGCAAGAGTCCATTGTTTATAGAGGCATATTACTATATGTAAGGTTTAAACTTATTTTAAATATCTCGCAGTGTACATCATTATATCACAAAAAGTGGAGATTCAGCAAATTTTTGCTATATTTATTGACAATCTGATATTTGCTTGCTAAAGTAAGGCACA
This sequence comes from Candidatus Omnitrophota bacterium, assembly GCA_003598175.1. Taxonomy (GTDB): domain Bacteria; phylum Hinthialibacterota; class Hinthialibacteria; order Hinthialibacterales; family Hinthialibacteraceae; genus SURF-12. The sequence continues at coordinate 198 of QZKN01000018.1, forward strand.
CAGTGCGCCGCATGCAGGATTCACAGGTTAATCGTAGAGGACCCGATCATGAAAAAAAATGCTTCTCTCTATGGAAATTGCGCTACATGTTTACAATACGCCCGGCTTGACGAGAGAAAACGCTGTCCAACATGTGCTTCACAAGAAGAGGTGGAGATTGAGGCGGCCAGGAATTATTTGGCGAATCACCCCGACGCCACGAGAGAACAGGTCGCGTCCGCATTGGATGTTGAACAAAATCAAGTGGATGAATGGATCCAGATGAAAAAAATTCATTGTATTTCCATTCAAGAAACATGTCCGGAATGTGGGCATAGGATCATCAATAAACTTTCCTGTGGTTACTGCGGTTTCAATTCGAAATTATCACATTACAAAAATGAGAAAATAACATCGTCGCGGATGGTTTACCCTGAAAAGGTCCGTGAAAATCCAGCCGGCAATAAGAGTGTTCCTATGCGCCAGAGAGTCTCGAATAGTTGATCTCTCCGATCGAATGGATTTCTCACAATGAAGATAAAAGGAATGATGCAAGAATATTCTTATGGTTTTTGTAACAGTACAGGTTACAGAATGTGAATATATGTAGCTTGTTTTTACAGACAAGGTCAGCTGTGCTGTAATGATTATTATACCGGATTATGCATATCATTCCCGATAATGATGGATATCGGATCCTGATTTTTATGTTCCGGCGCCTTGCGAACCGACTTTTCCAGCAGATCAGCTATGGAATCTCGAAGTGGATTCAAATCAGGATCACGCAGCGCTGAGCAGCGAATGTTCGGAGTTACGGCTCGTTCCAGATCACGAAGGCAAAGATCATCCACGAGTCGGTCACATTTATTAAACACGGTCAACGTTGGTTTCTCGTCACATCCCAAACTGTGAAGCACGTCATGAACCGCGTGAAACTGTTCTTCCAGCGATGGAGAGGCCGCGTCGACGACGTGAAGTAAGAGATCGGCCTCTTCAACCACTTCGAGAGTCGCGCGAAACGCGGCTAAAAGCGGCTTGGGCAAATCCGTAATGAATCCGACCGTGTCGGAAAGGAGAAGACGCCGGTTATTTGGTAAAAACAACCTTCTCGTGGTGGTATCCAACGTGGAGAACAATTGATCTTGCGCGGGCACATGCGCGGAAGTTAATCGATTGAGCAGTGTGGATTTACCGGCGTTGGTATACCCGACGAGAACCGCCGTGGCGATATTTTGCCGTTGTCGGAATTTGCGTTGCAGGCGGCGGGAATCCCTGATTTTTTCCCATTCCGTTTTCAGGCGGGCGATACGTTGATCGATTCTTCGGCGGTCGATTTCGAGCTGGGTTTCACCGGGCCCCCGCGTACCGATTCCCCCGCCAAGGCGGGATAAATCGATCCCCCGTCCGGTCAATCGGGGGCGAAGATAGCGGAGTTGGGCCAATTCAACTTGAATTTTGCCGTCTTTGCTGTGGGCATGTTGCGCAAAAATATCGAGAATCAATTCGGTGCGGTCCACGATTCTACGCTTGAGAGCCGCTTCCAGGTTTCGTTGCTGAACCGGCGTCAGATCTTTATTCATTAAAATAACATCGAATGGATCTGACGAAATAATCTGTTTCAGTTCATCCAATTTTCCCCGGCCAATATATGTTGCGGGATTGATGGTTTTCAGGTTTTGTTCACAGACGCGCACCACCTCGGCTCCGGCCGTGAGCGCCAATGATTTCAATTCGGACACCTGGTGCTCGGCAAGAGAGCGGGGAAGGTCGGGTGTGTAGGCCGCCAGAAGAAGAGCGCTTTCTTGTTTGGGTGAGGATACTCGCTTCAAGTCGGCTTGTCTTCTCTCCTACCTGTATTCAATCCACGAAGCATACATGCAACTCCACCCTCCATTGCCGATTTTATCCCATGGGATCATAAAAGCGGTAAAATCAGCCGTCGCGTCGGTCTCGCGTTGGACGCGGTTTCTCCATTTCGCCCATCTGATTCCAGCGTACGCGTGTTTTAGCGCCTGGCATAATGGTCGCAACCGCATGCTTGTAAATTAGATATTGTTCTTCTCGTTCATCATTCATCAGGATAATGGTAAAATTATCGAAAGCGGATATTTTACCATGCAGATCCGTGCCGTCGACGAGATGAATATCGAGAGAGATCCGTTCCCGCCGGGCCTGGTTCAAAAAACTATCCTGAATATTCATTACACTTTTAACGACCATGAGGGAAACCCCCTTCCCTTTCTTGGGACATATCACATGAAAACATTTGAATCATAAAGATATATACATACCACCATTTGATAAAAATTGCAAGGATTCGCGCACGGTTTCCCGCAAATCTTTTATTTTCGAAAGATTAATCCATTGCGTCTTGAACTGCCGGCGAAACCAGGTCATCTGGCGTTTTGCATACTGCCGGGTTCCCGTTATCGTTTGTTCCACGGCTTCCTTATAACTCAGATCGCCTTGCAAATGGGCGACGCATTCCTTATATCCGATTGCCTGCAGCGCCGTATTCCCGGTCGTGCAGCCCATGTCCAGCAATTGCCGCGTTTCAACGAGAAGGCCGTTCCGGTACATCCAATCGGTTCGTTTTTCGATGCGCGCGGACAAATCGTTCTTGTCTCGTTCGATGCCGATGAAACAAGTGTGATCGATCCACGTTTTTTTTGTTTGTTCTTTTTTTAGAATCGTGATAGTTTTACCGGTTTGGTGAATAATTTCAAGGGCGCGAACCAGCCGTTTGCCGTCATTGGGGTGAATTTTTTCCGCCGTTTCCGAATCGCATTGCCGCAATTCGTGATATAAAGCGGCGGCGTTTTCTGTTTGCAACCGCTGCATCAAATGGGCGCGAAGGAGCGGATCCGGATCCGGAACAGTAAATAATCCCTCCAGCAGCGCGCGATAATACAATCCTGTGCCGCCACATAAAATCAACGGTTGGTTCCGGCTTGCATACGATTTCAGAATCGGTTCCGCATACTCCGCGAATCGGGACGCGCTATAGTTTTCCAGCGGAGACGCCAAATCCAAGCCATAATGGGTGACGCGGTTTTGTTCCTCCGCAGTCGGTTTGGCGGCGCCGATATCCAATCCCCGATACACCTGCATGGAATCGACGCAGAGAATTTCACAATGCAATTGTTCCGCCAAAGCAAGAGACAACTCGGTTTTCCCAACGGCGGTCGGACCGACAATAGCGCAAAACAGGGAAGGCATCATCACGACAAGTTGAACAATTGTGGGAGTACTGGTATTCTGCTTACAGAAAAGTATACAGCTAAAAAAAGGAATGGTTAGCCGAAGAATCCTTGCAGGGATTCTCGAATGATTTTCGAGTCGGCAGGAGAGTGTGGGTGTGTCCAATGTAATCGCAGTGGAACCGCAACCGGTTCATCAGGTGGAAACGATGCGAAGGGCGAAAGCGGCGGGCATCGATTTGAGCCGCTTGCCTCGTCACGTTGCCGTCATTATGGACGGAAACGGCCGTTGGGCCCGTTCGTCGAATAAACCACGCATCGAGGGGCACCGCGCCGGCATCAAATCGGTGCGGGAAATCGTAAGAACCTGCCGCCGTCTGGAAATTCCCTTTTTGACGTTGTATGCGTTCTCGGCGGAAAACTGGAAGCGACCCGGCAGTGAAATCAACGCCCTGATGATTTTGCTCTGCAATTTTTTACGGCGTGAAATTCGGGAAATGAAAGAAAATAACATTCGCCTGGGAACCATCGGGCGCATTCACGAATTGCCGTTTGCGGTTCAAAAGGCATTGGATTATGCCCGCCGGGAGACCGCACAGGGGGAAAAGATGCTCCTTTCCCTCGCGCTTTCCTATGGCGGTCGGGTGGAAATCGTGGATGCGGTTAAAAAAGCGATTCAAGCCGTGCGGGAGCATCAACTGACTGTCGATGAGATCAATCCCGATCGCTTTTCCGAATTTCTGGACACGGCAGAAATGCCGGATCCGGATTTGTTGATCCGCACCAGCGGCGAGATGCGCATTTCCAATTTTCTATTGTGGCAAATCGCCTACGCCGAAATTTGGATCACGCCGGTGTTGTGGCCGGATTTTCGTGAAGAGCATCTTTTTGAAGCGTTGAAGGATTTTCAAAGCCGGCAACGCCGTTTCGGACGAGTGGATATTGACGGCGCCATCTGAGCCGGATACCCTCAATTGCATTCATTGAATCGCGATAGAAAAAACGTATGGATTGAATTTGAATGCACGCACGTCGGTTGATCACAGGTTTTTTGAGTCTTCCTCTCTTGCTAAGCTGCGTGATTTGGGAACACGGCGATTGGCTGTCCGCCTTTGTCGCGGCGCTGGCGTTCTTTTTCGCTCGCGCCGAAATGTATAGTTTAATGGGCGTGAAACAACGCCGCTCGCTGCTGTGGTGGCAGAACGCACTGGCGCTGCTGTTTTTTGCTTTTACGATTCTTCATCGGATCAATATCTTATTCGCCATCGCCTTTCTTTTTTATTGGGGCAGTTGTTTGATCACCATGCGCCATTCGATTTCCGGCAGCCGCCACGAAATCGCCGCGCACGGATTGGCTTTGGTTTACATCCTGTTTCCTCTCGCCAGTTTTGTTTATTTGCGCAGCATCGATCAAGGACATTGGTATCTCTACTTTATGCTGTCGGTGTCCTGCTATACGGACATCGGCGCTTATTACGGCGGCAGGCGTTTCGGCAAGCACAAACTCGCCCCCGTCATCAGTCCGAATAAAACCTGGGAAGGTTCATTTTGCGGCACGGGATTCGCCATTCTGGTCATATTCGCGACGGTCTGGTGCCAAAGTTTTTTCCACGACGCCTCCCTCTGGCTGAACGGCGCTCATACGTATGGGATTTTGGCGATGGTTACAATCGTCATGTCGGCCATCGGACAAGTCGGCGACCTTTGCGAATCGGCCATGAAACGGGACGCCGGCGTCAAGGATTCCGGCTCCGACCTGACCGGCCACGGAGGCTTTCTCGATATTATGGATGCCATGCTGTGGATCGGGCCGGCGATGTTTGTTTATGTGATGCTGGTTTCATGGACGTGAAACCATTCGCGGATCGTTTCCGGCGATTCCCGCAACGAAGTTTCGTCAGATTCCACTTCGATTTCCGAATGCAGAAAGGTTTGGCTGTCGGAAAAAAGAAATCATTGGTTTATACCGATTTCGACTCCGAATCGCGGACATCCCTGTCCGTATTTGCGGGGGAGGATGCCCGCCCCTCTGTTTCCGGATCCCTTGCAACCGCCGGCGGTTCTTCCACCCATCGGATTCGATGCGCGTAAGGGCTGCCCATGACCCGTTCATAAAATTTCCGGTCGGCGGTAACCAGAAAAGCCTTTTCCTGCTCCGCCAAAGCAAGATAATAACAATCGTAGACGGCATGATTGATGCGATTAGCCAATTGAAAAGCGTGATAGGTCAATGTCGTGGAATCTTCCAACTGAAGGGGCATTTCATGAAATAAGGTGGTATAACATTGCCAGGCGGCTTGTTCACTGATTTCGTTTCGAGCGACTTTTTGCTGAAACGCGCTGATGCATTCATACTCGATGAGATCCGGTGCAATGCAGAAAACGCACGGGTGCAAAAACCGTTTGGCTTCCAATCGGAAAACTTCCTCTATCACCCATTTGACCGCTACGCTGGCATCGATTACATACGTTATCACCGGTTGTCTCTCAACGCGCGAATATCGTTCGTGCTGTCACTGGGAACCGGACCGATTTCCTTCGCCAGGGCGTCCGCTTTACGGATACAATCCGCGATTCGTTGTTGACGTTCCTGGTAGGACTCATCCATCATGGAATGGGATTCCTGCTTGTAACGTAAACCATATCGAAGCGCGATGGAATTGAGGTTTTCGTAGAAGTTTGGATCTATCGTGGATTGATCCGTATGGAAACGCACTTGAATTACCGCCATTAACTTTATCTCCAAGTTTCTTTTTGTCCTATCATTTATATTTTACCATGAGACGTATTGGAATTCAAAGAATAATGGGAGATCTCATTTTTAACATGCTGTCGTCAAGTCACCGTTACGGGCGGCGCGGCCGATCGTTTTCAGAGGATTTCCTCCGTTGTTTTGTAAGGCGCTTTGTGGCGCACCGCACGAAGGGACACAACCAAAGCCGTCTCATCCACATCATAAAAAAAGTGGTATTCGCCTTCCAAATCGGTTCTTCATGCTCCCATAAGGAAATCCCGGACATCTACATCCATAACATGGAAGTCCTGTTTCTTATCTCGAATCTCTCCTATCCGACGTATACCATTCGCTTATCTCGAAAGCCATCTTCCCCCACTTCGTCCCATGGAACGCCGCATAATCGGGCGAGGAAACTGCAAAGCCATGCGGCGCCAACACCAAATCGCAGGGCTCTCCCGCCTGCCCGTGCGGTTGATGTTCGATGGTTCCCTGCCATTCCTTATTCGAACGATTGATGACGATCATCACATCATCGCCATACGTCACTTTTTCGACTAATTTGTCACCCGATAAAAACATATGACTCGTCAGCGGCGTCTTCCACGTGCGGCGGATCACGTTTGACGACAATTGATAGGCGCGCAGGAAGTACTCTTTCCATTCCGGATTCTCATAACGGTCACGAACCACATTGAAGTAGCCGGCTCCGCCCGCGCGCAGGTTGAACAGCAGGCGATCGGGAGCATTGGGAGTCACTGCTGCGCCTTGATGCATGTATTGCACAATGGCGTCGTGGTACACCGCCGCGAACAACGGAACCGATACGCCATAACCGGAAAAAAACTCGTTGCGCGTGTTAGGATCGTGGCCGACGCCCTCGAAATAATCGCACAGATCGGCGCCCCACGAAAAACCGTGTTCGGTTCCCATGATTCCGAAATGCTTGTCGACCAGTTCCATCATGGCCCGCTTGTTTTTCATGTCGCCCCATTTCGTATGCGGGTGAACCGGCGAGAAACAGTCGAACAGCGGCGCGGCGGTCAGCACGTCGATGAAGCAGGCGTTGATCGGGCCGTAATTGTTCATTTCTTCAAAATTCCGTTGCGCATAGTTCAGCCCTTCCGTCGAGCACAACAGCCAGCACTGGCCGCCCGCCCAAAAACCGCCTCTGCGATTATTGCCGTCCGGCCCTACCGTGCAATGACTTCCGTTCTCAAAAGAGGGCGCGGCCTCGTAGATGTCCGTGTAATTGTCGTGAAAACCGACCGAGAAGCCCAATTCCGTGATCTGTTCGTTCATCTTTTTGAACACCGGCGCGCCGCCGCGTTCGGGATTCGGCGGGAGATAGTCCGGATGCAGGCGATCGTATCCTTCCTTCCCCCAGCCCCACCAGACCGCCATCAAGCGCTCCACGCCGTTTGCTTTCATGTCGTTCAACACTTCGTACACGTCCTCAAACGTTTGATAGTTGTACACGCGCGGCGGCGGGGTCGCGCCGCTCGCGTCGGGACGCTGTTCATGCTTCATGTAAATCGGGAATTTGATGTTTGCGCCCTCGAGAAGATGAACGAGTTGCGGTTTTTTACTCAGCTTTTCTTTGAGAGAAGGCAATTCCTTGCGAGCGATCAGATAGTTGCGATATTCTTTGGCGATGTCGATGTAATTCTTGTCTTTTCCCAAAAACCGTATCTGCATTCGCGCGGGGATTTTGTACGGATCGTGGAAAAAACGCGGTTGCAGCTGCAAGGCGTCTTCTTCCGGATGATAGCACAGATGCGCATACAGATAATCGATGATGCATACTTCGCTGTGCAGCGGCGTGCAAACGCCCCAAAACGGCATGGTCAGACCGCTGTTTTGGAAAAGGTCAAAATCGCGAGTTTTTTTCAATTCCTGCGAGAAATCGATCAGCGTTCCTTCCTGATACGGCACGACAAGATGCCCTTCTTCGTCTTTTTTGAGTCGAATCAAATTCGGCAATATACGGACTGCCGAAAAATCGGCCGGCGATTTCAACGATTCCAGCGTTTCGCCGCCGCCGGGAAACGTCTTGGCCGAATTCCAGAGCACGCCGACGGGTTTCAAATCAAAAATGACATATAGCGTATTCCCCTCGAGGGCCAGCGCCATGTAAAACGTCTTATCCAAAGCCTCGATGGGGATAACCACGTCAATGCGGTTCTTCGCCGTCAAGCCGAACATCAGCGATGGAATCCCCGCCTTCGAAATGTCCAATGTTGTTTTCGCATCGGGCAGCGTAATGGTTCCCAAAACCAGTTGATCGCCCAACAAGACGAATGGGTCTTTCTGTTGCAGATCGATCAGGCCGGTCGCGTCGTCCATGGTCAGCTTCAAGTAGTCGGATTCGATCTCGACCGACCAGCCGGCGATGCCGGATAGGATAGAAAGCGCAATCACTGTCATGAAACAATAATAAGGAATGTGCCGATGCTGAATATTCATCTCATAATCCTCCAAGAAACCGCTGATTTGAATTCCGATGAAATCATACCGAGAATTCCATCGAAAAGATATGTTATCGTTTGCGCAAATGCAAACAGGCCACTGCCCATTGCGCCTTTTGCATTTCATCCCATTGTATCTCTCTGTGAAACCACAGGCAGAGAGCGGCGGCAAACAAACAGGGATGAACAACATTCCGATGATCCACGAAATTTCGCCCGAAACCGAGCCATCCCCACTGCGTTGTCTCTCCACGAAAAGAAAGAAGCTGCAGTTCCAATCCGCTGGGTTCGATCAAGCGCTCATACAATGCACGTTTGTCGTAAACACGTAGAAATCCGGCGCGGTTTCCCTGCGAACCGGCCTCTTCGTAAACGTGGCCGATGGCATGCTGCGTCCATTGTTCGGAATAGTGGGCTTCCGCGGGAACCGTGATGAGCAAATCGCCTCCCGGGCGTAGAAGCCGGCCGAGTTGTCGCATCGTTTTCCTATCGCCGTCTTCGGGAATATGTTCGATTGACGAAATAATTGTGATGGCGTCGAATGCTTCATCGCGAAAAGGCAGAGACAAGAAATTTCCTGCCGCCACGTGAAGATGATTTAACGCGAGTGAATACCGCAATTTTTTTTGCGTGTGCAACGCCGACCAGTCCAGTTCCGCTGTGACTACGTTGTGTCCCAAAACGGCAAGATAGGAAGGAAAGGAAGAATGTCCGCTGGCCAGATCGAGAAGGATTGCATTCTTGCGTTCTCTCAAGCAATCGAGAATAAATTCGTTTTCCGCAATTTTAAAATATTCAATCTCCTGTACGGGGGCATGGGACAGGCACGTTCGGTAATGACGCAAATAGGGTGCGATTCTCGTCTCATTTTGTTTTCGAAATTCAATGCCCCGGACCAGAAATTCATTGATGATCTGTAGAACGAAGTTCCATCCCTCGCAAAAATTGCGAATCCATCGAAAATGATCTCCGCATTTGCGGAGGAATCTGCGCGCCAGAAACCATGCGCACTGTCCTGTCCGCAAATAAGCCTGCGCACTCCATAAACGGCAGATCAACAATCGCGCATAGATCGGCAACGCCCGCCGGTATTCGCCCCGCTGCGAAAGAAGCCACGCCAGATTCGCATTCGCTTGCACATGCCAAGGATTGTGTCGAAGCGTCTGGTCCAAACAGTGAATCACGGCTTCCAGATCTCCACGATCGGCGGCGTAGCGGGCTTGCAGAAAGAATTCCTCCGCGTTCGGTTGGGAACATTCCGGATTGGACAATCAAAATCTCCTATTTTTTGAGTGATTGCAACAAGGAATAAAATTTTTCCACGATGACCTGGACATTGTGAGTGGCATTTGCGTATGATCTTGCGTTTTCGCTATACTTTTTCCACCAACCTTCATCGCAGTACATTTGCTTCACGGCGTTGCGGAGTGCGGTTTCATCTCCATTCGCGCAGACGCCCAATTCGCGCGTTGACAGAATCGCATCCGGATCGACGTGCAACGAGACGACCGGCGTTCCCCATTTAAACGCCTGCACAAACGTGTTGGGATACCCCTCTTTTTCCGAGGTGTTGATGAATAAACGATGGGTGGCAAATAATGGCTCCGTTTCTTCAAACGGAATTCCCGGCAGGAATGTTACATTATTCAAAGCCGCCGCTTTTTGCGAGATTTCCAGAAACAGCTCACGTGAATTGGCTTGCGGACAGACCATCGTGAAGCGTAAATCGGGCAGCGCTTCCGCCAAACGCAGAAACACGTGCGGACATTTCCAGGTCTCGCAGCGACTCACCCACATTACCCCTTCCTTTTTTATCGGAATCGGAGCGGGAATTTCATGCGCCGACGGCAAGACAAGGCTTTCCCGCCCATAATTATGCCAAAGCAGGTCATGCTGATTCTGAATCTGTGTCACAATTCCCGCCGCCCGCCGCAAACCCGTCATGTATAACGTTCCATAGATCCACCCGCGGTTTTTTTCGTGCGTTCCATCCACATCCCACGAATGCGAAGTCATGAATAGAAATGGTTTGTTTTTCATGCGCGACGCCATTCCCACAATGCCGGTCTCGATTCCACCGCCGCGCTGCACGTAAATGTCGGTTTTTAGCGATAATAATAATCGCAACAAATCCCAGCTTCCCAGAATCGTGCGCGCCGGCGGAAAATCGCGATACGCCAGCTTATATACTCGGATTCCATCCACCTCAAAAATTTCAAATGGGCCCTGGCCGCGCGTGATAAATTGAACCTCAACGCCGAAGCGTTTGACCAGCGCCTTCGCCAAGAGCGTCAGCTGCAATTCCGCCCCCCCGAACGGTTGCGGTTCGTCGAGCCGGAACAGTTTTTGCGCCCAGAGTGATACAATAGTGACGAGCATCGAACTTTCATCCCTTTGGGGTTTTGCCTCATCCGGTGATAATACTGTTTTTCGATGCCAAAACCAAAGGGACGAATTCAGCCCGAACTCGAAAAAGTGAATGGTTCGATCGGGCGTGATAGGCCGGCGTGATGTCGGCGTTACGTCTTGAGACAGGAGAAGCAGGGAATGGCCTATTTAGTCACCGGATGCGCGGGATTCATCGGCGGCAGGCTTTGCGAAATTCTCGTTCAACGCGGGAATTTCGTGATCGGTCTGGACGCGCTGACCGATTATTACGATCTGCGAATCAAGCAAAACAATTTACGCTCTCTTCAAACGTACGAGCGTTTCCGATTCATTCAAAGCGACCTCGTTACGAATGATTTGAAACCGATTCTCGAGCAGGTCGACTGCGTGTTTCACACCGCCGGCCAGCCGGGCGTGCGCGGCAGCTGGGGAGAACAATTTCATTTGTACCTGCGCAACAACATTCAGGCCACGCAACGGCTGCTGGAATCCATTAAATCGTTGCATCGAAACATCAAAGTCGTATTTTCGTCCTCGTCGTCAATTTACGGCAATACCGATCAGCTCCCGACCTCGGAAACCGCCCTTCCCCGCCCGTATTCGCCCTACGGCGCCACCAAACTGGCCGCCGAACACCTCTGCTCGCTCTATTGCGTCAATTATGGCATTCCAACCGTATCCCTGCGTTATTTCACCGTCTACGGCCCCGGCCAGCGCCCCGACATGGCGTTTCACATCTTTATCAAAGCCCTGCTGCAAAACGCGCCCATAAAGATATTAGGCGACGGCTCGCAAACACGGGATTTTACCTACGTTGACGATATCGTCGCGGCGAATCTCCTGGCGGCGGAAAAATCGGTGGAAGGCGAAATCTTCAACATCGGCGGCGGCAGCCGCGTCTCCCTCCGCGAAACGCTGTCCATCCTCGAAACCGTCTCCGGCCTCACGCCGACCATCCATTACGAACCGCCGACGAAAGGCGACGTGCGCGACACCTCGGCGGATACGAACAAGGCGCGGAGGCTGCTAGGGTATGAGCCGAAGACGGGATTGGAGGAGGGATTGAGGCGGCAATTTGGGTGGGAGAAGGGGATTTATTGAATTATCCGGGAAATACAAATAGACAAGATTAAATTTTGTGCTATGAAAAGGATGGATTCTTATTGATCCGAATTGTTTTTCGGCAAGTTCTCGTTTTACTATTATTTAAGGAGAATCGATCATGAAGAACTCCCTTTCTCCTGCTGTACCGACAATAATGATCGCGCCGCCGGTTTCGAATGGCATTTTTCCAACCATCGTAGGAATTTTACCCGTTTTTTTTGTGGTTCATCTGGAAAGGGACATAGTCCCTGTTTCCCATTCCTTTCCCATTCATCCTCTGTTTCAATCCCCAATTATTTAAGGATCAACATCAGGCCCGAGAGCAGGCCGTCGCCAACTTTTCTTCGTTGGTCAATGACCTGAACAC
>QZKN01000175.1 GCA_003598175.1 Candidatus Omnitrophota bacterium
TTGCAGGTACCCGCCGAAAACGTGGCCTGGGATATGCATCTTTCCTCCGAGCATGGTTCGGAGATGGAAAAACACCTGCTGTGGGTGGCGACCCGGAAGGAATATGTGGATTCCCTGCTCGAAGAATGGCCGGAAAACACATTGAATCCCACACAAATCACGCCGGATTTCTGGGCTCTTTACGAATTCGTGTTGGGGATTCATAAAGAAATCTTCGAAAATCCCTGCATCATGGTTTCGCTCGAAGGAGATCGCGCCAATTTGACGCTGGCTACCCAAAAATCGATTTATTTGACGCGCTCCGTCGCATTGGACCGTCCGCATACCGCGGGGACGGATACCAGCGATTCCTCTTTGGCAAGAGAACGCATCTTATCGCTTGAAATCGAGCGTACACTGTCTTACGTGGCCGATCGTTTCCCGCGCGGTTCCATTCGCAACATGCTTTTATGCGGATTCGAGAATTGGGATTTGTCTCTGATCCAAACGATCGCCGATAGAAATGATCTGGCAGTTCAAACGATCGGTCTGAATGATGCGACAACGCTTTTTACCATAAATCCGGATGTTTCTCTCCTGCCCGAGCATTTTCCCATACTCTGTATGGCTTATTGCCGCCTGGAACGACATTTAAACGGCCCGAATCTTCTCGGCGAAGAGGAAGAGGCTGCCGGTTGGCAACATCTCGTTCCCGACGCCGCCCTTCCATCGAAAAAGTTTATGACAATGGCGGGAGGCCTGGTTGGTTTTACCGTTCTGCTGTGGATCGCCGGTACGCTGTGGTACGGCCATGCGCGCGCCGTCAGATTGGAAGAAGGTAAAGAACTCATCAAAATCGCCGAAAAACTCCGCCGTGAGGAAGCCGGCTTGCGGGAAATGAGTCGAACCGATGTCAATTATGCAGAGTTATTTGTCTACCTTTCCTCAACGTTACCCAACGAAATCATCGTGAAATCGATCAATCTCGACATCAAAACGGGTGTGGATATGGTCCTGGTCGGTGGAAACTATCGATTGACGCAGGAAATCGTGGAAAAATTAAATTCCGGCAATTTTCTCCGCGACGTGGTGGAAGACCGGGCGGTCAACGAAAAAGAGGGATTTACAGTATATCTGAAAGGAAAACTAAAATTCGGCGCATGACGTCGAATGAACGAATACAATGGCTTCATTTTCATCACGAGATCGTCGTTTATTGATCATTTGGCTGATCGTGCTCATCGTGGGAGGAGGATATATCCTCTCCCGTATGATCTCCTCCAGCATCGAAAGCGCATCCGTCTCGGAAATGACGGCGAAAAACTTTAAAAGCTTATTCACCGACATGGCGAATGTGGAAAAGCAGAAAACGCGAAATCTGCTGTTGCGCAAAAAGATCGGCAATGAGAAGGGAGAATTCATTACCGAACGCGACGTCTCGAAATTGATTTCCGAAATCGGCACGATCGCGGGCCAGAGCGACGTAAAAATAAAAGGCTTTTACCCAAGCGTCAACACGCGCACTCGGCCGTTAGCCAAATTGGAAATGAAAATTCCGTTTGAATGCCGTTTCGAGCAATTTGTTCGATTTCTCGGCCAACTTCGCAACGCCAATATTCTCGTTCAACCCTCGTCCATGAAGGTCAATTTAAAGGATCAAAACAGTTCCGATTTGGAAGTACAAATCGTATTGTCCGCTTACCTCATCGATGCGACGCCGGAAAAAGCGTCGCCGATGAAAACAATTGCAGGAGCTCAGTGATGACGTCTCAATCGAAAGAACGAATCAGCACGATTGCAAGAGCCTATTGGCAGCCGTTGGTTTTATTTGCACTTCTGCTCTTCGCGATGACCCAGATTTATTCATGGGGCGCCACCTTCGTCGAATTGAAAAAGGTGGATTCGCTGATTGCCAAAACCGAAAATACGACGCCTGTGAATGAGAATTCTTCGGAAAATTCACCACCACAGGGAAATCAAGCACAAAATAAGAATCAAGCAAACGCCGAACCCAAAAATCCCCAACGAAATATCTTTAAAAGGGAAACAATTCCCTATCAATTAACCGCTATTTTTAGAGATAACGCCATTATCGACGGACAAACGGTTCAAGTCGGCGGCCGCGTCGGGAAAGCAACGATTCAGGAAATCGGAGTCTCTTCCGTTCAGATTCTGGAAGACGACAAAGATACGCCGCGAACCATTACGATGTTTCAAAGCGGAGGAGGCGGAAGCGGCTCCACGATGGCGCGAGGCGGTCGAACTGCAAGAGCGAATGCCCCCACGAACCGAAATCCAGCCGTTTCGAGCCAGCGAACCGCGGCGGGAAGCGGCGGTGGATTCGAGGCCAACCTGGAGAGAATTCGTAACATGCCCCGTGAGGAACGAAGGCAGTTTATCCAAAACATGAGTCCGGAAGAACGCGAAAAAATGCGGGCCAGCGCAGGAGAATTCTTCGGAGCACACGGCGGCGGCCCCATTCAAAGGAATCGTTAGGTTCCATCGACAAAACCGGAAATAAAAAAATGAACCGAAAAGGGTATCAGGAATAATGAGACGAAAATCGATTTCTATTCTCGGCGCAAGTATTTTCCTACTGGCGCTGTCTCTGCCATCGGGCAGCGCGGCGCAAGAGAACGAGCCTGACACGGCAATCGAATCCAACGAAAGAAGTTTGGGAGGATTCTTCGCCGAATCGTTACAAAACATGCTTCGCAGCGGAAGAATCTTCATGCCCAACGGAGCGTCGGCGCAACCGGTGCCATCCGCCACGCCCGGCGAGCCGGAACGGTTTAAATTGAACTTCAACAACGCTCCCGTCGATCAGGTTCTCAAGTTCGTCAGCGATATGACCAAAAAAATGCTGATCAAGGACGACGAAGTCAACGGGCAATTCAATCTCATGAATCCCAATGAAATCACGCAGGAGGAAGCGCTCCAATTCATTGAAGCCGCTTTCATGCTGAAGGGTTTCACGTTTCTCATCTACGATCAAATGATCATTTGTTTGCCCATCGCCAAAGCCAAACAGGCCGGCGTGGACGTCGAACTCGGTCCCGTTTCCGATCGCTTGAGCGCACAGGTCAAAACTCACATTATTCAACTGAAATATGTGACGCCCTCGCAGTTGAAAACTTCGCTTGCCTCTCTGTTTTCCACCAACGCCGTCATCGTTGCGGATGACAGAACCAAAAGTTTCATCATCACCGACACCGTATCCAACATCAAACGCATCGAAACCATTATTTTGCAGCTGGATAAACAGGACAGTCTCGAAGGATTGGTGGTGCGTGTGTTCAAGCTGCGGTACGGCGACGCCCGTGAAATCTCTCGCGGCCTGGCGGATTTGGTGGAAAACATTGTCTTTGCCAAAATGACCGGCAGCGACGTTCGCACCCGCCGCGACCAGTCTTCGTACAGCGTGGAAGTGCTGGCGGACCGCGTTACCAATTCCCTGATCATTGCCGCGCCGAAGGAAGCCATCGAAGATGTCGCCGATTTCATCCAAAAAATCGATGTGCCGATCACGCAAAACATTGAAATGAAAACCTTTCCGTTGAAAAACGGCGACGCGACCGAAATCGCCCAAAATCTGAGTGAATTGGCGCGTTCTCTCCAAACCAGCGTCTATCGTCCGTCCGTCGTTGCCAACGCCCGCACCAACACCATCATCGTTTATGCCTATCCGGAAGATGTGAAAACCGTGGGGGAACTGATCGCGACTCTCGATTCCGGCAAGAGCTACGACAAAGTCACTAAAGTGTTTCCTCTGCAAAACGCGGACGCCATCATCATCAGTTCCATGTTGCAGCAATTGATCGGCGAAGGGGATAGTCGCAATCAATACCGATCGTGGTATGGATACGGACGGGGACGCGACCAGCAACAGGAAATTAAAATTATCGAAGATCAACGAATGAACGCGATCATCGTCACCGCCAGGCCAGCGGATATGCCATTGGTCGAAGATCTCATCCACCAGCTGGACAAACCGTTGCCGGTGTCGAAAGAGGAACCGCACGTTTATCCCGTTAAACATGTGCGCGCGACGGATATCGCTTTTATCGTCAACGAACTCTTTTCCGAAAATCAGAATCGGCGCGGCGGCGGCTTCTTCTTCAATCCATTTCAACAGGATCAGGGGATGACCGGCTTAACCGGTAAAGTGAAGGCGCTTGCCGATCAGACGACCAACTCGCTGATCGTCATCGCCGGCACCCCCCGCGCCTTCGACGTCGTCGAAAAACTGGTCCAACAGCTGGATCGCGTCGCTCCCGACGAGTTCGGAACCACGCAAGTCTTTCATTTGAAAAACGCCGACGCGGAATATCTCGCGGAACAGCTCAATCAGCTGTTTCAGGAAGACGCCGCGCGTTCCGGCAACCGCGGTTTCTATTGGTTCATGAATCAATCCTCGAATCAGGATCAAGCCATCAGCAACCTCATCGGCCAGGTCCGCATCGTGTCCGAAACGCGAACCAATTCCATCATGGTGACGACCAGCGCCCAATATTTCGAACCGATTCGGAATCTCATCGAGGATCTGGACCGGGAAATCTCGCAGGTGTTGATCGAAATTCTGATTGTGGAAATCATCGACCTTCAAAACAATCAAGTAGGCATCAATTGGCCGGATAATATACCGATTACCGTGCAAACCAATTTCGACGCGCCTCTGTCCGCCATGAATTTAGAGCGAGCCGCCATCATCAGCAGCGCGAATTTCAATACGGTGATCGATTTTCTCGCTTCTGACAGCAAAACCAACGTCGTGGCCCGCCCCAATATACTCACCCGCGACAATCAAGGCGCATTCGTCGAAGTGGTAACCCGGGTGCCGGTGGTGACCGCCGTCAATCTCACGAACGCCGGCGCGCAACAACAGGCCGATTATGAAGAAGTGGGCTTGAAATTGAACGTGACGCCGCACATCAACGACGCCACGACGGTGACAATCGACGTCAATCTCGAAAACGGCCAGGTCCTGGATACGCTGGGACTCGAAACGCAGGGGATCGTGATCCCCGCATTCAGCCGCAGAACCATCCAAACCAAATTGACCATCGAAAACAATGAAACCGCCGTTCTTTCGGGCGTGCTCGACACCAGCCAGGTCGAATCGGAATCGGGCATTCCCGGCCTCATGCATATCCCGCTGATCGGAAGCGTCTTTAAAACCCGCACGAAAAAGCGTTCCAATACCGAATTGATCGCGTTCATTACTCCCTATATTCTCTCCAACGCCCAGGATCGGGATCAAATCCTGCAACGGCATCGCGAACGTATTGAAATGTATAGTAAATTCAAGGAACAAATGGATGACCTGAACATTCGCGTCGGAACCGACAAATGATCAATCCGGTTTTCCTGTCCGTTCTCAACCATCAGTGATTGAACAAAACCATGATGAATAAAAACACGATAATCCTACTCGTTTTTCTCGGCGGCATCGTCTGCGGATACATTTTGAACAGTATGTTGGACATGTCGCCCCAAACGGCCAAGGCGAATCAATCAAACGAAAAAACTCATGATGCGGCAACGCCGGAAAATCCGGAACAACCGCAAAATGGATTCGTGGATTCCGCCATGGTGCTGGAACATGTACTTCCCAATTCCTCGCCGTTGTGGGCGCACATCGATTTGGAAAAGTTCCGATTACATAAAGAATCCTTTTCCGATTTGTTGGAAAAAGATTCGGTCATGAACGTATTCAACGAATTTGTCGCCTCCCTGCCGCAAGGGGTGACGCCGACGATCTCCACGTTGTGCGGCGACTCGAATGAAATACGAATTTTCCTGATGCCGTCGGCCGGAAGCGATGAAACGCCGTGTTATGTAGCGGCTTTTCATCAATTGGCGCCCACAACGGTCAACAATGGAACCCCGTTTGTCCATTCTCTTTTAGCTGATTTTCCCGACGCCGTGACGTCGCAGCAAACCGTCGGCGCTTTATCGCTCGAAACCATCACGCTTCCCTTTGCGGAAATCACGTACGCGAAGGATCAAGACACGTTGTGGATCTCAAACCAAAAGGAAGCGTTCTCACAACTCTGGTCTTCTCCTCCGCCGCCGGAATTGGCGGAGAAACCGGGGCCTCACGCGGACATCCTGCGCGACTACGCGGATACGGCCGTCGCTCTGTTCATGAACGCCGCGCACGAGGGACCCGCCCTCATCGCTCCGGTAGGGATTATCCCCGCGTTTTTATCGGATTCGGGCGTAAAACGAATCGTCTGCCTGTATCGCCTGCTCGAAGACGCCTCTTTTTTGACAATGATTGCGCCGGTCGAGACGCCTTTGCCGTGGATGGCGGAATGGGAGCCGGTCGACCGCTATCCCTTTACCAACGCCGATCCCGCCGGCCTTATTGAAATGGCCTTTCGCTATCCTCTGATGGACGTACCCGAATCCGCCACGGCGGCGATTCAATCCGCCACGAACAATGATCAAAATGACACGCCGCCGCAGTCCATGCACCCATCGTTTGCCGTTGAAAGTGAAAACCGGGAACTTGAAGGCATGCCCGTTTCAACCTCTCTCGATCGACCGCGAGGCGAACGGCGCGCGGGACGACCGCGGAACGGGGAAAACCGGCGAGACGATCGGACCTCGCAGGAAATGCAAAGAAGGCGTGATGGCAGAGGCGCACGCCTTCCGCAACTCGCTCAATTCGGTTTCCTTTCCACGATGATTCCAAAAGGACAAATCACCGGCGTCAATTTCTTCGGTTTTTATGACGGCGTTCCCACACTTACGCTGGCCTTCCCGGAGTGTGAAATCGATAATCCGTTCACGCAAATGCTCGTCAATATGCCTTTCGTTAAAACGGACGAAGTCGAAATCGCCAAAATTCCGGCAACCGCATATCGGTTTGACGATTCTCCTCTCACGCAAGTAGCCAAATTGCATGAACTCCTCGTCGTCGAAAGGGACGCCACCACCTACATATTCGACTCGGTGGAAGCCGCCAAAAATTACTTCGGGGAAGAAAACACCGATCCCGCAGGAAAAGAACGACGGGATAAGGACATACGGTTGTTACGAGACCATGTACGGCAACCCGCGCAAGTGGAAATCACCTTTTCCAAAGATTTGTTCCTGCAAATCCTCGAAATGGAGCAATTCCGCATCGAAGATGAATTTCTTCAAGAGGAAATCAGCGCATTGTTCGATGAAATCCGCCCCCTCCTGCAGCCCATGGCGCTCAGCGCCGGTTTCAGCGAGCAGGAATGGTTTGCCGAAACCTATTCCGCTTCACAAATCGCTCACTTACTCGATTCATTGCTGCTCGGCTTTGCAACCTACCGCACGCTGGGATTTTAGAACGTCTATACTCTTCACGGCGGAAATGCTATTATACTAATCGAAATCCATGAAATGTAACAATTTTAAACAAAATATTCAATATGGAAGAATATAGATTTACCTGCCCACGATGCCGATGCAACATTGAAGCCGAAGCCCCGATTCCCGCGCGTAACCTGCATTTGCTGCTCGGCCTGGCCACGCTGGGAATTTGGCTGGTCGTTTATTCCTTTTTGCGTCTTTTTCAGCTCTATCAGCTTTCCTTATGTGAAACGTGCGGAAAACATTCCCGCAAATTGCTTGCCTTACTTCTGATTCTCATACTCGGAACTGCAGAAATCACCTGGCTTATTTATTATTTTCTTGAAGTCGCGCCCCCAAAAATCGTGTTCGACGCCAGCATGGCCGAACTTCCGGGAAATCTCGATCTGAACAGCGACGTCAGCAAAGACAATGCGTGGCAACTTTTCACGTTCGTATGGCTTGTGAGTATTCTGCCCGGCGTGGGGGCCATGATCGCCGCCAATTGGCCTTATATTTTGTTGTTCTGGTTCACCATCGTAGTCCTGATCGGCTTGAGCGTTCCGTCCTTCTATCTCCGTCGATAAAACCGATTACCGAACGCATTGGACGGCTTCCCCCAACCGCCGGATCCCCGCGCGCATCGTGTCCGCATCCACGTTGGAAAAATTGAGCCGCATCGAATGCTCCCCGCCTGCGTTGTTTCGATCCGTATTTTCGTTTAGAATGAACGCGATCTCAATTCGCTATTTCGAGAGAGATTAGAATAAATACCTAAAAACACGAAGAGGGGAATGAAGCATGAAATTCATTTTCGACTTAAGACAAACGATAAACCACTACTGGAAATCCAAAGCGCCGGCAGTGATCGCGGTATTATTGGTCACAGCGCCCGCTTTCGCAGCGGAAAACGAAACCAAAGGAATTCCACCGAAAGTGGAGTGGAAAAAACACGTCCTCAACGCCGATTCGAAATTCGAGACCGCCGGCATGGGCGATATCAACGGCGACGGCAAAAAAGACATCGTCTGCGGCTCGTATTGGTACGAAGCGCCGGATTGGAAACAGCATTTCATCATCGAATTGGAAGAAATCAACGAATACTTCAACGATTTCGCCAATGAGATACAGGACGTGGACGGCGACGGCGATCTTGATGTCGTCTCGGTCGCCTATTTCAGCAAACAGGTGATGTGGCGCGAGAATCCCGGTTCGCCCGACGGAAAATGGATTCAACACGTCGTCGACGAACCCGGCAATATGGAAACCGCCATTTTCGTCGATATGAACGGCGATGGAATCATGGACCTCTTTCCGAACAACAACACGGAAGTGGTTTGGTACGAAAAACGATCCCAAAAAACCGACATGGAATACTGGATCAAACACGTCGTGGGAAAAGAAGGCAACGGTCACGGCCACGGCGCGGGCGATGTGAACAACGACGGCGTCATGGACATTCTCACCCCGCACGGCTGGTACGAAGGCAGCAGGAACGGCTCGGAACTTTCGTGGACGTGGAGGCCCGAATTCGAACTGGGCGCAGCCAGCAATCCCATCCTCGTTCATGACGTCAACGGCGACGGCCATAACGACATTATTTGGGGAATGGGCCACAATTATGGAATTTATTGGCTGGAACAAATGAACACGGACGGGAAACGCACCTGGAAACGGCATATGATCGACAAAAGCTGGTCGCAGCCCCATTACATCGATCTGATCGACGCGGGCTGCGACGGCGTCATCGATCTCGTCGCCGGAAAACGCTACCGCGCCCACAACGGCAACGATCCCGGCGGCAACGATCCACTTTGCATTTACATTTATACTTACGATCCAATGGAAAAAATCTGGCTGCGTTCCGTCGTCGACGAAAATACGAAAACCGGCTTCGGTCTCCATCCCGCCCTCGGCGATATCGACGATGACGGCGACGTGGATTTGGTGTGTCCGGGAAAAAGCGGATTGTATCTGATGGAACAGATTCCACTCACACATCAATGATCGTTTGTCCCTGATTCCCGCCGACATTTCCCATTCTCAAGCACCGGATTTCAGATATATACTATACCGAAAAAAGAGCAAACTTGCGTTCAGGAGCATTCTCATGGTTGTGCAACCTTCCCGGCATTGGTTTACGGTGGATGAGTATTATGAATTGGGCCGTACCGGTATATTAAAAGAGGAAGATCGGGTGGAATTGGTGGAAGGGGAGATCATTCATATGGTACCAATAGGAAGCGCTCATGCTAGTTATGTGTCTCGTCTCGATTCGATTTTTCAACGATTGCTGGGTGAAATCGCAATTGTATGGGTACAAAATCCGATTCATTTGGGTGAACATTCAGAACCACAACCCGATATGGCATTGTTAAAACCTTGTAGAGATCACTATGTGAATGAGCACCCAAAACCGGAAGATATTTTCCTGGCCGTGGAAGTATCCGACACAACGCTTTATTATGACCGCCACACAAAAATTCCTCTGTACGCCCGCCACGGCATCCCCGAAGCCTGGATTGTCAATCTGACAAACAAAACCGTGGAAGTATATTGGGAGCCTTCCGCCGGCAATTACGCAAAACGCCGCGTAGTGGAAGCAGGCCAGACGTTTGCCCCACTGGCGTTTCCGGACGTGGTTTTGCAAGTGTGTGAAGCGGCATGGATTGTGAAGGAAGCATGAGTTCTCACAGGCCGGTTCGGAACTCCACGAGCCGGCCCGTTTTCATTGCCAGGACGGGATTTTTTTGGCTCACGTCGTCGTCAATCACGAAAAAGAACCATCCTCGTCACCCATCGTTCTTCTTACGATTTCCTCATCTTAAACCTGTTCAAAACACTTCACCATGTGGTACACTGTTTCAAACCGCCGCTTATTCGTCTTGAAGGTGTGGAACTCATCATGAGCATCTTACAAAAACTGACGCGCACAAAAAATCGGAATCCTCGCAAAAACGCGCCGTCCGACGAAAAATCGGTTTATCGCTATCGCCGGCCGTGGAAAACGTTCGTCGTCCTGCACGCCACCATCTGCATTCTGCCTCTCATCATCATGACGGTCGTCAATTACACGCAATACAAACGCACATTGCAGCAGGAGATGGTGCAGCCGATCTCTCATCTGACTTCCAACATGAAACGCGTGCTGGCCTTTTTTCTCGAAGAACGCCGCGCCGCGTTGAATTTCATCGTGCAGGAACGATCGTTGGAGGAACTCATCGATCAGGACACGCTGGAAAACATTTTTAATACGTTGAAACGGGCGTTCGGCGGATTTATCGACATCGGCCTGATCGATTCCAAGGGACGCCAACGGGCTTACATCGGCCCGTTTGCGCTCCTGGACCGCAATTATGCCGATCAGGACTGGTTTCATGAGGTCAATATGCGCGGCGTCCACGTCAGCGATATGTTCACCGGCTACCGCAATCTGCCCCACTTCGTCATCGCCGTCAAACACGAAAAAAACAACGGCGATTTCTTCATGCTGCGAGCGACGATTGATATGGAAATGCTCCACGAGCAGATTCGCGCCCATTCTCTCAAACCATCCAGCGACGCGTTTCTCATCAACCGCGACGGCGTTCTCCAAACACCTTCTGTCATTTACGGTAATGTGCTGGAAATGTGCACCTTGCCGGTTCCTCCCTTTTCCGAGCAAACCGAAGTGTTGGAAGAAACCGATCGCAACGGCAATACGTACATCCTCACCTATTCCTACATCCTCGAATCGCCCTTCATTTTTATGGTGATCACCGATCCGTCGGTCTTGAACAAAAGCTGGTTCGCATTGCGACAGCAGCTTCTGGCGTTCCTGGTCTTCAGCATTGTTTTGATACTCTTATTGATCATCGCGAGTTGGACGTATATGGTCTCGCGCATTCGCGAAGTCGATCAAAAACGTCATGCGCTCATGCACGAAATGGAATACACCAACAAAATGGCCTCTGTCGGCCGGCTGGCTTCCGGCGTCGCTCATGAAATCAACAATCCGCTGGCCATCATCAACGAAAAAGCCGGTTTGCTGATCGATCTCGTCACTCTTTCCGAAAATTTTCCCAACAAAGATCGTCTTTTAAAATTCGCGGATTCCATCATCCAATCGGTCGGGCGTTGCAGCGCCATCACCCATCGCCTGCTCGGTTTCGCCCGGCATATGGATGTGGAAATGCAAACGGTCAACCTGGAACATCTGATGAAGGAAGTACTGACATTTTTGGAAAAAGAAGCCACCTACCGCAATCTGTCCGTCAACGTCCATACAGCCGAATTCCTGCCGATGATCCGAAGCGATCGCGGGCAGCTCCAGCAGGTTTTTCTCAATCTCATCAACAACGCCTTCGCCGCCGTTGCCGATGGCGGTAGAATCGATATCCATTTAGAACCGGTCGACGATGCCAACGTCTCCGTCACCATCACCGATAACGGCCGCGGGATTTCCGAAGAACATCTCGACCATATTTTCGAACCCTTCTTTACGTCCAATAAGAATTCGGGAACCGGTCTGGGACTTTCGATCACGTACGGCATTGTTGGAAAACTGGGCGGCCATATCAGCGTCGAGAGCCAATTGGGGCATGGAACAAGTTTTGTCATCATCCTGCCCATCAATAAATAACCGAGTAGTGAACCATGAAAGATTTTAAAGTCCTGCTGATCGACGACGAGGCGGAACTCGTCTTTACACTGGCGGAACGGCTCGTCATTCGCGGCATCGACGCCGCCGCCGTGACCAACGGAGAAGCCGCGTTGAAAATCCTCGAACAAAAAGAATTCGACGTTGTTTTAGCCGACGTAAAGATGCCCGGCCTGGGCGGCATCGATTTAACGAAAAAAATCAAAAAAGAACATCCGCATACGCAAATCATTCTCATGACCGGCCGCGGATCCGAAGAAGAAAGCACGCAAGGGCTGCGGGAAGGCGCATTCGATTACCTGCTGAAACCGGTCGATATCAATATTCTGATCGACAAGATGCAAAAAGCGGCGGACGCCTGATTGAATTCTATATACCTGCGCCTTGAGTTTTAGACATGCAAAATGGTTTTATCATTGAAAATAAAGGTAAATATCATAAATTGATGTCGAAAACATAGTGCGCA
>QZKN01000142.1 GCA_003598175.1 Candidatus Omnitrophota bacterium
GCGGCGTGCGGCAAAGAGTATTCGTTGGAGGAAACGGAAAAATATATGCGCATGTATACCGCGCCCATTCAGTTTACGTTTGCCAACGGCGAATTTCCCGCCAATAACGATGGCTGGCCGGAACAAGCGTTGAATGATAAAACGTCGTATTATGAAGTCGCATGTGGTTCGTGGCAGGATCCGGTTTTGCTGCAAACGCTCGCGAATCTGTACGCCAATGCGAAACGCACATCCGTCGAAGCGCTGTTGTACGGTCCGACCACGCTGCCTGCCGTAAAGACGCTGCCGCAACAAAGCGTGTTGTTCAAGGAATCAGGCGTCGGTTTTCTGCGCAACGAGTCCGTCAATGCGTATATAAAATTCGGGCCGTATAACGGCGGACACGACCATTTCGACCGGTTGAATTTAATATTGTATGGTTTGGATCGCGTGCTGATGCCCGATTTGGGCACCTCCGGTTATGGTATTCCACTCAATCAATGGTATCGTTCCTCCGCTGCGCATAATTTGCTGGTCGTCGATGGGCGAAGACAGGCGCGTTGCGATGGATATTTTATCTCGTTCGACGACGAGGCGGTGGAAGCGGGAGTGAAAGACGCTTACGAAGGCGTGAATATTCGCCGCAAACTGCAACTCCGGCAAAACGGTGTGACAGACACTGTCACCGCGCAGTCGGATCAGTCGCATCGATACGATCTTTTCTACCACGTGCGGGGAACGATTGCGCAATCCAATCTACAATTGACGCCTGTGGACAATTTCAAACAATCCAATGGGTACGATTATTTACGCGCCATTCAGTCGGGAAACTGTGAAGACGAAATGGTGGTGGTATGGAACTTGAGGGGCACGAAAGGCACGCTGACCATGCGCTGCACGTCGCCTATACCATTCACGGTATTTACCGGAACCTGCCCGGACCAGCCCGCCAATCGCGAACTGGGATTTCTGATGATGCGAGCAGACGGTGAAAATGTAGAATTTAATACGGAAATATTAATATTGAATCATGCGGAGTCGTTATTTGGAAGATGATGACGCATTGGCGCTGTGACCAATATTCCCATAAGAAAAGAGACAGCCATGTCGGAAATCACCCAACCTCATGATCGCTTTTTCGGAAAAATCTTTTCCCGCATGGATATAGTCGAGGATATCCTGTTCAATAACATTCCTGCAATTGCTACCCATCTCCTACCCGGATCGTTGGAGGATTGCCGCGATACTTTCGTGAATCCGGAACTCGGAAAGTATTATTCCGATCTTCTGCTCAAGGCTAAATTCAAGAATGGTGAGAGCGTTTATATTTATATTCTCCTGGAACACAAAAGTTACCACGAATTGGAAGTGGCTTATGATTTGCTTCGGTATATATTGCAGATTTGGGAGACGGTGAAAGAAAAGGGAAAGCGGCTACCGTTCATTTTTCCCGTCGTTATCTATCATGGAAAGAAAAAGTGGTCCAGTGATCCTCACTTTTCCGCGCTGGTGGATATTCCCGTGGGTCTGGAGGCGTATGCGCCTGCATTCCGCTACTATTTGTACGATCTCTCGCGGTATAGTGATGCGGAGATCAAGGGAACGATTTTATCACGTGTGGTTTTATTATTGTTTAAGCATATTTTTGCAGAAGACTTTGGCGAGCGATTTGTCCGTATTTGTGAATTATTGGGAAAGCTGCAGGATGAGAAAACCGCCTTGGAATTCATGCGGAGCGTATTAGAATATATTGGGAATGCGACGGATCGAATCTCGCGAGAACAAATACGGAAAGGGGTGGAGAAAGCGTTGCCCCAAGCTGGAGGAAAACTCATGCCCACACTGTTTGAACAAATTAGAGAAGAAG
Source organism: Candidatus Omnitrophota bacterium (assembly GCA_003598175.1). Classification (GTDB taxonomy): domain Bacteria; phylum Hinthialibacterota; class Hinthialibacteria; order Hinthialibacterales; family Hinthialibacteraceae; genus SURF-12. The sequence goes on from QZKN01000142.1 coordinate 1,847, forward strand.
GCCGGGTGGAAGGCCGGGTGGAAGGCCGGGAAGAAGGGCAAGGATTAGGACGGCTGGAAGGCTTACGGGAAGGAATCGAATTGGCATTGGAGTTGAAATTCGGTGAGGAAGGCTTGTCTTTACTTCCAGAGATTCGTACGATCACATCGATAGAAATATTACATGAAATCAAGGATGTTTTGAAAACAGGTTATGCCTTAAATGATATTAAAAAATTACTAAATCAATGAACGCCGTGTGAAGTGAAAGCGAAGCACTGTGTGGCATCCCGTCTTTCCATGTTTGATGAGGATGAGAGAAAATCACAAAAGTTTACAAGCATACCCTTGCTGAATGCCGCCGGATTGGAAGCGTACCGGCTGGTGTTGAGCAATTTCAATAGGAGTCCGCATACGTTATCGTTGGTTCAAATCGAAGGCGATTGGATTCCTCTCGATCCGTCTTATGGATTGGTCTTGAAAAGCGCGATTAGCGGAAAGCCCGCCACCTATGCACAACTATTGGAAAATCCGGCAACGATTCAACCGTTCGGCATTTATTCGCAGCTGGCGGAAACCTTTCAAACCGCCTTGCCCAGCATGGATTTCGAGTTGGAGGCCCACATACCCCGCATGTACGTTCTCGCGAACCATTTGAAAGAGTTTTTACCATTCGACGGTTTCTCGCGAGCGTTTACGCCGCCGCAGGTTCCGCGATTCGATGCGAATCAAAACAAGGCCGGTATGGGAATCGGCGGATACATGACCTATATTTTCAATATGTCCCATCAACAAAACGAATATAACCGGCAACTCGCCAAGGAACGATACGGCGATCTCATCCCTCTTCGCCCAGGCCGGCTTTTCCTGTTGGCGGGAGAATATGCCAAGGCGCAAAGCGAATTTCAACACCTGTTGGAGCAAACAACACTTTCACGGAACGCGCGGGAAGATGCGGAATATTATCTGGCGTTGATCGCATTCGAACAAAACGAGTTTTCTCAGGCGCGCCGTCGCTTTCTGGATGTTCTTGCGCGGTATCCCCACTCCAATTGGAAAAACCGGATTGATTATCAATTGGCCTGGATCGCATATAAGCAGGGAAGTGGTGAATTTACTGAAATGATCAAAAAATCTGGGCAGGATAATGAAGGCTCTCTTTTTCAAAGGAGGTGCAAACCTGGATTCAATTCACCATGAATTGAATTCTTACCAGTACAATTCCCAATTCACCGCAGAGGAAGAAATTGGTGGGAAATCCGGTTCGTAGTATTGGAAAAAGTGATTGCTTTCCTCGTTGTCTCTCAGGCCGATACCGATAAAGTAGAGAGCGCTGTACGCCCAAATGCGATCGTTCTCTTCCAGCTTCAACTCGCTGAATCCGAATGAACCATGATTGAAATCCCCGTCCGGGGTCAGATTCGTCGGACCGCAATACCCAACGTTGTTTTCGGCAATTAATGGAAATTGTTGTTTCAATGATTCGAAAGAGGCATCCCATCCGGCGACCAAATGGGTTAGAGCCGCCAGCCAGATGGCGTCGTAGACGCCATAATCATACGCGGAAGGTTCGCGTCCCTGCGCTTGCTGAGAAAGGGTAATGAAATTCTCGACGAAATTTCTGCGGCTTCTCCCGCTTCTTCCAAATTCGACGTAGAGTTCCGGTGAAAAAGCCGAAGTCGTGAAACGGGTTTGCAAGGCAAATTCCGTCAGTTCCGGATTTTGCCGAATGATTTCCAGCCGATTATTGGCGTCGCAACCGAACCAACGGACGGAACGCAGGATTTCATTCTGCTTCGCCAGTGAAAAGATCGCGGCGGCTTCTTCGAAGGAAATCAATTGCACCGCGACCGCCGCGCGGCCATATTGCGCTGCTGCATCCGATATTTTTTGACTCAACGCATTCATGATCGGGGCAAAATCGGTCGTATCAGGATCGTAGTGTACTCCATCCATGAAATGAGTACTCTCTGATCCGATGGTTTTTGCATGCAATGCGGCAAGCAATTCATTGCCATACAGATCATTGCGGACAATCGGCGCCACCGCCTGTATCCCTTCCGCTTGCCACAAGGCCGTCATGGCTTCCGCTTGATAGACGTCGCCGAGAATGAAACGAAAGAGATTATCGTCCGGTATCGCCAACGACGGAGCGGTGCTGCTCGGACTGATCAGGATAATTTGATTCTCATTGGCATACGAGCGCACGGTTTCGAGAGACGCGCTGTCGAAGGGACCGATGACGAACGGAGAATCCAAACTGGATTTCAGCGCCTGTAAGCGGGTGAGTGTTTGCGCCGGGTCGGTGGCCGTGTCCTCGATTTGCAGGCGGATGCGCAGACCGGAGTTATTGGACGCCAGCAGGGAATTGACGTCATCTTTCGCCATTTCTAAAATCTGCCGGGCCGATTGCCCCGCCGATGCGAGAGAGCCGGTTAACGGCAACAGGGCGGAAATGGCAAATTCCCGCGTATCGCTCGGAAAATCGGTAGGATTGACGTTGAATGGATACGGTCCCATGACCATGTTGCGCACTAAAACGCAATATTGGTCATCCTTCGTCCAGCGATACCCAGCTGTCTCGGTTTTTTCGATCGAGTAGAAATGATATAAGCCGAGAGAGCGATCACCGGCCGTGTTTAAAATAATCGTGCTGAAATAGCCATAAAATCGGGGCAACTTTTCCAGAAATACCTGCTTCAAAATCGAAAAGTCGTCGGTCAGCTGCGCATCCATGTAGGTCCATGCGCCCAACCAGACACTGTCATAGGCGCTGACTGCCATATCGTTGGATTCGCGATTTGTCTTTTCCCGCAATCGCCGTTTCAACTCTTCCCGAATCTGAAAGGACGGCGACATGGGCGCGTAGGCGGGGCTGGAAAATCGTGTGGACACCGCGAATTCCGCCGCAGCGGAATCTTCCAGTACACTTTGATCGCCGGTAACTCCATCATTTCCGCACCAAAAAACCGAAGACAGAGCGGGATAATCCGCGGCCAGTCGAAAAATATCCTTGGTTTCACCGAACGCGATGAGATGAACCGCCGTCGAAGCGGAACCCACTTCGGTCACCGCGGCTTCGACTTGTTGATTCAACGTTGCGACCATCTGCGAGAAATCCGTGATTGCCGGATCATAGATAATGGGGTTTTGATAGTCGCCGCCGGCTTGAGACAAGAGGTTTTGGGCTGCGCCGCTCAGACTTCGGCCAAAATCGTCGTCGCGTGAGAGGGAAATCACTTTGGTGATTCCCCTCTGTCTGAGATCATTGACGATGACTCCTGCCTGCCTGGAATCATCGGGCACGAGTCGGAAAACATTGTCGTCGGCGATCGCAAGCGAAACGGCGGTGCTGGAGGGACTGATGATGAGAATCCCGTTCTGATCGGCGAAATCCTTCACCGCCGCCACACAACCGCTGGTAAACGGCCCGATGACGTATCGGATTCCCGCTTGCGCCAATTCTTGCAGTTTACCCATCGCCTGGGCGGGATCGGTCGCCGTGTCTTCCAGGCGAACGGTCAGGTGATAGGGATAGTTTTCCCGGGCGAGATAGGCGTTGAAATCTTCCACCGCCAACTCCATCGCATCCTTATAAATCTGCCCTTGCCCTGAATATTCTCCGGAAAGTGGCGCCAACGCTCCTAACGTGATTTCGTTCGTTGACTGAGAAAATGCGCTTACCGAAACGATCACAACAAAAATTACAGCTGCCAGGAAATGAAGTTTCAAATGATTCATGAGGCCCTTTCATTATAAAAATAATACTATACCCATAATGTAAATTATAAATATATTAGCATGAGAAAATTCGAGAACAAGAGGCAAGAAGTTTTATCCTTCCGAGACAATTAAAAAAGTGAAACATTCCACTCAAATCATGATATATACATCATGAGAACGTTTTTTCGATTCATGACAAACCGGATTGGTTTCCTCATAATTCAGATCGAAGGAGTGCGCCATGAAATTTATTCCATTCGTGTCTAAAAAACTGTTTCGAATGATTGCTGTGTGTGTTTTGTTGACGTTGGTTGAGGCTGGTTGGGCGGATTTGCCGTCCATGCGGGCCGATATTCTCACAAATATCGAGACCGAATTCGGCGTGTATCGCCCCCATGCGGTTGATGGAATCCATGCCGTTGAGGCCTATCATATTGCTGACGATTTCAGAAATGTGGCTAATATGAATGATTTTCAATTTTCTCCCGAAGAAAAACGGCTTCTCCTGCAAAACGGTTTTGTCGTCACTCCCAGCCCGTTTCGGGAAATGTATGACATCTACAACGAAGCGCAAAATGAAAACTACCCGATTTTCGTGACGGTTGACGCATTGTTACACACCTATCACGAACTGTTCGATTATATTCTACGCACGATTGAAACCCGAAAATTCATAGCGGATCTCAGGGCGCTTAGCCAAACCTTGCTCGATGCGTCGCGAAACCAATGGAATGAGGCGTCGGATGTTTTCGTAAAAGAAGCGGCGCTCAAAAATATTGCCTTTTTCTCGATTGCGGTTGCGCTTCTCGACGAAACACAAACCACACCGCCGGAAGTGTTCGATCTTGCCGAATCCGAATTGAACCTGATCACAAATCACAGCGTGTTGACGGATTCCCCGCTTTTTGGGTATATGGAAGATTACACCCAATACCTTCCCCGCGGCCATTACACCCTTTCGGATGAACTTGGCCGTTATTTCTGCGCCATGATGTGGTATGGTCGTATGACGTTTCACGCCGAAGCGGGAGGATTTTATAATATCCCCCTGGAATTGGCGGAAGAAGCGACCCGCCGGGCGCTTTTGATTACCCAATTATTGAATCAAATCCAAGTTGGGGATGAACCGGCGCTTGCCGTATGGAATCGTATCTATCAACCAACCGTTTTCTTTGTCGGTAAATCCGACGATCTTTCCGTTTTGGAATATTCGTCTCTTATCCGAACGATTTACGGGAATGATTTCACGCAAAATTCCGTTGATCAATTCGCCGATCCCAATTTTCTGTCGAAAATGATGACGGCGGTGATGGATCTTCCCGCGCCTCGAATCGTTCCCGAACTGAATCGTGGATTTCGGTTTATGGGGCAGCGTTTTATCCCTGATTCGTATATGTTTACGGAACTGGTGATTGATCGCACCAGCCGTGCATTTCCACGGGGATTGGACGTTATGGCCATTCTCGGATCCCAACGCGCGTATGAAATTCTGGATCAATTTTATCAGGAAACCAATGATTCGGCCTACGTCAGCCAAATGGCCTCGCTCATCGACGAATTTTCCTCGCTGCCGGATGAAAAATGGGCGCAGAATCTGTATTGGAACTGGTTGTACTGCCTCATGCCGCTGTTGGCGGAAAAAGGAGATGGTTTTCCTTTTTACATGCAAAACACGGCCTGGCGGGATAAGGAACTCAGTTGCGCGTTAGGTTCGTGGGCGGAATTGCGGCACGATACCATTCTCTATGCAAAACAAAGTTACACGTTGCGCGGCGGTATGCCTGCATTCAACTATGCCAACGAATTCGTGGAACCCAATCCGTGGGCGTTTGCCCGCTTGTCGTCTCTCACACGTTTCATGATGGATGGATTGCAATCCCAAAATCTGCTGTTTCCGGAATTCGGCGATCGCCTGGAACAAATGTGCGATCTTCTGATTTCTTTAAAGGCGATTGCGGAAAAGGAATTGACCAATCAATCGTTGACGATCGGCGAAAAAAGACTGATTCGCACCATCAGCGACGCTCTTACGCAGCTGACTATTTTCGATAGTGAAAATGATCGTCCCGGAGATCATCTCGATGAGGATATGGCGGTCATCGCAGACGTGCACACCGATATTTCACGCGGTTTTCAGGTTCTCGAAGTGGGCGTGGGGCGACCATTGAATCTCTACGTCATCGTCGGCAACGGCGATGCGCTGCAAATCGCCGTCGGCTCTGTTTTTTCCTATTATGAATTCACTTCGAATGAACGCCTGACCGACGAAGCATGGCAAGAGATGCTCGATAATGGCACCGCGCCGGAGTTGCCCGGATGGATGAACTCCTTCATCGATCTCGCCAATATGACGACGACGGAAAGAAGACAATATTCCACCAACAGCCGAGCATATACGCAAGGTTCGATGACTTTCTCCGCCGCGCCCGAAAAACCGAAACAGGGTGAGACGGTGACGCTGTACATTACACTCGACAATGCGCCCGGCTCGGAATTCGTTCTCGAAGCCGTCGTCGGCGCACACCGAATCGTGACGCCGCTGGTTCCGGATGCCGGTACGACAAATCCGGACGATTACATTGCCATTGTTGACACGAAAGGATGGCCGGAAGGAACCGTGCTCCTGACTGTTTACGGTTTGGATACGTTTTCTGCTTTCTATCAGTCTTCTTTACCGCTGGCCGTGGGAGTTTCTGCTGTCACGAATTGGGAATGTTATTGATCCTACCGGAATTTCACTCTCTCGATTGAAAATTGCTTTTCCCTCTCACTGATCGGCGCTTGCTTTCGATCAAGAATTATTACAAAGGTCTTTCCGTGATTTCGAGAGCATGATTGGGAAAAGATGAATGCATTATTCTGTCGACTTTGAGAGGTGTGCAATGGCGTTTGGGGATATTGCAGACGAACGCCGGACTCTTCCCCATTTCATCAAACCGGCGTAGCATAATTCCAACCGGAGAGACTCGTAATCGATTGGCATCATGGAAAAGGAATGGGGAACAATGAAAATCGACTTCACGAAAGAGGAGTTTCGTAATTTACTGGATATGGTATTTATTGCGAGTTGGGTTTTGGAGAATGCGGAAAGCCCCCAGGCTCCTAAAACGAAAAAATACAGGGATCTCGAGCAAAAACTCTATGCCTATGTGAAAAAAATGGGGTTGGAGGATGAGGATTTGGTGGAATATGTGGATGAGTTCAAGAGTTACATCCCGACCTCTCCTTACGAAGAAGGTAGTGAATGTCGCGCCTATATCGATAAGTACGAAAGCGAGATATTCTGGGATGACCTGGCCGATATTCTGAGTGAACGGGATATGAACAATCATGAAAATTTATTGCGATTGAAAACGATGACTCCGCGGGAGCAAATCCGCGTCAAATTGGATATTGAAGAGAAATATCATATGGAATTCGTAGAAAACGGCCTACAAAATTTATACATTGTAAAAATCGTTCCCGCGATGCACCCCACGTCGAAAAGGAAACACTGACCTGATACCAAAGAAACAGGAACCGTTCTTGTTATTCCTGTTTCTTTTATTATGACGAAAGGATATTTTCATGAGAGTTCTCTGTTTCTTCTCACGGCTGTTCCGGTTGTTTTTTTTATTGGTTTTCGTGAATACCGTCGGCGCGGATGAAAATGAGATCCAACTCCTCATCCGCGCCGACGACATCGGCTCCTCTCACGCCGCCAACGTGGCCTGCATCGAATCCTATCAAAACGGCATCGCCCGTAGCGTGGAAGTCATGGTTCCCTGTCCGTGGTTCAAGGAAGCGGCGATGATGCTGCGCGAAAATCCCGGTCTGGACGTGGGCGTTCACCTCACCTTGACCAGCGAATGGGAATTTTACAAATGGGGTCCCCTCACTCCTGCTCCCAGTCTCGTCGATGCGCAGGGAAAATTCTTTCCGACAACCAGCCAGCGCAAGGATTTCCCGCCCCACACCGGTTTCCTGCAATCTGGATTTACCATGGATGAAGTCGAGAAGGAGTTGCGCGCTCAAATCGAACTCGCCCAAAAAGAAATTCCCACCCTGTCGCATCTCTCCTCGCATATGGGAACTCCCACCTGCACGCCGGAATTGCGCGCATTGGTTTTAAAACTGGCGGAAGAGTATGGTTTGCCGCTCGAACTGCCGATCCAAACCAAACCGTTTCGCCCTTGGAGCGGAACCACGACGCCCGAGCAGAAAATCGAAGGCATGATCAACGCTCTCAACGAACTGCAGCCGGACGTGTATTTCTTCATTGAACATCCCGGCAAGGACACAGAAGAAATGCGGGCCATCGGTCACGAAGGTTACCGTCACGTTGCCCTCGATCGCGAAGGCGTCACGCAGGCGTTCACCAATGAACGAGTGAAGGAAGTCATCCATCGACGTGGGATCAAACTGGTCAGCTACGCCGATCTCCTTCCTTGAACTTCCACTTCGATTATCCTTCTGTACGATAGGGAATTTCCGTCGTTTTTGATCCCGGAATCGTAACAAATACCATGCTTGGTTGTGCAAAATGGCATGTCGCCGATGATTGGGCATGGGAAATTAAAACTGAAACAGGAGCAACCAATTATGGGGCAGCAATTCGGAGTGATCGGCCTTGCCGTGATGGGTGAAAACATCGTTTTGAATCTCGAGCGAAACGGATTTCCCGTCGCTGTTTTCAATCGCACCGGCGCGAAGACGAAAGCGTTTATCGAAGGACGTGGAGCGGGGAAAGCCATCGTTGCCGCTTACACTCTGCAGGAATTCGTGCAGGCGTTGGAACGACCGCGCAAGATTTTGATCATGGTTCAGGCCGGCGCCGCGGTGGATGCGGTGATTCAGGACATTTTACCGCTGCTGGAAAAGGGGGATATCCTCATCGACGGTGGAAATTCCTATTACAAAGACACAGACCGGCGGGCTCAGATGCTGGAAAATTCTCCCGTTCTATTTATCGGTACAGGAATCAGCGGCGGCGAAGAAGGCGCGTTGTGGGGTCCCAGCATTATGCCCGGCGGCAAGCGTGAAGCGTATGACGCGCTCGAACCCATTCTTAAAAAAATCAGCGCGCAGACCGATTCCGGCCCCTGTGTGGAATACATCGGCGCGAAAAGCGCGGGGCATTTCGTAAAAATGTGCCATAACGGCATCGAGTACGGCGATATGCAATTGATCGCCGAATCCTACGATATTTTACGCAATGGCCTTCACCTTTCGCCAAGTGAAATTGCGGAAATTTTCGAGAAGTGGAACGAAGGAGAATTGCAGTCGTTTTTGATCGAGATCACCGCCAGGATTGTCAATTTTCCCGACGACCAAGGCAGCGGCGACGTGCTTATTGATCGCATTCTTGACAGCGCCGGACAAAAAGGGACAGGCAAATGGACTTCCGCGACGGCGTTGGATCTGGGGGTGCCCATTCCCACCATTACCGCGTCGGTGGACGCCCGTTTTCTGTCCGCCATGAAAGATGAACGGGTGCAGGCGGCAACATTTTATCCCGAACCGCAAGCGCCGTCGTTGCCGAATCGGGACATGTTGATCGAAAACGTCCGCGCGGCGCTTTATGCTTCAAAAATCTGTTCTTATGCGCAGGGATTTGCGCTGATGCGCGCCGCCTCGCGGGAATTCGATTACGGTCTTCATTACGGTGATCTCGCGAAAATTTGGAAAGGCGGCTGCATCATCCGCGCGATCTTCCTCGACCGCATCCGCGAAGCGTTCGCGCAACAGCCCGATTTGTCCAATCTGTTGATGGCCCCGAGTTTTCGTGAAGATATTCTATGCCGTATCGACGCCTGGCGTTGGACCATCGCCTTTGCCGCTACGCATGGCCTGGCGATCCCTTCGATGAGCGCCTCGCTGGCTTATTTCGATTCCTACCGCCGCGAACGATTGCCAGCCAACCTGATTCAAGGCCAGCGGGATTATTTCGGCGCTCATACCTATCGACGAACGGACAAAGAAGGCGTTTTCCATACGGAAACGTGGTTCGCGAAAGAATAAAGTTGGTAATAATATAAAAAACAGTATGGCGTGGTTTCATTTTCCAATTTATTCATGGAACAAACACCCGTCTGTAATTTTCCGCAACGTCGACGTATTTCGATGCATAGCCACAATATTTAGAGCGTTCGTCTTCTCTCAACACCCGTTTCACTTTTCCTGGCGAGCCGAGTACGAGGCTGTATGGTGGTATGATGGTATCCTCCGTTACCAGCGCACCCGCGCCGACGACGCAACCTTTGCCAATGACGGCGCGGTTAAGAATAATGGCGCCCATGCCGATCATGCATTCGTTCTCGACCGTGCAGCCATGAAGAATTGCGTTATGGCCGACGACCACGTTTATGCCGACGCGGCATGGTTCGTTCGTACCGACGTGCAGCACGCTATTGTCTTGAATATTGCTGCCGTCGCCCACGCTTATGGGAGCGATATCGGCGCGAATCACGGTTCCGAACCAGACGCTGACCTGGGGGCCAAGCGTGACTTCGCCGATTACGGAAGCGTTCGGCGCGAGAAACACGTCTTCGCCGATTATGGGAAATTTCTGTAAATATGGCAACACCAAACCGCCGCCATAAGCGTTTTCCGGTAACGAAATATGGAAAGAATTTTGAATTTGCATGACATCCTGACGATACGTAGGGGCGGTTCGCGAACCGCCCCTAC
>QZKN01000095.1 GCA_003598175.1 Candidatus Omnitrophota bacterium
TCGCCTATAATCTCTCTGTACCCAGTACGCACACACCGGAAGTTTCACTAATCCCTTGATTTACCATCACTTATATCATAAATCGGGGTGGAACTTCGGATTAAAAACAATTGAAGGCGTCTATCGCGGAGGCAAGATAGAACTTGCGGAAACACCGTCGGATTCCAGTGAAGGTTCCGCAGTCATTGTTACGTTTTTTTCCTCAGGCTCCATCGATTTGCATGTTCGTGGAATCAACCAGGCGCAGGCGGCGGATTTGCGCGCACGACTGGCGCCCTTTGCCGAAGATTGGGAAAGCCCGGAGATGACTGTTTATGACAACTATGACGCATGCAAAGCCAATCTATAAACGCGGGGATGTGGTTCTAGTCCTTTTTCCGGATTCCAGCTTATGCACAGCAAAACCACGACCGGCATTAGTCGTCCAAGCCGATCTTCTTCAAAGCAGCATTTTAATACAGGTCACCGCTTCAAAGAATGCGAAATGAATGAATACGCACCACCACAACATATCCCCGCAATTATCGGTCTTCCCATTGATAAAAACAATAAAGATATGTACAATTGTACTCATGAAAATCACCGCGGATACGAATACATTTTTGGCCGTTGCTTTAAATGAACCGGAAAAAGAACAAATTATTCGGCTTTCCGAAGGTCATGAATTGGTTGCGCCCGAAGTATTGCCTTTTGAGATTGGCAACGCATTGACGGCGATGATGAAAAAAAACATTTTAGCAAAAGCCGAAGTGGATTCGGCATGGGATCAGGTGCAGCATATTCCCGTTGATTTGCGGCGGATCGACATAAAATCTGCCCTTAAAATCGCAATAAAATTCAACATATACGCCTATGATGCCTATTTTTTGGAATGTGCTGAAGTCCATCGAAGCCCATTGCTCACCCTCGATCATGGAATGAAAAGAATTGCACGGGAAATCGGGATTACAATTTTGGAGTAATAACCATGAAAGAATATACGTTTTCCGAAGCGAGGCAGCGCCTGTCCGATTTACTAAATATCGCTCTAACCGAAGAAGTGATCATCAAGCGGAGAAGCGGAGAACGGTTCTCGATCGTTTATCGGAACCGTGCAAAATCTCCCTTTGATGTTCCGGGAATTCAAACCAAAGCCACAACCCAGGATATACTGGATGCCGTTCATGAATCGCGAGCGCGACTTGCCGAAGATCACTAATCAAGAGCCGCCATTGTATGAGAACGGTACCCTTCCACGAAGATGCCGAGGCGGAGATAATGGAGGCGGCTCAATATTTTGAAGAGAGAACATCCGGTCTTGGCCTGTCCTTTATTAATGCTATAGAAAAAACGGTGTACGAAGTGCTGGAGAATCCTGAAGCCTATCAACCTGTTGGTGATGAAGTTCACCACAAGCGGTTGAGCAGCATGCGTCGCGAAGATTTGCTTGCTCAAATAAAACAACATATCCATGAAATAGAACCTGATAGTCAAATTATTCTCTACGGTTCCCGGTCGCGAGGTGGCGCCGGTCGCGAATCGGATTGGGATCTCCTGATCCTGGTCGATGGACTGCTCAATGATGTACGAATTGATAAAATCCGGCACAGACTTTACGAGATCGAATGGGAATGGGATGAGATCATTTCTTCTATCATTAGAACTCGAGAAGAGTGGAACAGTCCTCAGTTTCAGGCCATGCCTTTTCACAAACGAATCGAACAGGAAGGGATACGACTTTGACGGAGTCCGACGGGAATTTGGTGCAATACCGTTTGGCAAGAGCAAGCGAAACCCTGGAAGATGCTCGAATACTTGCTGACACACATCGATGGAATGCTTGTGTAAATCGTCTCTATTATGCCTGCTTTTATGCCATTAATGCTCTGCTTGTTCGTGACGGTCTATCTTCATCCAAACATACCGGTGTGCGTGGTCTTTTCAATCAAAACTATGTAAAGACAGGACAAATCCCAAAAGAACTGGCTCGGATTTACAATGATCTTTATGAACGACGTCAGGAAGGTGATTATATTGACTACGTTAGTTTTCAGGAATCACAAGTGCTTCCTTGGATTTCTAAAGCAAAAGAACTAATCGAGTACATCACCCGTTTTATACGAGAAAAGAGGGATTGATGGTATTGCGTGAACCGCCGGTATTTCTTTCGAGACTGAAAGGACGCCTTCGAAGCCCATCGCTTGCACTTCAGTGATGATCTTCACGCCATGTTTTCCGATATCGATGAACGTCAGAACTCTCTTGACGCCCCGACTTGTCACCCCGAAAATAATAAACACACAATGACTCCCGGCGACATGGAATCGGGCGCATGAAAGAGACTCGAAAGGATTTTCTTTCCGCATACATTTCCCCGAATCCGACTCTGATGTATGATAAGAGACGCCGCAAAACGCCAAACCGCGGGAGGAAGGTATGTTCGGGTTTTTTGATACGGAATTGGGACGGGTTCAGATCTCTCCCACCATCGTCCGCCGTTTTATTCTGAACGAGGTGGAACAAAGCAAATGTTTTCGTCTCGCCGGAGTGAAATCGGGAGAGGAGGTCAACCGGAAAACGATTGAACGCTCCATCCGCGTGAACTTTGTCGAAGGCCGGGCGGAGGCCATCTTGACCTTGAACGTCTTATATGGCACTCGGATCACCAAAGAAGCCCGCGAATTGCAGGGAAAGATCGTTCGCGCGCTGCAACTGAGCACCGGTCTGAGCGTCACCACCATTTCCATCAACGTCGAGAACGTCTACGAAGAAGAGGAAGCGGCGAATCCTCCGCTCCTGCTCGAGCACGACATGGTTAAAATGAATGCAGTGAACCAATAAAATGAAACAATTCACGTTAGGGCTGTCCTTTATTCTTCTGTTTTGTCTCTCGTTCACCTGCGGGATCATCGGGATTTGGGATCCGTCTCTTCTGCTGGTTCTGGGGGCGCTGATGGAACGCATACACGGCGAATATTGGGGTAGAATCCTTGTGGTCGCGGTTGGTTTCATTACGCTGGGCTGTAGCCTCTCTCTTTTTGCCCTGTTGATCGGATTGGAGCCGAGAGCGCGCCGGCAGGTGGTGCTGGAAAATGAAAACGGCAAAGTGGGCGTCGCTCTCGACGCCGTGGAGGATTTCATCAAACGCAAATGCAGCGCCATTCCCGGCATCCGCGACTTGCAGATTCGCGCGGAAGAGGTGGACGGCGAACTGCTCGTCCGCACGAAAGTGGTTCTCGAACTACAACGCAGCGTTCCCGACTTCACGCGGGAATTTCAAGGTAAAATCCACCGGGAACTGGAAGAAACGCTCGGATTGAAAAACATCAAGGAAGTCGAGGTTCACATACACAAGCTGTTCCCGCGGGAATCGTCCAAGGAACCCGTTCTTCTCTCGCCGCCCCCGCAATCGCAGGTCTATTTGAAAGACACGGAAAACGAAGACGCTCTTTCCGACGAGAACACGCTCGACGGGGATGCGATAGCCTCGCAGGACGAAAACGGCGATGATATCATCACCGTCATCACCGAATCCGAAGACACAAAGGAAGAACAGCGATGAGTATCGACAGAGAGGAAGTCAAACATATCGCGCTTCTCAGCCGGCTTGAATTGTCGGAGGAGGAAGTCGATCTCTACACCGGCCATCTGGACGGAATATTGAATTACGTTGAAAAATTGAAATCCATTGACGTGAGCCATGTGGAACCGATGTCTCACGCCATCCCCATGTTCAACGTGCTCCGCGAAGACGAAATCCAACCGTCCCTTTCCAGCCACGAGGCGCTCGAAAACGCGCCGGATCGGGAATTCCCCTATTTCCGCGTTCCGCGCGTCACGGAATAACGGATTGATAACGAAAACCACACCCTCCACCGGATTATCCCAGTCACTCGCCATCGAGGTGAACCGATCATGCGAAAAAACCTCCTCCCGCTCCTGATTGTTTTGCTTTGCGGGGATTTGACGTGGGCCCATTTGAATAGTTTTTCGTTTTCCACCATCGAGATCAAAGAGGATGCGATTCATATGGAGTTGCGTCTCACCCTGATTTGCACTCTCGAACTGTTTCCAGTGGATACGGACGCCAATCAATTTTTAAGCGAAGAAGAACTCAAGGCCTTCCGTTCGATGATGTATTACTACCTGACAAACAAACTCAAGATCCTGAATAGCGGCCGCCAATTGCATCTGGTTTTAAAGGACATTTCATTTCATGTGGAAGAGGACGATTCCTATACGGTGTTCAACCTGGTGATTCCCCTCCGGAAACCGCTGGAAAACGTCATCATTCTCTGCAACGTTTTGGAAGAAACCGACCCATATCACCGTAATTTGTCGGAAATTAAAATGAAGGGAAACGAATACCTGTTTATCTTCACCAACGACAACTACTTCGACAGCAGCAAGCCGCCGCCTGCAAACAGCGGAAAAGCGGGATTGATTCCCTCGGCAACCCCATAAATATCCATTTCCACATCTATAATTGTATTTTATAGTATTAAAAAAATCTGCAGGATTTGTTGGGAGAGATGAACGGAATGTATCCCACCATACCCGTCCAGTCAGGAAGAGGTGGATTTCGCTATCTTCAACATTGAATCCAAATCCCCTTCTCTCGCTTACCGACGGCAGCAAAAGTTGATGCTGGCAACGCTACGTGTTACAATAGGGAAAATTCTATTCCTTGACCGTGAAGAACCTTGATTGTAAAGATCAAACATGCCGGTTTGCGTAGATTTTGGGAAACGGAACAGACTAAAGGTCTCAATCCGGTTTGGATCGAGAAATTCAGGCGTATTCTTTTTGCTCTTGACCTTGCGGCGAATCCAACGGATATGGATTTTCCCGGTTTTCGGTTGCATGCCCTTAAGCGCGAGCTGGCAGGATTTTATGCGGTGGATGTATCAGGAAACTGGCGTATTATCTTTCGTTTTGAGGAAGGAAATACAACCGATATTGATTTGATTGACTATCACTGAAAAAGAGAAATACCATGCCTATGAAAAATCCTCCCCATCCGGGAGAAATGGTTTTTAAAGAATGCATCGAGCCTCTTGGCTTGACCATCACCGACGCGGCCAGGGGATTGGGGGTAACTCGCAATTACCTTTCCCGGCTGATTCATGGATATAACGGGATTTCCCCGGAAATGGCGGTTCGCCTGTCTATGGCCTTTGGATCTAGTGCGGAAATGTGGCTGCGAATGCAAAACGCTTACGATTTGGCGCAAATCCAAAAGAAAACCAAACAGATGGATGTCCATAAATTTGAAAGGGCTTGGTAAATGGGAATCCCGTTTGGCAGGATAGATCGCGTTTTCATGATCCATCGATTTTACGGGAGGCGCTCAATGCTTCATCTGGTAAGAAATCAGGAATATCCATCCATCGCAACGGAATAACTTGCGCATAAATACAATGGACAAAAAAACACCTTCGCCTGACTCTCCATGGCTTATCAGGATACGTGCGGTAGCGTCTTTTCTATATTTTCAAATATTCGGGAAGAAATTTCTTATTGAAAAACCGTTCCGTTCTTCATCATGATATCCCCCATGCTAAGCAAACCATTCGAAGCGTTATACGGAATCCACGATCGTACGCCCATGGAGGAACTGCTGTAGAATTGTGCGGCGGCGGGGCCGAAACCAAACAAAACATAATCCCCTCTTCTCATATTGCCATGCCATTGATTGGCAATGGCCGCATTGGCGGCGCTGTTGATTCCACCGTATCCACCGCTTGAAGACATTAAGTCCCAATCGACGTATAGATACGTGTCATTTCCCCAAACGCCGAATCGTTCCGAGTGTCCACTGGTTTCGTTTGGATTGATTTTGGCGGCAAACGGATCCGTCGGCACTTTGGACAAGTAGGCAACCGGCGTCGTCAATGGCGCCAGTACGTGAACCATGCGACGATTGGCTTCTCCCACGTTGCCGACGTTCGCGAAAATTTTTTCCATCCGTTCAATGCCCCACGTCGTGTCATCGTCCCAGAAATCGACCAGCATGACGCCTTTATCGACCTTTAACGATTCAATTCCCGTAACCGTGCCCTTCATGTCCGCATACTGGCGGGCGACCTTCGCGCGCGTTTGCGCATTGAGAAAATTGGGGACGGCGATCGCCGCCAGAATTCCGATAATGGCAACAACAATGAGCAATTCAATAAGAGTAAAACCCGATCGTTTCATTAGATAGAACCTCCCACGTATAATATCTGAAATCGATCCGTCAACCTGCTGTTCCATACTACCATCAATCCATGGAAAAAGAAAAGTCTTCTGCCTGTCACTTGTTTATTATAATCACGAATCACACAAGATAAGAAACGGTTATGTAAAAAGATGTGGAAAAGAGAAGGCTGCCGCATGGGGCAGGAAGGCCACGGCCGAAACAGATCAATGGCCGGAAAGTTGAGGGGAATAGGGGGTTTGCACGTTGTATGTGCGGCTGATATTCCAGATTTCCTCGAGAAGTTCGGGACGGTCGCCCTCTTCCACCATTTGTCCCACCAGATGGTAGATTTTGCGGCGAGCCCAATCTCGCGCCACTTCATAGGTTCCGTTGTCGAGATCGGGAACCGGCAGTTCAATGATCATCTCTTTGCGTTCGTCAAACGCTTCTCCGATCAGGCGAAACGTGATTTTGGTCTCATGATCCAAGCGTCCCCAGATTTTGAGTTCACCCTTCAAATACAGATCCGGCAATTGTTTGGGAAACACTTCCTCTTCGTTCACATTCGTGAAATGAGGCGTGATTTTGAGAAGAACCGGATCTTCCACATAACCGTAAACGGATTGAATGACGGTGGGAAGTTCAGCGTTGTTGCGTTCAAACGCCACCAGCCCGCGATTGCGATAGGCCAACATATCCAGCAAATAATTATTCAGCGTTTCCCCGGTTCCCACACAAAAAATCGAAGTGCTGGGACCACGAAATCGCGTAAGGTCGTTAATGATTTTGCGGCTGTTGACGACTCCGACGTTGGGCCGTCCGTCGCTCAAAAGAAGCAGAATCAAGGGACGGGCGCGCTCGGTTCCCAGCTGCACGAGCGGCTCCAACGAATGGTAAATATTCGTACGGCCGGACGCTTCCAGCGGTTTGATGAATTCCCACGCTTCCTTTATGTTATCTTTTGTCGCGGGTTTGAATGTATCCGTGAATTTTCGAACATTGCGCTTGAATCCGACCACGTTGAAATGATCTTCCGGGCGCAATCGTTCGAGAATCGTTTGGATTTCCTTTTTGAGCACTTCGATTCGCCTTCTTCCCATGCTGGCGGATGCGTCCAGGACCAGCACCACGTCCTTGGGGAGAATCCGCAGGCGTTCGTCCGCCGTTTTCGGGCGTATGCGAATCATGAAATAGCCGTCGCCGCCGATATGATGGTAGGTAATCAAATCGACTTGAACGAGGTCATCCAGACGAACAAATCGATCGCGAATTTCCTCTTTCGCTTGCTCTTCTTTTTTGAGGGAAGTGGGATGGGGGCTGGTGCGCATCAATTCGGGCGATGGCAGCAACTCGTTTACCGGCGGCAATTGAATTTGTGGCTCGGAAATGTCGATTTTCGGTTCGGGAGGAGCCGTATCGGCAATAAGAACGGTGGAAAGGGAGCGGGAAACGACCGGATCTGAATCGAGGATAGGCGCGGGCAGACCCGCCAGGAGTCGGCGGCTGGAACTGTCTCCACGGCCGGTGAGTGGGATTCGTTTCGTTTCAATGGTATCGTTGATGGTTCCTTTTCCCACGTTTTTTTCGAATTCGTTGATCGCATGCTTGCCGAACTCCGACGTGATCAACGATTTGGCGGTTTGATCGTCTTCGAATTCCTGTTCCGTGACTCCCCATTCTTCGAAATCGGGTAACAATGTGTTTTCCAAGGTTGGCGCGGTTGCAAAAATTTCCGGCTCCGCCGATCTCGCGGGGAGTTGAGAGAACTGACTCATTTCATCGCGCAACACTCGTTCCCGCTCATCCCGCAATTGCTGTTGCGTCGGACGGGAAACGAAATTTCGTGATTCCAATTGACGAAACTGCACTTTGAATAAGGTTTCCACACTGCGTTCGATGTGATGCAAATCAGCCACCTGCCATGATCGAGACACGATAACGAACGTGACATGAAGCAGGACGGACGCAGCCATGGCAATCGTCAACAAACGATTTGTATTCCTATGCGCGTGTGTGCGCGTTATAGGGGGTCGTATAGGGGAATGAGTGGCCCTTTGTTTCATGGCTCCGATTTTGGTCGCTGCCGGTGTATTCAACAGGCGGCATTCGCACTCCGATTTATTCTTCTTGATCCATTATAGCGGAAAATTCTTCTTTGGCTTTTTGATTCCAGGTTGAATCCGTATACCGCTGCTTCAATTCCTGATACAAAATGAGCGCTTCATTTTTTTCATTCACGGCAAGATGGCAGCGGATGCCGCGGTACATGGCCTCCGGCGTCAATTCCGGATGATCATAGATGATGGCAACCCGAAGAAAGGATTCGAGCGCCTCTTCCGGCCGATTCAGTGATTCCAGCAGCCGCCCGCGATCGACGTACAGAGTCGCCTCAAATGGGGCGTCCGGACTTCCGATTTTTTGATACTCGGCCAGGCTTTTGTCATAGCATTCCAGGCTCTTTTCTTTTTGCCCCAATCCTTCCAGTGATTTCGCCTTGCTCCAAAAAATTTCCG
This sequence comes from Candidatus Omnitrophota bacterium, assembly GCA_003598175.1. Taxonomy (GTDB): domain Bacteria; phylum Hinthialibacterota; class Hinthialibacteria; order Hinthialibacterales; family Hinthialibacteraceae; genus SURF-12. The sequence continues at coordinate 8,674 of QZKN01000095.1, forward strand.
CCTTGAATTTACTCTCCGGAAATGTAGTGAAAAAATGGTCCGCGTTGGTAATGGCGTCTTCCCATCGTTTCAAACTCACGAGTTGATTGCCTTTGGCCACATACGCCCGTTCCCGAACGGAGGGACGGTCGGATAACGAAAAGATGCGATCGGTGATGCGTAGCGCCTGTTCCCGATTATTTTGTTCTTCCGCGAAAAAGACCATCCAAAACAGGACTTCGGCGGGCAATTTCGAAGCGGTTTCCGTATCGAGGAGAGTGATGAAACCTTGAAAAGCCGCGGCAAAATCTTTTTCATGATAATCACATAAGGCCTTTCGCAAAATTACATCATTGCGATTTTCGAATTTCGGAAATTCTTTCAAAAGCCGTCCATATGTGCTTGAAGCCGTTTTATGGTCGCTCTTCAGTTCATGAATATATGCCATCCAATACAGCGCTTCGGATTTTTTGCTCGTTTTTTCGGGAAAACGGAGCAGATCGTCAAAGGCGGCAAGCGCTTTTTCGTACTCTTTGAGTTGGTACAGCGCCAGCGCTTTGCGATATACCGTTTCCTCCTTGTTTTCGAAGTCAGAAAAGGTTGTCAGAAGCAGATCCGCCGTTTGGATGGCTCGTGGGAAGTCCTTGTCGGCAAAAAAGGCGTTACAGGCCCAGCTCAGCGCTTCTTTAGCGCGTTTGGAAGTGCGATACGTTTCGTAGAATTGTTCAAACATTCGCCCGGATTCCTGAAATTGCTCCAATCGATAAAGCAAATCGGCCATCAAATAAAGTGATTCCTCGGCGTATTCACCCTGGGGATCGAGTTGCCGAACAATACGAAGTTCGTTGACGGCGTCCTCATACTGTTTTAGTCGGGCGTAAGTTTGCCCCAACAGAAAATGGAGATTGCCGCTTAATGATGCGGGCAAGGTTTGCCGCAGAAGATTTTGGCATTCACGAATCGCCAGATCGTATTGATTGGAAAGATAATACGCCCATGCCAGCTGATACCAAGAACGGTCACGGTAATCGCCCGCATTCGGATCCGCGATAATCTCACGGAAAAAACGGATCGCCTGATCGTACAGTTGCTGCCGATAGGCGCACGTGCCCTGCAAAAAGACGATGCCCGCCGCCAGGTCTTCGGGCAGCGACTGTTTTTGCAGCGTGCCCGCGATCTCAAGGGCTTTCGCGTCGTTGCCTTGCCGATATTCCGCCCATGCGGCGCCGTATTTGGCTTTGGCGATATTTTCTCCCGACGGATGCGTTTGCACGAAATTTTGGTAAATCTGCGCCGCTTCGGAAAAGCGATCCAAATTGTACAACAACTGCGCGCATCGCAATTGCACTTCGTCGAGCAGGGCCGCGCCTTGTTGTTGACCGTATTTTTCCGGATTTTTCCAAAGATCGTTTAATAAATTTACAGCGTTCTCGGTTTTCCCGTTTTTGGCTAACAATTCAGCCAGGAGATACGTGGAAAAAGCGGCGAATTCGCCTTTGGGATAGGTGTCGCGTATTTGGCGGTATTTTTGTTCCGCTTCCGCGCTTTTTCCTTCCGTTTCATAACTCCGGCCTGCATAAAAGAGCGCCGCTTCCAGCAATGTGTTATCCTTCGATTCCTTGATGACGCGCAGCAGGGATTCCAATCCGCTCCGGGCGTCGTCCAATTTGTAGGAGAGTTCCCCGTGACGCAACAGCGCATCGTGAATTCGTTCCCCCGTCGGAAACGCCTTGATCAAATCGCTGAAAACTATGCGCGCCTTGAGGAGTTGCACTTTCGCCTGAACCGGATTGGTTTTATTCAGAGACAAAGAAAGCTGATAAAGCGACTCTCCCTGCCGAAATAGCGCGATTCCCCGATTGGCGCCGGCAGGATAACGGCGAATGAATTCCATATACTGCTGCGCCGCGGATTCGTACATGCCGCGTTGATAAAGACCATCCGCGAAATCCAAATCTTTTTGTTCCTGCGAAACGGCGGGCGCGTCCTGATTCTGACTATGCGCCGGGAAAATCAATACCAACGGTATGCATAAAAAAATCAAAATTTGGAGTTTTTGATATATGTTCACAATCGTTCTCTTATTTCGGCGCTGGCGGTGTTTCTATCCAGGCAATTTGTTTCGAATAATCACTGTTTTGAACTCGATCGTAGAAACGACGGTCGGCAGTTACGACAGCAGCGTTATTTTCACATGCTACGGCTAAATACAAACAATCATAAATCGGATGTTTGAGTTGGTTGGCAAGTTTCTGGGTGCGATCAATTAGGGATTCAAAGGGATGCAATTCAGATAAGAATCCTTTGAGCCCATTTAAAATAAAATCGCAATCTCTTTCATCCAATTCATCGCGCATGATTTTTTTCCAGACAATATTTGCCGCTTCCAAAAGAATGAAATCCGGAGCAATAATCCGATAATCGCCTCCGAGCAACCGATCAGCCTCTTCATTGAGATTTTCACGCAGAAACCATTTGATTGCCACACTTGCATCAACGACGATCTTCAAATTGTTCGGTCCTCTCTTAGCAAATCAAGGCTGTTCGTTTTTTGTCGTTCGGCTGTTCGTTCACGAAACGCTGTCGCCTTTTTAGCTAATTCATTTATCGGCGGTTTTATTGCTTCCATTAAAATATCGCGCACTTCTTCTTCCAAAGATGCATGGCGCGCCGAGGCTCGATTTTGTAATTGATGAATAAGCCGTTCATCCAAATCTTTGATGAGCAATTCGCCCATGATCGACTTCCTCCTTTGCTTTCATCTCCGCTTCCCGTTTTCATCTGGACATCGTGTCTTCCGGCGGCAGCGCCGCGATTTGAATGTTCCACACGCCCGCTTTCGCGCAGGTATCGAGAATCTGTACCGCATATTCCAATCTCGATTCCCGATCTCCACGAATGATAACGGATTGATCGGGATATTGTTTCGCAATGCGGGAGAGGAGAATTTCCAACTGCGCCATCGTGACGGTCCGCTGATTGACGATGATGGCGCCGTCATGTTTGACGTTTACGATCAATTCTCCCAAATCCCGCTGGGGCGGCGTGGCGGATTCCGCCGTCGGAACGGTGACGGAAAGCTCGTTTTCCAATCGCGCAAAAACCGACGTCGTGATGAAAAAAATCAACAACAAAAACACGATATCGATCATTGGCGTCATCGGAATCGACGGTTCTTCTTCCTGCATGCGTCCGAGGAAATTCATGATATTAGTTCTCCTCGTGAGAAGAGATGTGTTCGGCGATTTCGACGGCCACCTCTTCCACCCGGCCGATCAACGATTGCAGCCGGCCGCGGAAGAAGAAGAAGAATCCCATGCAGGGAATCGCAACGATCAGTCCGGCCGCCGTAGTCACCAACGCTTGCGCCACCGCGCCCGCCAACGCCACCGGTTTTACCACACTGATGTCGAAGGCGATGAAATTGAACGCTTTGATCATCCCCAAAACCGTGCCCAATAGCCCGAGCATGGGCGAAACGGCGGCGATC
>QZKN01000025.1 GCA_003598175.1 Candidatus Omnitrophota bacterium
GTGAAACCAGTTGGTCTGGCTAATGCCTGGCGGCGGGAGAAACGGATTGACGATGAACTGCTGGAATTTGCTTAACGGATTGTGGGCAAGATCGAATAGACCGAAGAACTCACACAAACCAAGTATTAATTATACTATACTTTACTGGATTCAAACGAAACCAAGAAACAAATATTGAAGATGATTGACGAACAGTTTTGTAGTTTTGTAGGATGGGTTAGCGAAGCGTAACCCATTGATTCCAGAAACAATCCGATGGGTTACGCCTGACGGCTAACCCATCCTACGGTCTGCTGCAAATGGTTCATCAAGAAGTTCACCAATTGCCCGCCGGTTTGAAGCTGCGGCACATAGCCGATCAAGTACAGGCGGTCTATGCATTCCACTTCCAACGTCACATGCTCACGAATCAATTCGTCTATGCTCGCCATGACTCTCTTCTCGCTTCTGTTTGAGGAATTTTCCACTCCTTTCTTTTACCATATCTCTCCCGCTCCGGCTAGTCGGTTTGAGGTCGGAGACCTCGCTAGGCCTATAGGGATGGATTCACTTTCTTTTCAATGTGCCCCCCACTTTTTTATGCTCTCTTTGTAGGTCGGAATCACGACGGAAACAGTGGGTTGTCCCATGCCCCGGTCACCACTCCATCATGAGCTTTTCGTAGGCCGGTTTCCAGATATCCCAGGACCAATGCTTCAAGGCGTAGTCGCGGTTGGACGGCAAAGAGCCCTGCTCCAGCAACTCCCGCAGCGTCGGAATCATGTCCTCTACTTCATCCACGTAATGGATCAGCCGCCTTCCGTCCTCGGCGTACTCCGGCCAGTCGCACGCCCGTTTGCAGGTGTTGATGCACTGCATTCCCATGGTAATGGCTTCCTGCACCACCGTGGCCCGGCGCTCGTATTTGGACGGCAGCAGATGAATGGAAGCTTCGGAGTATTCCCGTAACAAATCTTCCCCTACTTTTTTTCCTCTAAAAATCACCCGATCTGCAAGCTCATTTTTTTTAATAGCCTCATGTACGCACGCCAGTTCATTCTCAACCGCTTTGGAATAAAGACCAGTATTTGTGTCGGCAACGATGTGAAGATGAAGTTTGGAGTGATCAGAAAATACAGGAGCGAGGGTGTTTATCATAGCAGGGATACGTTTCACAGGATGAAAACGACCGACAAAAAGCAATCGATAGGGATCTCTGGGAATCTCCAAAGGGGTGTAAAATCGTGTATTAATCGGCCTTTCCATGATGAACATTTGATCCGGAAGTGCCCCTTCACTTATATAATCCTTATAACAACCGTCGCCACATAACGCAATTTTAATCCGAGGAGTACGATATTCATTTAGAAAATCTCCTGTTTCAAAACCGAACGGCAGAAATACCATTTTGATCTCAGGAAGTGCGCATCGGATCAGAAGCGGCAATACTCCGATAAAGTACAAAACCACGCAGGTCGGTTTAAAAGCCCGGATGTACTCAACAAACCGCCTGATTTCATCCGCAGCCTCTCCTCCCAAATGAAAATATCTTCTCGCATCCTCCAGCGGGAATTCAGAGAATCGACGCACCGGGATTCCTTCCCACTCATCGATCTCTTTCAATTGATCGTTGCGATCCAGTGAAACAACGCTATGATTCTCTTGAGAGAAAGTAAAACGTATCACATCGATCATGTGTTTTGATGGACCTGCGACAAAAGGAAAGAAAAAATTATTAATATGTAGTATCTTTATTGCCATGTCTAATGATTGTGAAAATAACATATTGATCCGGCATTAGTCCGCATGAATCCAAATTAGTTCTCTAACTGCAATTGAATTTCATCGTCGGAAGGGACCAGACCTTCCCAACTTCCGACTGGTCCTTCATTCGTTGAAGCGGTTAGATTGTATGAGAGGTCGCAACGCAGGAAATCAAATTGGAATCGCCCCTGCGCGTTGGTCTCCGTTGTGTAATCAGGCGTATCCGTCGATGTATGCCCGAGTTGAATGGTCGCATATTCGAGGGATTGTCCTTGTTGATCATGCAAATATCCTGCAAGATGGCCGATCTTGCGTAAAGTGACTTCGACAAAAGGAGGTTGAGCGCCTTCTTCGATTCGGAGGTTTATCTGTTCCGTAAAGTAATCATAATTACGAATAATAGGGTAACCAACCGTATTATCTAAATACATGCAGGGGTGTACAAACAATTCCAGCGCTCCGGGATCCAGGCCTGAAATCAGAAAACGGCCATCCTTTCGTTTTTCGGCATAAAGGTGAATCCCTTTTTGGACGGCGTAAACCTCTTTGTCCCAAAATTCTTGCCCTTGCGGATCGAGGACGATCCCTTCCAGTGAATACTTGTTTTCGTTGTTAATTTCAATTATCAGGGAATCGATGGTATCTCCGATGTGATAATTCACGGAAATGGAACCGGAAGCGACCGGTTGCAAATGCTCTTGCGCTGGCTCAAAATCTCCCAGGTTGACCGATATCCGGTTTCCAACATAACCCACCAGAACGGATTGATGAACCGTAGTTTTGTCCGGATAACCAAAACGAGTAATCCGAAAAAAGCCTTGATGATCCGTGATTTGTTCCGGCTGAAGTTTATCCAAATCGATATCTTCATGCTCCAACGTAACAACGGCCCCGGGAACAGGTTTCCCTTTTGAATCGACAACGATTCCGGACCAGGTTGTTACCGGGGCGGGCATTACAGGCAATTCAATATCCCGCACGTCCTGATCTTCCATAACGACGGGGTAGCCATCGATTTGGAATGGATCAACCTCAGTTAGGAATTGATATGAATAGCGAGAAGGATCTGGCATAAATTCAGGAGGTTTTCGCGTGTTAATTAGATCAATGATGCGATACGAGCCGGGCAAAGCATTCGTAAAAGCAAATTCACCTTGCGCATTGGTTTTGACTTGGGCATAGAGCGCAGCCTCTGGTTTCAACATGCACAGCAAAAGCCAATAATTCGGAACCGGAATCCGTGTATCTTTTTCGATCACCCTTCCCGAAATTTCGTGATAATCCATGTCGAAATAAACATTTTTTTTTAGCCTTGGTTTATCGAGCGTCACGTCAACCTTTTTTGGCGGCAAACCCCATTCGTCCGGAGGCGTCAAGGTCATTTCATAGGTTCCCCAAGGGAGGTTGTCAATGTAACCGAAACCAGATCCATCCGTTCTGAAGGCATAAATCCCACCCCGCTGGGCATCTTTGTTTTTTATAATCAAATCCACATTCGGAATGACGCCAAAATTCGTAAGCACAGGATCAAATCCGGCTTTTAATGTATTTACGATTAAACGCGTCTGTTCATACATACGAGATTTCACGGAGCATCGCAACGGATGAAGAGTGAGGAAATAACTTCGCATCCCGTCCTTTTCCGCTTGAACATAAAACAAGCCGGGAGTAGGCGCGGTAAAATGGCATCGCCCGTTTTCATCCGTGATCGTCTCCCCGACCTTTTCCATTGTGTCTGAGAATTCCAGCAAGAAAAACTCGGCATAGCGGATTTTATTTTCATGACTCCACTCGAAATGCTCGATGTAGAGTGGAGGAAATGAAGTCGGATCGGAACCGCTTAAAGATAGAGTGTCCCAAATCCTCAACAATCTTGACAAAACCGATGAAGGGGAATTCGTCCGAAAAGAAAGCAATCTCGGCGTGAAATGAGGCCTGACCCCAGGATTCCACATGATCCCCCCAACCCCCACAATCATGGCGCCTTCAGGAGGGATTTCTTTCCCTTCAGGAGTGGATTCATTGGATCGATACGGATTACCAATTCCTGCAACAATCTTGATTCCATCCGGTTCCCGCTGCACAACCACTGGATTTATATTCTTAAGATTAAACGTCCCGAGGGAAACCGTTAATTTCCGGGAGACCGGACGAGTCGCTGGGCGTCCTTTCCAAAATGTGACTTTGGCGCCGGCAACAGGGCGTGAATATTCGTTGTCGGAAAAAAAAGAGAGTTCGTGTTCCGTAATGTATTCAAGAGTGATCGTTTTGGACGCCGGAAAAGCGGATTGGACGACCTGCGTCTTGGAAACGTACCCAGAGGCTCGAATACATACCGTTACATCAGCAACGGTCGGCTGTGGCAAGGCAGCCCACCCATCCCGAAAAGGACATGAAAGTCACACCGGAAATTCAGGCCGCGATGGTGAAGGGAGTGGAGTGGCGGTAGCGCCCATTTCCGCACGAATGTGCACAGTACTCTTATTTGGGGAGAAAAGATGAAGAACGAGTCCAAACCGTCACTCATGTCCCTTGGCTTTGTTGGCAACCCTAATTGCAAATGGTATTACACCCTGAAAAGTACTTTTATACGGTTTGGGTAAAAATACCCTTGTTGGAATTTATCCAAATTTCTTTTTTACATTTCATTATTTTCTCCCATTCCTCCATTTTTTGGCTAAGCATATACAAACAATCATATTCCTTGCCAATAAAATTATCTGATTGTCTTTCTCCTACATTTCCAATGGTTGAATTGACTCCTCCTACATGCTGTACAATACTCGGATTATGACCATAAATCTTGTATTTAGATTCAGTTTTAAAATATTTCCCGAGGCAAAAATCTATATGCGCATGGGAATAGAACCCTTGATCGTATTCAAAGACGAAAGGATTATATTTCACATTCTTATATTCCCCATGATCTCTCACAGCTTTGCTGTGAAGAAAATCGCGAGAGCACGCTCCCCGAAGAAGAATGCACTGAGCTCCGCCAAACAGTTCTGGCGGATAAGGCCATAAAAGATAAGGCCAACCGATGGCATCAGGAGGATAAGTGAAAAAATCCAAAAGCCCTAAATCTTCGGGAAGACGTGGAAGGATCCACTCAAGATAGAAAAAAAAATTTTTGGCCAATACCACATCATCCTGCACTATCAACAACCACGCGAAAGATTCGGTCTGGCCTGAAATGATGTTTATATAATTATCAAACAGCGTACGCTTCACTGCGTTGAACGCAATAGTCACGCCGGGATAAGAATACGACAGATTGACTAATTCAGATGAGATGCAATCCGCGGATTCCCAGATTTCAAAATAGTAATCCGGATTGTCAACATACTGTTGATATCCCGCAGAATAAAACGATGATAACAAATAGTGAAGATAGCGGTACGACAAATTCCTTTTACATGTTACGACGACTACGGCGATCTTAGACATCGATAATTGGCTCACTTATCTTTTACGCGATGGCGCACATGGACAACATCATCCACGTTCACGTCGTCATCAAACGCCGACTGATGCTTGAAAAGAATTTCATTTTATAATCTTGATCAACGACGCTCCGTAGAGTGTTTTGAGATTTCAAGATGATAGTCTTCTCGAATTCTGGATTTGCGAGAGTTTTTTCTAGATGACATTTCGCACCAGCGAAATCGAACGCCTCGTATGATACATCGGGCCATAAAGCGTTCTGCCATTCCTGGCATTTCGGTCCAATGCATGGAATTCCGAAATAAGAGCATACGAACGGCAAGATATCCACATCCGGCATGTAGTTGAGATTTAAAACGCATCTGCATCGGGCCAAGCTGATTATATGCCACTTTTCATCCGTATTTCTTACGTATAACATGCCTTGAACGTCCAGCGCGCGTGCGGGCTCGTCACCGTAGACATACTCAAGAACAACCCCATTCATTGAGGGAAAGGAACAAGTCACGTCATTGATCAACCGGCGGCCAATTTCAACGACGTTCTTCGAAACTCCAGGCGCGATTGACAAGCCGATATTCGGATATTTTTCTAATCCAACATAGGAAGAAAAGCGGGAAACGCAAAACGGTTGACCCACGTTAATAACGGTGGGGTGAAAAATAGAATAAATATCCTCATCGAGTTTCGCGCTTGTAAGAAGAATATCAATTGATTCAATTAAACGGTGAAAGTCGACGGAAGCATCCGATTGGTTCAGAAATGAATCAATAATATTTCCCGTAGGAATTCCAATGAAAATCACTTCAGGGTAACTGCCGCGCAAGTATAGAATATCCTTCAAATTACGCGGCGATATGTGCAGAAACAGCGCATGACGATTTTCTACATCATCATAATTCTCTATTTCGTCAACATTGAATATTTCCTTCCATGGCTCCTTCGTTGACAACAGATTTCCAGCCTCGCCGTCGCATTTCAGGTACGCAAACGAAAGCTGATCATATACGTCGTCGAGACAATAGCATTGAAACAAAAATTTTCTAAAATCGGAGTAATCATCGATCGTTCTAATTCGCCGCGCATAGATCGCGTTTCCGTCGACGTCCACCGCTTTCACGGACATGACACAACCTGAATCCACTGGCGGAGAGGAAGAATCACAGGCACCGGTGAATTGTTTATCGGATATCGGGACGCCTGAACACAGTAATCGATTATCACTTGTATCCAATATAAGGACGTCAATCTTTAACCTTTTTAGTTTCTCCGCAAGCCGATGCGCAATTCTCACGCAGATCAATGCGCGCATGTCTTCGGAGTTAAAATTTAAATAAATGGTCTTCAGTTGCGGCATCATACTCTCTTATGCGAGAATCATCCATCGGCGGCCGATTACAGATTATTCTTTATGCTTTGCACCTTCATCAGCAATACATTTTTTTCATTATACGCGTTGTTGACCAAGGCCCAAGCGACGCAATTAAAATCCTTGCATAGGATCGGCCTCTCGTCGTAAATATCACATTCATAGCAATTCCCCTCTTTCTTGAGGTGGATACATTCCCCGAAATCAATCGTAACATCGTGCGGTTCGCCGCAGCAATCCTCTGCGCCTTCGCTAATCGGCGGCTGTACGTCCATGCCAATCTTTCGATAGTATTGACGCAGCCGGGAGTCCACATTGTGGACACTGATTTTGACGTTGCAGCATTGAGCGCAATGACGGCATAAAGTTGAATTAATATCCTCCAGGCGAAGCGTCAGCACTGGTGTTTGAGCGGGATCAGCCATGATTTAAATTCCCATTCTTCTTATAGTATATGTTTCGCCTCTTGCTTGACCGTTTATTTAATTTATATCTCTCAAAAAGCATTTCATTGTTTTCGTTGTAGAGAATATCGTACGCTCTCTTTCCCTCCTCATAACAAATTCTCGAAATTTCGCACCAATTTTCATGGCATCGATAAATCGTTCCGATTTCCTGTAGATTTCCAGCTGGACATCCTGGGGAGCAGTAATCCTCGCATATGCATCCTTTGCATTCTACATTTTGATCAAACATGCGTTGTCGTTGTAGCAAGGCCAGATGCAAGTCATTGTTGAAATCCCCGTCAAAAATATTCCCCATCTTCCAAAAGCGCTCGGAATTCACGTCCTTCGCCGCACTATCCCACCGGTGGCACGGCCAAAGATCCCCTGAAGGATCGACCAACACCATTCCGCGGCCCGCACCACATGTGAAATCCTTCGTTTTCGTCTCCCCCGAAAAGTAGGAAAACAGATATTCCACGCCCGAAACATAAATTTTCACGCGATTCCGAAAACACTCGATAACATCATCGTAAACCATTCGCATTTGATTTCGAAATACCCGAAAACCATCTTCAGTCCAATTCGTAACGTCGGCGGGAGCGATGCCGACGTTGACAAAGCCTAACTTTTTGAAATACATGTAGGATTCATACAGATGCGGCAGCATCACCTCCATCATCGTCGACCGAGCTTGACAAGTAGGCCGATATTTCAGAATATGCCGTACTGCCTGTTCCACTCGCCGTGAGGAACCCATGTTATTCGAAAAAGGCCGCTGATAATTCTGTACTTCCGGCGTTCCATCAATGGAGGCGTGCCACCCCATACCCCATTGCGCGAAGAAATCAACGATTTCTTCAGTCACCAAACTTAAATTGGTGGTCGCTGAAAATTGAATGGATTTTCCACGGTTCCAAGCTCTCCGCTTCCCGTAGGGAACGACATCCTTAATTAATTCAAATTGCAACAAAGGCTCTCCCCCCATAAACGCGGCGCTCAATTCTTTCGCGTCGCCAGATGATTCGATTAACCAATCGATGCTGGTTAGCGCTGTATGTAAATCCATGGACGGAGTGGAAAGATTCTCTTTATTTCCCTTAAAGCAATACCGGCATCGAAAGTTGCAATTCTGCGTAATATCCATATCCAAAATCGTTATGACGTAATGCACGGGAAGAGACGTGTTGTTTATCCAACTCGTGTTGTTCGACATTTCATATCTCGCATTTGATTTTTTCGGACACAACTCGGCTCTTCAAGCCCGAATCAACGATTTTGTAAACTACGTCGTTTCGAATCAAAGAGCTGTTCATATACTCCGTGGAGCATTGCATGAATTCATGAAATGTATTCCGAACGACGTCGGAGTATTTCGATAAAGGATATTCATTCGAGGAATCAGCGTTTTCAGCGAAGGCCTTATAGGGATAGTACCGCAGCCATGGTGAATCTTTTATGGATTGGTTCCTCCATTCATCAAACCGCTTCACGTCCGCTTTTTGCAATCCATCCGATTCAGAATAATGAAACTCCATGCGTTCCGGAGCATCGGAGACGTCTTGGGGAATGTAATACATCCGATCGAGAAATCGATACCAACTATAGGGAGAGATGCGATCCAACCATAAAGCGTCGTAATCTAACAAAGAGAGGCACCCTTCGTTGAATGAACCCGGATGAGGAGCATTCTTCACGGCATCGCGATCCATGAAGCCGCAATCCAGCGGACGTAGCGAGACGCCCGCTCCTCGATTCGCGTGGTTTAGGCTCGAAACCCTTTCCGGAAATGTCGCCTCATTCCGATCAGATATATATAAAATGGCGGGAATCGGGATTCCCGTCAAGGAAAGTGCTTTAAGTTTCATCAATTGACGCTCTGGATTGCTCTCGCCACCGATGTACTGATTCGGAAGTCCAGAATGATCGACATACTGAAGACGGATATCGAAATCACTCAAATAAACGGGATGAATCGCCTCTTTGCACAAGAAAGGCGATTCAATGATGAAACTTACGTTCATCTCCTCAAAATACTTATGCCTGACGCAAGCGTGAAACCATTTTGCCAGAGAGATAACTTCAGATAAGCAATCCAGCGGTTCGCGGCCTTGAAAATAGAACTCCACTCCTCCACAATCGCCGCACAGCGGACGCAAGGAATTGGCTAGATTCCACCAATCCCATTGATCATCCCTTATCCAGATCCTTATATGTTTTTTCTCAGTCTTCGCTGACTCTTTCGAACTTGGATCCTTCTGAATATACCGTAAGAGGTTGAATTCCACGCAGAGGTCCAACACCTTCCGTTCAAACTCGCTGGAGCAGCGCCAAACTTCTCCTTGGCGCATGAGCACGTCATCAAACAAACCCTCCAAATCCTTTGAAACCGAAACGGCGGTAACCCCTTGTTCTTGACATCGCACGATGGAAAAAAAATCGTCCGAAACTTGAATTTTGCACAGAGCGCAAGGAATATAGTATTCTTTCAAGATCGGTTAATCTCCATTTCTTTTTTTCAAGCCATCGAACAAACGTTAATTCGAAACGAGTTCCGTGGTTTCAATCGACCAGAGACGCTTGGGATAGAGCATTTCAGATTCCGGATCCGCCAGCGTCCATACATACAATTTCCCACCGTCGCCGGACCATTGAAGAGGCCAAATTCGTTCTTCCTCTAAAATGACCAGAGAATCGCTCACCGTATCATAAATCGCAACTCGTTCGATATTCCCTTCTTCATCCGATTCCGCCCGGCATGCGATGAACCGGCCATTCGGCGAGATGCAACTTGCGATTACCCGATCTATATTACTATCTTTGTAAAGAATGAATTCCTTCTGAAGCGTCGGCTCTGACGCTTCCGGCGAAAGCGTATTGATTGTATAGACTGCCCAACGGGTTGAAACAGTGGAACCGCCTACGTTGAACGAATTGTTCGTAATAAGAACCGATGCGGACTTCCACAGGGTGAAATAAACGGCTTCTGGACTGCTACCGAGCAACGAAATTTCAGCGAAAGATTCATCAAGTTGATATACTAATTCCGACTGAACTCCATCAAGTTGAAGACGATGACGGTAGATGCTTTGGAATCCCGAGTTGGGATCGTTTTGACGAAACACTCCTTGTGAATAGATGGAGCCGTCTTTCGCCCAAACCAATTGGTGCGCCTCCAGGTCGAGGTGGTAGGATTCAACGGTTCCATTCTCCAAATTCAGGATATGCAAATCAGATCCGCGCTCGTTCAGAAATTTCGCCTCAACGTTTTGTTGCCATTCCTTGAATTCGCTGATTTCGTTCTTCCCTTTATATATCAAATCTCGAATCGTTGACCAAGCGATTTTTGAATCGTCAGGAGAGAACACTGGTCGAGATAGATGCTTGATGATTTCCTTTCGATCGGGATCGAATGGGGCCGTATAAATAATCTCCGTTTCATCGGGATTGGTCTTGCGCAAGGAGAATTGAAAGTGAGGTGTATTCGTCCGACCCGCTTCGAATGGAAATTCATTGACCATCAAACACAAGTGATCGTCTTGAGAAATAACGATATCCTTGCTTGAAAACGAACCTTCGACATGCCGCGACGACGTCAACACCACGCTCTTCCGTTCCGGAAGGCTCGTATCTGCGATAACATTGTATGATAGAACGATATAAAACAACGCGAACCAATGACGCAATGACGCTTGACTCATTATACGTTTCATTCTCATCGGATTTCTCCTTTTGGTTGTAATTCTTCATTCCACGAATTTCGCGATTCTCCGTTGCCTTCATCAACTTCACATCAGGCGCTATCCGCTGCTGAAGGGTTGCTGAAACACTTATTCGCATAACCGCCGGTTGATACCGCATAGCATTTATTCGCATTCGCTGCGGACAGTTGGCAGTTATTCGCTACTGATGAACCGCATTCGTTCGCGTTCACCAAAAAACGGCATTCATTACCGATCCCAGCAGCTAATCCTTGACATTTATTGCTGATTTGTTTGGTTGTTGTAGTGCATTCATTTGCGGGACTAACTGTAGTTGTATGGCACGCATTTCCCGGCGCGGCTGAAAGTCCAATGGTGCATTCATTTCCCACGGGGTCGCTCGTACCGGAACCATTTGTACATGTATTGGCGTTCTTCCCGACGCATTCATTCCCGTTCACGCCGGACAAAGTACTGTAACATGTATTCCCGTCCGCTTTACCGGTCGTCGTGCAGGTATTGCCGCTTGCGTAGCATATATTGCTAGGAACCATGGTAGGTACCCAGGGAGTACAAGAATTGCCGTCCGTACACGAATGCGCCGAAAATGCACCGCCACATGAATTTGGCGCGATCCCCCAAGTACAACCCCATACCGTGGCATCGCTTTTTTTTGGTTGCAATGAACTGATGAGCAGGGATCCCACCCCCAAAGGAACAGCGGCGCTGGTCAATCCTAAAAATTCTCTTCTTTTTAGACCAGACTTATTTGGTCTTTTCTTTTTCTTATTATCCGAATCCATAATTCACCTCGCGATGACTTAGATAGTTTACTCCATAATGTAAAGTAAACGAGATACTTTCGATTTGATTTCTCATTACCGCTTTACTAAAATTGATATCACCATAATAAAATTTTATTGTATGTGTTAATATTTAAATTAAAGTTGCCCCCGTTGTCAAAACAAAAAAGTGAAAAAATAAGGTGGTAACCGATATTCTTTTGTCTTTGTGTTTCTCCGGATCGAACCGGAGGGAAATGGGGCAACGCAAGGAGGGCGTAGCCCGACTGGAGTTGCCCCATTTCCCTTAAGTCGGTTTCTGAACGTCCCCATTTCCCTCCTTCCATTTTGTGGCTTCTCTTGATAATGTACAATTTTGGTTCAATTTCGAACAACCGCATACCCAAAATCAGAGTTATTTGAAATGATAAATAATTACCAATAATTCTTTTTATATTCAACCTATCTTCAGAAGGGATTGTAAGAATCTTTTCCCATCCGTGTCAATAGCATTTTGCCAACATTTCCCAAATGCGAACCACCGGTGGTTCGCATTTTTTTAATCCTTGTCGATAAAAAGCTTCCAACCATCCCTTTTAATGCGAATTCCTCTCTCGATGT
>QZKN01000177.1 GCA_003598175.1 Candidatus Omnitrophota bacterium
AGGTGTACACCGGCTCGCCGGTGGCGGTGAGATAGGTCAGGATCGCGCACGCGATCAGCGTGCCCTGGGTGAGCCCGTAGGTCACGATGCGATTCTCGTCGGCGACGAAAAGGTCCGCCACGAGGATCACGCACACCATCAGGAGCAGGAACAGCGCCGACAGGCGGAAGTGCAGCGAGCGCGTGAAACGCGGCAGCGGCATGGCGAGGTCCTCAGGAGTCCTCGGTGAAACGGTAGCCGATCCCCCAGACCGTGAGGATGAGGCGGGGCCGGTTCGGGTCAGCCTCGATCTTCCCGCGCAGCCGGTTGATGTGGGAGTTCACCGTGTGCTCGTACACGTCGGAGTCCTGGTGCCAGACCACGTCCAGCAGCTGCCGTCGCGAGAACGTGCGACCCGGACGCGACGCCAGCGTGTAGAGGAGGTCGTATTCCTTGACCGTCAGCTGTACCGGCTGGCCGTCGACTGTCACCTTGCGCATGCCGTGATCGATGCGCAGCGGCCCCTGCTCGATCACGAGGTCCTGGCCGGCGCCGCGGGCGATCTCCTCGGCGCGCTCGATACGGCGCCGGAGCACCTTGATCCGGGCGGTCAGCTCGCGCACGCTGAAGGGCTTCGTCAGGTAGTCGTCGCAGCCCAGTTCCAGGCCGAGCACCTTGTCCGCCTCCTCGCCGCGGGCGGTGACCATGAGCACCGGCGTGCGGCGGTCGCGCTCGCGCACGTGGCGCAGCACGTCGAGCCCCGAAAGGCCCGGCAGCATCCAGTCGAGGATGATCAGGCCCCAGGCCCCCTGGTCGAACGCCGCGATGCCGGCAGGACCGTCGGTGACGGCCGTCACCTCGTACCCCTCCGACTCGAGGTGCGCGCGCACCAGGTCGACGAGGTCGCGGTTGTCCTCGATGAACAGGATTCTGCGGGCTGTGCTCACGGGCGTTCCTCCCCGTCCAGGCCCGGTCCCGTCTCGACGGTCCGGCCCTGACCATCCATCAATCGTAGCACGCGAGACGCGCGGCGACCCGTCGAATAGTCTCGCCTGCCACCTCCGGGCGCAACCGTGCGAAGAATTGAATTCGCCGTGATGAAATCGTGACCTTAACGCGGTTCACTTCCCGCACGGACCAAGTCGCTCGTGGACAGGGTCACGTGGCCCACGCGGCGGGAGGCAGCCGCACTCGAGAGAATCCGGAGCTGGGCTGCGCCCCGGTTCCGGTGTAGGGGCTCGGGGTTACCGGCGGGGGTGGCCCCGAGCTTTTTTTCGCCGTCCACGCGCCTTCGGCGAATCTCACGCCAGGCTAAGCGTTCCCTTACATGGCGCCGCTATCGTGGGGGCTATCCGTCCCGGGGAGCGGGGCGGCCCCTCTCCGGCGCCCGGCCGCCTTCGTGGTAATCTGATCCCCCCAGGCCATTTCTCCTCTTCCCCGGAGGCGACCAGCAGTAGTGTATCCCCATTCGCAACACTTGCCTGGCTCGTGGTTAAACGGGTGGGAAACACAACGCCTTGCGGCAAACGCCCGATCACTTTTTCCGTATAATCGGCCAGTTTGAGATCAAAATATTTTGTATCCGCGCGCGGCGTGGGGGTCGGTATGGGAGTCGGCAACGGCGTGGCCGTCGCCTGCGGTTGAACGACGCGGGCGACGGATTGCGCAAACCAGCTGATTGTTCCCTGCCCTTCCAGCCTCAAAATGGATCGTTCGTCTCCATTGGCGCTGAGAATGCGGTACCCCCGGCTCGTCAGAGTCATGGCAACGGCTTCCGCCGGCAGCGCCTCGCCCCCCGGAAGCGCGGGAATATCGCCAAAATGCAGCAACGCCCCATCCGAATAAAGCACATAATATCCGTTGGGCGCCAATTCCATATCGACAGCGGATTTGTGAGCGGATTGTGTATATCCCCAATTCACCGCCGAGCCGAAACACGCGATGGTTCCATCCCGATACAATACGTAATACCCCTTGCCGTCCTCCGCCGGTTCCAGATCCACGGCGTCGGGGTGGTTGAACTCTCCGTACCACACCGCATCGCCCGCCGACTGAACGCTGCCGTCATTCTTTAAAAAATAAAATCCCGCGGACGATCCGCTCCGTTCCATATCCACGTAAATGCTCCCTGCATGCAGCGGGCGATGGATGAGAATAGCGTCGCCGAACGAATAAACCATCCCATCCTTTCCCAACACGTAATAGCCTTGGAGAGAGGGCGTCAGCGTCAAATCCACCGCCGCGATGTCTTTCGGTGAGCCATACAACACCGCATTTCCCGACGCTTGAATGAATCCGTCATCATACAACACGTAAACGCCGGATTCTCCGCGAATGATTTCCTGATCGATCGCTTTCGGCGTTGCCGCATGAATCGCGCTGACAACGTAAAGGATAAGAATCAAAGTGATATGAGATTTTGTTTTCATGATTCTCCTTTTCACCATACCTGACGACAATTTCGCAAATCCTGATAAGCGGTCTTGTTGCTCATGCAATGTCTTTCCGCCTTGTAAGCGATACGCCAATGTTGTTTGAAATCAGGAGTTGAAAATTTCAAATTTTTCGTAAACAAATTCAAGCCGCTCGATGTATCGCGTGGCGTTATCGACGGAAAACGGAGGCAACGAAAAACGAGTCGGCCAGCAATTGGTAAAGCGAATCCGCAATACTCGGCGGTTCGATTGATTTTTAATAAATAAATCAATGTTGCGTTTGGTCATTTTTCCGGCGATGATATCCGCTCGCCAATCGCGCATTTGCCGTTTAAAGATACCATGAAGCACGAGACGCGGATAACTGGTCGCTCCCGCCGATGTCGAATCGGAACGGCTGTCATATTGCACGGCAGTTTCGTTTTCGATTCCTTCCAACATGTGGATATTGCCCACCTGCGCCGAAGACATACCGATGATATCGATATCGATGGTTGTCAATTCCGGCAAATCAGCGGGATCGTTCGGATCAAAGTCCTCCGGACTGACGCTGTTCGTATCGACCTGGCTGTAAACCGCCCAGGCGCCCGCCAATAGTACGATAAATAAGAAACTCAATGCCGCCATACTCGTTTTTGATTTCATTGCGTTCACTCCTTTTGTGATGATGGAATCAAAAAACACGCTATTTGTATTGAATTGTAATCTTATTGCGCTCGGATCGTCCACACAATGCAAGAATGGAAGGAATGATTTTGCGATGGATTGTTCGTGAGCCGGATTTATTCCCCCTCTTTTTCTTCCTCCTGTCCTTTGCCGGAGACCAAATCCAATATATATTGCGCCACCGCTTGATGTTGCGATTCGGTTAGTGTAATCGCGGGCATCTGCGGATAATCCGCTCGTTTTCTCCCCGGATTTTTAACCCATTTTATGATCCCCGCGACATCGTTGGGATACGTCTGCGCAATTTCCGTCAGCGGCGGACCGACCAGGCGTTTGTCGAGAGCGTGGCAGACGGCGCAAACATTGTCAAACACCTTTTCGCCGGGCGAACGCGCTCCCCCTCCCTCTTCCATTTCCAATCCCTGCGATATTCGCCAATTGGCGATTCCGACCATCGACGTATACGCCAACGTTTCCCCCGCCATGGCCAGCCGATGTTGGGAAATGGCGCTCTCGCGATACACGTGCCGCCCCGTCGCCATCAATACGACCGTTCCCGTCAACAACGCCGCCATCCAATAAAAGCGAGTCGCAGAAGTTTGTTGGGGAACAATGATCTCTTTCCACAAGATCAGGATGACGATGAACGCCAACACGACGCCGCAGGAAATGATCCCCGCCAACTTCCAACTCAATCCTTCCGCCGGCAACGTGAAGAGCAATAACGGACCAGCCAGAAAATTCGCGGCGGTGGCGGCCAATGCAATACTGTAAAACATCTGCCGTACTTTCGGGCGGTCCAATAGCTGATCGATTTGGTCTTCGGGAAATTCCCGAACCGTAAAATACCCCGCAAAAAATAGCCCCGCCACCGCCACGCTGCCCAGTAAAAAATGAAGATAGCGGGGAATCACGTTGGGAATGGCCAGCGCGGATACCCACCCGCCGACCTGCGTCCACCGCGATGGAAATAACATTAAATTGATGTTGGCAAGAAAAATCAGCGGTACGATCAAAAACAGAAGCGCCGCTCCCGCGCCGATGGCGATATGCAGGCCTTTTTGATGCGCCAACCGGTCCCACGTGTATTTATGCGCGTATCCGAGCAAAAACGCGATCGCGACGACCGGAACCACCATCAACCATGCGACGCCCGTTAATGCATTGGCCGTATAAAAGTGGATCGTGTACAACACGTTGATGACCAATAACGGTCCCACGCCGAGCACGACCGCCAGACTTTTATTTACCGTGATCGTTTCGGCGATGCGCCGCGCCAGCCGGTCGTACGCCGGTTTTTGGATTCCCATCCATTCCAACACGACGACAAATAACGAACCGCCCACCATCAAATTGACGAACAGAATGTGGAGCAAGAATAAAAAAATAATAGAAATTTGTAAATTATAAGATTCCACCGGCAACGGCAGGGGAATATCTTTGGGGATGGGCAGGGTTGATAGCGATTCCATGAAATATTATCCTTTTTCTTCATTGATCCGATGTGCTAAACGTCTGATTTCATTGCTAAAACAAGCATCTTGCTTGCAGGAACGACGCAGGCGGGACGCCTGCTCTACCCGTGCGAATTCTCCACATAAGCCGGCTCTACCCGCGTGTATTATCATCATAAGTCTTCTCTGCGCGAATCGATGAGCCGTCCGCCGTTTGCGCGCCCTTGATCGGCGCGGGATACGCTCGCAAGGAAAACAGATAATCCACCAACGCGCCCAATTCCGCATTATTTCCCGGAAACGGCGGCATGTAAGGACGCACGTTGTGCATACCTTTCAAATACATCAAGACGGTGTCGCGATCCCAACGATCCGAGCCGTACATGGTTTCCAATCGGGCGAGAATGCCATTGACGCCATTGGTGGTATGGCAGCGCGTACAGGCGATTAAAAACACCTCTTTGCCCGCCTGCAGATGATTTTCTTCCGTCACTTCCTTTGCATCCGCATAAAGGGCGTAAGGAAGCACTCCGTTTTGATTCAGCAGTGGATAATCGTCCACGCGAATGCCGTTGGCGTACATGTATCCGCTGATGACGTACGGTTTGCGAATAAATTCACGCACCCGCTCGAAGTATCCCAGCGATACAATCGCCACCGCGAACGGAATAATCAAAACAAAACGCGGCATACGCGACGGTTTCACCGCCGACCATAACAACGTGACCAATGCCAGCAGGAAGGAAACAAGCAGGATGTCGAGAATCACGTTATAACGGCCTTCGAACGCCTGCGTTCCCAACGCCACCGCCAGATTGCCGACCATCGAATCGGGAACCGCCTTCCAATACCAGATTCCACCCGCCAGGCAAAGCGGAGCCCAACCCAGGGACCAAAGCGAAATCCACCGCGCCGCGGCGGATTGAAACGGATCCTCTTTTCGCGTAAAAAAATACGTGAGGAACAAAGAAAAAAAACCCGCCGTCATCATCGCCAACGGGGTGCGGAAAGCCAGTTGGGGAAGATAAATGGGATTGAGAATCGCCGTAGCAATGCTTTTCTCGTGGGTCCAGTTCCCGACATCCATCATATATCCCAAAATCGCGACGATAATCGCCATCGTCAACCACGACGTCAGCGCCAATACGCCGCCCAGTGCGATATGATATCGTTTCCATTCCCCTTGCCAGCGTTTCCATAATAAATAGTAAAGGAGAATGAGAACCACTTCGGATACGAAAATGATCCATTCGGCAAACCACGCCCAGAAAAATACACGAATCATGCTGCCGATCGCATACGGATTGACCAGGGAAGTGGAAAACCAGATGCCGACTCCCGTCAACGCGCCGAACGTCGTCGTGATCACGAAACAGACGGTCAGAATTTGATAAGCC
This sequence comes from Candidatus Omnitrophota bacterium, assembly GCA_003598175.1. Taxonomy (GTDB): domain Bacteria; phylum Hinthialibacterota; class Hinthialibacteria; order Hinthialibacterales; family Hinthialibacteraceae; genus SURF-12. The sequence goes on from QZKN01000177.1 coordinate 5,932, forward strand.
AGATCGTCCCAACGCCGCTCTCCCGTTTTTTTCCCCCACCATTCCATCAGCGCAATCAACGGAATCGCGCCGACCGCCATCGCATGATTGATGATCACGTGCAATACCGCAATCATGGCAATCAAAAACCGATTCCCTAAAAAATCGAGATGAAACACCGGCAAATCCATGCGAGTTTCCACTCCTTTCCACACAAAACCGTCTCTGCACTCATTAGCTATTTTCTTGATCGAGAAAGAAAAGGCAAGGGAAGCACAATCCGGCTGTCGCATCGGCATAACCGATGGAACTCTGATAAAAACGGTTTTAAGGGTTGTAAATCCATTCGTTTCGTCATACTGTTTCTCATGGATGATGGTATACTGTCCGCAAGGCAAAAAACAATGAGGAAACGGTACAAAACGATGGATTTCTCGGACTGGATATCCCCAAACCTTTTGCACTGGCTCTTGCCGGTTTTGATCTTTTGCGCCCGCATCCTGGACGTGTCCGTCGGCACGCTGCGGATTGTATTCATCACGCGCGGGATGAAACTCGTCGCGCCGGTCCTGGGATTCATCGAAGTGTTGATTTGGGTGGTCGTCGTCAGTCAGGTCATCAAAAGCGTAAACAGTCCCCTCAATTACCTCGCCTACGCCAGCGGATACGCAACCGGCAACTACGTCGGCATGTATATCGAAAGCAAACTGGCGCTGGGGATGATCATCATCCGTATCATCACCCGCAAGGACGCCAGCAATCTCATCAATTATCTCAAGGCCAACAATTACGGCGTCACCAACGTTCCCGCCATCGGCAACGAAGGACACGTGAATCTTGTTTTTACCATCATCAAAAGAAAGAAACTGCCGGAAATCATCGAAAAAGTAAACGAATTCAATCCCCGCGCCTTCTATTCCGTCGAGGACGTACGCGCCGTCGGCGAAGGGATTTTTCCACCGGAACCCGTCCAGCTGGGCCACCTCAACGTGTTCCGCCCGTTGATGAAGGGGAAGTAGATATACTATCACGATCGAGACGCCGGTGTATAATCAATGCCGGAGTAAACCATGCCGATTGGGTGAAATGGTGGAAAGCAAATCGTGATCAATTAGAATCCACGAAATTCAGCGCTGCGGAATTGATGCAATAACGCCGTCCGGTCGGCGCGGGGCCGTCGTTGAAAACGTGGCCAAGATGCGCCCCGCAGCGATTGCATATCACCTCCGTGCGCGTCATGCCACGACTCGTATCGGTTTGTTCCGCCACCGCATCGTCGGAAATCGGCGCGAAATAGCTGGGCCAGCCGGTTCCGGAATTGAATTTTGTTTCCGACGAGAACAGTTCGTTGCCACAACAAACGCAGGTAAACGTTCCCTTCCCCTTAAAATCGTGATATTTACCGGTAAAGGCGCGCTCCGTTCCTTTTTGTCGGGTCACGTGATATTGCTCGGGCGTCAATACTTGTTTCCATTCTTCTTCTGTTTTTACGATTTTTGCCGTCATTTCATATCCTTTCCGAGGTGGTGTTGCGCTGTTGGTCGTTGTGGGTGAATCGGAAAGAGCCTTTGCCGATTCACCATTTTTTTGTGGTTCCTTGCAGGCATTTTGTTGCGCTGCCAACAGAGCGATAAATATAATAAATATGGAACGAAACATTCGATTCCTCATCGGCTGCGCTCCTTTTTGAATGATATCCATACCTTTGAAATCCTGCCATTACGATTATTGTATCTACAAATGCCTGTCGCAGGCATGAAAAAAATCTCAAAAAACCGTCATCACGAATACGATTACAATGAGACATCAATTCAATCCCCAAACCGGTATCGACGTGGAACTCGAATATGACACGAGAATCAATTTCGCGCTGCAACAAAACGATGTTCCCATGATCAAGGCGCTGCGTATCCATAATCGCGGAGACGCGATGGTGGAAGATGTGAAAGTAAAAATTTGGGGAGAACCCGGACTGGCGTCCACGTGGGAAAGACAGCTCAGTCAAATTGCGCCGGAATCGACTTACAACATCGATGCGGTGGATTTGATCTTCTCACCCGATTATCTGATTCAACAGAGCGAGCGACAATCCGGATTGTTATGGATACAGATATCGTGGGGGGAGAACGTCCTGTGCAAGCAATCGTATCCCTACGAACTGCTGGCGTACAACGAATGGAGCGGCATTCAGTCCTTGCCGGAAATTCTGGCGGCGTTTGTCATGCCGAATCATCCGATAATCGAAAAAATGTTGATTCAAGTGCGTGAACGCTTGAATGTATTGACAGGCGAGTCGGCCTTATCCGCCTACCAATCAAACGACGCCCGCCGCGCGCGGCAAATGGCGCAGGCGGTGTATCAGACAATGCAGGATTGGGAACTTACATACATCGCTCCCCCCGCCAGTTTTGAACAACTGGGACAGAAAATTCGAACGCCGGATCAGATTTTCGATACACGAATGGGAACCTGCCTTGATCTTGCCGTACTGGCCGCCGCGTGTCTGGAACAAATGGGCCTGCACCCGCTGATCGCGCTGATTCGCGGCCATGCCTTTGCGGGCGTTTGGCTGAACAATGCCACATTTCCCGATTCCTGTATCGACGAGCTCGTGCGCATTCGCAAGCGGGCCGATTTGGATGAAATTCTTGTGTTTGAAACGACCGACGTTACCCATCGGCCGCCGGTGGATTTTGATCAGGCGGTCAATCATGCAAAACGATATTTGTACGATGACGAAAATTTCATTTATGCCATCGATATCCGCGCGGCGCGAATCCGCCGGATTCGCCCAATCTCCGCGCGATTGTCTCAAAATCAATACGTCCTGGCAGAAAATCAAATCCAACAAGAGCATGCCGAGCCGCCGAAGACCTCGTTACAGGCATCCATAACCATGGATGAAATATCAACGCCTTCCGTTGGTACGATGATCGATGAATCGTCCGTGGAAACATTCGAAATGATGGATGAACATCCGGCCGGGAAGAAAATTCCGGATCGGATCGAGCGATGGAAAAAGAAGTTATTGGATTTGTCGCTGCGAAATCGCTTGATCAATTTTCGTGAAACCAAAAAATCCTTTCCCATCGTTTGTTCCAATCTCTCCGCGTTGGAAGATGCCTTGTCCAACGGCAAAGCATTTCAAATTCTTGCGTTGCCAGACGCAATGCGCATGGATGATCCACGCGACGCGGCGTTATATCATCGCCGTACCGGCGACGATGCAACCGAAACCTTTTTGCAGGATCAACTCAAGTCGGGTTATGTCTACACGCCTTTGACAAACGAGGAATTGGAGCGACGGCTGATTCAAATTTATCGCGAAGCGCGAATCATTTTGGAGGAAGGTGGAACCAACACTCTATATCTTGCGCTCGGTTTCTTACGATGGTTCGAATCGCCGTCCAGCGATCTGCCGCGGTCCGCCCCGTTGATTCTCCTGCCGCTGGAATTGGTTCGCAACTCCGTTCGCGAAGGATTTCGTATGCGTCTGGCGGACGATGAAGCGCGAATCAATGTCACGCTGCTGCAGAAATTGGAAACGGAATTCGGGCTGGCCATCCCTCGTCTTGATCCGTTGCCGAGCGACGACTCCGGCATCGATATCCCCAAAATAGTGCGAATATTCCGCGAAAAGGTTGTGGATATCCATCGCTGGGAAGTGCTGGAGATCGCATTCGTGGGGCATTTCTCCTTCAACAAATATTTGATGTGGGTGGATTTGGAGGAACATCTCGATGATTTGATGGAAAATCCGGTGGTCAGGCATATGGCTACGAATCCGGAACAATCCTATAACGATGGAATTCCCTTCCCCGACGCCGATCGGTTGGACGAACTGCGTACACCGTCACAAACGTATTGCCCCGTCGACGCCGATTCGTCGCAACTATCCGCCGTGTTTGCCGCCAACGATGGAAAAAGTTTTATTTTGGAAGGACCTCCCGGCACCGGCAAGTCGCAAACGATCACCAATCTCATCGCGCATTGTCTGGCAGAAGGAAAACGAGTGCTATTCGTATCGGAAAAAATGGCGGCGCTGGATGTGGTGTACCATCGCTTGTGCGAAGTGGGTTTGGGACCGTTTTGTTTGGAACTGCATTCCAACAAAATTCAAAAACGCAGAGTTCTCGCGCAGTTGGAAGAAGCGTTGACCGTCACTCCCACCGTTTGTCCAAAAGAATGGTCGCGGGAAACAAACCGATTGAACACACTCCGCAACGATTTGAATGAGTTTATCAAGACAATCGGCGCGCCCCGCGAATTCGGCCAGAGCGTATTCCACGGTCTGTCGAAATTAATCAAATATAGAGATACTGCTTTCGTATCACTCAATTTTGATGAAAATACCCAGTTTTCGGAAGAACAATTTCTTGATTTGAACGAAACCTTCCGGCAATGGCTTACCGCCGCCCGCAGCGTCGGCATCGTCGCTGAGCATCCCTGGCGCGCGGCCAATCTCGACGCATGGCGTCCGTCGCTGGAATTAGAAATTTCGTCTCTCGCCGACGCGATGATGAAACAAATCGAGGTATTTGAAAAAACAATGCAACCATGCGCAGATGAATTGCGGTATCCTGAATTGCAATGGAGTCAAAACGATGTCGATACCATTGTTACATTGGCGCAATTACTCCTGCAGCCAATCATCCCGCAAAAATTTCTATTAGAAACCTCGCAATGGGATGTTATTCAATCCCAAATCAACGCATGGATCGAGATCGGAATCCACCGCGACTCACTCCGCGCGAAATTTTTTACACAATTTCGCGAAGAGGTGCTAAAACAGGATTTGGACATTTTACGTGATTTATTGCAACAATCGCTCGTATCTTATCCTCCTTTTTCCTGGTTTCGCGCCTGGAAAGCCGCTCGCGCGCTGAAACCATTTGCAAAACAGCAGAAATTGCCGGCGAAACATGAATTACTTGATTTTGTCGAATTGGCGCAAATGGTGAATGCGGAGCAAAAAAAATTGGATCAGGCAGAGTCCGACGCCCAGCGCTATTTCGGGCAGGTCTGGAAACAGGGGGAAGCGGATTGGACACAAATAAAAAACATCACAGATTGGACAAACAGTTTCCGCGCACTCTATTCCCGAATCCCCGCCGACGACGTGGAACAAATAAAGCAAATCAAACAACGTTGGATTGCGCTGGCGATCGATGTGCGGGAAACGACATCCAAAGATTCTCGTCGGGGAAAGGCATTTCAACGATTGTGCGAGATCAATGCGCAATGGAAGGAATTGCAAAGACAGTTGGAGGAAAAACTGCAACTTGATCCGGTAAAAGCGTGGGGAGAAAAGGATGCGCATGCATATTTTCCTGCCATCACAAATACGTTAAATGGCTGGATCTGCCACCCGCAATTGTTGATTGATTGGTGCAATTATATTCGTGGTCGCAAGTCCGCGAACGAGTTGCTATTAACTACGTTATTCGTGAACTATGAATCAGGATCGATCGCGCCGGAGCAGCTTCCCGCTGTTTTTGAACATTCGTTTTATCGCTGGTGGATTCATCGGTTGTTCGAGAAGGAAGAATTGCTACGGGATTTTTTCAGCGCGGCGCACAATCAAAAAATCAATACGTTTCAGAAATTGGATCGGCGTGTGATCGAAATGACGCAAGCCGTATTGTGGTCAACCCTGTCAGATAAGATACCACATCCCGATGCGGAAGTGTCCGCCAATTCGGAAGTGGGAATCCTACGGCGCGAAATCAAAAAGAAAAACCGGCATATGTCAATCCGCCGACTGTGCCGGCAGTTAAAAAATCTTCTGCCGGTGATCAAACCCTGCTTTTTGATGAGCCCGCTGTCTGCGGCGCAGTTTTTGGGCGGGGATACGATCAAATTCGACGTCGTGGTGTTCGATGAAGCATCCCAAATCCCTGTCTGGGATGCAATCGGCGCGATAGCCCGTGGAAAACAGGTCATCGTCGTGGGCGATTCGAAACAACTGCCCCCAACCAATTTCTTCCAAAAAGTGGAAGAAGAGGAATTTTTCGACGAGGAGGAAATTATTGATTTGGAAAGTAACAGGTCAGCCTCCGGAAGTGAAAAAAAAGAAAGAAAATAACAGAAAGTGTAATTTCCCCCTTTACAAGACTCTCCCGGCCAGCTATAACCATAAA
>QZKN01000119.1 GCA_003598175.1 Candidatus Omnitrophota bacterium
CATTTGTCTTTCCGGAAATGGAAAATACCATCCCCGCCGACCCAAATCGTTCCATCGTCCGATTCCACGATGCAACGAATCAGCATTTTCTTGAATGTTTCCGGTTCGCAAACGAGACGCCATTGTTTTTCTTCCGTTTGCGACGGATCGTATGAATACAAATGACCATCGTTCATGCCGAACCAGATATTTCCATTTGATAGAATTAAAATCGAGTAGACGGAATCCCTTGCCAACGCGGGCGTATTTTGCGTCGTGTATGATGTCCATTGCCGCCCGTTATAATAACTGACGCCGCTCGCTGTTCCCATCCACATTCCGCCGCTCGTGTCGCAGGCCAGGGCGCGGGCCATATTATCCACCAGGCCGTCTTGGGTCGTGTACGTTTCCCAATTGGCGCCATCATAACGGCTGACGCCGCCGCCCCACGTGGCAAACCAAATCGCGCCATCCGGCGTCTGAGCGATATCGCGAACAATCTGATAGGCAAGGCCGTCGGAGGGCCGAAATAACCGATTGGTCCAAACCGCTTCGCCATAAATGGAAAAGGGAAGAGATAAGTACAGAATGAGAAGACAAAGTCGCAGCCCGTGAACCATGAGAACACCGAATAAGCATTTTCTTTTATCTGGTATTGTATCAGTTGATTTTAAAATCTGAATCTGTCATGTGGGAGCGAAATTGGATCGGGGAATGATGGAAAGACAGAAAAAGTGTCACCACAATGGAGAAAAAGATGAAAATCGTTGTGGTATGGCCCTCTATTCCGCTTATGCGGGTAAAACGCCGGCGTTGCATTGTCATAAAACCATCCGCTTATAATCTGTCATTGCATCACGGCGCCATTCTTATAAAAGAGGGAAAAACACGAATCTATCTGCTTTTATTAAGGATATAATTGATCATACCCTAAGAAAAATGCATCCGTTATCAAAGCGAAGACACTTGCCCCATCCAACTTGTGATTCATATAAACTAGGTTAAGAGTTCGAATTCATAATATGTTTGAATTGTTCAAGCGATTCGACAACGATCGCTTTTTTTCGAAGATCTCTTAAAAAAGACAAATCCTCGATTTTCTTGATGGATTTGATAAGAGAAGGGGGAATCCGTTTAAATCGAATACTCAGATTGTCTACCACCGTTTCCTGTGCTTCCTGAAGAATTCCTTTCTCCATTCCTTTCTCCATTCCTTTCTCCATTCCTTTCTCCATTCCTTCTTCCATTCCTCTTTTCATTCCTCTTTTCATGGCCAATTCTTCAAACGGTGCAATGAACGGCATGTTTTGTTCCTCCTGAAATCGATTTATTTTATCCGTAAATTTTATTTCCAAGTCTTCCGGTAAAACCATCATGAAATCGATGAAACGGAAAAGGGAAGAAATCGTCTCCTGATCCAATCCTTCTTCGTGCAGACGTTTCGTGATCTCGAATTTCCACTCGGAACGTTTTTGCATATCCTTTCGGGTTTCCAGAGTTTTGAGATGAGCAATGGTAAAAAAGTAAAAGGGATTCGACTTATGCTTTTCCGTCTCGATACATTCTTGATAATCCAACAATTTGACTGTGCAAAATTGGAAACTGATACGACTCTTCCATATAGTATATTCGAATCGATCCGGTCGCCAGTGGGGATTTTCATCTCCCAGCACCGCGATACTCATGACCTGCTTTTTGTATCGCAAATAAACCACACTGTTATAGATGTACATTCGTTCGTCTAATTCGTAATCGATTTGTGTCTGTATTTCGATATGGATCAAAATCCATATCTCTTCGCCGGTTTTTCGATAGACTTTGATCAGTTTATCGACGAAACGTTTACCGGTTTTTGCCACCCGGATGATTTTTTGAAACTCCTTGTCCAAAAATTCATGGCCGCGTTCCCAATCGATCTCGCTGTGAACTTCCGGAAAGTAGAATTGAATGAATGATTCAAAAAACGCCTCCAGAATTTCTTTCCAGGCGCTGTCGTAGATAGCATACTCATGTTTCATCGGCATAGGTCCCTCGCTGTCGGAGCGTGCACATCCTGCCCTCATCGAATTCAACCCGAATAAATCTTCCCGATTTTAACAACTTTTATGAATTTGCACAAACCGGCAATGATCTGAATATTATTTTGATTGTTGTTTTTTTTTAATCAAATAATAGCAATGGGAAGAGTTGAATCGGAAAGTTTCCGGAGACATTGATTAACGATGAGCAATTGAAGAAGATTGATCAATTGCACGAAAAGAAAATGTTTCCATTTATTTTTTTAAGGAGTTAGAAAATGACCTGCTTCTGTTCTTCTCACAAAACATTGAGAATGATTACGTTGCTCCTTTTCTTTTCATGGTTTACGATGAACGATTCGAACTCACAATCGAATGTACGGTCCGATACGTTTTATCGCGGTGAACTCATCGGTTATCCCGGCCCGTGGGCGTTTCAACTGGGGCAATCCTCCATTATCCTGGTCAACGATCAGGATTTGGAGGATTTAACCGATCCCGATAGAAAAATCGATCTCAGCACCTCTTATACCAGGCATGTGGAAAGCCTGCGTGATATCTGTGAACGCGCGCAAAAACGTGGGCAACAAACGTTGATTATCGCTTTCGACCATTTCTTCAGCCAATATCGGCCCGGCCAACATACGCCCCGCCGTTTAACTCCCGATATGGACGAATACATCGAAAAGATGGCAAAAATCAGCGATTTCACCAAACAATACGGTTTGGGATTGGAACTCAGCCTGTTGAGCCCGCTGGAAATCGGCCCGGCATATGCGAAACGGACCGGCGAAACCGGTAAATGGATGCAATACCGCAAAGGCCTGCGCGATCCCGAAACCGGGACGTATAGTGTGCAGCTCTGGCAACAAAAAAAATGGGCCAATAACAAAGGCGCCATTCACATTCAGGATGCCGGTGTGCGCGTGTTTGCCTTCAGCGAACGGCGAATCCGCAATTCACCTTATATTTTCGTCGATCCGAATGCGATCGTCGAAATCACCGCAACCGCCAAGGTTGAACGTTGGGAAACCATGGCGGTGGATCGCGGCGATTATCGCGCCGAGCGTATTCGTGTTTATGGCAAAGGAATGACGGATATCGGTTCACTCGACCGTGTTCTTGTCATTCAACAATACCATACGCCAGAGATGGATTATTTCAGCGTAAATGCGCTTCCTTTTCTGAAAACGCTGGTCGATAAGTACGTCGATGCCGGTATCAAACTGAATGCGCTATATTCCGACGAAATGCACATTCAACAGGATTGGGGATACTTCAACCATCACGATAACGGCGAATTCGCGATCCGCTATGTTAGCGATGGTTTCGCACAAGCGTTTGCGCGGGAATATGGCGAAGAACATCGCGACTTCGCCAAATATCTCCTTTACTTCACACAGGGACAGGAAGATTATCGCAACGATATGCAGGCGAAACAGCCGCTTCAGCATGTGTTCGGCGATACGCCGGAAGCCATCCGCCGCACCGCCCTGTTTCGCTCGCGCTATTATCGATTGCTGCAGGACGGCGTCGTGGACCTGTTTTCCCAGGCGAAGAAATATGCGGAAAGCCGCTACGGTTATCTTCTGCATTCCCGCGCGCACGCGACATGGGCGGAAAGTCCCACGATTGATTTGTGGGATGGCGGTCAGGGGCATCGCTATGCGATGAATTATGAGTACACTTCCGATTTTGTCTGGTCCAACACCGTTCATCAGGCGGCATCCGCCTGTCACGACTATTTCAAATGGGGCGAGTTTCTCACCGGCACGGGAAACGATCACTGCGAATGTGGATGGCTGGACCGCAATTATGTCGGCATCGCGTTGGCCTGCTCGACCGGGATCATCAATGAAATTCCATATTCCTATGCCGCGCATTGGGGGATGCCGCATGAATTGGGACGCCGCCGCATGGCCCTGGTCAACGCTGCCGGCGCTTCCGCATCTCCCTTTTTCGCGATGGTACAGGACTCCCAACACCGCGATGTGGATGTCCTGACTCTATACCCGATCGATCTGGTGAGCGTGGATGAACGGTTTGGCAGTTGGATGACACAATACGCCTACGCCAACTACATCACCCAATCCAAATTGTTGGAAATGGCAACCGTTAAAAACGGCAAGATCGAATTGGCGGGAAGGCAATTCACCACCTTGACCATCGCGTTTGAACCGTTTCCCTCCCATCCGTTGTTGCAAATGATCTGTGATTTTACTCAATCCGGCGGAAAGGTGATCTGGTCAGGTCCACCGCCGATGCTTTCGCGCGAAGGCGATTCTGTTTTAAATGCGTGGATGGATTTATTCGGTGTGGATTACGATCCCGGTTTCAATGAGGGACAAATCGCGGTGGGAAAACAGGTTGAGTTTCATGGTGAGTTTTCCCACATCGAGCCGCAGATCATACTCACGCATTTTCTTTTCGATCACATTTATCCCGTCAAACCTCGTCCATTTGTACAAACCATCGCGTCCGTTCGCGAGTTGACGGTTGGAACCCGCAAACCGATGGAGAGCGGAGGTTGTGCTGTTTTTTTCGGTTTCCGGCCGCGCGACGATCAGGCGAAAAGTCTAGGGTACGATGTGCGCACGTGGTTTGAGATTCTCAACACGCTTGGCGCATATCCCGCCAGCGACAAATTTGAAAACATCAATGACAACACCGAATATATTTCACGGACCAGCGGCTATTTCGCCTGCCGTTTCCCCAACGGCGCGGTTGCCATCGCTCCCCATTTGCGTGAGACGGTGGAAAATTGGGATGGCGGTTTTGCCCGCAACGAAGAACGCGATCGTAACTACCTCGAAAACAATCCTCCTCCTTCCGATGCTTTACATCTCGTGGAAATGAAAATCAATGGCCATGAAATCACTTATGAAGGAAGCCAGGTGGTTGCTTTTCGAATGACGGACAAGGGTGAATTGCTGGCGTTTGCCGGCCACGATTGCAGAGGGATTCTAATTGACGGTAAACATTTCGAGTTTTCCGATCATTCGTTCCCCCTGATCGCCTTTGCGCCGGTTCCGCAGGAGAGGCGAGTGGAAAACGGCGCAATCTATTTACTCCGGATCGACGGCGAAGGAGAAATTCGCTTGCCTCTATCTTCACTGCCGCAGTCGCTTGAATGTATCGTGGAAGGTGCTCAACCCGGCAGCAGAGGAATAACGGTTCCTCATACTTATCAAGATGGCATGTTGACGTTAACTGCCTCTTTGGCAAGCAATGGGCGATGGATTTATGTTGTAGAGAAATAAAATATTAAGGAATGCTGAATTCGCGAATGCTTTGCACCGGCTTTGCATCGCGGCCCACCAATTCCGCTATCATACGGTAGGTTCCTGTTTTATTGGGAAATTCGACGGCGAACGAGACGATTTCACGACCTAACGATGGAACCGAACAGGTATGAGATTGCTCGCAATCGTATTCCTTATCCCGCACGATTCGCAGACGAACCAATCCACGCCACTCCTCGTCAAGATCGTTGATAACAAAGATAGGTATGTTTCGTTTTGATGCCGCGTCAACGGATTCCTCCCAAAAATCGATCATCAAACCGACCGGAGAGAATGCGTCTTTCACGTATCGCTCAAAATAAGACTCGAATTCCAACTGTTCCACATTCAAAAAATGATCGCTGGTCGCTCCCGCAGTCGGCCTATCGATTCCACCGGGGCGGGAATACCCCAATCCGCAAAAATGCATGACCGCCGCGCATTCGCGATGGCCACGCCAGAATTCCGTTTTCGCGGCTAACAAACGGGCATAAATTTCACGTCGCACTTCCACCGTCGAATCCGGTCCGAGAAGATTATTGTACACTTTCCGCGTCAGGCTGGTTTCCGATCCGTCGCGATTGAGCCACAGCCAGGCGTATTCGTTCAAAATAATGGGATTTTTGTATTGCTTTTGATTGTCACGCACGCCCGGCCTACCTGATGTATGTGCCAGCTCGGACATTAGAAAACGTTTGTCTTGAAAATGATCGCGGATGAAGAAATAGGGGTGACATTCCACCGCATCCGTCGGCGCTTGCGGCGCGGCCCAACCGTTATCCCACGGCCGATTCGATAAATCGAGATGACGCACGGCGTTCAAGGCCTTGCCTGTCTCTTCCGTCACCGATTCGTTCTGCGCATCCCAAATCACCACGCAGGCATGATTCCACCGTTCCTGCATCCACTCCTCATATTCCTTCGCGATGGCCTCGCTTTTCAATTCGTCCGGCCATTCGCTCAGCGACCAGATCGGAAATTCGTCTTGAATCAGGAAGCCCACTTCGTCGGCGATGTCATACCAGAATTCGGGCGGAAAACCGATGCAATAGCGAATGGAATTCCAGTGCATTTCTTTGAATTTTTCGTGCAGATGTTTTACCCAATCCTTCCGCCAAGGTAGATCGCCTCTCGCGGCGTCTTCAAAAAAACGATAGATACACACATTTGTGCCGCGCATGATGTATGGATTTCCATTCAAAATCGCACGCCCGGTTTCCGCATCGAAGCAAAACGAACGCATGGCGAACCGAACCTGCATGACATCCGCGCCGGTGCTCAATTCGAGTTGATACAGAAATGGATTTTCCGGCGTCCACAAATGGCAATCGTGTAGAGGAATTCGAAAATCGAGAATTTCCCGACGATTATCGGCTATGGTTTGCGGAGGTGTTGTTCCACGGGCAACGATGTCGCCGGAACATGCTTCCCGCACGGCATATTCCAATTGCATTTGTTTTGCCGGACCTGCATTATCGACGTGAACCTGAACGCGAACCGTCTCGGATTCAATTTCCGGAACCGTTTGCGCACGAACGATATGCGGCGACTCGGTCAAAATCACTTCGACGGAATCATAGATGCCGGGAATGTATTTATATTTCTCAAAATCCCATCCGTTCGGCATGGATTTGGGGATCGAATCCAAATACGCGCCGACGCGAATGACCAAATCGTTTAGTTCTCCGTTCCCCTTTACGAAACGGGAAATATCAAAGATGCCGGGAGTGAAACAGGGCAAATGTTCCCCCACCCATTCGCCGTTCAAATAGACTTTTGTTCCATATTTGGCCTTGTGAATTTTTAAGATGGCAAATGCGGGAATCTCCCCGTCGATGCGGAACGTGCGATGGTACCAAAAGGCTTCCCGCCGAGCGCTTTTGATTCCCACCTCGAAGAAATCCGGCGAGCTCATGTCCACCAAACCCGGCACGGGAACACGATACGCAAACTGCTCGGGCATGGCGTCCATGCTCCCTTCCGCAATGTCCCACACGCCGTCTAAATTGATGATTCGTCGTAATTTCATATCCACGTCCGCCTTTGTCGAATTGGGAAAAAATGTACAGAATGAAATGAAAATCAACAACGAGATGCTATACTTGTTCATGGTCTACTCCTGGAGATTTTGTAACGCCGGCATCCTGCCGGCAATTCTACACGCCGCCGAAACGGCGGCGTTACATTTTCATCCTTCACGGTGATCAATTGGTCATGAAATCATATATGATCTTATCCATGTTCTTGATTTTTTGGAATAAGCAAAAACAGAAACGCAAATTGCCACGCATGATAAAAAGGTGATTATGGCATATGGCTGATAGTTTTGATCCCCAACCTATTTCTTTATTTGGTTCTCACGTTACTCTTGAAATTTTAAACTTGCGCCACACAAACGATCTTTTCGAGCAGGGGCAGGAGCCAGAGATGTGGCTTTACATGCCGCAGCCTCATTTCGCATCACTACAGTTCACGGAAGCATTCATTCAAAAAGCTATTCAAGATAGTCATAATGGAAACAGCATTCCTTACGCGATTGTGAACCGGCAAAACGGGAAAGCCATCGGTTCCACCCGCTATCTGGCCATTCGCAGAGAACATCGTTCGTTGGAAATCGGCTGGACATGGATTGGTCCGGCGTATCAGCGAACCGTTGTCAATACGGAAACCAAATATCTGATGATCAAACAGGCGTTTGCATGGGGCGCTGTTCGTGTGGAACTGAAAACCGACGAACGCAACCTGCGCGCACAAAAGGCCATCGAACGCATCGGCGCAATACGGGAAGGCGTTCTTCGCAACCATCAGATTCAATGGGACGGTTTCATCCGAAACACAGTTTATTATAGTATTCTCGCCGAGGAATGGCCGCGGGTCGAACAACGGCTGTTGCATTTCCTCCATCAGCAGTAATGAGGTGAAGTCGGTTTGCGGTGAGAATCTAAAATACGCTGTGCGTTAAGTCCGCAGATTTGATCGAGTTCGTCTTGAGAAAACGGCAGATGTTTGAGATGTTCGAGATCGGCTTGTTGATCCGCCCACGGCGAATCAGCGCCGAAAACGACCTTATCGACGCCGTGCGCCCGCGCCAAGGAAACAAACATTTCATCGGAACAATGTCCAAATACGTACGAAGTGTCCAAATACACGTTTAATCCGCATACATGTTCAGCCACTTCCTCCCACTGCTGAAAACCGCCCATATGCGCGAGAATCAACGTGAGATCGGGAAACCGTTCCGACAGTTCCGCAAATTGTTGCGGCGTGCTGTTGATTGTGGGAATGCCGATATCCACTCCCGCGTGATAGAGAATGATCATCTTTTCTTCGATCACCGCTTCGTAAAGAGGAAACCAACGCGAATCCAGCGGCGTCATTGTCTGATATTCGGGATGAATTTTGACGCCGGGAAATCCCCGCGAGGAGAGATTGCGAATCAAACCGCCGAGATCGGGATACTCCGGATGCACCGCGCCAAAGGCCACGACCGCCTCACAGCGCACTTCTTCCATCCAGCGATTGATTTTATCCACCTGCTGTGGTTTGGTCGCCACCGGCTGCAGCCAGACCGCATCGATTCCCGCGGTCTTCATGGATTCCCGCAAACTCAACAGACGCCCGTCCAAGACCTCGCGGATTCCTGCGATCTCCGCCATCTTCGGCACCACGTCAAGCGCGATGCTGTCCGGAAAAATGTGTGCATGTACGTCGATGATCATGGTTTGATTCTTCAAAAAATATAAAATTCAAGGATTTTATCATTATAATTTGCGTAAGATCCATCCATTCACTAAAAATATAAATACTAATACCAGCGATTTGAAACGGTGTTGATCAATCCGATTTTTCGCCATTCTCTACTATATCCACTTTTGAGATCCAAAGGAATGTGTGTTCAATTTATTAGAATGCATACATCTTTTCTCTCAAACCATTCAATAATATCTCTATCTTAACGTTCTATAGACCAGAGATACAATATTAATATTGCAATTCACAAATATTCGGAGGACTATGTAATGAAACGTACCTATGTTTTTCGCAGCATTGGGGCTTGTCTTATCATGATCACTTCCTCTTTTTCGTACACAACGGAGGTGGTTCCTGAACTCGAACTCACCGAAACCGTTGCCTTACGTACCCTTTTCGACCGGCAATATGACAATAACGTCTTGAAAATATTCGACATAGCAGTAGATGAACATACGAATCAAATGTATGTCGCCGGGATTTTAACGCCTCATATGGCCATCGTGGACGGGAACACCGATGAAATCATCGGTACGATCGACACAGGAATCACTGCATATTCTCACAAATACTTATTCTGCGACGATTCCACAAGAAGTCTCTACATCCTGGACAACTCCCGCGAAACTCTGTATCGCTGGGATTTGGATACCGGAATCATGAATGAACACTCGATCCCGATCGGAGATGCATTTTATATCGAACCCGATCCCAATCGCGGAGTCTTTTATCGCTGTTCCAGGGAAACGCCCTACTTTCACGTCTATGATGCCGTGACGCTTGAAGAACAATCGGTAATCGGCGATGCCGGAATGATTATGGAGGACGGCAGTGGACCGATGATTTTCGACGCGGATCTGGATCGTCTTTTCGTACTTGATTTGACGCATTCAGGTACAGAAAGTCGGATTCATGTAATCAATCCCAATGACCATACCATTGAAAGCCAAATTTTTTTCCGTCTCCCCCTTGCCCAACGTCCCCATCGATTCGCTCGAGATACCGCGGGAAATATCTTTGTTGCCACCCCACGAAGTATTTTCTCCTTTGATTCAACCGGCAGAGAAATAGCCCGTCAGGCATTTCCTCCCGAATACGAATTCGAGTATTTCGCCTTCAATCCCGATAACGGGGAAACCTACGTGCTTTTCCGCCAATTGCCGTCGGATGGTTTTGTGGAAGGAATCGGCAATATTTTATATCGCTATTCCGGAACCGAATTGCATTTTGAAGGAGAAGTGTCATTCGGACGAAAAGCGCATCGGATGACGTTGAATCCCCTGACCGGCAAATTGTACGTGCCGAACGGAGACGCTTCAACCGTTTGGATCATCACACCGGAGACGCTCACCGCCGAACCGCTTCGCATCGGGGACAGCCTCGAATCCCTCAATGCCGGCCCTTATGGCTCCCCCATCATCATGAACAGCCGCCTGGGAGGGAGTTATCTCATTTCCTACGATGCGGATACGGGCTTGGGGGAGGAGTTTACCGCCGGAACCTGGCCGATTCCGATTGCAGTGTCAAACGACGGGGATCGCTTGTTCGTCAACAATGCCTGGGATGGGACATTTTCCATTTTCCAAATGCCCGACCACACGCTACTGGCCACCATCACGCTGGATACGCCGCCCGGTTCAACGGATCGGATTCCGGAAATGGCAATCGATTATAGCGGGAATATGGCGTTTATTGCCTATCCGGAGCATCAAGCGATCGCCCTGGTGGATATGGACGAGTTAACCGCCGCCGGGACGCTCGATATCAGTGATATAACCAGCGATGATCCCGATGCAGCTGGTCCGGGTGAAATCGTGTTGGGCATCGTCGAATCCACCCAACGCCTGTTCGTTTTTTCCACGAAAACATATCAACTGGTCGTGTTCGATATAAGCAATGTGCCCGATCGAATCGATACGATCGATCTCGTATCACTGGATTGGAGTCAAATGAGGGATACAGGACCCAATAACTGGTTCTTTTTCGATGAAACGCAGAATCGTCTCTATCTGGGCCCCTTTGCATTGAATTCGGAAACCGGCGAATCGTTAGGCGAAACGCTGCCGGAGATTCAAAAAATCCTTTGTCAGGATACAAATACCGGCCAATTTTGGGCTGCCGGTTTGAAAATGATCGAAGGTACGCAAATGAATGTGCTTTATTTGATCGATCTCGAATATGCGGATATTCTTGCAGAATACAATTTGCGGGAAGCGCTTATTGCCAAACCCACCTTTCTTTTTGATTCCACCCGTAATCGCCTGTACGTGGGCTATCTCCAATCCGCGGAAATGGATATTTATGAAATTTCCTATGAAACCGATGGCGGGGATATCGTGGATGACAATGAAATCATTACCTACGTCGACTCCCCGGAAATCGGAAATATCGCGGTTCGTTTGTTATTACCGGCAATCCCACGCTATCCCGAAGGATCTCCGATTTACGTCGAGAATTTGACAGCTTGCTCGACCGTTTCTTCAGAGATGATTGGCTTGCGCCGGAAGCAGCAGGTGTAGGCAGCTTCGTCCCCGCGTTTGACGTCTCAGAGACCGAGACAGAGTTTCTTGTCAAAGCGGAGCTGCCTGGGGTCGATCCCAAGGATGTGGAAGTTAACTTGAGCGGGAACGTATTGACCGTCAAAGGGGAAAAAAAGCAAGAGCGAGAGGAAAAGACGGAAAGCCTGTATCGTGTCGAGCGCTCTTACGGCTCTTTTTCCCGTTCCTTCTCGCTCCCGAGCGATGTGAAAGCGGATCAAGTTAGCGCCACCTATAAAGACGGAGTCCTTAATCTGAAACTGCCCAAGACCGAACCGAGCAAGAGGAAGACCATCAAGATTGATGTGACATGAAATGTGACCGTGCGGCGGCCAGGATGCGGACAGTTGCCGGCTCGAGAAGGTGATAACCGGCGGAGTCCGGATCAGTTACATCGTTCCGACAGACTTTGAAGAATGACGCAATTTTTGTACTTTTTCTGTACACAAGGAATATATCGTGAAACTGTCAATAAACATCGATCATATTGCTACACTGCGCAAT
>QZKN01000103.1 GCA_003598175.1 Candidatus Omnitrophota bacterium
CCTTCCCATCGTCGCCGACATCCATTTTCGCCCGCCGATGGCGTTGGCCGCATTGGATGCGGGGGCTGACAAACTACGTATCAACCCCGGTAATATTCGCGATAAAAAACTGTTGCGAAAAATCGCCCGCAAGGTGATGGAACACGGCGTTCCCATGCGCGTCGGCGTCAACGGCGGCTCGCTGGATCGCGATCTACTACAAACCTACGGCGAACATTCCGCCGAAGCGTTGGCCGTTAGCGCCGAACAATCCGTCCGTTTGATGGAAGAAGAGGGCGTAAAAGACATCGTCGTCTCTCTGAAAGCCAACGATGCGCGCTGGACCATCGACGCCTACCGCATTTTCGCCGAAAAGAACGCCTACCCCCTCCACCTCGGCGTCACCGAAGCGGGATTGGGACGCGCCGCCGTCGTCAATTCCTGGGCCGGAATCGGTTCGCTGCTGCAAATGGGCATCGGCGACACGATCCGCATCTCCCTGACCGAAGACGCCCGCCTCGAAGTCGTTGTCGGCCATCTCCTGCTCCACTACCTCGGCCTTCCCCGCCATTCGTTTTCTTGATAACAGGGATACGAAGCAAGGAGTCAGACGTTTTGATTATCTATGACTGGAACAGGCAGGCCGGTTTTGGTTTTTCCCTATAAACCGCCATGACCCATGGATCACAACAAAGGGATGATAATTCCGCGTAGGGGCGGTTCGCGAACCGCCCCTACTCGATCTGTTTTCATTCAAATTTTGCTTCAAACGTCTTGACAAATCACTACGTTTTTCTGCATCGTATGCCAAAGGATTCACTTACGAAGGAGGTTTGCTCATGAAACGTTTGAAAGCCGCCGTCATCGGCTGCGGCGCCATCGCTCATAATTGTCACCTGCCCGGTTTCCAAAAAAACAAGTGGTGCGATTTGATCGCCGTCGCCGACCCGTCCACGGAAAATCTAAAGAAAGCGCACGAGAAATTTAAGATCGAAAAAGCATATACCGATCCGCTGGAAATGCTCGAAACGGAGCGTCCGGACGCCGTGACGGTTTGTTCTCCCAACAAATATCACGCGGAACAGGCCATTGCCGCGCTGAATCTCGGCTGCCATGTGTTGTGTGAGAAGCCGCTGTGCGTTTCGATGAAGGAGGCGAATGCAATCAAAAAAGCCGCGGATAAAGCCGGTACGATTTTTATGGTTGCTTTTTCCAACCGCTTATACAAAGGTAACATTGTCGCCAAAAAAGCGCTGGATGCGGGAAAAATCGGCGAGCCGTTCATGATTCGCATCCGTTTCGCGCATGAAGGCCCTTCGCCCGGCTGGGCGATGAGCGACTGGTTTTACAATCCGGAAAAGGCGCATGGCGGCGCGCTGTTCGATATGGGCATACACGCCATCGATCTCGCCGCGTACTATTTCGGTAAAATTACACACATCAACGCCATGGTCGGCACGCTGGCAAAGAAAATCGCCATGGAAGATAACGCCATTTTACAATTCCGCTTCGCGTCGGGAAAACTGGGTTATGCCGAAGTCGGTTGGACCAGCAAACAAGGTTTTGCCGGCGTGGAAATCAATGGAAGCGACGGAGCGCTGGTAGTGGACTATTCCGACAGCGTGCAACTCGTGACCGGCTCGACAAATCCATCCGGAAAGCGTGTGATTCGCAAGAAAGTGATCGAAAAAAATCCGACCGCCGGCGGTTGGCCCATTGAAATCGATCATTTTGTCGATGCGATTCGGAAAAACAAGCAGCCGGAAATGGGGTTGCAGGCCGGGATCGATTCCCTGCGAGTCGCGCTGGGCGCGTATGATTCCGACAAAAAGGGGAAAACCATCGTGGTTGGATGAATGGTGGTTGGAGAAGCGTATTTTTTACAATCGATGCAGTAATTCATTATATTCCGCGTGGGAACCGATCCAGTACCAGTAAATAACGTCCCCCTCTCGCAATCCTAACGCCCTATAGCCGATACCAATACGAATCGAATAGATGGGCTGAGAATGACTAACTCGTTTGAATTGGAAACTTCCATGATAGGGATCGGTTTGCCAAAGCATATAGGTTTGCTTTACTTGTTCTTGAACCGATTGAGACATTTTTTCAAATCGCTTGCGGAAATCTCGTGTAATTTTGGACTTCACTGTGTGAGATCCTCATGAGGTAATATTTCATCCAGTGAAAAAGTGTCGCCGGTACTGATTGACTGATGAACCGCTTCTGCCATTTTAT
Source organism: Candidatus Omnitrophota bacterium (assembly GCA_003598175.1). GTDB lineage: Bacteria > Hinthialibacterota > Hinthialibacteria > Hinthialibacterales > Hinthialibacteraceae > SURF-12. The sequence goes on from QZKN01000103.1 coordinate 2,218, forward strand.
CCCACTGTTCAGCGGTAGTAGTCTCAAACTGGATTTTCCACGCATGTTCATCTTCCAGTTCCTCCAAAATCCTGGCAGCAATTGTATCCTGGACTTCTTTGGGAAGTTTTTCAATTTCGGTGATCGCTCGCTGCAGCAATTCAGTCATTGTTAATTTTTCCTCATGGGTATTGGATTATTTTGCATTCATTACAAACGCATTATAACATAAAATCGTCCGATCGATACGCATCTTCAAAATGCTCGATTTGGGGCGATGCGCCGGTTTCGGCCAGGATGGAAATGACGTCGTAGCGAATATCCCACCCTTCCGTCAATCCCCGTTCGTGCAAATAACGGTCGGCGGTTTGAAAAACGGATTTCATCTTCTTTTTCGAAGCGGCTTCGTACGGCATTCCAAATTTCGCGGTGGAGCGGGATTTTACCTCGACGAAAACGATCTGCGAACTGCGATTCATGATCAGATCGATTTCGCCGCCTTTGCGCCGAAAATTACGCTCCCACAAAACGTACCCTTTGCGATGGAGATAGTCGATGGCCAGCGATTCCAATTCCGCCCCCACATCCACGGCGGTGGGATGTTTGATCCGTTCCAATCGGCTTAAAAAATCACGATGGAGTTGAGCGCGATGTTCAAGATACGACCGTTCCTTGGCCGATAACGGTAATGATGCATCTGTTAAATGATGAAGAAACGTTTCGATATCTTCCAATTGCCTGCATTTTCCGATTTGACGGATTTGTGAGAGAAAGGTGTTGCTCAATTCGGGCGACAAAATATGTTCGGTCACTCCCGCAAAGGTGGCACGATGCAAATCGCACGCGCCGAAGATTTCCACAGCCAGACGGTGAAATGCGGTAGGGTATCCCTTATGCTGATCAAATCCGTATTGCGGATAGCGCGCATGCAGAGCGGTCATGATGCGATCCCGCACCACCTTCGCCACGATCGACGCCGCCCCGACCGTGACGGACGTTTGATCGCCGCGGATGATCGCCTGTCCGGGCAGGGAAATCGCCGGATAATCTCGTCCGTCCACCAATACGAAATCCGGTTGCAGCCGCAATCGCTCGACGGCGCGTTTCATGGCCAGCAAGGAGGCTTGGCGGATGTTCACGGTTTCAATTTCACGCGCGGATGCATGACCGACGGCGTAGCCTTCGGCGATTTCCGTGATCACTTCGTAAAAGTGTGCGCGCGAACTCTCCGTCAACTGCTTTGAATCGCGGATTCCGGCGAGGATATGCGGCTCGATTTTGGCCGGAAGGATAACGGCCGCGGCCACGACCGGCCCGGCCAGCGGCCCGCGGCCCGCCTCATCCACCCCGGCGATCAACGCATAACCGTTTTGACGGAGTTCCTCCTCTTTCACGAACGAAGGCTCCTCTATTTTTCGTGATTGTTTTGCCATCTTACAACGCCGCCCAACCTTCGTCCAGGTTTTTTTCGATGGCGATCAGGTCATCCATGAAATCCGAATTGACCAGTTGGATGAGAAACTCGATGACTTGCTTTTCATTATCGAATTGCATTTGAAATTCAAGCAAACTGTAACATTTACGCAATTCTTCATCGATGCTGACAAAGAGATAGTGCGGTTGTTTTTGATCGAGAATCAGGGAAATGGTTCCCACTTCGGTTTTGCAATCCAAGATACACAAATGCCGAAGGTCGAGATAAAAATCCCCGTCGCCCTGAATATTGGAATCGGAGAATTGGTTGTTCATCGTTCCTTTTTGATCCGCCATTTATTGTACGGTATGTCGATTCGTCGGTTCGAGCCGCCCTTCATAGGATACAATATAATTTTGGTCAAGATTCATTTTGATTTGCAGTACGCCGACATATTCTCCATACGCGCCGGCCTGCACGATTACCGCGTTTCTCACTTTTTCCGGCTCGAACAGCGGAATCTGGGAAGAACCCCCGACGATCACGTTTACGTCGGGAACGCTTCTCGCCAATTGGCGGTCCTTTTTAATGCCTGCGTGACTCAACACGACCACGCAATGGACATGATTTTTTATCAGTTTCGCATAATGTCTCACACTGACCAGCGCGTTGGCGATGAAGAGCCCCGCCTCGGTCAGCGGTTCTTCGTCATAGATGCCGATCACGCCGATTTTCGCGCCATTCACAGTATAAATCCAATACGGCAGCGCCAACGGTTCGCCGCTTTCCCGCACCACCAGATTCGCGGACAGGACGGGAAAGGAAAACCGGCGCATACACTCTTGAATTTGTTGGATGGAAAAGCCGTCGAACGCGTTGTCGCCCAACGTCATGCCGTCATAACCGGCTTGATTCATGAAATCGACAACGGCTTTCCCTTGTGAAATCAATGCCTTTGGGACCTTGCTTTCAAACATGTCGCCCGCGTCCAGCAAAATCGAATGCGGATGGCGCTCGCGCAACGATGCAATCGTTTCGATGACGGCCGCCTCGTTTGGAAAGGAGCAATGAAAATCGTTTGTATGGAATAATACTACTTCCACCATCTCCGCGTTGGCTGGCAACGCGCAGAGCGCGAACCGGATCATGGCGATCCCGGTGAAGAAAAGGGAAGTTGAGGGGAATCGAATCCACATGGTTTCATCCGTACTGTGACTAAAACGATTGTGATTCCACTTCGGCATATATTATATCCTTTTTTCCCCTGTCTTCGACATTCATTCCTGTCCTCAAATCATGGCGGCAAAAACACCCCCTTGCCGCTCATCGTCACGGATTTTGGTATACAATAACCGGATCGTGCATGAAATCGAGATCGCAACAGCCGCGTGAACGCGAGAGATCGGCGCTAAAACCATGATAAAAACAAGGAATGATGCGTTTACTTTAATCGAATTGCTGATTGTTGTGGCCATAATCGGAATTTTAGCCGCGATAGCGGTTCCGAATTTCTTATCGGCGATGACGCGGGCGAAGGTGGTTCGCGTAATAGCGGATATCCGTTCCATTCGCACGGCGATGGACGCCTATTATTTCGACAATAACGGCTATCCGCCCGATCATTCGTATTACGAGCCGAATACCTGGCGGCATTTGACCACGCCCGTGGTATATATGAACAGCATTTTGAGAAATCCGTATGAAGCGAAAAATGTGCCGTATCCGTACGGCTGGTTGGCGATTTTCGGATATAGCGCGGAATCGATCGTCAGTTCGGGAGGAGCGGTCAGCCAATGGCCGATTGCCATGACATCGCTCGGACTCAAATATTGGATGGAATCCGCCGGACCGGACGAATACTCCGATCTGCAGGATATCGGATGGAACAACGTTTCTCTATGGAGCGGCATCGAGAGCCGCACCGCTTATCTCCACGTGATCTACAATCCCTCGAACGGCGTGATCTCGTCCGGCGACTTGATCGGCTCGAACAAACGCTTTTATGAGTAGGGTGGGTTGAGCAAAGCGAAACCCACCAAGAAGCAAAACCCGCCGATACTCAAAAAAAAAAGCCCGGAACCACGTCCCGGGCTGATTGTTGTATTCTTACAAAAAGAAATGATAACGAGTTAGTATAGTTCCCACCTGCGCACGGGAACGGCGGTTCCCGTAAATTGCGGATTCGAGAAGAATCCGACCGACGTAGCGCCGGTCTGGTGAGAAGTGACGGCGACTCCGATGTAAATCGGGTCCGTCAGGTCCAGTTCGTGATAATTCTGTTCGATGACGTTGCCGGAAGCGTCGATATACGAGGTAATAAAGAGCGGACCATCGCGTTCAAGGATCATCCCTCTGCCGCCGTGGTCAGCAATGTAAGTAAGGGTGCTATCGCCGCCCCAATTGGCGCTGCCGCCGGTCGTGTCCCGCCATTGCAAAGCAAAGGCTTGGTCGGATCGGCGAATCATGGCATACACATATTGCGAGTTCGCCGCGAGGCTTTGCCGCGCCATGAGTCCCATTTTCTGCCAGTCGTTGCCGCTCGGATTTGTTCCGGTCGGGCCAACGCTCACGTTATCGATTCGTAAAACAAAATCGCCTTCCACTCGTTTGTAAAGGAACGTGAAATCATCGGCGGTATCCCAAATGTCATGGCCCTTGCCGACAACCGCCCAGTTATCGCCGGAGCGTCCGACGCTGCCGCCCGGATCCGTGCCGATATCCATCCAGCCGTTGAAGATACCCAGATTCGGATTGATGAAATTCATGAGCAACATGTCGACTTGTGGAATCGTCGCGGTGTAATCCGCGCCGTTTCCTGCCGTGCCGGCCGGGAAAACAGCCGTGCCGGTCGCATCGGCTTTTACGCTGTAAGTATACGTCAACGTTTGAGTTCCGGTCGCGCCGGCGGCGTTCCAGCTGATGGTTCCATTGCCGTCATCGGTAGCGGTTCCGACGCTGGCTCGGATGTTCGATACGGTTCCCAGGCCAGTCGGATATTTTTCCGAGACGACGATATTGCTGGCGACTCCCGCTTCAATATTTGCCGTCACGGTAACGGTGAGCGATCCGCCAGGTGCGGCGGATGGAGGTGAAAAGGTTCTCGCAATTCCGAATGGAATCGTTTTGACGACGATGTCCGTGAACAATCCCACCGCCCAGGACGCGGTGTCATCGACGTGAGAGGAGGCCGCCAATCCCCACACGACATTTGGCGGCATGTTGATGGTTTGCGTATAATGAGTTACCCATTGTTTGGCGACTTCATTAAAATACTCGGTTACGAACGTGTTCGTTGCGGCAAAGCGAGTGATGGCCAGACGAACGGGATTTCTCTGCATGGCTGCGGGAATTGCGTTGTTGGGTCCTGCAAAACCACCGTTTTGAGTCAGGCGCTCGCCGGATTCCACGATATCCTGAATCCCTCGATAAATGATGAACATGCGAGGAGAACCGGGATCGAGAGATGCGCGAACCATCAATCCGATTTTGGACCAATCATGAGGCTGGGGAGCGCCGTAAGCCACGGTGGCTTCCACGCGAAAACTTCCCGCAATCGTGTTGAAGAGGAAGAAACCTTCGTCTTCCCCTTCCTGCATATCCCAGCCGTTTCCACCGACTTCATATTCTTTTCTCGCATCGTTATACTCAGCCCATCCTTCCGCATGTGTCAAACCGCGGGTGGCATGTTGATAGGGCACGAGTTCAGCGGTTCCTTCAAAAATACCCACGCCGGGGCCGATTTTGGCCAATGAACCCACGCCTTGGATGGGAATCCCGGACGCGCTGCCGGACCAGGCGGCAATATACCCGTCAAATGTGGCCGGCGCTTTCACTTTGTAAGTAACGATAGTAATTCCCGGAGCCGCGGCCAGAGTCCAGTTGACATCTCGTCCGCTCACGGTTCCACCGTTGCTGGCGGCGCTGGCAGTCCATCCCTGCGGGACGGTATCCTTGACGATAGCATTAATGGGAGCGGTACCCGGATTGTTGACGCTCAAGGTGACATCGACCGTCTCGCCGCCCTTGAATCCGAATGCCGCGATGGAACGGGTGACGATCGCCAATGGCGGCGCTTGCGTCAATTTTACATCCGTTACGGTCGCTTCGGCCAGCAGTTCGTTATCCAAATGATTCGTGATGGCCAGACCATAGGCCACCGTTTCGGGAAACGTCATTTGCTGGCTGTGAGCATAATTCCATGTGGTTCCATCAAGTGAATACTCGGACATGACCAATCCGCCGGAGGCGAAGCGGGTGACCCGCAGCCATAGTCCGTCGCCCGGATCGGAAACCGCCAGATTGTCCGGCGTGCGAATTTCCACGTTGCCGGAACTGCCGCCGGTTGTCGTTCGCCACTGCGCGTCAGTGCGGTCGCCAAATGTAGCGCCGCGCAATTCGATCCAATAATGGCGTGAATTGGGCACATCCCCTTGTTCACGGATCATGACGCCGATTTTACACCAATCGTTTCCGCCGCCTTGATCCCACCATTGCACCTTGCCTTGCAGACTCCAGCTGCCGGATTTTTCGGTGTAGACGAAGAATCCTTCATCCTGAGCGTCCCAAATATCGTCGCCGTTTCCGAACATGCGATATTCGGCGCTCGCGCCGGTTCCTGTCACCTCCACTTTTCCCGGGGCTTTGAAACTGCCGCGCCCGCTCCAGTCGGCGGTTTTGTCGAAAATACCATACTGTGCGAATGCGGGGCCGGCAATGAGGCAAAGCCCCAATGCCAAAAACACAATGCCATACTTCTGTTTCTTCATATTTTTATTCCTCCCACGAATAAAAAGTGATTATAATGGGCCGAAAAAAATACCCATTCGATTGATTCTATTCCATTTAATGAACACCTGTCAATGAGATACGTTGCGTTTTACCGATTTTCCATTTATTTTGCCCACCTGTAGGGGCAGATTTCAAATCTGCCCCTACATCCAAATAAAACGTGGGATCATTCTCTTCGAATGATCCCACAAAATCGAAAACAACCAAACAACCATTCAGGTTCAATCACCTGAAACAGGGTTATTTCATCAATTCCCAGCTCGGAGTGGTGGAGGCGTCTTCAAAATCGTCTTCAAAGACGACTTCGCCGCCTACGATAACCTTGAAATTGTCATACCACACTTCGCCCACGTTGGAATTGCCGGCCAGTCCGGGATAGCCATCATCACGCGTTTGCGTAGTGCCGCCGGCCCAATCAGCCATGGCCCAGCCGGAGCCGCCGACGGGAGCAACGGAACCGGACATGGTGTTGCCCTCGATAGTCATCGTCAGCGTGTACCATGCGCCGATTACCCACGGTATTGCTTCCTGTGGTCCCCATCCACGTTTGTCGTTCAGGAATTGTACTCTTCCTTCGTTTTGGTGGAATAACAGGTTCAGCCCTTGCACTTCCGCGCCGGGTTGAATACGGACGCCGACTCCCGCGCGGCTCATATCAGCGGCGTTCGTCCAGTCAACGATCCTCACGTCGGCCTGGACGGTATAATCCGCGCCGAAATCCTGCTCGATCCACGCATGTTTGGGATCGGTGGTGTCTGATGCGGTCATCTTCATCACGCCGTCTTCCACTACCCAATCGCCGTGATCGGTTACCCACGCCGAAGCGCCGCCTGCCGGTTCGATTTTCACGTCGCTCACTTCCGCGATAACCATCTGCTGATCATCGGTGTGCGATGTAATGATGATGCCGTAGGCAACCGTTTCCTGCATGGGAAGGGTCAATTCATGAGCAACGACCCAATTGGAGCCATCATAGGAGTATTCGGACATGAATTGATCCGCGCCAACCCGCGTTGTACGCAGCCACAAACCATCGGTTTGGAAAACATTATCGGTAGTGCTGCCTGGTTTGAAAATCTGCTTGTTTTGAGAAGCCGCGCCGGTGCTCGGACGCCATTGCGCGTCGGTTCTGTCGCCCAATGCCGGATCGCCTGCGCCGCAGCGCATTTCGATCCAATAATGTGCGGAAGCCGGATCTGCGCCGTTTTCACGAATCATGACGCCGATTTTTGCCCAATCATTGCCGCCGGCGGTGCCGCCTTTGGCCTGAATCCATTTCACTTTCGCGGAGATGGAATTATTTCCGGCCAGCTCACTATATGCGAAGAATCCTTCGTCTCCCGCTTCCCAAATATCGTGGCCGTTGCCGCTGATCGTGTAGACGCCGTTCGCATGTGTGATGCTGCCGGGCACCGCGACGTGCGCATTATGAGCGCTGTCCAGCGTAACCGCATTTTCAAAAATGCCAAGTTCCTGCAACTCCAAATTGGTAAAGGTGCCTGTAGCGATTTGACCTTCATCATGCGCGGTTACAGCCAGACCAACATAAATCGGATCGACCATCGGTACATCGTGATGTTCGATTTCTTTCCATTGGCCATCTGCCGGATCCTGATACAGGCAATAAAACGTGTCGCCAATGCGTATTAACTGTTGCCGCGCGCCGTTTAGACCAACTACTCGCAACGCAGCTGCCGTGCTGCCTTTTGAATTGGTGTCATTGGCCACCGTGCGCCATTGCAAGCTGTATTGGCCGTCGCGGCGGACGCGCGTGCCGACATTGACGGAGCCTGGTGTGAGATCCTGACGGGCCATTAGCATGGATTTAATCCAGTCTTGCGTGGCCAGTCCGCCCGATATCCCCACATCGGCTGTGAGAATAAAATTCCCACTGATTTGTTTGTAGACGAAATGGAAATTATCGGCCGCGTCCCAAATATCGTGGCCGCTGCCGTTTACCGTGTACGTATCCGATGCGGCGTCGTAGGAAGCGCTGCCGACGGCGCCCAATCGTCCACTGTCAATATCCATATTACCATCGAAAATCCCGACTTGCGCTTGTGCGCCTACCACTGCCAACGAAAAAACTGCACATACTGCGAATATTTTCTTCAACATCATTTACCTCCCATTTTTAAATGCTTTTTGAATACATTTTCCCGATTTCATTTCAAATCAACGCATCTTAATTTCTTTTGCATACAATCCCACGTAAATTAATAGCTCGATTGACTGAATCGAAATCAGGTTCGACGAAAAGAACTTGGAATTTATGAGCTATCCATCACCTCCTTCTTTCAATTGATAAATTGTTGGTGGTTTAAGAGATCCACATTCCACCAATTCAAATCTAATACTTTCCCTAATGACTTTATTACATATTTTTGGGTCGATGTAAAGATTAACGGATCAAAATGAACGGTTTTTTTTTATGGAATCGATTGAATTGGCGGATAAGGTGGTTTACGTAGGGGCGGTTCACGAACCGCCCCTACGATTTTTCATGGATACCACGCCAATAACCGCACTTCAATCCCCGAATCATTTCCAACCAATCGCTTGAATTCCTCCACATCGCTGCCGCGGTAATGATAGGGGATCACGACTTTCGGCTTGAAAACCTTAACCGCCTCCGCCGCTTGTTGCACCGTCATCGTATAGGGTAAATTCATGGGAATGAACGCAATATCGATATTTTTCAACGCCCGCATTTCCGGAATATCTTCCGTATCTCCCGCGATATACACTCGCTTCTTTCCCAGCGTCGCCACATACCCGTTTCCATTGCCTTTCGGATGGTAGCGCAGACGCTCCTGCGTCAGGTTGTGCATCGGGATCGCCTCGATGGGGATGCCCGACGCCACTTTTTGTTCGCTGTTGGTCATGACGATCGTTCGTAACTTATTGTTTTCATTGAGTTTACTGAAAACGGTTGCCGGCGCGACGATTTGGGTGTCTTCATCGGCGACGGCATTGATCACCTTCTCGTTCAAATGATCGCCGTGGTCGTGCGTGAGGAGAAGCAAATCCGCCTTTGCGAATGATGCGTACGCTTTTTCGTCGCCGACCGGATCGACGTGGATCGTTTTGCCATTCCACGTCATGACGAACGAAGCGTGTTGAATCGGGTGGATTTCTATTATATCGGCGTCCGTGGAATCGGTTTTTTCCGGCGTTTGCGCGAAAATCAAACTGGAAGCGAAGGTGCAGCAAATGATAAGCGCAAATAAATTCCCCGCTGTTTTTAGATTAGGTTTCATGTTCATTCTCCTTTCCATCAAACGTCATGATCATACTTTGAGATGAAACTATTTGTGATGCGGACCTCTGGTCTGTATGTGTTGTATAGCGTATGGTAGAGGAAATCGTAGGATCATTGAAGTCAAACCACTCGTGTGATATTGTTTCGTGAATGAGATATTCATATGCAAATGCCGGAGCGCGGACGTCCCGTCCGCATGATCGTGGGTAGAGCAGGCGTCCCCGCCTGCATA
>QZKN01000078.1 GCA_003598175.1 Candidatus Omnitrophota bacterium
TTATGGTTATAGCTGGCCGGGAGAGTCTTGTAAAGGGGGAAATTACACTTTCTGTTATTTTCTTTCTTTTTTTTCACTTCCGGAGGCTGACCTGTTACCATCTGCGGATGCAGGAACTGCCCGCCTGCTGTTTTCCGCCCGAGGTGGAACGAACGTATGATCGATCCTTCCGCCGATTCGTGAAGACGTATAAACATTTGTTGTAACAAAAACAGCGGTATGCGGAATAGGAGAATCAGACCGGTGATCGTATACCAAACAAGGATGTTCTTGCACTTTTACGTATACATAAACGATCGTGTCCAATCCGTTACAACGATTGAGGAACGATCCGCGTAGGGGCGTTTCACGAACCGCCCCTACCGCCAGCGCGCGGGTAGAGCAAGCGTCCCCGCTTGCAGGAGCCGCGCAGGCGAGGACGCCTGCTCTACCCACGTTTATTTCATATATAAATTTTTTGGAGGAACGTAATCATGATGAAACAATGCATCCCGATTTTCTGTTTGTTGTCGCTGTTGGCGATTCCGCCGGCATTTTCGGAAATTCCAACCTATTCCAATGAGCCTTCGTCGGAATTTTTTCAAACGTGGCTGCTCTGCGGTCCCTTTCCCAATCCGATTGAGGCGTATGACAAAAAGGATCACGAACGGTCCGGTTTTTATATTGATTTTTTGCAGGCGCATGGCGGCGAAAATCATCCCCGCATAGAAATCGGGCAAACGGAACAAGGCGCGGGCGCTTCGGCGAGTTGGTTTGCGTATGAATCGGAGGATCACGCGGTGTATCTGGATAAAGCCATCACGCAAGATCCGTATGTGGTGGCGTACGCCTATTGCGAAATTGTCGCAGACAAGGCAAAACCGTGCTTGCTGGCGTTTGGGAGCAACGATGGAGCGCGCATCTGGCTGAATGGAGAACTGATATTGGATCTGCCGGTCCAGCGCGGTTTGCGCATCGATGAAGATATCATTCCCATCGCATTGCAACCGGGAAGGAATACCCTGCTGTTGAAAGTGGCGGAAACGGAAAATATATGGGGATACAGCTGCCGTCTGCTTCCTTATGATCCTAAAATCTGGGGGGATTCCAAACAATTTTTCCACATTGAGACCCAGCCGGATGGCCAGGCGAAGCTGCTGTTTTCCGGCTCTCGATCGCTCATCGGTTCGATTTTAAGAAAAGTGACGCTGTCTGTATCATCCGCCGATCAACCGGATCAAATCGTGTGGACACAGTTATGGTCGGGAAGTCGGGAAACGCCGATCGGAATGGATTCGTCGGCGTATGGCGAATATGCGTTACGCTTGCGCGTCACGACGAGCGAAGATGCGGAGCATGAATTCACTCTTCCCTTTTCCATGGGACCGCGAATCGATTATACGCTTTTTCGCGAGGGAAAAACGTCTTATTCCATCGTCATCGGCGAGAAGGCCTCCGATTCCGAACGTTGGGCGGCGCAGGAATTGCAGCATTGGCTTTACGAAATCAGCGGAGTCGAGTTTCCTCTTCACGAGGACGCCGGCGCGCTGACGACCAACGAAATCATCGTCGGCTTCAATCGGCATAGCCGCGCATTGCTGGGGGATGACGCGCGAGAACCGAAGCCGTCGGACGAATCGTTTACCTACACCAATCGCGGCGCGTCAATTTTGATTTGGGGCGGAAAAGATCGAGGAACGATGTATGGCGTGATGGCGTTTCTCGAAAACGAGCTGGGCTGCCGGTGGTATACGCCGACCGTCAGCGTAATTCCGCAGAAGGAATTTTACACGTTTCATCATATGCGCCATCGCGAATCGCCGGGACTCCGCGTCCGGAACGATTTTTATTTTGAGGCGTTCGAACCGATTTGGGCGGCGCGCAATCGCGTCAACGGCGCGATGAACTATCGCGAGCAGCCGGGCGGACTCGAGTGTTATTGGGCGGTGCATACGTTTTATCCGTTGATGCCGCCCAGCGATTTTTTTGACGAACATCCCGATTATTACAGCCTCATCGACGGCAAGCGCGTTCATCATCACGCCCAACTGTGTTTGACGAATCCCGGCGTGCTGCGAATTTTTACGGAGCGCATCCTGCGGGTGATTCGCGAGAATCCGCAATATCTGATTTATTCCGTTTCGCAAAACGATTGGGCGGGACCGTGCCAATGCGACGCCTGCCAGGCCATCGCGAAACGGGAAGAGAGCGAATCCGGTCCGGTTTTATGGTTTGTCAATCAGATCGCGGAAGCGGTCGAAAAGGAATTTCCCCATAAACTGATCGGCACGTTGGCGTATCAATATACACGAAAACCCTGCAAAACCATTACGCCCCGCGACAACGTCGTGATCCGTTTGTGCAGCATCGAATGCTGTTTTGCGCACGATTTTTTACATTGTCCGGAAAACGAATCGTTTGTGAAAGACATCGAAGGCTGGGCGGCAATCGCGCCGAAACTGTATATTTGGGATTATGTGGTCAATTTTTCTCATTACATCCAACCCTATCCCAATTTTCGCGTCTTGCAGCCGAATTTGCAGTTTTTCCGCGATCACAACGCCATCGGCGTAATGGAACAGGCCGCCTATCAAAGCCGCGGCGGGGAATTCGCGGAACTGCGGGCGTATGTGATCGCGAAATTATTATGGAATCCGGATCGGGATGTGCGGGAGATCATCGACGATTTCATGTTCGGCTATTATGGGCGTAGCGGACAGTATGTTCGCGACTATTTCGATTTGTTGCATGATCGTGTAACGCCGGATACCCATATTCATCTCGGTTTGCGTCCGGACGATCCGTTGTTTTCGGATGAATTCGTGCGGCAGGCGGACGCGTTGTTTGACCGCGCGGAAATCGTGGCGGAGACGGAAACGATCCGCCGGCGGGTGGAGATGGCGCGATTGCCGATTCTGTATTTGAAATGCAAACGTTCACCAAAGGAAGCCATCCGCGACCGCACGTATGATCGCTTTACGGAAATTACGAAACGGGAAGGAATCACGCACTACGCGGAAAGCGGCGTTTCTCATCGCGAAGCCTTTCATAATGTTATGGAAGCCGAACGTTAACGGTTTTCTGTTTGCTGAAATTGCAACGGCAATTCCAAATTGGAATGTTCCAGTAATTCCCGATTTGTGAGTATTTCCGTTGTCGGTCCGTCGGCCATGATTCTTCCGGATTGCAGAATCATTGTGCGATTTGTGGTTTCATAAGCGAGATCCAAATCATGGGTAGCAATGACGAGGGTTTTGTTGCACTTCTGCAGCCAACGGATGATGGCGCGGCGGGTGCGGGGATCGAGATTGCTGCTGGGTTCGTCCAATGCGAGGATGTCCACGTCCATCGACAGCGCCGTGGCGAGGGAAACGCGCTTTTTTTCGCCGCCGCTGAGGTGAAAGGCGGAGCGATGCTCGAATCCCGCGAGTCCCACTTGCTCCAACGCGGCGGCGACCCGTTGTCTCACTTCCTCGGCGGGCCGACGCATATTCAATGGGCCGAACGCCACGTCGTCAAAGATGGTCGAACAAAACAACTGATCGTCCGGATCTTGAAAAACCATTCCTATTTTATTTCGTATTTCGTGCAAGTTTTTCGGGATGACGGAAGAACCGAAAATTTCGATGGCGCCATCCGCCTGCAAAAGTCCGCCGAGAAGGATGAGCAGCGTGGATTTGCCCGCGCCATTGGGGCCGACCAACGCGACGCGCTCACCGGGGGCGATGGAAAAGGATATGCCGTTCAACGCGGGAGTCCCGTCCGGATAAGAAAATCGAAGATTGTTGACTTGAACCGCCGGCGGCGTCATGCAAGCACCCTGTTTCCTGTCTGTCACACGGTTTTGAAAACCTTATTATGCCGACATGCAAATTCGAAGCAAGAGCGCTGTGAGAACAACCAGGCAGGCGGCGGCGATGTCTTTTTTTTGCAGCATGTATTCATCGAGGTTGACGATGACGCCGTTGAATCCTCTCATGCACATGGCCTGATACATACGCTCGCCGCGTTCGTACGATCGCAGAAAAAGGACGCCGATCAATTGGGACAGGCTTTTCCATTGCAGGGAAAGCGACGGGTGAATCAGACGGGAGCGTCGGGCGAGTAACATGCGGTCCTTCTCATCGGTGATCACGAATAAATAGCGATAAGCGACCGCCAGCGTATCGGTGATGATGCGCGGCGCGCCGAAGGATTGCAGGCCTTTCAGCAAATGATGAAACGGCGTGGTCAGATTGAGAAATACGACGGAAAAAATGGCAATGTTCGCCTTGAGAATGATGTTATAAAAAAGTTTCCAACCTTCGTCGGTAATCTGAATCATCAACGGTCCGATTTGCAGATTCCAGACAGGTTCCCCCTCTTTCAGAAAGGGGACAAAAATCGTGATCATGAGCACGAAGGGGAGAACTTTCAATCCTTTTGCAAGGGTGTGAAGGATGGGCACCCGCGTGGCCAACAAACCGATGAGAAGGAGAACGGCGAAGGGAAGAAAAATCCGTTCCTGACCCGGTTCGATGGTGACCACCGTAAAAATGAACAGGACCACCATAACCAGTTTCGCGCCGGGATGCATGTGGTGAAAAAAACTATGACCACAGCTGTGATGATCGAGAAACTCATGTTTCATGCGGCGTATTTTCCGGATTTGTTCGTGCTTTCGCGGTCTTGAGCAGATAAGCCAAGCCATAACCGCCGAAATAGAGAATCAACGTCCCGATGAAACCGGCGGCGGCGGTGGCCAGTTTTTCGGATTGAATGCCGGGCATGGCATAATCGGGGATGATTTCGGGGGTCGCCGATTCCTCGTGCGCTTTTTCGATGAATCCGTGATCTTCCGCCACTTTTTCCAAGCCGTCGGGCCAGGGCGAGGCAAAGGGAGAGAGCACGACGCCGACGAACAAGGCGATTGCGAGACCAATGAGGATTTCCGATTTCGTCATGAGTTTGACTCCGTGGTATACGTTGCAATGAGATCCGACCGTAACGCCATCACGGTGGATACCACAAAAACGGTGATGACGGCTTCTCCGATACCGATAAGGGTGTGGACGAGAACCATGGCTTTAATCGTAAGCAATGTGGGGTACGTGCCGGAAAATCCGAGTTGAAGAGCACAGGCTATCGCGGCGGCGTTGACGGAAATCCAGGAACCGATGGCAACGGAGGCCAAATACCCCGTCTTGCCGGAAAAAATACGGCTGCTCAATTGAAATACAAGATACCCCACGCCCGTTCCGATCACGGCCATGTTCAGGATATTCGCGCCCAATACCGCCACCCCGCCGTCCTGAAACAGAAAACATTGAACGATCAAAACCAGCGAGATGACCAGACACCCCAACCACGGACCGAGAAATACGGCGGCCAGCAGGCCTCCCAGCAAATGGCCGGACGTTCCGCCCGCCACCGGAAAATTGATCATCTGCGCGGCGAAAATGAAGGCGCACATGATGCCGGTCAATGGCACTGTTTTTTCCTCAAACCGCTTCTGGCTTTGTCTTGTCGCCGCGATCAACGCGCCCACGGCCAGGATATCGCAGGCGATCCAAACCGGCGTGGATAAGAAACCATCGGGTAGATGCATCGTCTTGCCTCACTTCCCCGAAAATGAATTGATGCTTGTTAACAGCATAGATTCAAATCGTGATTAAGTAAATATCTGCGTCACACGATTCTTTAAAAGGTGTGATAGAAAGGAAGGGATCAAATTTTGTGGGTAGGGTAGACATTCTGAACAATTCATGCGATAAATAGGTACTGCAAGGGGAATGGAGTAGACGCATGAAAAGTACAAACTCGGATTCAAATAAATACCCCATTAAAAAATATCCGACAATCGGAGTCTGTGGTCTCGATTGTGGTTTGTGTCCAAGGTATTACACCGTTGGGCCATCGAGATGTCCGGGTTGTTGTGGACCTGATTTTTTTCAGAAACATCCCTCCTGTTCCTTCATCACGTGTTGTGTGAAGAATAAAAATCTTGAAGTATGCGCCGAATGTTCTGACTTTCCCTGCGCCAAATTCAAGAGTGAGGAAGAATATCAACAAGTGAAAGAATCTTCTTCCTATCCATCGTATAAAAAAGTCATGCCGAATTTCAATTTTATAAAAGAGTATGGGATTGTAAAATTCATCGAACAGCAGAAAAAACGAATCCAATTACTGGAAACCATGATTGAGAATTTTGATGATGGCCGGTCAAGAAGTTTTTTCTGCAAAACAGCCGCTTTTCTTGATGTTCCAATTCTAAAAAAATCAATAAAAAAGGCGAACCGAAAGATTCAAATGGAGAAAATCAATCAGAATGATGTCAAAGGTAAGGTTAAAATCCTGAAAGCGATCCTGAATTGGCAATGCGATAGAGAAGGAGATCTATAATGGATATAAATTTTTCAGAAGAAGAAATTCGAAAGATCGCCGCCGTAGCAAATTATGAAAGAAAAGACACGCAAACATAGATTCGCGAAATTATCCTTGAATATGCAAACCGCTTTATATACAAATCTCAAAATAAGTCTGACGTTACACAAATAGAAAATTCGACCCGGCATATCACCAGCAAATCCACGTCGCTATTTTCTACCATTTTCCCTCTGACTGCCGATCCGAAGATGATTATTCGCAAAGGATGAAAGGAATGAACGATGCGTTGAACGATTTGATTCAAATCATCGGTTTTCGGTTGCATGGTCATTCATTCAGTAAACGGATTCTCTTGATCTTACATTCCCTCTGTTTTCTTCACCATACTTGAATCAGGCTATTTTTTTACGGACGGGTTGAAGCACTTCATTCGGATGCGAATAGTGTGCGGTTTGTTCAGGCATGATTTGTGTTGAATTTTTTTGTGAAACCGTATGATGAGCATCCGAAGGATTCGGCCGTGGAATGAAATGCGTATCCGATGTCGAAATCGTTTGATCCGGCTTCTCATGCGCGGAGGATGAATTTTTTGAGGATTCAATTTCTTGTATTCGTTCGGATTCCTGAGCGGAATCGGTTTCCGGTTTTGTGGATTCGGATTCATTCATGACTATTTTCTTAACGTTCATATTCAGACGCAGATAACTGGCGTAGAGACGGCAGAGAGATTGTGTTTTGGGGTCAAGAAAATCGTTTGCATGGAGTAATTGATCGGAGATACGGTCCAGAATCTGCTGGAGGCTTTGCAGTTGCAGGGTCAAAAAGATCGTGGAATCGGTCATGAACGAACTCCTTTTGTTTCGAATCTATTTGTGTTGCATGTTTCTCTATATAGGGAGGGAACCGCAAAAAAGGAAAAGTATTCTATTTGGGAGAGAATTTTTTTTATTGAGAGAATGGTATGGGATTTTTCTTTTCCTGGAAATTCCATGATCCTGGTTATCCGGAGACAGTTGAAAAGGGAAAAGATGGGAGACGACTGACGGCTCAACCATATTCAAGTCTTTTCGATTGCATCTCCAATAGATACGTATATCATTACGTATCAGGAGATACAGCGATGCATTCATCAGTGCAACATGGTTCCTGATAGGCGACAATTTCTCGATGTAGATTTGTCATATTGGTAGTGTATCAAGATATTGGTACGCTGTCAAACTCACAAAATGATGACACTACAATGGTTAAGAATTCACTCCGTATGCGGTTGGCACAAGACCTTGCTTGCTTAATTTTAATGGGCTACAATGTAGCCCATATATTTGGAGGATTATACTATGACTGCAAACGCAGTGGTTCGGGCTCGTATTGACGAGCACATCAAAGAAGAGGCAACCGTCGTGTTGGCGGCAATGGGACTTACCGTCTCGGATGCATTTCGCATTTTGCTGACCCGCGTAGCCAGAGAAAAAGCGTTGCCTTTTGAGCCGTTGGTTCCCAATGAGGAGACCATCGCGGCAATGAAAGAGGCCCGCCGAAGTGGTCTGCCGTCCTTTAAGAACGTGGACGAATTGATGGCGGATTTGAATGCGGACGATTGAGCGCACCAGTCAGTTCAAGCGTGACTACAAGCGCGAAGCGAAAGGCCCACATCGGGGAACGCTGAAAAACGACTTCGTTGAAGTTGTGACAGCGTTGGCGCACGACCATCCATTGGCCGAAAAACACCGTGATCATGCGTTATCCGGCGATTGGAAAGATTACCGAGATTGCCACATCAAGCCCGACTTGATTCTGATTTACCGAAAGCCCGATGCCGAAGCGCTGCAACTTGTTCGCCTTGGTTCGCATCACGAACTTGGCCTTTAACCTACCTATCACCTCCACTCTTTACCCTTCACCATTCGTCAGGGCAGGGAACCCCAAAACCCAATTTTAGCATGTTTTCGTCATCCGTTACGAAAACCGACTGTCGTACATGAACGCTATAGGATTTTTTGAAGGAGACGATGGTTTGGCTGAGGGAAAATTTCTCTCGTCAGCGTGCATTTTCGTAGTAATCGGCTTGATACCCAGCGAATCTTCTTTTTGGAATTTATTGAGAATCTTTTCCTATTTGTATACATTGAAACAAATACTAACCTGCAGACCCAGCAAACAAGATAACCATAACTGCAAGTAACAGAGAAAAGGTTGATATTATAATTGCAAAAGTTGTAAAACAACCCTTTTTGGCAATTATTTCTGTATCCCCGTACGGAGTTTTATGAGTAGATTTAGCGATATACCGAAATAAAACGTCTTCAGGAAGTTTGCGCACAACTTCTACAATTAATTCCAACTTTTCTCTTGAAATATCAATATCAATTTTACTTTCCTGTACTTTAAATTTCAACTTTACAATTTCTTCAAATAGTTTATTTTTTTGTTCTGGAGTTAGACTTTTTATGCCTTCCTCTAATACGCTGATATTTTTGTCTATTTGATCAATCTGCTGATCTACGCTAGTCTTATCGGGTAAATTATTTGATGAATTATCTCCCATAAGAAACCTCCAAAATTTTTTCGCGCGTTTCAAATTAACGATTATTGTTGAATTGGCAATTTTTATTTCCTTGACACCTATTATATTCACATCTTTTTCAGTACGTATATATTCAGATATATCACGTAATTCGCGAGAAACGGATTTCAATATTATTTCACCTTCTTTTTCAAAAACTTTTTTTAAAAGTTCCTCGGCTTTTTTAGCATTGTTTTGGCAAAGCCAATTTAATCTCTCTTTCAAGCTTTCAGAAATATTTGTTTCTAATTTCTCTTTGATTGTTTTAGCAATTAATTCAACAACCTCTTCAAATCCTTGTTCAGGAGTAATAGATAATTCAAAAAATGTTTGCGGTTGTGAATTAATCCATAATTTTTTGACTAAATCATATTTATTTTCAAACTTTAAATATGGTGGAAGAAATACGACCAACCTTTCGCTGATCTTTCCTGACATCTGTACGATTCCAGATTTCCATTTTTTAAATGTTTGTTTAGCAAATCTCTTTTTCCCTTCTCCATATTTTCTCCCGTAAGCCCTAAATACCATTTCAAGATCTTCTGGAGGCAGATTAAAAAAGATTTCTCTTACATCGTCATCAATTCCTAAATATCTATCTTTCACTATTTCTCTATAATTTCTTGCGCTATTTGTCAAACCGTAATGATTTCGCATTTTACTAGGTCCAATTGAGCGTTGAGAACGAAAATTACAAAATCCTCGCGGATTCACCTCTACTGCACGCCCTTGACCATCGCGGCCTGAATTTCCGGCTGACCTTCATGTACATCTGCATGGTCATATACACGAATGCGTGGCCAAAGCAGGCGGAAATCACCGGAATGGGCACGCCTTGCTGGAGCAGATGCACAGCTAGGCCGTGCCGAAATTTGAGCGGATGAAGCACGGCGATGCCGGCGACTTTGCATACTCTTTCAGCATCATCCACTCGCACAACGGTTCCCATCAGTACATCCATTGACAGTAATATCCATATCCTCATTTTATCCTTTCTTAAAGCATATAAAAACATATCTCCTCTTTCACAATTTATCCAGCCGTGTAGGATGGGGCGCGTTTTTTCGACCCATCAAGGAATATTCCAAAACGATGGGTCAAACGGTATGATCCATCCTACACTTACTCATGATAGGAGTGTGGAAATATTATAGGCTTGGTTATGGCTTCCGACGCGAACGAAAATCACTAGCTGGTAATTATTCTCTTGTTTGAAAACCAGCCGCAAATCACCGCCTGCAGAGATTGCTCTTTTCCCCGCGTCTTTTCCATGCAAGGCGTGATTATTGAGTCGTGGATCATGCGGATTATTCTGAAAGATTTTGATGGTGTTCTTGATCTTCGTTTGTTTTTTGAGGGAGAGTTTCGAAAAAGCCTTCATGAAATTCCTGTGGTATTGTATTTCCATTTTACTTTTGCGCTTGCGTGAGATAGTCTATTGCTTCCTGTCCTTTCAGTTTGGGGCTTACGTTGATACCCTGTTCGGCTTCTTTTATATCGTGGTCAATCATCTCCATTTCTTCATCAGAGAACCGGGTGATTTGAAAAGATTCATCTTTTACGGCGTTGATATAGTCGGCAACCATTTGCCTCTTATCCGGCGTGAGTTGCTGGAGTGAACGAGTAATTTCTTCGATGGTATTCACTTTTCTTTCTCTCCTTTTTCTGTAACCATTTTATTCGCTTTTGCGGATACTGTACATAGTACACCGCAGCGCCAACCTTTCGTGAAAATTGTCAGGAAATCGAAGCCTATCAAGCCCATTTTTGATATGCATTTCCCATAATGTCGCGCTGCTCACTTGCACCAGATTATTTTCGTCAGAAATTTCCGCTTGTGCTTTTGTTGAGAGAGTAGGGTTATCTTCTAACCACCATAAAAGAGTATGGGCATCCAGTAAGAGTTTCACTTAATCAATCATTCCGAATGGACGAGCTATTTCATCAGGTAATGGAGCATCGAAATCGGGTGATATCCAAATTTCACCTTTCATTCCACCTGGTTTGCGACTTTCTTTTGGCAATTTTTCGTCAAACAAATCGGGGATTTCACCTTCTGGTTCTGATAAAGGAATCAATTTAGCGACGACTTTTCCGTTTTCTGCAAAAGAAATTTCTTCACCCGCCTTTACTTTATCGATGAGCGTAGTGATTTGAGTCTGTGCTTCTTGAACATCCACTTGCATGATTGTATACCTTCTTGTCACCGTATCATAAATATTATCGCGGAAAGTCATGGTTTTTGCAATGGAAAAGATGTCAAATTCATAACTCACCTTACGCGGCTTCCGCCAGAATGTCTGCAAATTCATCAGGCTGTGACCAGCGGGTGACCGTGGATAGTTGCTCCGCCAGCCGGAAATCTTCCTCGAAAGCCGTATGCGCCTGTTTCACTCGACGATTGATTTGCATGTTTGCGTTATTTTACAGCGAATCGATAGGATCAGAGGGTATCGTAACCTCTGCAATTGTCTGACAATCATGAACAGATCCTTGATCCGCCACCATGAAAGCGAGAAGCAGCGGGAGATAAAGGATGCTGGCCAAAAACAGGCGGCGCGCGTCGGTGTTCCTTCGACGGACCGAAAAGCGAACGCCTTCGAAAACCATCGCGATTCCCAGCAAAATCGAGCCGAGCGCGTAGAGCCATCCGGCCAAACCGGCGATGGTCGCCGCCAGGCCGAGTGGAATCAAGGCCAGGCTGTATAAAACGATCAACTGACAAGTGGTTCTTCCACTGGGATCGATGATCGGTAACATACGAAAACCGCCTTGGGCGTAATCCTCGCGGTACAGCCACGCCAGCGCCAGAAAGTGGGGAATTTGCCAGACAAACAGGATCGCTCCCAAAATCCACGCGCCATAATCGAGGCTTCCGGTCGCCGCCGTCCACCCCA
>QZKN01000131.1 GCA_003598175.1 Candidatus Omnitrophota bacterium
CCACCGTGACAGAAACCGGTTCGGCATACCCGCTATCCGGCCAGGCAATCACGATGGGAATGGAAAGACTTGCAGGATTAAACGGCGTGGAAGTCGGTGCGACGGTTGGAGTCATCGCCACAATCGGCGTTCGCGTCGCGGTTGCCGCCGGAAAGGCGGTCGGCGTCGGCGTCGGTATATTGGTATTCGCGTTGGAAGAAATCAGGAGTCGATTTCCTGCGCCGCTAACCTGAACATCTTCGATCGTAACCAGCCCATCCGCGTCCGCTATGGCTGTTCCTGATCCGATAAGTCCATTGTCGGAGAGCCTCCGATTTTCCCAGAAATACAACTGCCCTGGCGTAACGTGAAAATGCTGTGTGCGCCTCGGCGTGATATCCACCTGCTGCGTCGAATCATCCGTCGTGCGCAGGCTGACGCCCCACATCTCGGTGGTATCGACCGGCGGACCGTTCCACGAATGCCAGCTGGCCGACCATTCAATGTTCATATTGTAGAAAGCGATTCCGTTCGGCGGCAAATTCCCGCTTCCATCGGCGTAGGTAATCGCAGGCAACGTTTCATTACGGATCATGCGAAAATTAGCGAACGGACCGCTAAACGGAGCCGATCCACCATACAGATTCGGTCCCATTCCTTCGAAACCGATCCAGGTATGGCCGGAAACAACGGTCTGGCCGGAAAAAGCCCTGCGAGAACGATTCAGAGGTTCATACGCCAAATTGCCCTGACTTGCCCAGATGATGACATCATCCTGCGTTCCATGCGCGAGGGTCATGTACGCCATTTCGTCGCCGCGACGCTCTACCCATTGCGCCTGATGATTTTGCCAATCCCATACGCCCATACCATTATATTGAATCAAATTGGAAGCGTATCGGCCCCGGTTTTCGATCGGCAGATTCAGCTCGACGCTGCCCCACTTCGGTTCCAGGTCTTCATTGATCCAAAAACCGGATGTCCGATAATTGGTCATCGGCTCGCTGGAATACGACGCAGCGAAAACATTCGGATAGCGCATCGCCAACGCCAATGCGCCGCTGCCGCCCATGGAATGGCCATAGGTATAAATCCGTTGCGGATCGATGGAATAGTTTTCGTCTCGCAAGGTATCATAAACTGCGCGAAGCAGCCTTTCTTCCGTAAAATTGACGATCGGACCGGTCACGACGGCGGTTTCGGAATTCCCATAATCATGAGTGGCGCTATAACCATAATACCATGACTGTCGTGGATCGTCGCACCACACTTCCACACAACAGAAATAGTGAGAACCCTGCCCGGCTTCGTACCGACTGCCGTATCCTTCAATATGCAGCAACAAAGCCATCGGTTCCGAAACCGAACCGTTGCACACGTCCGCGGAAGGAAGCCCGACGAAATAATTGTACGCATACGTTAATCCTTCCGGCGTCTCATATGTCGGATTCCATTGCGAGTAATCCATAAACTGAGTATAAACTCGCCCCAAACCATTATCCGATTGCCACACCAACACCGGCGACGGATCGGCAATGCTTTCAGGCAAGGGACCAACCATGTTTTCGATGGAAAAATCGGTCTGATTCTCGCTGCCGCCGCTGATCATTGTTACCGCATAATACGAGTTTTGATTTTGATGCGTCGTCCATACAAAAAAACCGGTTCCGTCCGACAATTCATTCCCTAAAGGTTGAATCACATAATTGCGCAGGGACCGATATCCGCCGTTATTTTCCGGTGGATAGTCGTTTTCACGCATCCTTTCGGTCCCATAAGCACAGGTTCCTTCCGGAAGCGTCGCTAACTTTTCCGCGCTGGAAAGATTCGATGCCGTGATCGGTTGGGTATGGCGATAGATGACGTATTGCTCTCCGACGATATCATTTCTTTCACTCCACGTGAGAAAACTCTGGCCGTTGCGATGAAACACGGCGAGATTTTCCGGTTGGGAACCGATCACCGGTCCGGGCGTCTCTCCGCTGGTCCATGCCGTATACGCGGCCTCCAGAAACGTTGAAAAGAGAGTCGCAGAGCGTTGATTCGCCGTGGTATTCGGGTGCGAATCGCCCGCATTCCCACCGTATTCGGTTCGTAATCGGTTAGGATGAGTGGCATGATCGTCCGGGAAGGCCAGGATATCGAACCAATCGAACACGGCTACATTATTGAGAGTGGGATAAGCCGCCTGATAACTCGGCAGCCATTCGTTGATCAACCAATTATTGAATCGCCGCGCTCTTCGCGCATTCGTATTATTCGAGTCGTCATAAGGACCATAATGCATCGGCGGCGCAGTGACCGGAATAAATAAAATGTTCGGATGCGCCGCAAAAATCTGCTCCAACGTTTGATACTCCGAGCCGCCACGACTATAGGTTCCCGTGGGATTTGCGGAATTACGGTAAACGCTCTGGTAATTGGTAATCGTCTGCGCATCCGAAAACGGATTTCCCGGTAATGTTCCATCACTGGAAACATTGCTGGCAGGGTAGCAACTTTTGAACATCACGATGGCATTCCGCCCGTCCGCGCAACCCTGCCGTTGAATCCCTTCGAGGTAATCGTTGAACCAATAAATCCAATGGTTCATATTCGTGTTGTCGCCGGGAACCGATCCCAACGAGGACGGTCGACCCGAGTCGCGCGGCACGACATCGCCGTAATAAATCTCATTGACTTCATCAACATACGATTTCGCAAGGAGAACGTTGCGTAAACCGTCATTCAACCAGTTGGCTCCGCAAGAATGATGAATGAAGAGAAGATCATCCTCTTGCGCTATTGCTGACGGATTCATGCATAAGAACCAAACCGTTATTACGATGTACCATTGCGCCGACTTTTGCATCATTATGGGAAACCTCTTTTCCTGAATCTGCAACGATTTTCGGATTATATGAACAACCATAACCCGATAGTATCCACTCCCATCGGGAAATGAAGTCCATTCCTTGTTTTGTAACGGATTATCTCATCAAGTAGGCTTATTTGTCAATCTTTTTTTTCGCTAACACGATAAATGATAATCCGATCGGCAATCCCATTCGAATAATCAGGGGCAGTTCACTGGAAAATATCGTGGTTAAAATCCGATTCGGAAAGGGATGATGGTGCATGTTGTCCGGCCGGGCGAGTTCGTTGTTCGACCTGGCAAAACGACGGCGGAGTTTCAGCCACCAGCGCCAGAAGAAAACGGCGGGGAGAAGCCAGGTGTTCATGAAGGAGCGGTGTATTATTTCAAAGCCATTTTGTAAAAGCAGTTTCTGTATTCTTTTGGGTTCATAACGACGAACGTGTTCATTGACTTCATCATGTTCACCCCATAGCGATGGAAAAACAGGGACAGTTATCAACACATAACCGCCGGGCGCGCAGACGCGGGTAACTTCGCGCATGGCCTGATCATCGTTTTCGATATGTTCCAGCACATCCAGCGCAGTTATCAGATTAAATGCCGCGTTCTCGAATGGCAGTTCCTCTAACCGCGCCGCGTGAACGTTTTTTTCGTTGCGCAGATGGCAAAACCGAATTGCCTCATTGGAACAATCAACGCCGAGCACTTTGCCGAATTGCGAAAGCAAAGCCAAATTGATGCCGGTTCCGCAACCGGCGTCGAGGATATTCCAACCAACGGGATTGGAAGGAAGCCGGCGCTGCAACAACGCGCGGATGATCTTCCGGCGGCTGACGAACCACCAGTTGTTGTTTTCGAATTCGTAATATTCGGCGTAATAGTCTTCTCGCACGGTAATCACTCATGAATGAATTGAAGAAATGAATTGTAGAAGGAAAAATGCGGAGAGAAAGTACGATAACGTGTTATTTGCTAATGACAACAATTTCTACCCGATACGAATTAAACTCCAATCGAGTAAAGCAAGCGTCTCGCTTGCCCATTAATGCAGGCGGGGACGCCTGCTTTACCCACGAATTGAAAAACGATTTCGGGTAACTTATTTTGGATTCAGTATTTGTGGTTGCAGTTGTCAACAGGATAAATCCAAATCATTTCGCGCTGCAATGTTTGGTAAAAACGGCCCTGACGGTCAAGAGATTGCCATTCTTTCCGTGAGTAAATGGATAAATCGACCGGAACAGGCAAATCTGTTGTATCCCATTCAACTGCGATCTTATCTGACAAGTGGTCAGTATGTTTCAAAACAATCATGAGATCCAGATCGCTTCCGACTCCCCAATCTCCGCGAGCGTAGGAGCCATAATAACCGATTCGTGAGATATCATTCCGATTTTTAAGGATTTTTTCAGTCCACGAATGCAAGGAATCGATGACAACCTCGAAATCAGGCCATTTGAGCACGGACGAATGCAAGGATCTCACCGGCATAAAGAATCGCACCTTCACTTTGTAATGAGCTGTAATGATCGAACGGCGCGCCTTCCGGATGTCCGTTCGGATAACGGGCCGGTACATAATAATTATCCAACACCATTCCTTTTTCGATCAAATCATCCACAACGGGAACCGATTCAGGCAATTCACGCAATAATTTTGAAATGACGTGTCCCCATGCCTCTTGTCCACAATGAAGATGGAGTGCCTTGACCGCTTTCTCCCCCGCCTGGTGAGCGGCAAAGCACGCCCATTCATGCTCGTCTCGTTCCCGCGAATATTCCGCGTGTTTCAAATCCCGTTCGGCTTGTCTGAACCAGTCCTTTGCACGGTTCGGCATTGTTTCTTTTTTCTGTTTTTATCATTAGGATTGAAGTATTTCTTTCAGGCAGCGAAGATTTTCATCCTGATCGAAAAGGGCGCGAACCGGAATCGTGAATCCTTGCACCGCCACACTTTTGAGAAGGCCGGAATCGGATTTCATGTTCAGTTCGAAACCATCGTCTTTCAAAACATATTGCTCCACCACCTGCGTATCCGCATCGATCATCCAATATTCCTGCACGCCGTGGGCGGCGTAATCTTCGAATTTGACGCCGCGATCGACTTTTTCCGTGCTGGGGGAGAGAATTTCCACAACGAAATCCGGCGCGGGAAAACGCATTTGATCGCCGTTAAAATACTGCGCTTTTTCTTTTCCGAAAAAACTGATATCCGGTTCGTAATCATTACGCGTGAGAGAAATCATCATTTTTTCTATTCCGACAAAACCTAAATGATGAATCTGGACGTAAGCATTGAGTAATGAAACGAGTGATTTGCTGGCAGCGAGATGCCGCAATTTCGTAGGAGAATGAAAAATGATCTCTCCATTGATAAATTCCGCTTTTTGATCCTCACGGATCTCTTCGATAAATTGCTGTCGTCTTCGTTGTTCATCCTCCATGCTTTCCTTCAGTTTATCGACGACCTGCGGTAATTTGGGAGACTGTAAAATGGATTCGACGATCGTTTCGATTGTCGCGGGCATAGCGCACCTCACCAAAGCATTTGCTTTTTCTCCAGAAGATATGATATCATATACCCTGAACGAATGATAGCCTGAAATTTTGTTCAGCTCATTTGGGATTCGTGCGATAATAACAAAAAACAATTGTGATTTTGCTTGCTCGGAATTATTGTATGAAATAAGAATAGCCGGCTGGAAGCCGGCGCTACCTTTTATAATGAGGCTTTTCCATCATGAAGAAAAGCGAAGAGAAAGTAATCAAATTCAAAAAGGGAACGGAGTTTATCCCCGTTTTTCGTCCTTCGATCACGCAGGCGGAGATCGATGCGGTTACGGAAGTCATGCGGTCCGGCTGGCTGGGATTGGGACCGGTGACGGAGAAATTCGAGAAGGCATTGGCGAAGGAATTCGAAGTGGAACACGCTATCGGAGTGAATTCCGGTACGGCGGCGTTGCATCTTTCACTACATTTGCTGGATTTGAAACCGGACGATGAAGTCATCGTGCCGACAATTACGTTTGTTTCAACGGCACATGTCGTGCATTATTGCGGCGCACGCGTTGTGTTCGCGGACGTGGAAGACGATACGCTTTGCATGAATATGGACGATGTGCGGCGAAAAATCACGGATCGCACCCGCGCGGTGATTCCGGTGCATTACGGCGGGCATCCCTGCGATATGAACGGTTTGCGAGAAGTAATCGGAGACCGGAAAATCACCATCATTGAAGACGCATCGCACGCCTGCGGCGCGGAATACAATGGGAAAAAGATCGGCGGCCTTTCTCCACTAACCTGTTTCTCTTTTCATGCGGTCAAAAATTTGACCTGCGGCGAAGGGGGCGCGGTGCTGACCCATAACTCGACGTGGGCGCGGAAACTGCGGGAAATGCGCTGGCTGGGTATTTCGAAAGACACCTTCACCCGCTCGTCGCGGGAACGGGTATACGCCTGGCAATATTGGGTGAATGAATTGGGCTTCAAATATCATCTGCACGATATTTCCGCCGCCATCGGAATCGTTCAGCTGAAGCGCTTGAAAGAGAACAATCTCAAACGTAGACAGGTCATGGAGCGATATAACAACGGTTTTTCCGACCACACGTGGATCGAAACCCCTCCCGAGCAGGAAAACGTTACCTCCTCGTGGCATATCTATCACATCAAGGTTCCCGAGCGCGACCGGCTGGTCGCTCATCTGAAACGGAAAGGAATTGCTCCGGGCGTTCATTATTATCCCATTCACATGCATCCGTATTATGCGCCGCAGAATGCGCAATGTCCGATTGCCGAGGAAATCTGGAAGCGGATCATCAGCCTGCCGTTGTTTCCCGATTTGCGGGAGGATGAAATCAATCGCGTAATCGAGGCGGTGATCTCATTTGAGGGATCGATTTAAAAAACTACCGGCAAGGATACTTGTTCCATCGTTGCTTTTTGCGGACAGGATGTCTGCGCTCCAAATAGAGGAGAGTTGAGTTAAAACCATGATTTGTGGCGAAAATATTGTTTTACGCGCGGTCGAAGACCGGGACTTGGAGCTGTTGCGAAAATGGCGCAACCATCCCGATTTGATGCCTTATCACTTCTGCCCTCTCCCCGTCACGGAAATGGGGCAACGGCGCTGGTACGAAAAACAGTGCAGCGATACCAGAAATGTGGTGTTGATCGTCGCAAATAAAGAGCAGGTTGCCGTCGGCTATACCTTGATCAAAGAAATCGACCACAAAAACCGATTGGCGGAAATCGGCATCCATCTCGACCCGGCGTTCCACGGGAAAGGATACGGCAAAGACGCTTTTTTGACGTTGATGCGGTATTGTTTTCACGAACTGAACCTTCACCGCATATTTCTGCTGGTCTTTGCATTCAACGAACGGGCGATTCATTTGTACCAGCGTTTGGGTTTTAAAGAAGATGGACGCATGCGAGAGGCGTACTTCAGCCAAAATCGCTATCACGATGTTGTGGTTATGTCCATGCTGGAAAATGAATTCGTCGCGATTCAATCCGATTGATCTCCCCTTCATTCTGTCCTATGATTGAAATGAATTGTTGCATCCAACGTTTACGAACGTGAAAAATGCATAAAGGTTGGAGTAAAACGAGCCTAACTATTTCTCATAAAAAGACAATCGGGCGAATTCATTTTTAAAAGGGAGAAAGCGACATGAGTAAAAAAAATCGTAGGGTTTTTTTGAAAAGTGTAGGAGGGGCGGCGTTGGCCATGAGCGCGTCGACGCAAACGTCGACAAGTGCAAACGAAGCCGTCCGCATGGCCGTGGTGGGCGTGCGCGGCCGAGGAGGCGACCACATCAAAGAGTTTTCCGCCGTGCCGGGCGTGGAAGTGACGGCGTTGTGCGATGTGGACGAGCGTGTATTAAATCAACGCGCGGCGGAATGTGAAAAACGAACCAATAAGGCGGTGAAGAAATATGTCGATATACGAGCATTGCTCGAAAATCCGGACATCGACGCGATTTCCATCGCCACGCCCAACCATTGGCATTCGCTGCAGGCAATTTGGGCGTGCGAAGCGGGGAAAGACGTGTATGTGGAAAAACCCTGCTCGCACAATATTCGCGAAGGCCGACTGCTGGTGGAAACCGCCCGCAAATACAACCGCATCGTCCAGCATGGCACACAAAGCCGCAGCGCGCCGGCGTTGCGCGAAGCCGTTCATAACCTGAACGCCGGCTTGATCGGCGAGGTGTATTACGCCAAAGGCATTTGCTACAAATGGCGCGATACGATCGGCCGCAAACCGGTGGAAGCCGCGCCGGAAGGCGTGCATTACGACGCCTGGCTCGGACCCGCGCCGGAACGTCCGTTCACGCAAAACCGCTTCCATTACAACTGGCATTGGCATTGGGACTACGGCAACGGCGATATCGGCAATCAGGGCGTGCATCAAATGGATGTGGCGCGCTGGGGACTGGGCGTCGGTTTGCCGAAACTGGCCTCCTCCATCGGCGGCCATTTTATGTTTGACGACGATCAGGAAACGCCCAACACTCTGGTCACGACATTTAAATATCCCGACGAAAATAAAATGCTGTTGTTCGAAGTGCGCCACTGGATCACCAACGATGAACTCAAAACCGGCGGCCGCGGCAACGTGATCGGGAATCTTTTTCTCGGCTCGGATGGGTATATGTTGATCAAGGGATCCGGCTACGAAACCTATCTGGGCCAAAAGCGGACGCCCGGTCCACGGCGCAATCAGGACGGCGATCATGCGGCCAATTTCATCAAGGCCGTTCGCAGCCGGAAACCGGCGGACCTCAACGCGGATATTTTGGAAGGGCACCTTTCCTCGGCGTTGTGTCATCTGGCCAATGCCTCCTATTTGGTGCAGCGAACGTTGCATTTCGATCCGGCCGCGGAACGGTGTGTTCACGATGAAGAAGCGGATGCGATTTTACAGGGCGAATATCGCGCGCCGTATGTATTACCCGGCGAATAAAAAAGAGTAGTCTACCGGTGGACACAAGAACCACGGTGGCTTATGGACTTACCAACCATGATGCAGATCAACGTGAATGAAACCAATTCACAAAAAAACTAAAAATAGGGGATACGACTCATGCATAATTCAAATCGACGTAGTTTTTTAAAGGGAAGCGCCGGAACCGCGCTGACGATGAGCCTCTTGGGCAATCCCGCCGTTTGGGCGGGCGCCAA
Source organism: Candidatus Omnitrophota bacterium (assembly GCA_003598175.1). Taxonomy (GTDB): domain Bacteria; phylum Hinthialibacterota; class Hinthialibacteria; order Hinthialibacterales; family Hinthialibacteraceae; genus SURF-12. The sequence goes on from QZKN01000131.1 coordinate 9,028, forward strand.
TGACAAAATTCGTGTTTGCACCACCGGCGTGCACGGACGCGGAAATGATCACATCGGCGGACTCGGACGCGTGGAGGGCGTCGAAATCGCGGCGCTGTGCGATGTGGACGAAAACCTGCTGAATTCAAAAGCCGATGCGCTGGAAAAGCGGAGCGAGAGGAAAATCAAACGGTATGTCGATTTTCGCGAAATGCTGAAAGATCCGGATATCGACGTCGTGACCGTCGCCACCCCCAATCATTGGCATTCCCTGCAAAGCATTTGGGCCTGCGAAGCGGGAAAAGACGTCTATGTTGAAAAACCGTTATCGCATAATATTCGCGAAGGACGGCTGTTGGTGGAAACCGCACGCAAATACAATCGCATCGTGCAGCATGGCACACAAATCCGCAGCAGTTCGGCGGTGCAGGAAGCCATCGAACATTTGCGCCAGGGAACCCTTGGCGAAGTGTATTATGCCAAGGGAACCTGCTATAAATGGCGAAACACCATCGGGAAGAAAGAACCCGCGCCCACGCCGGAAGGCGTGCATTATAACCTCTGGCTCGGACCCGCGAAGGAACGACCCTTCACGCAAAATCGTTTTCATTACAACTGGCATTGGCATTGGGATTACGGCAACGGCGACATCGGCAACCAAGGCGTGCACCAGATGGACATTGCGCGCTGGGGGCTTGGCGTCAAACTGCCGGATCTGGTTTCTTCCGTGGGCGGCCATTTCATGTTCGACGACGACCAGGAGACGCCGAATACTCTGGTTTCGTCAATGAAATTTGAAAAAGAAAATAAAATGCTCGTCTTCGAAGTGCGGCACTGGATCACGAACGACGAATTGGGAGAAGGCGGCAAGGGCAATGTCGTCGGCAATCTCTTCCTCGGTTCGGAAGGCATCATGGTCATCCCCAGCTATTCCAGCTATCAGATTTATTTGGGAAAAGACCGCAAACCCGGCCCTGGCCGCAACGCCGGCGGCGATCATTATGCGAACTTCATCAAAGCCGTTCGCAGCCGCAAACACGAAGAATTGAACGCCGATGTTCTCGAAGGCCATTATTCCTCCGCGCTATGCCATTTGGCCAACGCCTCGTATCTGGTGGAAGAAACCTTGAAAATCGATCGGGAAAAAGAAGCCTGTACGAACAATGATGACGCTCATAAGATTTTGCAAGGGACGTATCGCAAGCCTTTTGAACTTCCCGATGCGTGAAACGAATCAAGGGAATTTTCTGTATAAAAATAAAACAACCTGTAGAAATGGGATAGCGAAAGCTATCCCATTTCTTATCTGTCATGAGTTGATTGATCATGCAATATTGCTTTGCTACAGTCGGAAATGGAATTTTTCCCTTTTGAGTTAGTGTAGTCAAACGGAGGAAATTCTCATGAAGAAAAGCTGCAAGAGAAAATAGCGATCCTACACCGCCATCTTCTGGATCACACGCCGGTCTCCGATTTATGCGACGAATTGACCCGGCGGCCAACCTTGTTCTACCGATGACAAAAAGAATTTTTCGAGAACGGAACCGCCGCGTTTGACAAGAAACCGTCTCCACAGAAATCCACCACCGAAAAAAAGATTGCCGCGTGGGAAGCCGGTTTCGAGCACGGGATTGTCATTTCCATAGTGGTTTATTCCCGCGAAGAGTGGGAAAACGAACCGGAACATCACTCATTGCTTGCTCTTGCCGTCGATCAGGAAGGAATCCCGATATGAAAAAAGACGGACACATCCGCGTAATTTACAATTAATAATAGTACTACTTGAATCTGGGAAGATTATATTACTCGTTTTTTACCAAATCCGTTTCGCAGGTTTCCTCATAATCAATCAATTTCGTAATCGTCGGATGCTTGCCGCACACGGCGCAATGTGTATCGCGGGGAATCGTGATCGTTCTCGCCTGCATTTCCAACGCGTCGAAGAGAAAAAGCCTTCCCACCAGCGGCTCGCCGATTCCCAATAATACTTTAATGGCTTCCGTCGCCTGTATGGCTCCCAATATGCCGGCGATGCTGCCTAAAATGCCGGCTTCCTGGCAGCTGGGAACCAGGCCGGGAGGGGGCGGTTCAGAAAAAACGCAGCGATAGCATGGTCCTTTGCCGGGCAGGATGGTCATGGCCTGGCCTTCGAAACGAAACACGCCCGCGTGAATCAGCGGCTTCTTTGCCATCACGCAGGCGTCGTTGATTAAAAAACGCGCGGGAAAATTATCCGTGCCATCCAAAACTACATCGTATCCGCCGATCAGATCAAAAATGTTGGAAGAATGGACGCGCAGGTGATAATTTATCACGTTGACGTCCGGATTCAGGTTTTTTAATTTCCATTTGGCGGAATCCGTCTTGTTCACGCCTACCTCTTTCGTTGAATGCAGGATTTGGCGATTCAAATTGGACAATTCGACCGTGTCGCAGTCAACGATACCCAACGTACCCACACCGGCGGTGGTGAGATACAACGCGGCGGGAGAGCCAAGCCCGCCCGCGCCGAGCACCAGCGCTTTGCTGCGCAACAATGTACGCTGGCCTTTGCCGCCGACGTTCGGCAGGATGATGTGGCGGCTGTACCGCTCGATTTGATCTTCGGTGAAGTCGTATGGAGTCATGTTAATACCGTTTTATATGAAAATAGGTTGTGGTGCGGACCTCCGGTCTGCACGTGCAGACCGGAGGTC
>QZKN01000174.1 GCA_003598175.1 Candidatus Omnitrophota bacterium
TGTCGGTGCCCTTGAGCGTTTCGCGCATGACCAGGAACTGTTCCATCGAGGGTCCTTCGAACTGCCCCGAGGCCGTCTTCGCGTAGTCGAGGCCCGCTTCGGCGACGAGCTTGCAGCCGGTGGCGATCTCCTCGTCGGTTAAAAAGCCCGTCTCGAGGATGCATTTGGTGATGTTTCCCTGCGCCGCCGATTTAAAATCCTTGAGTTCCTGCAGCACCACATCGTTTTTCCCGTCCTTGAGCGCGCCGATGTTCATCACGATGTCCAGGGCTTTGCACCCGGCTTTCACGGCCATTTCCGTTTCGATCGCCTTGAGCCTGGCCGGGTTTGCGCCAAACGGAAAGTCGATCCCTACCGCGGGCAGCACGTCGGAGCCTGCGAGTTCTTCCAGGACGATAGGCGTCCAGAAGATCGTTGCACTGTAAAACGCGGCGCAGTTGTACTGCACCGCCTCCCGGCAACCCTCCCGGATATCCTTCTCCTGTGTGTTCTTGGGCAGGACCGAGTGGTCGAAACACTTCCCCAGAGATTTTTTATCCATTTTCGACAGATCCACAGCCATTTATGGTCCCTCCTTAATTATTATCAATACGTTGTATTGACACGTCTTTACCTTTGAATATATCTCAAACCTGGCACCGCGTCAATATATCTATTTAAATACTTCGATACGTTGGTCTTGAAAGTAGGCCGAACACTGCCTGGACTCCATGCGTTGTATGAGAGACGTGTGGACGGCGAGAAACAACAACGGCGATTTGCACTTCAAGTCGCATTATTATTCCGCCTCGCAAACGGTCGATACGCCGCCGCGTTCCGCCGACGTTCCGCTCAACGGGCGAGCGGTGAAGCCGGGAATTTGGGTGATGTGGTATAGTGGGCATCCCGCTGTGAAAGAGTTGCTGTGCGAATGGTTAATGGCGTGGGTGCGGGCGGCAAGAAAGACGGAAAATGGAAAGCCCGCCGGCATTTTACCCGGCTCCGTTTCGTTTCCGGAAGGCCGCATCGGCGGTTATGCGGAACATTGGTGGGAAACGAAAGAGTATGACGACCTCACCGCGATGGGGTATACCGCCACGCTATATCACGTCATCTTCGCCGTGTGGATGGAAACGCGAAACAACGAATTACTCGAACCCATGTTCGCCGCTTTGAACGCGATCCGAACCAATCGCGCAACGAAAAACACACAGCCTCAGCCAGGAAGCGTGGAATGGGCGGGGCAAATTCATGACAACGGCGCATTTTTCGATGTCGTGGAGAAATGGCGCGCGGTTTCCGGCGATTCGCAATATGACGACTTGCTGCGTGAACGGGCAAGCGGCATGATGCGCTATCACTTCGACGGCCAAACGGATCGGCTCAAACGGGAATTGGAAAGCATAATAGAAGGATTGAGCGTAAATGTGCCCATGCTCACGACGGAAGTTTTGTTTACCGATCGCGTTTCCATTCCCGGCGGCGCCGCGCTCACTTCAATGATCACCGGTTCTTTTGGAAATCCGACTTACTACCCATTGCATGCGGTAACGTGGGATGGAATTGGAGATGAAGCCGCCGTTTTCGTCGCCGACGCGGATTCGCGGTCTCTCAATGCACAGCTTTATGCTTTTACGGAAACGCCGCATACACTCACAATGCGGTTGTGGCGATTGAAGAAAGGCGAGTATGAGATTCGGCTGACCGATGAAAAGAATGAAGAGACATTCATCAATCAAAAATTTCAATATCTCGAACGCGGACAATCGTTCGACCTTACGCTGCCGTCGCAACGTTTGCTAAAAATTTCGATTCAACAACTCCGCGTTGTGGAAATGCAGGAATATCTCGCCGATTTGGCCATTGGACCGGCAGACGTGGCGCGAGTGAAACCGGGAATCCTGTCCGTGACCGTTCATAATATTGGAAGCGCTCCCGCATATCCGTTCACGCTACATGTCACTCCACCTGTGGGACTGACAATCCGAAAACGCTGCCGCGGAATCGAAGCGCCGCTTGATCTTACGGCGAAATCAAAAACATTCGAAATTACGTATACTCCCCCATCTGCGAAAGGGAACTTTTTGATCGAACTCGATGCGGAAAAGGAAATCGACGAAATCAGCGAGTGGAATAATATATTTTTATTTCATGCGCCGAAATCCGATGAGGAATGATTATCGCAAGAGAACACGATGGTTTTCATTTCATCGAAATAACGGATTGTATCTTCTGCATTTGGATAATATTCTAAACCCTTCCTCTCTTGCAAGTTAAATGTATGATTAGAAAAGAGAGAAAAAAAGAGTGATTACATATACTTGATCACCTGTATTACATGAAAGCATTATTGTACAAAAGTGAATTGTTTCATTGCAATTCGTGTAATATTATAATCAATATCTGCAATGTTTGGCAAGAGGATTTGTTCGTGCGGCAATGGAATTGCAGTCAAAATTTCCACAAAATAGATAAAAAAATCTCTAATTCTCTCCACCAATTCCCTCATATATCACACCGGGAAAAGCGATGACGGAGAAGTACACGACAGGAGGATCATGCATCGATGTTCGAAATCCTTGAAAAGAAAGAGTTGGCGCCGAATACGTTTTGGTTCGAGGCAAAAGCGCCGCTGGTAAGTCATGCCCGCAAGCCGGGGCAGTTCATGATCATTTGCCCGCACGAAAAAGCGGAGCGGATTCCCATTTCTCTTGCCGGCTCCAATCATAAAAACGATAGCCTGCTGTTCGTCATTCAGGCCATCGGCAAAACCACGAATGAAATCTGTTCGATGAAGGTCGGCGATTCGTTTTTCAGCATCATCGGCCCGTTGGGCGAACCCAGTCCGATTGAAGATTATGGCGTGGTCGTCTGCATGGGCGGCGGCTATGGCGTCGCGGCGCTGCTGCCGATCGCGGAGGAACTGCGCAAACGGGGAAACCGCGTCATCGGCGTCATCGGCGCGCGCGACAAAAGCCTGATCCTGCTGGAGGAGTTGATGCGAGAAGCCTGCGACGAGGTGCGCATCTCCACCAACGACGGATCGTATGGAACCAAAGGATTCGTAACCGATGTGCTGCAGGAAATCCTGGACGAAGGCATCGAAGTGAACCATACCTTCGCCATCGGCCCGGTTCCGATGATGAAAGCGGTAAGCAACATGACCAAACCGCTGCATATCGGCTGCACCGTTTCGCTGAACGCGTTGATGGTGGATGGAACCGGCATGTGCGGCGGCTGCCGTGTGAACGTCAACGGCGCTTCCAAATTCGCCTGCTATCACGGACCGGATTTCGACGGCCATCAGGTCGATTTCGATGAGCTGATGAACCGCCAGAAATGGTATGCGAACGAGGAAAAACACGCCTTCGCGGTATATAAAGGAGAAGAGGAACCGCATTCTCCGCTTTGCCCGTACAACGCCGATCTCGATGAAATCGACGCCAAGTGGAATCCGAACATTCCGGACGGCATCAATTTAACGAATAAAAAACTGAAACCCAAGGAACGCATGTCCATCCCCCGCCAGAAAATGCCCGAGCAGGAGCCGGACGTGCGCCGCAAAAATTTTGAAGAGGTGGCCCTCGGATTCACCTGCGCCCTGGCCGACGCCGAAGCCAATCGCTGTATCGAATGCGGTAAACCCAAATGCATTGATGGTTGCCCGGTCGGTGTGGACATCCCCCGTTTCATGAAACATATCAAAGCCGGCGACTATTTGGAAGCCGCCAAAGTCATTAAGGAAACCAACGTGCTTCCCGCCATTTGCGGTCGCGTCTGCCCGCAGGAAACACAATGTGAAATCAAATGTATGCTTGCCAATAAAGGCGAATCGGTCGCGATCGGGCGGTTGGAGCGCTTTGTCGCCGATTACGAACGGCAATACGGCGGTGAATTCGAATGGACGCCGCCGACGCCGACCGGAAAAAAAGTGGCGATTGTCGGCTCCGGCCCCGCCGGTTTGACCGTCGCCGGCGACCTGATCGCCCGCGGTCATGAAGTTCACGTCTACGAGGCGTTGCACCGTCTCGGCGGCGTGTTGATTTACGGCATCCCCGAATTTCGTCTGCCGAACGATGTCGTCGAGATGGAAATTGATGGCCTACGGAAAAAAGGCGTACATTTTTACACCAACGCACTCATCGGCAAAGCGATTACCGTGGACGAACTCTTCGAGAAACATGGTTTCGACGCCGTGTTTTTGGGTACCGGCGCGGGATTGCCGCGTATGATGAATGTTCCCGGCGAAAATTATAAAGGCGTTTATACCGCCAATGAATTTTTGACGCGGATCAATCTCATGCACGCGGACCGTTTTCCGGAATACAGCACACCGGTCACGGTCGGAAAAACCGTCGCCGTCATCGGCTGCGGCAACACCGCGATGGACGCCGCGCGCGTCAGTCTGCGCATGGGCGCGGAAAAAGTGGCGATCGTCTACCGGCGCACGATGGCGGAAGCGCCCGCGCGCGCCGAGGAAATCCAACACGCGAAAGAAGAAGGCGTCGAGTTCCGCCTGCTGACCGCGCCGGTCCGGCTCATCGGAACGGAAGACGGATGGGTCAAGGAAATGGAATGCATCAAGATGGAACTGGGAGAACCCGATTCGTCCGGACGCCGCAGTCCCGTTCCCATGAAAGGTTCGGAATACATCATGCCGACCGAGACCGTGATCACCGCGCTCGGTTTCGGCGTCAACCCCCTCGTGCCCAATACCACGAAAGGATTGGAATTGGATAAATGGGGCGTCATCGTCGCCGACAAGGCCACCGGCAAAACCAGCCGCAAAGGCGTGTTCGCCGGCGGCGACTCGATTACGGGCGGTTCAACCGTCATCATGGCGATGGGACAGGGACGCGTGGCGGCGCAAGCGTTGGATGAGTATCTAAAGACCGGCGTTTGGTGAGATTGAAAATCACCCTCCCATATACGCAGTAGACGTGGCTGTTCTCAGCCATGACGTCATATTCTCACATTAGGTCCATAAACTCCATTCCTTCTGATGGTCAACCGGGAATCAGCGAGAATCACATCTCTTGTTTACGAAAGCAAAGGTTTGAAAAGGCAGCCAGTGGGATGGATGAAAATTCAAGAAAACCACTCGTCATCAGTCATCATTCAAACAAACGAGAATCATGGCGTGGAATTCAGATTTGGAGTATCATAGAATAATAAAGTGTGTCATCTGTTAAGACAATCATCCCGTGATTCAAAAGGAGAGTTTGCCGTGATCGATGTAGTGACGGTGGAAACAATTAAAAAAACTTCTATCGAAGAACGGCTCCGAATCATCGAATTGATTCTGCAGTCCATAAAAATTGATATTTTGAAAAATGATAGCCCTCAAAAAAAAATCCTCCACCCTTTTAAAGTGCGCAAATTCAGTATGGGTGAAGAAATCCTTGTGGATCGCGAAGAACTATACTCCGAAAGAGGTTTATAACTGTGTTTGCGATCGATACGAATCTTCTTGTTTACGCGCATAACACGGATTCGCAATGGAATAAAAAAATATCAGCTTTTTTAGAAAAAGTGATGAATGAACGAGATGAGGATGGATATCCAATCGTATGTCTTCCTACGCAGGTTCTGGCTGAATTTGTGAATGTGATTACGAGAAGTAATCTCAAAAAACCGCTTTCCATTGCGGATGCGACAAATGTTATAAAGGATTATTTAAGTGCAGGCATAAAGATCATTCATCAACAGGAAACGCAAATTCAGACTTTCTTACAATTGCTGGGTTCTGTCACGACACGCAAAAAGGTTTTTGACGTTGTTCTTGCTGCTACCCTTAAGGATAATGCCATATCAGGGCTTTACACGGTTAATACAGATGATTTCAACGACTTCGATTTTCTTGAAGTCATTAATCCTCTTGAATTGGAAGAGTAAATTAAGGGCTGGATTCCTTCATTGCAGTATCTGGATGGAAAAATAAATTGGGGAGGAATTCCACCTGCGGTAAATCGATTTATAGAGCATGATTTCAAACTCATAGAAACAATCAATAAAGTATTTCTATCGCCATCCCCAATTTTCAATCAATTTTACGGCGCAATCACGATAATGGCGCGGCGGTAGCTGAAGAGCGCCGGATCGCCGTCGTCCTTCAGCTGCAGGATGACATGGACGGTTTCCTTCTTTTTGACTACGGGAGCAACGAAACCGGTTTGGATCGAGTCGGTCGAGGATAATTCCACCGTTCCGGCAAAGGAGCCGGCTTCCGGATAGAGAAACCACGTCATTTCAAATGAGTCGTCGTCCGGATCGCTTGATCCTTCCGCGGTAAGTTTGACAGTCTCGCCGGATTTAACCGATAATTCCAAAATCTCCTTGCCCTCCATATTATTGATCACGGCGATGGGATTGTGGTTGGCGTCTTCATATCGATCGGCGACGCACCAATCCATGCGGGCGGCGAAGTCGTGTTGGAAAGCCTTGCGCCAGCGCCAGATGGTGGCCTGGGCGGTGGTGTGGACGGCGCCGTCCCACGCCGTGACCGTGTCGCGGCTGTTGGTGTGGATCGGGCGGATTTCTCCGTACGCCTGATGGAGGACATAGCGTCCTCCCCAGCCTCCATAAGTGGGATCGATGTGGCTGCCCAAGCCGTTGTCGATCAGATTCAGGAAGGAAGGAGTATCGCCTTCCATGATGTAAGCGAGTTTGGGATAGAGAGCGCCGAGCGGGCCGTGGTTTTCGATGATGTTTTCGCTAAGCCAGGGATTGTCAACCAATTCGAAAAAATGAAAGGGGCCGTTTTTGTAGTGGCGGTCGCCGGAAATGCCGGTCCAGGTGGCTTTGTAGTATTCTTTTGAATCGACGCTGGAGGGAGTGACAATGTAAAACAGGTCCGGAAAGGTGATGCGCATCCAGCGACCGGCGTTGTCCTGATCGGAAATGGTATACACGCGCAGTTTGGAAACGAAGCGGGCAAGGTCTTCCGGCGAGCGTGTGTATTTCACATCCCACAGCGCTTGCGCCAGCGTGTTCGCGCCGCCCCAGATAGAGATCCAAACGGGGCGCTCGTCGGGTTTATCCACCACATCGATGATATGTTGCGAGCCTTCCGTGCTTTTACCGAAGCCGACGGCGTCCATACCGAATCCCGGCTGGCCGGTTTTGGAGACGCGCAATAAATGGTCAACGGTCGGATAGCCGGTTGCGTGTTTGAGAAGGTTGTCACGTACTTTGCCATACGCCTCAATTTGCCGTTGTATCAAATCCACGCGCGTTTTATCCCGCAGCCAGACGGACGTGGTGGCGATCAGCCCCTCGACGTCGTATTCGTTGCAATAGACAAGAAAACGAACCATCGATTCCTCATCGTCCGGTTCGTTGGAAATATCGGTAAGAACGATGACGCGAGGTTTTTCACCGGCATCGACATTCATCGACGAAACCGGAGTCATCACAAAGAGTAGAAGCATGGCGGCGACAAATTTGTTCATGGAATTCTCCCTTTTTTCACAATAAAATAGGTATAAACCACTCGTTCCATCGTTTCTCACTATTCCCAATTCTATTGAAAATGAAGGATGAAAACAAGGATGGAATGGAATTTTCAAAACTAAATGTTTGTCCATTTTCATCCAACCAATGATAAGCGTATTGCTCACCATTCGACACCGCAATGAATGAAATCAACTCCAATATGGAAATAAACAGAGGTTGCATGATTCTTTGCAACCAATCTAAAAATTGAGATTCCCATTATTACAACGATGCCCACGTTAGAAAAACATGATTCAACACAGAACTAAAAGTAGGGAAAAACTACGTCGATTATACTTTTGAAACGGTGTGAAACAGATCCGCATACGTACATGGCTTCAAACCGATTTTTCGCGCGTGGGTAAAGGTCAGGTCCAGCATGTTCATGTCTTTATCGAAAGCGTGCAGCGACCACGGATGCCAAATCAGAGACACGAAGGTTTTTGCTTCTTCCACCGCCTTTTCCAGAAAGACGCGGTTGACGGCGAATTCGTCCGCGGGCGTCTTCACAAAATCCTTCGGAATCGCTTCCGGTATGGGCGAGGGCCAGAGCGTCACACGTTTGGGACCCCATCGGTTATGGTTTTTGAGAAGATTTTCATGCCAGCCGTGGCCGGGGATTTCCCAAATATCGGGGAAACCGTCGGCGGAATAGGCGAACGGTTCCGTCAGCAAAGCCGGGATGGAATAATCGGGCCCCCACAGCAAACTGCTGACATAATGAATCCCCGCTTCGCGGAGAAGCGCCAGCACGTCCGGCGCTTCCTGGAACGCATTGTCGAAGCCGCAGCCGGGCCGCAAGCCAAGGCAGGGGCGCTCGAACACAGTTTCAACGGATTGCTTGCCTTTAAAAATTTCATCGCGTTTTTCTTGCGGAGAAATCGCCCCTCCGCAAAAAGGATTGTCGCGCAGCATTCGATGCGAATAGGTGTGAGACGCGATTTCAAACAGCGGATCGTCCAGCAAGTCTTTATATTCCCGTGGATTCGCTTCCAGCGTTTTTCCGACGATGAAAAACGTGGCCGGCATATTGTGGCGCTTGTGGACTTCCACGATTTTACGGCAGGCTTCCAGACAATTGGGGGATTCCGTATCGTAGGCGGCGATATAACGAGTTTTTGATTCGCTTCCGTTTAAAGCATTGGAAACGTTTGCCAACGTTGCCACTCCCATTCCGGTTGTGAGTGAGGTTTGGATGAATTGTCGTCGGGAGATCATGTGCAATATCCTTTTTTAGTTTATTCGTACATTAATCGCGTTGATCGTAGTTGATCGTAGGGTGGGTTGAACGAAGTGAAACCCACCACTTTTCTATGGTACAATAAAAGAAACGATTACCGCAAGGAATAGCGCATATTCAAATTGTGCAAGAGAATAGAAATTAAATGGAGCGCGAATATCCTGCTCACCGGCGCAGACCGGAGGTCCGCGCCACAATATGGTATCACTCTCCGTTGCGATCAGACGATCAGAATGGTTAAATGGAAATATAAACGGGTGGATCAGGCATCCTCGTCTGCTTGGTTATGCAAGCGGGACGCTTGCTCTACCCGCCATATCGCGTTGGAGGAATTTATGATCCGGATATTTTTGTTATTATCAATCGCTCTTATTGTGCTCGCCGATCATGTTGTCAGCGTGGAATCGAATTCGGATCATCCCGATTTTGAAATCGATCTGGCCGGCGCGGTGGTGGTTTGCCCATCCGATTTATCCTCGGAGGAGCACAAAGCCATAGAAATGTTGGTCGACGAGGCGCAAAAACGAACCTTGATTCGCTGGGATGTCATACACCAATGGCCGGATGATTCCGTTCCCGCCATCGTGATCGCTCCCGCCGACAAGCTGACTGAATTGCAGAGTTCGTTTTCCGCTTTTTTCGCTGAAATCGCCAAACCGCTAACCAAAGGCGCGGAAGGCTACCGCATTCTTACAACAACGAATGCGCGGACTGCGCCCACTGCTTTTATTATAGGCCACGATTCGCGCGGCATTCTGTTCGGATGCGGAAGATTGCTTCGCGAACTGCATATGCGGCGTGGAGCGATAACCATTCCCAACGCGCTCGATATCCATTCCGCTCCCGCATATCCTATTCGCGGGCATCAGCTGGGATATCGGCCGAAAACCAATACCTACGACGCATGGACCGTGACCATGTGGGAACAGTATATTCGCGATCTTGCGGTTTTCGGCGTGAATGCGGTTGAACTGATCCCGCCGCGAAGCGACGATGATGAGGACAGCCCTCATTATCCGCTGCCGCCGATGGAAATGATGATTGAAATGTCGAAATTGTTGGACGCATACGGTCTGGATGTATGGATCTGGTTTCCGGCGCTGGACGAAGATTATACAGATGCGAGAACGGTCGAGTCGTCGTTGAAGGAATGGGGAGAGGTATTATCCCAATTGCCGCGCGTCGATGCGATTTTTGTTCCCGGCGGTGATCCGGGAAATACTCGGCCCAACGTTCTGATGCCTTTTTTGGAGAGACAAACAGAAAATCTTCACCGTTATCATCCCCATGCGCAAATGTGGATGTCGCCGCAGGGTTTCACGCAGGAATGGATGGACGAATTTCTCGAAATCATGCAGCATCAACAACCCGCGTGGTTGCATGGAATCGTTTTCGGTCCTCAAAACCGCATCAGCCTGCCCGACTTACGCGCCGCGATTCCCAAACAATACCCGATTCGGCGCTATCCGGACATTACCCACAACCTGAAGTGCCAATATCCCGTGCCGGATTGGGATGTGGCGTATGCGTTGACGGAAGAAAGGGAAAGCATCAATCCCCGACCAATCGGAGAAGCCAATATTTTTCGCATATGGATGGATGAAGCCAACGGTTTTATCACATATTCGGAAGGATGCAACGACGACGTTAATAAGATTGTGTGGAGCGTGCTGGGTTGGGATCCCCAGACGGATGTGGTTTCCATTTTGCGGCAGTACGCGCGCTATTTCATCGGCGAACGGTACGAAGAAGCCTTTGCGCAGGGCTTGCTCGCTCTCGAGCGTAATTGGGAAGGACCACTGCTGACCAACCAGCAGGTTTATACTACACTGCAACAATTTCAGGAAATGGAAAAAACCGCCGGACCGGGTGAATTGCTCAACTGGCGCTTCCAGCAAGGATTGTATCGCGCTTATTATGACGGATATCTGCGCAGGCGTTTGATTTACGAAACCGAACTGGAAGAATCCGCGATGGATCTGCTGCGAAAAGCCGACGAGATGGGGTCGCTGCTTGCCATGAACCGCACAGAAGAAATATTGGATCGCGCGGTGACGCACAGGATTGCGACCGATTGGCGTAGCCGCGTCTTCGAACTGGCCGAAGCGTTATATCAAAGTGCGCGAATGCAGCTGAGCGTACCCCGTTACAAAGCCATCAGCGTCGGACGGGGCGCTAATTTGGACCTGATCGACCGTTCGGTGAACGATCGCGACTGGTTGCTCGGACGTTTTGCCGAAATACGCAAATTGACTAACGAAAAAGAACGCCTCGATGGCCTTGAAACTATCGTCAATTGGACCAATCCGGGAGCGGGAGGTTTTTACGACGATCTGGGCAACCTCGCCTGCCAGCCTCATCTTATTCGCGGTCCTGGCGCCATTATGGATCCTGAATTCCGAGAATCATCGCAAGTGGGATTCCATTACAATCAAGGATATCGCATGTCATGGATTCGTTTCGCCGAATCGCGGTATGATACGCCATTGAAAATGGAATACAAGAATCTGGATTCTCACGCCGGTTATCGCATTCGCGTCGTGTATGCAGGGGAGATCTATTATCACGGCCTTATTCGAATGCGACTCGTGGCTGATGACGGCGTTGAAATACATCCCTATATTCAAAAAGAGGATCCGGCGCGTCCTATGGAATTCGATATCCCAGCGGAAACGACCCAAGATGGCCATTTAACGCTGCGCTGGTATCAGGACACCGGGCGAGGCAGTGCGGGACGTGGGTGCCAGGTGTCGGAAGTGTGGCTGATTAAGCGATAATCATAATAACTCACCTTACGCAACATGATGAAAAACAGGATAGATTCTTCTGATCAACGAAAGCAGAAATTTTCATTCACTTGCCGAAAGAAACGATTTCATGA
>QZKN01000125.1 GCA_003598175.1 Candidatus Omnitrophota bacterium
TTGATATGACAAACCGGTCACGACGGTTTATTCCATGAAAATAACGTGGGTAGAGCAGGCGTCTCGCCTGCGTCGTTCGTGCAAGCGGGGACGCTTGCTTTACCCACAGATGAACGAACGACGGTTATTTTCATCTTTCGTTGTAATCACCGATCGTGTCGGTTGATATAGTTCGTTATTCCAATTCTATTTTTAATAGTATTGATTGACGATTTGAATCAGAATTGAACCACGCCCCCGGCCCAGGTCAACCCCCCGCCGAACGACACCAGCAACGCCCGGTCTCCGGATTGTAATATTCCCTGTTCCCGCGCCTCGTGAAGCGCGATGGGAATCGTGGCGGCGGATGTGTTCGCATATTTTTCCACATTCACGAAAAACCGGTCCATGGGAAGGCCCAAACGTTGCGCGACCGCTTCGATAATACGAATGTTGGCTTGGTGAGGAACAACCGTTTTGACGTCATCGAGAGTTAGTCCGCATTGCTTCAGCACATCGTGACAGGTTTGCGTCATCACGCGCACGGCATGTTTAAAAATTTCCCGGCCATTTAAATAGAGAAAGTGTTTTTTCTCGCGAATGGCTTCTTCCGAAATGGGAACACGCGACCCGCCGCACGGCTGACAAAGTAAATCTGCGGTGCTGCCATCCGCGCCGAGGAGGGTGCCGAGGATGCCCGCCGCCGATCCATTCGGCTGCAGAATTGTCGCTCCGGCGCCGTCGCCGAATAACACGCAGGTATTGCGATCGGTCCAATCGACGACTTTGGTGAGAAGATCGACGCCCACGAGAAGGATATTTTTATATAGCCCGGATTCGATATAGGCCTGGGCAACCGATAAACCGTAAATATACCCACTGCACGCGGCGGAAAGATCGAACGCCATCGCATTCTTCGCGCCCAGTTTATGCTGCAGGATGCAGGCGGTCGCCGGCCAGGCATAATCGCCGGAAATCGTTGCGACCAAAATCGCATCGAGTTCACGCGGTTCGATTCCGCCCATTTCGAGCGCCTGGCGCGAGGCCAGCAACGCCAAATCGGAAGCGGCAGTGTCTTTGTCCGTGACGTGCCGTTCGAACATGCCGGTCCGTTCCCGAATCCATTGATCGGTGGTATCGACTATCTTTTCCAGGTCGAAATTGTTGATGATCTTCTCCGGCACGGCCATGCCGGTCGATACGATATGTGCTCGAACCACAAAAATACCTCTTTCATTAAAATCAAGCCGGTACGGCAGCGGCTGCCAATGCTTTTTGAATTTCATTCAGGGGACATTTTTCCGCGGCGTCGCGGGCGGCGCGGATGCCATTGGCAATCGCCCGCGGACCGGAACGGCCATGTCCGATGAGACAGTGACCATTCACTCCCAATAAGATCGCGCCGCCATATGCCGTGTAATCGACGCGTCTCATCGTTTCCTGGAACAATTCCATGCGATGCGCTCGATCCATGTCTTCACCCAAAACCAAGTCGGTTTCCGTCTTGAGGGTTTTGGAAAACATCTCGACCAGCCCTTCGCCGAATTTCAGAATCACGTTGCCCACAAATCCGTCACATACCACCACTTCGGCGGATCCCCGCATGATATCCACGCCTTCGACGTTCCCTATAAAATTGATTGGAGCCTTTTCCAATAATTTCGCGGCGGCAAATGTCAATTCATTGCCTTTGCTTTTTTCTTCTCCGATCGAAAGCAGGCCCACGCGGGGACTCGCCACGCCGAATGTATGGCGATAATATACCTCACCCATGAGGGCAAAATGAAGCAAATGGATGGGTTTGCAATCCACATTCGCGCCCACGTCGAGTAACAGCGTGCATCCGGAAAGCGTGGGCATGGGCGCAACGATGCCGGGACGGGAAATATTCGCCATGCGACCCAAACAAAATATGGCAAACGCCACGGCTGCGCCGGAATTTCCCATCGTCAAAAGCGCATCCGCCTTTTTCTCTTTCACCAACGAAACCGCAACGGCGATGGAAGAATCCCGCCGTGTTTTCAAGGCAATCGTCGCTGATTCGTGCATGTCGACAACAGTCGACGCGTCGACGATGGTGACGGGAAGATCCGCGCACGGTTCTTCCAGCATATCCCGGCGACCTGTTAAAAGAATTTCGGTAGCGCTGTCCTCAGCAAGAAACTGACGAACACCGGCAATCACATCCTCCGGCGCTCGATCTCCTCCCATGGCATCAACTGCGATTCTCATCGTTGCATCGATCTCCTGCGATTAAACGATTTCCGCGTCTCGATAATATCCGCAGTTAGGACAGATCCGATGCGGCATTTTCGCGTTTCTGCAGTTCGGGCATTCCGTTAAATTGGGAATTTGCAGAGCATGGTGAGACCGTTTCATACGGTTTTTGGATTTTGATTTGCGATGTTTGGGATGAGCCATTATCGTATCCTTTCAAAACTTGAATCCTACTTTTATATTGATATTGTCACGTTTTTGTTAAATCGATTTTTTTGACCGTGTATCATTTGGCAGCGATCACACAAACGTCTTTTGACGTTGGGCGGCACAAAGGTACTCACGTCTCCATCCAGCATGGCAATTTCACGGACGAGACTCGCACGCAAAAAAATATACTCCTCGCTGGGCGCCATAAAAATCGTTTCGGCTTTGTCGCAAAGCCGGCGATTGGTCAACGCCATTTCAAATTCATATTCAAAATCCGACACCGCTCGAAGGCCGCGCAAAATGACATGAACACCCTTTTTGTCCAAATAATGAACCAACAAACCATCGAACGAATCGATCACCACGCGTCCCGCATACTCACGAGTGGATTCCCGCAACATCTCCAATCGGTCTTCCAATAAAAAAAACGATTGTTTCGCCGGATTGGAAACGACGGCAACGATCAATTGATTAAAAAGTTCCAACCCTCGTTTGATCAAATCAAGATGGCCGTTGGTGACGGGATCGAAACTTCCCGGATACACGGCTATACATTCTGCCATTACCCACTTCCTCCGAACGTATCGGCGGCGCATGGTCGATAGAGTTGTTTTTTATCCGATTTCCGAAATCGTTCCTCGTTACCGAGAAGTTTCGGGAAATGATGAGATGGGTTCTTTGATATTGCTTGACAAACGGGAACCCGCCTTATGCCAATAAAGCATAAGTGAAGTAGTATAGCCTAAAAATTATCCTTGACCACACTTGCACACGCAAGAACAACGATTTTCCAGGCGTAATTGATATAAAAAACACTTCGAAGAGGCGGTTCCCGAACCACCCCTACGAAGATTTCTCATCCTTCGTTGTGATCAACCGATCATGCCGGTTTATGTGAAAGTACGAAAACACAAAAGAATAACGGCAAAAACGAATTTAATCAAGTATCGCGCGGCGCCTGATCCTCGAGCCAATGAAGAATTCGCTCTCCGGCAAGCCAAATATCCTCTTCCGTCGTCTCCATTCCCATGCTAAAACGTACACCTTCCCACGCTTCGCTCTCACCGAGTCCCATCGCCATTAAAACGGGAGAAGCAACCACGGAACCGGCCGAGCAGGCCGGTCCGGATGAGCAACAAATCCCCCATCGGTCCAACGCCGCGACCACTCGTTCTCCTTTCCAACCGGCGAGGCGAACATGCAAAGTGTTCGGCAACGAATGCTCTGCCGCAACAGTGCGAATCAATTCAAGCGGACCTGACGCTAATTTTTCCCACAACATTTCTCGAAGTCCATACAATCGCGTTGCTTCGTTTTTACGCTCTTTTTTCATGAATTCCACTGCGACGCCGAATCCCACCGCTCCGGCGACGTTCACTGTGCCGCCTCTCATTCCGGCTTCCTGCGAACCGGGAAATATAGGCAGCAATCGAGTTCCCTGACGAACGATCAATGCGCCGATTCCTTTCGGTCCGTACATTTTATGGGCGGAAAGGGAAATCGCCGAAACGTTCCATTCATCCATCGAGCCCTCGATGCGGCCGGCCCATTGCGCCGCATCGGTGTGGAAAAATGTGGTTTTTGCATCCAACCGGGCCGCGATATCCGCCAACGGCTGAATCGCGCCGGTTTCGTGATTGGCCGCCATGACGGAAACGATGTCATACGGTTTCTGGCCGTTGAAAAAGTCGAGCGCGATCACCCCTTGCGCAGTGGCGGGTATGTCATGCACTTTTGCTCCCCTCCGTCTCATTTCCTTCGCGCAGGCGATGACGCAGGGATGTTCCAACGCGCTGACAGCGACGCGAATGTGCGAAGGCCTGCAGCCTTCCTGAATCAAGTATTCAAATCGTCCGAGAAGGGCCAGAAAATTGGATTCCATCGCGCCGCTGGTGAAAATCACGTCATCGGCGGAAGCTCCCACCAGATCGGCAATCCGTTCACGCGCTTTTTCCAATACGCTCCATGCTTCCTGCCCGGCGGAATGGCGGCTGGCAGCATTGGCGTAAATTTGCCGCGCAAAAGGGCGCATGGCTTCTTCCACTTCCGCACGAACGGGCGTGGTGGAGTTGTAATCCAAATATATTCGGTTTGGGGGAATCATGGATCAACGGTTATGATGGAGTCGACCACCCCGGTTTTTTTCCGACCGCCGTGATCACAGGTACCAATTTCTCCATCAGCTCCCGAAATTGAGATTCATCCAGCGATTGCGCTCCGTCCGACAATGCTTTTGCCGGCTCCGGATGAATTTCGATGATCAAACCATGCGCGCCGGACGCCACGCTGGCCAGGCTCATTGGTAAAATCAGGTTGCGCCGACCGGTTCCGTGGCTGGGATCGACGATCACCGGCAAATGCGTCAATTTCTGCAGCGTCGGCACCGCATTCAAATCGAGAACGTTGCGATATTTGGTTTCGAAAGTCCGAATTCCGCGTTCACAAAGGATCACGTTCGGATTTTCACGCGACATGATGTATTCGGCGGACATCAACCACTCGTCAATGGTGGAAGACATGCCGCGTTTCAATAAAATTGGTCGATCGGTATTACCGAGCGATTTGAGCAGCATAAAATTCTGCATATTGCGCGCACCGATTTGAATGATATCGGAATATTTGGATACCAAATCAAGATGATGGGCATCCATCAATTCGGTGACCACGGCCAAGCCATACTCATACCGCGCCTCGGCCATTAATTTCAGCCCTTCTTCCTCAAGTCCTTGAAAACTATAAGGCGAAGTGCGTGGTTTGAATGCGCCGCCGCGCAGCATGGTCGCGCCGTACTGATTCGCGATGCGCGCCGATTCCATTATTTGTTCCCGATTTTCGATGGAACAGGGACCCGCCATCACAAAAAAATCCTGTCCGCCGAGCGTAACGCTACGCTTTCCCTCTTTCCATTCGAATTCGACGGTAACCAACGAATCCGGCCGTAAAATATCCTTTTTCACTTCACGACAAACCAGTTTATAAGGCGGCAGGATAAACTCGACATTGTCCACGCCCGGCTGGCTGATCAATCGTTCATACAAGCCCTCTTTTCCTCTCTCGTCCCCAACGGCCGCCAAAACGGTCAGGTTGGTTCCATAAATAGGGTGAACGGTATAGCCGACTGCTTCAATAATCTGTTCGACGCTAGCGATTTCCGCCTTCGAGGCGTTGGGATTCATCGTAATAATCACAGTAACACCTACCCATCAATAGGAAATATGAAAACAGGATAGATTTTAACAATCGAACGAGTATGTAACGCCGGCATCCTGCCGGCATTTTCCGGAAATGCAGTCGGGACGGCGGCGTTACCTTTAATTCATCGATTTCATGAAAATGTTCCCTACCCTACCCGTTGACAGGGGGATTAAGGGGGGAATGAAGCGCTCATTTGCATCCATCCTTGTGATCAACTGATCATGTGGATTTCTATGAAAAATCTTACTCCTGCCATGAATGTAAGGGAATGATTGTATAACAAAACGGCGAATAATAAAGTCAGATATATATTACGGATTCAATGAGAACGCGCATAATCGTGCATAGCGCGCAGATTCTCGAGAGGCGTGTCTCGCGTCACTTCACAACCCGCGCCCACGATAAAGCGGGTTCCGGCCTGCCGATGGCATTCCTCCACCGCCGTGCGAACCGTTTCGGGCGTGCCGTCGCGCAAAACCTTGACCGGATCGAGGTTTCCCAGCAGCACTTGATCCGGTCCCATTTTCTCGCGCCCTTCGGACAGCGGCGATAAATAATCCAAATCGACGATTTCGCAGCCCAACCGTCCCATTCCCTCCAAAATATGGCGCGTGTTGCCGCAAATATGCAGGCGTACCATCGCTCCCATCGCCTGAATTCCTTCCACCATTCGTTTTTGAAAAGGCCAAACGAATTCTTCGTATAACGAGGGACTCAGGAGCGAAGCAGCCGCATCGCCGACGCCGATCAAATCCGCTCCCGCATCCGCCTGCGCCTTTGCGAAACGCAGTTCCATCTCCACTACAAATTCAAACAAGTCGCGTAAGAAAATGGGATCTTCGTAAAAATCCATCATGATGGTATTGATGCCGCGCAAATCCGCGCCTTCCGCGCAGGGTCCTTCCACCCATCCTTCGACCAGTTTATTTTCTCCCGCTTTTTCCTTCAGCAAGGCGACGGCCCGCACGCGGTCGTGCATTCGTCCTCCGCCCAGCGGATCGGGAATCGCCAGCCGGGCCAGCTCCGTTTTGTCGGCCAGACGGGAATGCGACTGATCGAGATCCGGCGGCTGGTTTTCCGCGTAAATCACCGCGCCGCCGCAGTCCGCCGCTTCCCGCGCCGGATCGGAGATGGCTGAAACGTAATCAAAATCAAATTCCTCCGCTGTTCGCAGTTGCGCTTCAGCCAGGATGCGGTAATTCGTGGCATAATCGTAATAGCGCGCGCCGATTCGGTCTGCCGCGAAGGTCATGGTAATCGGCATAAAAGGAAGACAATCCACGGTTTGTCCTTTGATCAGTGAGACGACCCGTTCACGGCTCTTCATGGCGTCTTGTACTCCTTCGCATACTGGCCTCGGGTTTCCACCGACGATTGTTTGATAAAAGTATTCGGAAAATTTTCCTGATCGATATCCGCTTCAACGGCTAAATCCATCACCATAGTAGACGTTGATTCAAACTGATCGATTCGTCCTGCATCCATATCGAATTCCAATTTTCCGGCGGCATCCATGGTAAATTCGCGGAAGGTATATTTTAATTTCATGTTGACCATTCCCTGCTGTTCCTCTCCCGGATCGACGGTGACGTTCTTTGCGCGAATGAGGGTTTGCGTGGCAATCTTCGCCATACTTCGCCCCTCCTTCTGTTCGATGGCGTCGAGCGTATACGTGGTGGACGCAATGACCGGCTCGGATGCGCCGGGATACGGGACCACTCGTGAATCGGTCCATGAATCTCCCAGGCGAATCGGTTCTTCGGGAAATTTCAGCCACGGATTTTGTTGGGAACTGGATTCACCCGGCCCATTCGTTGTAGCAAGAGACGGCGGCGGCGTGAATTCGTGCACTTCGCCCGACGGCGTGATTTTCAGAGTGATTTTTTCATCGCCGATTTTGAACAGTTCCTTGAGATTGACCGGATTCCGGCCGGTGATTTTCAATTCTTCGATCCCGATTTTAATGGTCGCCCGTTGGGTTCGGTCGATCATCATCGTGCGATACGACATCACGGTTTTCATCCCGTGAAAAGCGAGCGCTTGTTTGTCATCTTCCGTTGTTACGGTTTCGACCGTCGAATCGATGATGAGATAGGCCGAATCGCCTTCTTGAAATTTATTACGAAGTAGATAAGTCTCAGCCGCCTGGCACGAGAGGGAATGCATCCACAAACAACCGAGGATCAAATGAACAGTCGTGAATTCAATCAGGAAACGTCGCATAAACAATCTCTCCTATCCGTTCTCAACCGTTCCCTGGCATGGCCTGCGCCATGCATTTCTCGTTGGAACCGGTCGCTATTGCCGTCGCTTATTCCTTAAATATAGGACAGGCGTGGCAATACGACAAGACAGACTCATGGAACGGCTCGACTGGAAACCATCATACTCGAAACCATCTTCCCCGCGTACCCTTCCCTCTTCCCTTCGGATTGAAAAATCATAGTCCACCGTTCGACGTTCTGGCTTAATTGTTCATAACCTGCTATAATGCTCTTTCTACATTTACGCTGCTTGCAAGTTTTGGCCTTGCGATTTTCCTGTTCGGTTGAATGAACTCAATCTCGATTCGAGTAAAGCAATAAGATATGGAAAAGCGGGTTGTGACTTGCGGAGAACTTTATTCGATGAGGCGTCCGTTATGATATCGTTGGATGAACTCAATGATTTACGTGTGAAGGAACGGTGGGAGGAAATCACCGTTAAAACTCGTGAGCATTTGAAAGCCGACCCCGGCGCCGCGTATGTATTGCGCGGCCTGGCGCAAGCGTTGGAAAAACAGGAACTGCACGAAGAAGAATACGCCGACGTGCTTTACCGCTTGCTGGAAATGAAGGATCGCATCGCCGAAACCGCGCAGAAACTTGCTCATTATTACAAACAACTCGAGGAAACCGGGGAAGCCATTCGCCATTTGGAAATCGCGATCGAAGCGGCGGCGGAGGAACGACAATACGACCTTCTCGAAGACGCCTGGATGGAACTCACGGAATTGGCGCCGGACAATTTGCCGTTCTTTTTGCGGATCACGAGCAAATTGGATGAGTATAAACAGCGGCAGCGGGCGGCGGTATTGCTGCAAATGTTGTTACCGGCTTACGAGGAACGCAAGGATTGGCAAGGCCAATTGCGTTTGTTAAAGCAGATTTTGGAATACACGCCCAAAGATAAAAACCTGCGCGAACCCATCATCGATACGTTCCAAAAAATTCATGAAGATTCGCCTCATTTCACCAACGTTCTCGTCCATACGGGAATTCGCGGCGCGCGGCCGCTGCAAGAAGCGTTGGAAGAATTGGAGGTATTGGCCGGATTTCTTCCCGACACGTACGTACTGCATCCGGATTGGGGGATTGGGCGCGTGAAGGACCTCGACATGGTATCCAAACGCGTTCTGATCAACTTTCAACGCAAACGCGACCATTCCATGGACCTGGATTTGGCGGTCAAGGCGGTGCAACGGCTGGCGCACGACGATTTTCGCGTCCTCTGCGTCATTGATGTGGAAAAACTGCACGTTCTCGTCAAAGAACGACCACTCCAGCTGATCAAACTGATGCTGCGCAGTTTTAATAACGAACTGACGGCGAAGGAAATCAAAGGGTATCTCGTCCCGGCCATCATCCCCATTAAAAATTGGAATCCCTGGTGGTCGGCGGTAAGCGCGGACATGCGAAAAGATCCCTACATTTCCGTTTCCGCAGGATCGGGCAAGAAATTCATCCTGCGGGAACACGCGGCCAGCGATGAAGACGCATTGCTCAAACGATTCGATGAAACCAAAGCCGCCCACGCCAAAGTCGATCAAATCTACGATTATCTCCGCACCACCAAAAAAACCGAATTGCACGAACACATCATCAAACACTTTTCCCACAAAATCCACGCCATCACGCCTCATCGCCGCAGCACCGCCGAACGCGTGGAACTGTGGTTCACCAACGAGGATTTGAAGGATTACGTGGAAGGCATCGAATCGCTTCCTGTCGAAATCCTGACCAAAGCATTGGATGAATTCGACAAAATTAAAAAAAATATCCAGGATCTGCGCTTCAAATCCCATCAGCTGCGCTTCGTCCTTCAATTGAAATCGGTCTACCCGGAAAAATGGACGGAAACCTATCAGGAACTCCTGCTCGAACCGAACATTCTCATTCGGAACGAATTGGAAGAAGCCCTGCTCGAAGCCGGCAAGGAAGACCTGTTGACCCTGGTCGTGGATATGGCGTTGGTCGAGTTTCGGCAATTTCCCTACACGTTCATCTGGCTGGCGGGGCGGGAACTTGCCGGCAACGCCCATTGGATGAATGGAAAAATCCAGAAGGCCGTTCTGATCGACCGCCTGCTGCTGCTGGTCGATTACCTCACCAGCCAAGCCAAACGGCGCGATCGCGACGAAGCGCTGTGGCTGCGAAAAGTCGCCGCCGATGCGCGCGAAATCATCCGCAAAAACAATTACGCGCTATTTAAAGAACATATCCGGGAAGCGGACCGCTCGGTGGCCGAATCCATCTACCGCCGCGCGCAAACCAACGAAGGCCTCGATTTGCGCACCGCGTCCGATCTGACCACCATCGTCCGCGCCCGTTTTCCTGAATTGTTCCAGACGATCACCATTGAACAGGACGGCGTGCCGGAATCGTGGCTGTGTCTGAAAGAATCCTTGTCCGCAAAACAGGCGTTGTTCAAACAATTGGTCGAAATCGAACTCCCCACGGTGGTGCAGGAAATCGAAATCGCGCGCCAACACGGCGATCTGCGTGAAAACGCCGAATACCACGCGGCCAAGGACAAACAAAAGTTATTGGCGGCGCAAACTTCCGAACTGCAGGATGCTCTTGCGCGCGCCCAATCCATCGATCCGGAGAAAGTGGATCCGGACCGAATTGCATTCGGCGTCGTATTCAAAATCACGCCCGTCGGCTCGAAAACCGTCGAGGAATATACCATGCTCGGACCATGGGAATCGGATCCGAATCGCAATATCCTATCCTATCAGGCCCCGTTCGCCCGCGCATTTTACGGCAAAACCAAAGGCGACCTCGTCGAAATCGACTTGCCCCTGCACACCGGACGTTACGAAATCATCTCCATCGAACCCGTTTCACCAGAAATCGCAGCCAGCCTGCTTTCCTTCCAAACGACGACGCTTCCTACGCCGCCGGATACGGTGGATCATGAATCGGTTCAAGTCGAATAAGGAGGAATTGTTTTTCTATTTCCTCTCAGTATTTCCATGAATCGTATAATCCCCACTTCCCCAACCCAACCGCCGGCAGCCGGCTTTCGAACCCGTAAATCCGATTTTGATCCGTCGCGATATGAAGTCGTTCGTCACCCGGCGAAAACGTCGCCGCCGTCATGATGTCCCCCCGATGTCGTAGCGCTGCCAGTTGCAATTCCAAATCGCGATCTCTATCTGCCCCTGAAGCGGTTTCTGGAATCTCAGAATTATCATGACCGCTTACCGACAGAGATCTTTGGCAATTGCCCGCTTCCTGCAAAAACAGGGGCCGACCAAGGCTTCCCACATTGCCCGGACTCTCCGAGAGCCGAAGGCCAGGGATATCTTGTACCGAAACGTGTACGGATGGTTTGACAGGGTGTCGCTGGGCGTGTATGAACTCTCTCCTCGCGGAAAGCAGGAGATTTATCTTTGGCGGGAAGAAGCCATGTAAAATGGATGCGTCGTTTCTCCCCCGCTTACGGTTATAATAAATGTGCAAGCATCCATCTTGTTGACGCCAATCCCCGGCAAACGATTCGACAGCACAACTCCAACAAAATCAAAGCATAACAATAAAAAATCAATCCTGGCACACATCTTGCAATATTAAATAGCGGGCACTATAGCGCTATAGCCAGCAACGAATCAGGCAAGGGTGGCGCAAGTCGGAGTATGAAGTCGGAGTATGAAGTCGGAGCGCGGGCATCCTGCCCGCACTCTCCCACGATGCGGCCTGGTTTCG
>QZKN01000056.1 GCA_003598175.1 Candidatus Omnitrophota bacterium
ATCAAACCGAATCGCCTGGACTTCGGCAGCCGATTCATCCGCCATACCGCTTTGAATCGGAAAGAAACAGATGACGGCAACACAAAAAAAAGAACACCGTGAAAATCGTGTTGTTATTCGCAGCATGGTACATTCCCTTCGATTTCTATTATTCTATTAATTTTTCGGCGGCTCCACTTTCACTCCCCAAAGTCGTATATTGTCGAAGTTGCCAGTATCGTCGAAGGAGCCGACGCCGATGCGTCCGGCGGTGAAGGTTTTGTCTTCGGCGATCATGATCGGTTTGGCCATATCATCGAAATAGATTTTGATCGATCCTTCCTCGACTTTGCGTACGATTCGAATCGTGTGATACTTCCCGTCGATCCATTGCGTTCCGTCCGTGCGTTCTTTCGCGATGGAAACGCGCGGTTCACCGTTCACCAAAAAAATCGAGTTGGCGTGCGGATCGGCGACGGAGGCGATGTGGGTGTAATAAAAATGAGAGCGATCCCGCCAATGGTAAAAGAAGCACAAATCGCGATGGCCGTATTCTTTCCCGGTTTGCTCCGCCTTGACTTCGAAAACAAAATCGGAAATCCACAAATCCTTAATCAACGTGTAATTGATGGGAGAACGAACCGGCGGTTTGTACTCGCTTTGTTGGAATAACGAGAGGACGTGATTTCCACCCTGTGCGATGATTTTCCACGCATTGGAATCGGTGGGTTCCCATTGGTCGGCTCCGTTTTCGAAATCCTCGGAAAACAAGAGCGGCATTCCCTCCATGGTTTCGGGAATGGATTCCGACGCCGACGAGATTGGAATCCACAGGATGCAGAATGTCATCGTCACGAAGGTGTGGAACAACCGTTTTTTCATTTTAAAAACCTCCTATTTTTATACAAGATCATCTATCAAGTTTATTGAGTATAACACATACTTGAATTTATTTGAACAATCATGATCGGTTGGTCAATCCCAACGTAGGGCGGTTCGCGAACCGCTCCTACGTTGGGAAACCATTACGCAGTCACATTGACCAAAAATATTGCTTCCTTTTCAGCTATTTCGTGTTCATACTTACAGGTACAACGAGTATTCATTGAAAAATCAATCTGCATTCAAAAAGGAGAAATCATGGATCGACGTTCTTTTTTAATGGGAAGCGGCCTTGCCGTTCCGTCTATTTTATCCTCTGTGCATTCAGCAATCGCCGCGCAAGAAAAAAACAAAACACAGGAAATGAAAGCGGACCTGGTCGTTATCGGCGCGGGGCTGGGCGGATGCGCGGCGGCGTTGGCGGCGTTGCGGCATGGTTTGCATGTCATCATGACCGAAGAAACGGACTGGATCGGCGGGCAGATGACGCAGCAGGGCGTGCCGCCGGACGAGCATCCGTGGATCGAATCGTTCGGCGCGACGCAAACGTATCGCAGGTTCCGCAACGGCATCCGCGATTATTATCGCAGAAACTATCCCTTAACCGCGGAAGCGCGACAGGTGGAATTCCTCAATCCCGGCAACGGCGGCGTTTCGCGTTTGTGCCACGAGCCGCGTGTATCGCTGGCGGTTTTGTATGAAATGCTTGCGCCGTATATCAGCGGCAAGCGTTTGACAATAATGCTTGATCACAAAGCGGTTGCAGCGGAAACGAATGGTGATTCCGTTACGTCGGTGACAGTGACCAGCGCAATAACAGGCAATTCGTATACACTTCACGCACCTTATTTCATCGACGCTACCGAATTGGGCGACCTGCTGCCGCTGACAAAAACCGAATACTTCGCCGGATTCGAATCGCAAAAAGAAACCAACGAGATGCATGCGCCGACAGAGGCCCAACCGGCGAATATGCAGTCGATCACCTGGTGTTTCGCGATGGATTATATCGACGGAGAAAATCACGTGATCGAAAAGCCGAAAGATTATGATTTCTGGCGGAATTATACGCCGAATTTAACCCCGGCCTGGCCGGGCAAGCAATTGAATTGGGCTTATACCCATCCCGTCACGTTAAAACCGGTAACGGACCGCACCTGCGATCCATTGCGGGAAAGCGAGGACATGGATCACGGTTTTTGGCATTATCGGCGGATTGCTTACAAAAAATATCATCAGGCCGGCGCGTACGCCAGCGATATTACGCTTGTCAACTGGCCGCATAACGATTATATGCTCGGCAATATTTTCGATGTCCCCGAAGAAGAACGGGAAAAACACCTGCGGCAAGCCAAACAACTCAGTTTGTCTCTGTTTTACTGGATGC
This sequence comes from Candidatus Omnitrophota bacterium, assembly GCA_003598175.1. Classification (GTDB taxonomy): domain Bacteria; phylum Hinthialibacterota; class Hinthialibacteria; order Hinthialibacterales; family Hinthialibacteraceae; genus SURF-12. The sequence continues at coordinate 2,249 of QZKN01000056.1, forward strand.
AAACCGAAGCGCCACGGTCCGACGGCGGCGCAGGCTGGCCCGGATTGCGTTTGCGGGGCGACATTCTGGGAACCGAAGACGGATTGGCGAAATATCCTTACATTCGCGAATCGCGCAGAATCAAAGCGGAATTCACCGTATGCGAGCAACACGTGGGAACCGACGCGCGGATGAAACTCACAGGGAAAAGCCGCGAGGAAGTGACGGCGGAAGCGTTCGTGGATTCCGTCGGCGTGGGCAGTTATCGTATCGACCTGCATCCCAGCACCGGCGGGGATAATTACATCGACATCAGTTCCCTGCCCTTTCAAATTCCTCTCGGCGCGTTGATTCCGCAGCGGATGGAGAATCTATTGCCTGCCTGCAAAAATCTCGGCGTGACGCACATCACCAACGGCTGCTATCGGCTGCATCCGGTGGAATGGAACATCGGCGAATCGGCGGGGATACTGGTCGCGTATTGTTTACAAAAAAAAGAAAAACCTCGCGGCGTACGCAATATGGATTCGAAACTGAGGGATTTTCAGAATATGCTGCGGTCGCAGGGGATTGAGATTGCCTGGCCAAGAGTGACGCCACGGTAAGGATTACATCAAGCCGAGTATGTTGCTATGGCTTTTCTGGCAATGGCAACGAATCCGATGTCGCAGCAATGCGATACAACATTTCCTTTCCACGCGATTTAATCTCCTTATGTCATCCCAAAAACTATTTTTATTGCTTTCTTAATCCCACTCAAATATTGTTTTTCAATCATCCCTTGTTTATTATGAATTCGAGATACATCAATTGCTCTCAGTTGCTTCACATTGATATGACGATTCTTGTCAAGACCGTTTTTCTTTGAAGGAATGATGTTCACAGCGAAAGGCCAATTTTTGTGATCCGGAAGGATCGGAGCAATCAAGACTGTTTTTGATCCTTTGTTCACCAAATCGCATTGCAGGATTACACACGGTCTTTTTTTCCGAGTTTCCGCCCCTTGCGTCGGCTCCAGATCAATCCAATATATTTCCCGTTGTTGGTACATGGCGCTTTTATGGTTTTAAGCCATCAGACAATGTTTCCTCCCAAACGGACAACTCTTTTTGATACTCCGGATCTTCCGCTTCTTCCTGGTTGGCTTTTCGTATTGCTTCCTCCAAAATTCGCTGTTTCTCTCTCTTGAGAAGTTGGTTTACATAGGCGCTACGGTTCGCACCGCCAAAATTTGTCAAGAAATCATGGACCTCATCATCAATGGTAAAGGTTACACGCATTGTCATTTGGTTATACTCCTTCGACATATAATTATATCTTACCATTGCATAAGACACAAATGGAATACCATTTTTCTTGATCAACGATTGAATGATTGTAAAAACAGGTTGTCTACGAGATGAAGTCCAATAGGTAACGTAAGGTGGATTAATTTAATAAGGTCTCTCTCTCGTAGTGGCAAGGAGTCGCGACCAGTGAAGATCGTCTGCAAATGGGGTATTGTATGAATGGCGTTTGCGAGACTCACTTACTGGATTGCCGCGTCAACTGATGTGTGGAACGTGTGAGATCCAGTAGTGACCGTAATGCCTTATTCACAGAAGCGGAATCCCGAAAAGCTTGAGCGACATCCGGATCGAGGATTACCACATTGGAATCTTTTTTCAACAACTGTTTGCAATATTTCCCACGAACTGCTTTCGAATAATCAAATTCATACTCCGAACGCAATTCATCATCATTCTTTACATGATTGTCTTTCATGCCGTTTCCTTTCCTGCGCTGTCGCCGGCCGCGCACTGATGATGCGGAGGATTGCGCCTCTCTCGGAATGCGAAATAACTAACAAACGATGGCGAGTGGAATAACCGATAGTAACAAAACGATACTCACCGATTGAGTGATCCGGATCATTGAATGTTGCCGAAAGCGAATCATAGAAAACAGTCACCGCTTCTTCGAAAGAAACTCCATGTTTCTCCAAATTTTGGATCGCTTTTTTGGGATTCCATTCGAATTCCATTTGTAATGAAATTTATAGAACGTTTTATTTTACGCCATCCACGAGCGTGACCGGTTTTTGTCAAGATCGGGATCGCTGAGAATCGTTTTGGCGATGATGACATCTTCGACGACCTGAAAATCAAACATTCCCGCGCAAACAAAATCAGCCCCGCTTTCAAACGCGAATTTGAAGCCTTCGCGAGGATGAATGGCCCCGGCGGCCATGACTTTGAATGCGATCCATGGGATTTGGATGGATTTCATGTATTCGATTGTCTTGGCCGGATCGGTGCACCACATATTGTCGTGCGGCGGCAGATCGCCCGGGATGCGTTCCTCTTTCGGCGTGGCGGTCCAATAATTGTCTTGATGAATGGTCTTTACCCAAAAATCGGGTTTAAAACCGGCGTCCACACACGCCTGCACCGTTTCCAGGCAATGCGCGCCGAGTCCACCGGGAACTTCGAATTGCTGGATATATTCGAGCGCCTCGCCGAGCAGTTGCACATTTCCCTCGCGCACCGCCTTGTCGGCGATTCCACCCTGCACGTAAACGGCATGAGCGCCGCTATCGACGGAGCGTTTGATGCCTTCATAAATGTCCTTGCCCCAGGCGCAGTCGGAGAACCACTGAATCTTGCCGCCACGCTCTTTCCAATAGCGATTGATGACGCGGTCGGAGCGGGGATTGGTAAGAATGGTGTTGATTCCGTATTCTTCCGCCAGTTCCAGCGTTTCAAATACCTTTTCGTCGGTATGATAGGCCTTGACCAGTTCGGACACGTAAACCAAATCGCGGCTGTGCGCCCACCCGCCGATCAGATTACCGCCGCAGAACAAACGGCTGACGATCAAATCCTTGATTTTACCGAACGGCATTTGACTGCCGCCGGCGGCGGCAGGCGGATTCGCGGGTTCCGCCGCATGCGCCAGTAAATGCTTTTCTTCGTGACTGAATGCGACGGTGACGCCGGCCGCCGCCGCGATCGAAGTGCTTAAAAATCCGCGACGATTCACGTTTTGTTTTTCGGACATGATCCACCTCGTTTTTCAGGAAATCAACATCATCCTGCATAGGTTACTTTTCTAACGAAATTATAAACGATTCCACTTCATTTTATAACAGCGCTGAAGAGGAATTATCTGAAAAGCGTGGAGCGCGGACGTCTCGTCCGCATCTTCCTGGGTAGAGCAGGCGTCTCGCCTGCGTCGTTCGTGCAAGCGGGGACGCTTGCTTTACCCATGTGTGAACGTACGGCGGTTATTTTCATTATTCATTCCAGTCATATAATCATGGCCGTTTTCATGAAAGAATGTAAAAATGAACACCAAGTTCGATTTCTTCCACCCTGTTCACCGATTCGACGACTTCAGCAAGCAGATCGAACGGTTGTAAAGTATGTGATCCAATTCACTTCAACAATGGAGTACCATAATGTCACATAAGAACAATGCCCTTCGCCTCCACGCCAATGATAATGTCGCCACCGCCGTTTGCGAGATCAAACAGGCGGAAATGCTGCGAATCGAAGAGTTGGAAATCCCATCCAAAAACGACATTCCGGCAGGCCATAAAATCGCATTGCGAAAAATAGAGACAGGAGAGAATATCATCAAATATGGATGGCCGATCGGTCATGCCAAAACAACAATCGCAACGGGGGAATGGGTGCACGAACACAACGTGGAAACCAATTTATCTGGCAAATTGGATTATCGTTATAAACCGGAACTTCAACCAGTTGCCACATCCGATGAACGTGTGACTTTTCAAGGTTTTATTCGCAACAATGGGGATATCGGTATTCGCAATGAAATTTGGATCGTTCCTTTGGTCGGTTGTGTAAATGAAGTTGCCCGAACGGTAGCACAGCGGATGAATCGGGAACTGGCGGAAACGAACATCGACGGCGTTTATGCCTGGACGCATCCTTACGGATGTTCACAGCTGGGCGATGATTTGCAATTGACGCGAAAAATCCTTGCCAGCCTGGTTCGCCATCCCAATGCGGCCGGCGTTTTGGTGTTGGGATTGGGATGCGAGAACAATACCCTGGACAGTTTTCGGCAGGTGTTGGGTGAAAGTGATCCTAAGCGCGTAAAATTTCTAGTTTCACAGGATATGGAAGACGAAATCGAAAGCGCCATGCAAATTGTTCATGAACTTGTTACATACGGAAAACAATTTCGCCGAGAACCAATTGCAATCAGCCGACTACGGGTAGGTTTGGAATGCGGCGGATCCGATGGATTTTCCGGCATCACCGCCAATCCGCTGGTCGGCGTGTTTTCCGACCGACTCGTCGCGCTGGATGGAACCGTCGTTTTGTCGGAAGTGACGGAAATGTTCGGCGCGGAAGAGATTTTGATGAAACGGTGCGTGGATCAACATGTGTTTGAAAAATGCGTGGCGATGATCAACGATTATAAGGATTATCTGATTCGCTATAAGCAACCGATCGATAAAAATCCGTCGCCGGGAAACAAAAAAGGGGGATTGACCACGCTCGAAGAAAAATCGCTCGGTTGTATTTTGAAGGGAGGGAGCAGCCCGATCGTCGATGTGTTGGATTATGGGGAACTACTAAAAAAAGCAGGTCTGAATTTGCTGACCGGGCCGGGAAACGATTTGGTCTCAGTGACGCTGCTGGCGGCATCGGGAGCGCATCTGATTTTGTTTACGACCGGCCGGGGAACGCCGCTGGGCTCTCCGGTTCCGACTTTGAAAATCTCGACGACAAGCGAATTGGCGGGGCGTAAAAAAAACTGGATCGATTTCGACGCGGGGATTCTGCTGGAAGGCGCTTCGACGGAGGAAACCTCGGATCGCTTGTTTTTACAGGTCTTGAATGTGGCATCGGGAGTGGAACGAACGCGTAACGAAGTGAATGATTTTCGAGAAATTGCGATTATGAAAGATGGGGTAACAGTATAAAATCGCTTTCGTTTAACCACATTGTTCCCAACACCCAAAACGATGAATCGCTTCCCTCCCCTGCTTACTCGTTTCATCTTCCACAATGATCAGGGCTGACGTGTGGGGATGTTGTAAGCAAAAGTTTTTAATTTCATTCGGCGGCATGATCATAAAAGCAGTGGAAAGCGCATCTGCCGTTGCGGCGGTTGCAGCGTAGGACCACGCGGCTATTCTTCCTGTAATCGGCTTGGCGTTTCGGGGATCGATGATATGCCGCCCTTTGCGGATTCCCGAAGCGCTGATGGATTGATTTTTCAAATGACAATTCATTAACGTTCGTTCTTTCGAAACAGGATGATTGATTGTCAATGACCAACCATCCGTTTCCGGAGGCGCGTCGAGAGCCAACGCCGTGCTTTTTCCGCCGTGAATCAAGGCGCAATCGATATCCCAATCCCGCAGCAGATCCGCCATGCGATCAATGGCGTAGCCTTTGCCATATCCACCCAGATCCAACGTCATCGGACTTGCCTTCAGCTGGATGGTGTGGTGTTCTTCCTCCAAAACGAGCAAATGAAAACCAGAATGACGGCGCGCATTGTTGAATTCTTCATCTGCCGAATGGTTATTCCCATTTTTTTGCGAACGCCAATAATTCAACAGCGGTCCGATAGTGATATCGAACGCACCTACCGTCTCTTCGTTTAATTTCGAGCATTGCTGCAGGCATTCCCATGTGGTCAGGCCGATTCGCAGCGATTGATGAGCGGGAAGATGATTGATGCGGGAGATGTCGCTGGTTTCGATGTAGCGGCTGAGTTCCTGCTCGAGACGATCGAGCTCTTCAAACGCGGCTCCTGCCGCCTGACGCGCATAGGTTGCGTCATCATGAATAATAAAAATCTCAAAAACCGTCGCCATCGCATGGTGGGTAAAGCGATGCGCGCCAAGATGATGATTTATTGAACTATAAATTTCGTTAATTTCTCATCCTCGTTTTTCTAATGCGTTATCACTTTCCATTTTGTTCGTTTTCGATATGAGGAGCAAGTAGGTCTGCGTGATCGCGGCCACGGAGAGAAACAGGGCGCTCAATCGATGAAGACTGATCAGAGAATTTTGCGCTGTCGCGTCGAAGAACGGATACATACTGATAACAATCGATAAGATCAGCGGAACGACCAGAATTAGCATCAGCCAGAAGCAAAGTTTTTGCAGGAATACTCCGCGCCATCGATCATCAAGGAACGCTACTGAGTGTCCCACTGTTTTTCGCATGAAAATTGGAAAATCATCGGCACAAAAAGTGAAGTGAGGCGCCCATGACAATGCCAGTAAAACGAAAGCGGCGACAAAAACAGCGGCCGCCGTTGTATGCAAGAGTAAGGGATATCCACTCAACGATCCCTTTCCCAGCACAACCGGGAAAAAACCGCTGAGAAGCAGCGCGGTAAATGATACCATTGCGGATAAATATAAAAATTGTTTGAATTTATGCAAAAATCGGATTTTTTCAGACCAAAAACCGATGCTGCGAATCAGTTGCATCCTGCATTGTTCGCGACGCGCGGCATGGGAGGCAATCGCAAAGGCAAAATGAACGGTGATCATAAATACAAGTATTAAAAATATCATGATCGATAGGATTTGAAACATGATCATTCTCTCACAATTTATCTTCTTTTTCGGATAGAAAATTCATCACGCAATGCAATGCTTGGAAACCATACCATAAAAGAATTGCTACGAGAACGATCGACAACACGATCATCGCGGCTTTAAACCACGGTCGGAAAACGAACGTCGCGGCTAAGGTTTTCATATACGCCGCATCCAATTCCTCGAATTCAATCATGGTTCGCACGTTTTCCCGCTCGCAAACGAGGGGAGAATCCACAATCACGTCGCCGAAGAAAAACGGCGCATCCACCGCATGGCAATCCTCGCATCCGCGAACGCCCAGCGATTGAGCGGCCGGGCGGACATCGTGGGCGATGGGCCAACCATAGGGCTCCGCCGTTTCGTGCTCGTTTGCGATAAGTGTATCGTTTTCGTCAAGCGCATAGAGTTTCCCGCCGCCGATATAAACCGGTTTGCCGTCATTTTCCATCTGCGCCTGCATTGCAATGAGAACTTCTTTTATTAATTCCAGTGAAAATTCAGGCCAATCCCTCGTCGTTTGAATGGTTTCACAGTTTTCGAATTTCGTCAAAATCGTTTTGACAAATTCGATCACAAGCGGTTCGATTTGTTCGCCGTTTCGGCGTCCCCAAAATGCGGGCCAAAGAAGGTGGTGCGGCGCGATTTTACCATTCGCCTGTCGGGCGAAAACCGGCGTGACGATGTGAGGAAGCGCGGTTTCGGATTTGTCGACGTTGCGAATCCCCAAACCATGCGCCAGCGAGGTTTTCACGAGTTGGGTTTTTGCCTCAGGCCATGGTCCGGAATGGCAGACGGTGCAGGTCATTTTTTCGAAATGCACCAGCGGGATGCCGGCGTGTTTGGGAACGGGAGCGGAAAAACGCCCGGTCAGCGGCATTATCGACTCTGCATCGCCAAGATGGCAACCTTCGCAGGATGATGAAATCGCCAGCGGATTTGTGGATACAGCCGACTCGCCTTCATACCCGCGCACGATGGTATGATCCAGTCCGTTGCGATGACAATCGACGCAGTGTAAACCCGCCGCGAGGTGTACATCCTCATCCATCATCCACTTTTCCCGGCTTGGATTCGCAGGCTTTGAAGAATGACAGAAGTAACAACGCTCATTCGGAACCTGTCTGACAAGATGAAAGAACACACGATTTTTCTCATCGAACTCCGTTTCGCGATACACGATGGAGGGAGAGATGATTTTAGGATCATCCGGCGGTTCCGGCATCTGATAATCATACGTATCCGGCATTTTTGCGGCCGCGCCGGATACGGCGGCAAAACCGGCGGTCGCTGCCGCCGCCCAGCGGAAGTTCTGACGCGCGATTTGCAGGGCATATTCGGCCTGATCGTGCGCAGGATCGGCGTCGTGGCAACTCAGACAATTCACGTCGAGTTTGCCTGAAACGAAGATGCGCATGATCGCATCGGGATTCTGTGATTCGTCAAATTCTCCCACTCCTCCGCCGGGCATATGGCGGCCGAATTGCAAAACAAACTGCCACGGCGACAAACCAATCTGTTCCGGCCTATAGGTTCCCGGCCAGGAGCGATAGGAAAGCGGGATTTGAGCGCCCGAACTGGCGTTGACATAAATCCACGGATGCCCCGCGCGTCCATGATCGATGGCGGAAGTAGCGGCGTTGAAATGCCAACCGGCGCTGATGGTTTCGTAACGATGGCAATCAGCGCTGCATGTTCGGCGCATCGAAAACGGTAAAACCGGATCGTCGTCCGGATCGATTTCCATTCCTTCGTCATCCAGCAACGGAATCCGATGAACAGAAATAGCCCGGCTGCCGTCGCTTTCGTCGCCGATTAATTTTTCTTCGGAATTCCCATAGATCGAACCAAATAGGAACGGCAGGAATATGAAAATGAATGGAATTCGTATCGTTTTTTTCATTGGATGATTCGTCAGGATGTATTTTTTTTATGAACATGCGTATCGTAGGAGCAGGTTTGAAACCTGCTCCTACGAGGTATTTTCACCCCTCGTTGTGACCTATTGGCCATGACGTTTTATATGAAAAATAGTGGAATTGGCGTTACAACTCCCTTAGCGCATATGGCAAAATATAACCACCTTTTGTGAGTAATTTAAATGGTTACACCTGAAAATCCTCCGCCTTCAGTTCGATTTTCATTCCGCTTTGAATCGATTCCTGTATCTTAAAAACCGTTACCGCGGTTGCGTAAGCAACCTCCGCGGGGCAATTCAGTTTTTCCTTGCCGCGAACGGCGTGGAAGAAATTTTCAAGATGGGGTTGAAACACGGGATCGGTAAATGTCACCGGCATGTTGTAGCTGGGCGGCGCGACGCTTTCCTCAATCGTGATCACCCCTTCCTTTTTCTGCTCCTGTTTCTCTTCCGGCGCCTGCAGGATTCCGATTTTCACCCACTTTTCCCAATCCGGCGAGGAGGGTTCGCGATAGACTTTCACACGACCGGAGGCTTCCGAAAGGTAAAGCGTGCCCTGATCGCCCATCAGATTTTCGTAGTGGCCGAAATTGCTGTTGTTGTTGATGGTTTGATAAAAAGCGCGTATCGTTCGTTTGCCGGTTTCGTATTCGCAAATGG
>QZKN01000179.1 GCA_003598175.1 Candidatus Omnitrophota bacterium
GTTTTTATCATGGCTTTTCTCCCCTTTCAAAAGCGGATTGCAGCGAACCGCCGACGATCCGCTCCACTTGCACGAACGCCTGCGCGTGATCGACACGCGCCCGCAGGTAGGCAAGGTTGAAGTTCAGCCACACGCTCTGCGTCTCGAGGATTTCCGCTACGCTGCCGCTGCGGTTACGGTTCCATTCTTCCGCGATTTCCATCGATCGCTGCGCCTGTGGGAGTAAGTGATCGCGATACAGTTCCACCAGACGGCGAGCGTTTTCCAGGCGGAAATAGATTTTTCGCAGTTCGACGGCGGTTTGGTTTTGAATGGACAGTTCCTGCTGTTCCGCTTTGCGTTTTCCTTCCCGCGCGTGGCGCACGCGGGCTTTGTTTTTGCCGAACCAAAGCGGAACGGAGACGCCGCCGGTAATAATCAGGGGATCTTTACCGCTGTCCTGCATGGTGGGATTGAGCGCTTCGCCCGTGTTGATGTACATCGCGCCGATTGAGAACATCGGTAAATTCTGTCGATGCGCCAGGCGAATCGTTTCGTCCGCTTTTTCCACGCCCAACGCGGCGAGTCGGATTTCCTGCCGCTGAGTAAGCGCCAGTTCATGCAGATTTGGCAGCGATGGCGTTTCTTGCATGGGCAAGGATGGGTCCCGGATTGTGATTTCCTCATCGGCGGGACGATTTACAATCGCATTGATCACGGATTGCTGCACGGCGCGCAGTTCCTGCAGCGTAATGAGATCATAATCGAGCTGGGCCAATTGCGATTCGGCCCGAAAGACATCGTTAAGACCGGTTTTCTGCTCGGTATAATTAGTTTGGGCGTATGCAAGGATTTCATTGAGCAATTCTTGATTCCTGCGAGTGATATCCACCGCGCCGTCGAGGTAAATCAGTTCATAAACAGCGGTTTTGAGATCGGCGATCACGTCTCGCACGACAATCTCATAACGTATTTCGGCGATGTGTATGTCTTTTTCCACCACGCGTCCTTTTTGCCTCAACGTTCCGGGAAAAGGGAAGCGTTGAACGAAGTTGAACGAATTTTTCTGCGGTCCCACGCGAGTTTCGACGTTTTCGACATAATAACTGAAGGTGAGCATGGGATCTTCCCATGCGGTTTCCAATGGGTAGGTCTCCACGACCTGCGCCCATTCCGCCCGCGCGGCTTCGATGTCCGGATTGTGTTCAAATGCCTCGGCGATCATGTCCGCCGGATTGCCATTCGGCGTTGCGGAATGAATCAAAGGAATTGTTACGGCTGATGCCGCGCCGAGTTCCTCTCCGTGGCAATGGAACGAAATGATTGCCAGACTGATTACGAAGCCAAATGGAAGGAATAAGAGAACGTTTTTCATCATTGGTTTTGGCATCCCTGCTGTAGAGGTAAAAATCAATAATTCGAAACAATCTTTTCATATTCTACATCAATTTGTTTCTCTATCATGAACAGTTTTCATGCCAAATTGAATGGTTGGAATGGATTTAAATGGTTCAAGCAGGTATTCCTTGGTTTTTTTTCAACGAAGCGGTTCTTTTTTATTCTCCAAAAAGGAAATAAAGTGGCGCATATCCGGCAACTGTTGTTGGTAATGCCACAATCCATTTGATTATTGTTATTTGTGATTGGTTGTTTCCCTGATTCATCTGAATAAAATGAAGGTATGCAAAAAAGGGGAAAAAAGATACCTTTCATTTCCGTCTCGGCCATACCGCATTTCCTGATCACATAAAAAGAATGGGTGGCATGAAAACTGCGAACAAAAATAAGATGAAAAAGTCAATGAGTGGGCAAAAAGAAAAGATGGAATCGATTACACGTCGAAATTTTGGGATTCGATTTTTTGTCGTGGTGATTCTCTCACTTTTGATCAGCAATCTCCATTTCCTGACACCTACGTTTTATCATCATATGCATTTGATTTATGACCGGCTTTGTTATTTTCCCATTATTCTTGCCGCTTTTTGGTTTGGTTTTTGGGGTGGATTGATCACCGGCATGGTTATGGCCGGAATGCATATAACCCATATCTGGTTTCAATGGGGCGGCCATTTCTTTTCACACAATCTCCAGCAAACCCTGGAAGTCTTCGTGCATGTATTTTTAGGGATCGTAACCGGAATCTTGTCCGAACGTTTTTTACGAACAGAGACGAAACTCCGCCGGTCTTATGAGGAACTTCGCGTCAAAACCAACGAAATCCTGAAAGCGGAGGATCAATTGCGACGAACGGAGCGAATACAGGCGCTGGCGGAATTATCCGCCGGCATCGCCCACGAAATTCGAACACCGCTCTCTTCCATCAAAGGCGCAGTGGAGATTCTGGCTTCCGCGTCCCTCAAGCCCGAACAGCGTTTGGAATTCAGCCAAATTGTATTGAAGGAAACGAAACATCTAAATCGTGTTGTGAGTGAGTTTCTCAATTTCGCCCGGCCGAGAATTCATCAATTATCACCTTGCCATGTCACGGAAATCATTGACTCGGTTTTGGATCTGACCGCGCAACAACGACAAAAGCATGAAATTCGTGTAATTCGCCATTATGAATCCGATTTGCCAACCATCATTTTTGATACGAGCCAACTCAAGCAGGTTTTCGCCAATCTCATCACGAATGCCATTCAGGCAATGACGGAAGGGGGAACGTTGACGATATCCTGCCGAACAATAAATTCCAAAGAAATGGAATGTTTGATTGAAGACAGCGGGCCGGGGATACGGGAAAAGGATTTGCTGCGATTGTTCGATCCGTTCTTTACCACCCGGGTGAATGGGACCGGTCTGGGGCTGTCAATCGTGCAAAAAATATTGAGTCATCACCACGGCACGATCAACGTGGCCAATCGCAATGAGGGCGGCGCATGCTTTCATATCCGTTTTCCCGTTTCGGAGGAGGATTTGGTATGAGTTCCCGACGAATTCTACTTGTCGATGACGATCCGAGTTTATGCCGAGTCACTCAATTTCAACTCCAGGAAGCTGGTTATGAAGTGATTACGGCCACAAACGGGCAGGATGGCTTACGGAAATTTCGTGAGGAGGAACCGGTTCTGGTCATTACCGATATGAAAATGCCACAAATGGACGGCTTGGAATTATTGGTGGAAATCAAGCGTATTTCTCCTCCCGCTCTCGTGATTGTCATTACTGCTCACGGTTCCATCGAGACGGCAATAAAAGCCATGAAACACGGCGCACACGATTATCTATGCAAGCCATTCGAAAAAGACGAACTGCTGGTCGTGATCGAAAAAGCTCTGAAATTTCATGGACTGATGCGCGAAAATATCCATTTGCGGGAAGAACTGCTCGATCGCTATCGTTTCGAGAACATTGTTGGTGGTTCGGAAGCCATTCAGAACGTTTTCAAGATGATCAAACGGCTGTGTGTCATGGATTCAACGGTACTGATCGAAGGGGAAAGCGGAACCGGCAAGGAACTCATCGCCCGAGCCATCCATTACAACAGCGCGCGTCGAAAGCAAGCGTTCATTGCCGTCAACTGCCCCGCTATTCCTGAACATCTCATGGAAAGCGAACTGTTCGGTCACGTCAAAGGCGCGTTTACCGGCGCGTTGAACGATCATATAGGAAAATTCGAACTGGCCGACGGCGGCGCCATCTTTCTCGACGAAATCGCCGATATGCGGCTCGATTTGCAAAGCAAACTCCTGCGTGTTTTACAGGAAAAGGAAATTGACAAGATCGGTTCACACAAATCCATGAAAGTCGATGTTCGCGTCATCGCGGCAACCAACAAAAATCTTAAATCCTGCGTTGAAAAAAATACCTTTCGAGAAGATCTCTATTACCGCCTGAGCGTTGTGCCGCTGCTTTTACCCCCTTTGCGGGATCGTCCGGAAGATATTCCGCTGCTGATACAACATTTTTTGCGTGAATTAGGCGTTCCCCAAATCCCGGTGGAGCCGGAAATCTACGGAATTCTGCAACAATATCCTTGGCCGGGGAATGTCCGTGAGTTGCATAATATCGTCGAACAAATGTATGTGTTGCGGCAAAACGACGATCGTCTCACTGCCGCAGACCTTCCCCAACACATCCACATTTGCGGCTCCCAAAACCCAAGATTCAGCCTGCAAATCCCCCCTTCCGGCATCGTGCTCGACGATGTCGAAAAGGAATTGATCAAGCAGGCATTACACCAGGCAGCCGGCAATCAAACCCACGCGGCGCAGCTGTTGGGGATCACCCGCCAGACGTTGATTTATCGCATGGAAAAATATGGTTTGAAAGTTCCAACGCACTCGCCTTCGTAAATCAATGATTTGCCACATCGGCTGTCGGATTTCCTACAATTTCCCTTATTTCCCGCCAATCATTCCATTTGGGATAATTATTGGTAAGCCTTTAAAATTCAGGTGGTTATCCTTTTTTTATTAGCAGACATACATTTTGGCTTAATCCTTGCCAATCAGTGAACATGGTTGCAATTTATGCAATATCCGGGTCGTGGAACCGGCAATCAAAACCAAATGATAAGAGGAGCAGCAATCATGAAAACGGCAATAAAGAAACACGGGTTGTATCATACTTTTCGAATGGCGCTCGTAGTCGGAATGATCGTGTCGCTGACAAGTAATGTTTCGAATGGATCGGAGAAAGTGCCGCGATTCAATAAAATTCCGACAAAATCTCTTCATAAGAAGTCAAAAGTCGCCTTCGGAAAAGAAACCAAATCGACAAATTCAGGTTATCCGTACCCTCTGGCAACTTGCGTAGTCTCCGGCGCCGCAATGGGAACGATGGGCGAGGCAGTGGTTTATGTGTATCAAGGCCGCGAGATTCGATTCTGTTGCTCGGATTGTGAAAATACTTTTTTAAAATCACCGGACGAGTATTTGCAGAAGATCGATCAGGCAATTATTCAACAACAATTGCCTATCTATCCCGTCGATACCTGCCCGGTAACCGATAACAAACTGGGTGAGATGGGCGATCCGGTCAACCTCGTGTACAAAAACCGATTGGTGCGATTGTGCTGCAACGGATGCGTACAGGAACTGGAGAAATTGCCGGCGCGATATCTGGAAAAACTCGACAAAGCGATGATCGCGAAACAGAAAACCGCTTATTCCTTCGATGCCTGCGTCGTGACCGGCAGAAAATTGGGAAGCATGGGGCAGACTATCGATTTCCTCGTTGGAAATCAGCTCGTGCGCCTGTGTTGTAACGCCTGCGTGGCCACGATCCAAAAAGATCCGGCAAAATACATGGCACTCATCGCTCCTGTGGGCGAAAAAACCGAATCGATGCCGTATACGCCCCATCAAAAAATGGGTCACGACGCTCATTCCACACATCATCATTAAGGACAATCTTCCATGTCCGATGGTGAAATGGAAATAAAGAAAAACGTAACGCCGTCGTCCCGGTGGCATTTCAAATCGCTGTCTCGATACCGGCGTTACGATATTTCCACATGCTATGGATCATGGAACCAGGCGCGAGTGTTGGATATTCAAAAGTTTTATAAATCACGGTGATACGATGATAACATCAATGTTTTTCACACGACAACAATTCTTGATCCAGGCCACGATTGGTTTTGTATTCGGCTTTTTCTTTTTGCATCCGCTCTCCATGATCATTTTCCACTTCCTCGATCCCCTATACGGGAATGGAATGAGCCATCCCGCAAATTCTCCTGTATGGAAACCGATTCTCTATTCCTTCTACAGTGATATGCTGCCCATGGGAATCGTATTCGGATTGGTGGGGACAATCATTACCGTTGCCGGGACTTATCATCGAAGGTTGATCGTCGAACAGAACGAAAAACTCGTTCAATTGGAACGCGCCAACCGCCGCCAAACGCAATTCATGGTTCATGATTTCAAAACCAGTCTTGCCTGTATTATCGGTTTTTCAAACTTATTGCTCAAAAAGGATGCATTCGAGCCGAATTCCGAATTTCAACTCGGCTTGGAACGCATTCGAAGACAAGCCTGTCGGATGCAAAATATCGTGAATGATCTTCTGGATTTTGCCAAATTGCAGAACGTCAGCGTCATCAAAAAAGAGCAACTGAATGTAACCGATTTGATTACCGAATCCATACGCGATTTTTCCTTGCCCGAGCACAAAAATGCGCTTTCCGTCGGAGAAAATAATACATCTTGTCCGCCGGCATGGGGCAATATGGCTTTGCTGCATCGCATTCTGGTCAATTTGATTTCCAATGCATTGAAACACAATCCGCCGGGAACCGCAATTCAAATCGACGCGGAATACGATCCTCGAAAACGCAAAATTCTGTTTTCCTGCTTTGACGATGGACTCGGCATTCCGCGGGAATCGCTCCCGACACTGTTCGATGAATTCATTTCCGAGCAACGTTTCACCGATTCGGATTCGACCGGATTGGGATTGGCTTTTTGTAAAGCGGCAGTCGAAGCGCACGGCGGACGCATTTGGTGTGAAAGTGAGGAAAACCAGGGCACACGCTTTTATTTCACCCTAGCAACAAAAGAGGAGATTTTCCATGAATGTTGAACCGTCACGCAAACACTCCATTTTAGTCGTCGAGGATGATCCGGATTTTTCAGCATTGCTGCAATCCGTTCTGCAGGAGGATGATTATCAGGTAGCCGTCGCTCACAATGGCGAAGAGGCCTTCCAGTATATGAAAATTACAAAACCTGATTTGATTACCCTTGATATTCATATGCCGAAACAATCCGGTCTATTCTTTTATCGAAAAATCAAATCCACGTACGAATTTATGGAAATACCCGTCATCGTGGTAACCGGCCTGATGCGCAATGATCGGGATATGAACCTCATGATTCGTTCCTTTTTGGAAACCGAACACATTCCGGTTCCGAACGCCTATTTTGACAAACCTCTCGATGAACAGCGGTTACTGCAAAAGGTGAACGAAATTCTTCACCCCTCTTCAAATACCGTTTGATGATTGCATTGAGCGGAGAAGAAAGTTCCCGCCGTCGCGAACGGATATTCGGATTTTATTGATTGGGAATATAATGTCCTTTCTAATACAGAAGGTGAGATTCACATCGCTCGACTCATTCTATATTGAGAAAGGATACATTATGGCTCGTTTTGTGGTGACCGGAGGCGCCGGTTTTATTGGGTCTCATCTCGTCGAACACCTGCTTTCGGAAAACCATGAGGTGTGCGTGATCGATAATTTTTCCACCGGATTGCGCGCAAATATCCAGCCGTTTCTGAACCGGATTGCTCTCCACGAAATCGATCTACGCGACGCCGATGCGGTGAAATGGGCGATGGACGGTGCGGAATACGTACTGCATCAGGCCGCATTACCGTCGGTTCCCCGTTCCGTCAGAAATCCGCGGGAAAGTCACGATGTCAATGCGACCGGTACGTTGAACGTATTGGTTGCCGCAAAAGATGCCGGCGTCAAACGGTTGATCTACGCATCCTCCTCCTCCACCTACGGCAATACGAACGAATTGTATAAACACGAAGGGTTGATCTCGCAGCCGATCTCGCCTTACGGCGTGGCGAAAACCTGCGGGGAATTTTATTGCAAGGCGTTTTACGAATCGTATGGGTTGGAAACCGTTTCCCTGCGCTATTTCAACGTATTCGGCCCGCGGCAGAATCCGGATTCGCCCTATACCGGCGTCATGGCGATTTTCATTCCGCTGATGTTGAAAGATCAGCCGCCCACCATTTACGGCGACGGATCGGCGACTCGCGATTTTACCTTCATCAAAAACAATGTTCATGCAAATCTCCTCGCCGTGTCGGCGGAAAAAGCGGCGGGTGAAACGATGAACATTGCTTGTGGAGAGAGTTACAGCGTTCTGGATGTCGTGCAGACGATCAATCGAATTCTGGGCAAATCCATCGAACCGATATTCGCGCCGCCGCGGGCGGGAGATATCAAACATTCCTGCGCGTTCATCGAAAAAGCCGGGATGATCTTGAATTACAAACCGCTGGTTTCATTCGAGGAGGGAATGGCGGAAACGATTGCGTGGTATCGCCAAAAACCTGGATTATAATAATTCGCCGCTCGCGGCAAACGAACGCATCGCCGCCGTAGGAAAAATCAATCGAAACCGGCTGCCTCGTTTGGGGATGCTTTCCACTTCCACCCGGCCGTGATGGCTGTCTATGATCTGGTGCACCAACGATAATCCCAATCCCGTGCCGTTATCCTTCGAGGTATAAAAAGGATCGAAGATGCGGTCCAGATGATCCGGCGAGATGCCGATTCCTTCGTCCGCGATTTCGATGGCCAATTCCTTGTGATTCATTTTTTGCGCTCGTATGGTGATCGTTCCTCCATCCGGCATTGCCTGTTGGGCATTGAGCCAGAGATTGAGAAATGCCTGGCGAAACAAATTCGCATCGACGGCAATGGGAGGCAGATCGGGTTCAATTTCTTCGACGATCCGGTACTGTTCCGTTCCCGGTTGGCTTTTCACATACGCAAGAATCGTTTCAAACAGGGATGAAACGGACATCTCTTCCAGCGAAGGAAGGGGCGGACGCGCGAACATCAGAAAATCATTCACGACGCGGGAAAGGCGATTGACTTCCTCGATGATGAAATCCGAGAGGCCATCTTCATTCGGCAGTTCTCCGAATCGTTTCCGCAACAATTCGGCCGAGCCGCGAATGATACCCAGCGGATTGCGGATTTCATGCGCCACGCCGGCGGCCATACGACCGAGAGCCGCTAGCCGGTCCTGCCGCCGCAATTGTTCCTCCAGTTTCCGAATGGAAGAGAGATCATGAAAAGTCACGACCAATCCGGTCAATGCGCCATTTTCCATTAAAGGAACCGTGCTGACTTGTAGAGGGATCAAATCTCCGTCTTTGGTCTGATAGAGAACCTCTTCCTCGAAAAGAGAACGAACGTTTTGAAGGGAATAACGAATCACTTTCACGAAGGAGGAGGATTCGATGGCATCCTCGATTTTCCGGCCTTGCAACTCATTGATTTGCAGGATTTCCAAACCGACGCGATTCACGTGGCTCAGGCGTCCTTCGATATCCAAACTCATCACGCCGGTGTGAATGTGCGCCAGGATATTTTGCAAAAAACGATGGGTTTGATTCAATTCCCGATTGCTCTCTTCCAATTCCTGCGTCTGCCGATGCAGCTGAACCAGTTGATCTTTCACCTGATCGGCCAGCTGATTGAACGTGGAGCTGAGAACCCGCTGTTCTTCCGTGCCGCTGACGCGAACCCGCACGTCGAAGTCTCCTTTGGACATATAAGATGCGGCTTGCGCCAGCTCATTGATCGGTTTGGATATGAATCGCGCCATCAACACGGCAGCTGCCAGGCTGATAAGAAGAGTGACGATGATCCCCCAAATCGTGAACATCCCCGATATCTCCCACATATCCACGATGGGAATCGCCATGATCATGACCGCCGCCAATTCGCCCCGATGGTTGATGACCGGCTTGCACTTTGCCTGAACCCGCACATTTTCCCAACCGGCGATATTCTGCAGTACGACGTCGTCCACATCGACCTCTTCATAGATTCCGTCTTCGTCAAAATCATATAGGCGAGTGTAGGCGTCTTTCGGAAGAAAGGATTTCAGATGTCCGGGTGAGGGATCGATGACGGTGTGGATGGCGTCATACGATTTCTGAATGCGGAAAATCGGCGTCTGGCCGGGTCTTTTTTCGATCAGGGTGAATTTGACAAACAGCCCGCCGACGATCTCCATTTCCTCTCGGTTTTTCCCTTTCCACAGAGTTTCAAAACAATAGAGATAGATCCGCCCTTGCTCGTCTTCATAAAATTGTTTCTTTTCGAGCCACGATTTCATTTCCAGAAACAGCTGTTTGGGAATGATCCGCAAATCTTCGTCCGAATTGAGGGCGCGACTGAATGGCTCGCCGAAAAACCGGGGCCAGATTTCATAATCTTTCCACAACACAAAATCCTCCGGATCCGTGCTGGATTCCAGTTTTTCAACCAGGGCCTGTTTTTTGGGAAAATGATCCTGCATGAACAACGCCGCTCGATGAAGGACGCGTTGCAATTCGTTCCCGATCAGCTTGATGTCTTTTTCAATTTCAACATTCGTTTCCTCCAATTGCTGGCTTCGGATCACCTGGTGCCGGTAATGAAGAGCAAAATAAGGAATGACGGAAAGAGGAATGGTCGCCAACAGCACCAATCCCCAAAAGGCAACAATCATCCGGCCGCGCAATCGCTTCATGAAAGTTGATTCCTTTTCGTTCGATCCTGTATGAACATTATTCCCAAATACCGGCGATGAGATGGCCGCAGGAAGAACAGGCGCCGTTGCGAATATGAATCCGACCAACTCGAAATCCGCGCCGCTCCACTAAAAGAGTATGGCAGGAAGGGCAATACGTGTTTTCCCAACGGGACGCCTGGCCGGCCACGTTTCCGACATACACGAACTGCAAACCGGCCTCCTTTCCAATCTCCGCCGCGCGCAATAATGGTTCCAGTCGAGTATTCCCCATGCCGTGCATTTTGTAATCTTCGTGAAAAGCGGTGATGTGCCAGGGCGTCTCGGTTCCCACCGACGCGATAAATCGCGCAATGTCGCGCAGTTCTTCTTCCGAATCGTTCCACCCCGGAACCAGCAACGTCACGATTTCCACCCAGAATTTCTTCTCTTTCAGCAACCGAATCGTATCCAGCACCGCCTGCAAGGTTCCGCCCAATTTTCGGTAATTCTTATCTTGAAAACTTTTCAGGTCGACTTTGTAAAAATCCGTCCAGGGGCGAAGATAATCAATGACTTCCGGCGTGCCGTTGCCGTTGGATACGTAAGAAGTATGCAATCCGCGTTCTTTCGCGCGTTTGAAAATGGCTGCCGCCCATTCCGAGGTGATCAGCGGTTCGTTATACGTGCTAGTCACCGTTTTCGCGCCGTATCGTATGGCCAGATCCACGAGTTCTTCCGCTGTGCAGGGATGAATCGACCCACCCGCCGCATCGTCGCGTATCGCCTGCGAGGTGTTCCAATTCTGGCAATACGGGCAATGCAGATCACAACCCAACATGCCGAAACTCATCGCGCTCGAGCCGGGCAGCACGTGGAAAAACGGCTTTTTTTCAATCGGATCGCTCTGAAATCCCACGACATATCCAAAAGGAACCCGCAATACACCGCTTTCGTTAAACCGAATCCTGCAGACGCCTTGCCTTCCCTCGGGAATGAGACATCGATGACCGCAGGCAAAACAACGAACTTTGTCTTCCGGCAGTTTCTCGTATAATTCGCCTTCCACGGTATGCGCAGCTAGCAGAGTTTCCAACGTTCGAGGCGGTTCTGTGTGAAACATGGTATCGTCCCCGTGTTTTCTCGAGTCGAAGTATCGCTTGGGAATGATTGAATTCCATCAAATTGTAACACAATTTATAT
>QZKN01000187.1 GCA_003598175.1 Candidatus Omnitrophota bacterium
TGATAGTAATCCACCACAACCGTTTGATCCAACGTCCTGACGGTTTCGCGAAATGCAGGAATGTGAAGGGAATGTCCGTTCATTTCCGTTCGTTCCCGCGGGTAAACGCCTTCCGGATTCACCACACTCGGCGTCTCGCTATAGACCCGATCGAGACAATCCTGTCGTTCGTATAAATTCGCCAGACCGGGAATACCGCCGAGATGGGAGCAACTGCCGAATGCGATGACGAGTTGGGATTTGCTGCGCAGCAGTTCGGCCATTTCTTCCTGTTCGGACGTACGAATCGCGCCGTTGATGAAGCTGACGGCCAGCTCACCATCCTTCATCTGCTCGACGTCAACTCGTTTAAAATCCATCGCGCATGGCCAAAAAGCAATGTCGACCGCCTCCACCACCTGCAAAATCTCTTCGGCCAGATCGACGATGCATTCTTCACAGCCGCCGCACGAAGCGCACCAATAAAATGCCACTTTCGGTTTGCTCATAACAGTTCTCCTTCCACCCCGACGCCCGCTAAATCCAATTGCACTTCCTGCGCTCGGTAGGAGGGGACCGAAGTCAGTTTCAACGGTCCCAATGCGCGGATTTGCTCCGTCATTTCATTGATCACTTTTTGCACTTTGTCTCCTTCCGACGCGGAAATCCATTCGAGCCGGAAGCGTTCTTCCTCGATGCCCATATGTTTCAACATGCTCTGAAACAACGCATATCGCCGATAGGCTTTATAATTACCTTCCTGATAATGGCAATCGCCCGGATGACAGCCGCCGATCAGGACGCCGTCCGCTCCATCACGAAATGCCTTGACGACAAATTGCGGATCCAGCCGTCCCGAACACATGATGCGAATGACGCGTACGTTGGGAGCATATTTCAAGCGGGACGTTCCCGCCAAATCCGCCGCCGTATAGGTACACCAATTGCAGAAAAACGCCACGATGCGCGGTTCAAATTGTTGCGCGTTCTCCGTTTGAGAATCATTAGACATAATGCAATACCCCCTCGATTTCTTCGTACATTTCGTCGTCGGTATAGAGATGTTGTTGCGCGGCGCCGGTGGGACAAGTGACTACACAAGTTCCGCATCCCTTGCAAAGCGCTTCGTTGAATTCGGCGCGCCAATTTTCGGCGTCGAACGTAATCGCGCTGAACGGACACATCGAGATACACGTCTTGCATCCCGAGCACATGACCGTCTCGACATTCGCCGTATTCGGCTCCAATTCGACGTGGCCGATATCCACCATCGCCAACGCCTCCGCCGCCGCCGCGCCCGCCTGCGCCACCGTATCCGGGATGTCTTTGGGTCCCTGGCAAGCGCCGGCGATAAAGATTCCGTCGGTAAACGTGGAGACCGGCGCCAATTTGGGATGCCGTTCGAGGAACCAGCCTTCCTTGCTGCAACTGATGTTGAACAGGCGTTGCACTTCGCCCGCATCGTCATGCGCTTCCAATCCGACGGATAAAATCACCATATCCACCGGCACCCGCCGGGCGACGCCGATTAGTGTATCTTCCGCTCGAATAATCAGCTTGTCTTCTTCCGACGGAACCATGGCCCAATTGGTCACTTCGGCCACGCGACCGCGGATAAAATGGACGCCTTCCTGCAGCAGTTTGTCGTAAAACTCCTCGTAGCCTTTGCCGGGAGTGCGCATATCGATGTAATAGTTGTAAATTTCCGCGCCGGTGCGCTCTTTGATGAGATGCGCCAGTTTCAAGGAATACATGCAGCAAACCCGCGAACAATACGCATTGGTTTTCCGATCCCGCGAACCGACGCAGTGAATGATTGCAACGGACTTGGGTTTGCGCCCGTCGCGCATCAGCACTTCACCCTGCGTCGGTCCGGACGCATTCACCAGACGTTC
Source organism: Candidatus Omnitrophota bacterium (assembly GCA_003598175.1). Taxonomy (GTDB): domain Bacteria; phylum Hinthialibacterota; class Hinthialibacteria; order Hinthialibacterales; family Hinthialibacteraceae; genus SURF-12. The sequence goes on from QZKN01000187.1 coordinate 1,875, forward strand.
GATTTCCAGGCTGGTATAGACGTTCGGATACACGCCATAGCCATATTCGGAAATCCGGTGGGGATCAAAGGTTTTGAAGCCGGTCGCGAGAATAATCGCGCCGACATTGATTTCCTTGAATTCTTCCTGCTGATTGAAGTCGATCGCTCCTCGTTCGCAGACTTCCACGCATTTTTGTTTGCATTTTCCCGTTTTGAAATGGAGACAGGTTTCCGGATCGATCAACACGACGGACGGGGTGGCCTGGGGAAAGGGCATATAAATCGGTTTGCGTTTTGACAGACCGACATTGAATTCGTCTTCGAATTTACCTTCCTTGAAAATACAGGCTTCGACGCAGAGATTACAGCCGACGCAATCCTCCTCCTTGATATAGCGAGGTTTGCGCTTGACCCGCACGGTGAAATTACCCGCGAAGCCATCGACTTTATCGATTTCCGAATAGGTCCACAACGTGATATTCTTATGCGCTTTCACGGACGACATTTTGGGCGTGAGAATGCAGGCGGCACAATCCAGCGTGGGGAATGTCTTGTCGAACTTGGCCATGTGCCCACCGATGGTAGGTTCTCTCTCGACCAGATAAACCTTTTTGCCCGCATTCGCGATCGTCAGGGCGGCATGAATGCCGGCAATGCCGCCGCCGACCACGAGAACGTCGGGATTGACGGGAACGCTCTTGCTTTCCAACGCCCGATGTACCTTCACCCGGCGCACGGCGGCGGCCACGAGCGCCTTCGCCTTTTCGGTCGCCAGATATTCGTTTTCCGTTACCCAGCTGACGTGTTCGCGGATGTTGACCATTTGAAAAAAATATTGATTCAATCCCGCTTCCGCCGTCGCCCGGCGAAATGTCGCCTCATGCATCAACGGCGAACACGAAGCCACGACGACGCGGTTTAATCGGAACTCTTTGACATCGTTTTGAATCAATTCCTGGCCGGGATCGGAGCACATGAATTTGTATTCGCGCGTCACGACCACATTCGGCAACGTTCCGGCGAATTCGGCCACCGCGCTTACATTCACTTTGCCGGCGATGTTGATTCCACAATCGCAGACAAAAACGCCGATACGAAAATCGCCATTCTCCTGTATATCAAACGCCGACATGTTGATACCCTTCCTTTTTGCTGAACTGTGATGTCATCGGCACAAAAAGTCGCTGCAAACCGAGTTCTCGATTGGAAATACCATACGCCATGCCCATCAATTGGGTAAAATAGGCCGCGGGCAAATCCACAGAGCCGTTGAACTTGCGATTCATACTGCCCTGATAACACTCCAAATTGAACTGACAAAGCGGGCAGGAGGTTGCAATCACGTTCGCTCCCCGTTTTTGCGCTTCATTGAGAAGAATGAAACTCAGACGCATCCCGACCTGCTCAATGGTGCCGGTCAGGGAACCGCCGCAACAGCGAGTTTTCAGCGACCAGTCGACCGCTTTCGCACCTAAAGCCCGCATGAGATCATCCATCGTCGTCGGGCTATAATGATGATCGAAGACTTTATAGGGTCGAACCATCTGACAACCGTAATAACTGGCCACCCGCAGACCATCCAACGGTTTTCGAACCAGCGATTTGATTTTTTCCAATCCGATATCATTGACGAACACATCGAGAGGATGGCGAATGCGAATCCGCCCTTCATATTCCATATGGCACTCTTTCAATGCGGATCGAATCTGATCACCGATTTCGGTATATTCTTCTATATAATGTTGCGCTTTCATCAGCACGAGATAACAGGCGCTGCAGGGCGCGATGATGTTCACTTCCTCTTCATCGGCAAATTGTTTCTCCGCAAGAGCCAGATTCCGCGCCGCCAACGTAAATGCCTGTAATTCGTCGATGGCCATATAGGCCGTCGCGCCGCAGCAGTTCCAATCGTCCAATTCCTCAAACTGCAGTTCCAACGCGCGAAAAACAGCCAAAACCGATTCTTCGTAGGCCCTGCCGGTCCCCTTCAAGGAACAGCCGGGATAATAAATGTATCTCATGAGTCCTCCCTACGCGACACTGAAGCCTATCGTCGCCGTCTCGGCGGTTCAAACCGGGATGCCGTCAGAATGCCGGCGCTCCCTTGTTCTTTTCAATGCGCTTTTCCATTCTGAATTTTTTTCACTGCTTGCAAAAGGGATTGCAATGACTTTTTATCGCGAATGGAATCCGTCATGATTCCCATTCGCCCTTTCAACCAGAGTTTCATCCCCAAAAGGCTTTGTGTGAGCATTTTGAACGGATTGCTTTTCATATACATGCTCACAATCAGGTGGCTTTCCGTGTTGCGGCCATGCTTCCAAACGGATTTGAAAAAACTATGCGCCAGGATAGGAACGAGAAAGCGTCGGGGATACACGCCTTCTTTGATGGCGCGTTGTTTGAGAGCGTACATCACGTCGGTTATTTTGATTTCTTTCGGGCATTCGACGGTGCAGCCGTAGCACGAGGCGCACATCCAAATCATTGAGGAACTCAACACTTCTTCCTTAAATCCGGCGCGGGTCATGGCGATAATTCGGCGTGGGGTGTAATCCATATAAAGCGACAGGGGACAAAATCCACTGCATGTGCCGCACTGGATACAACTAAAAATATTTTCTCCCCCCGGCGATGCGGCTATCTCCCTCCCAAATTCGGGAAATAAATCGGACTCGTATTTGATTTTCCATAAACCTTTTGAATCTTCCACGATGGCTCTCCTCGCGACCAGATAAACTAACACTCCTATTCTCAACAACTAACATCGAGAAATCCTGATATAAAAATCTCCGTCAATCACATCAATTTCCGGAAATCACTTAGTCTATAGAGTTAGTAGTCTATTATACTGCTTCCGAAGTGCGATGCAACCGATCCGGAACGGTAAGCCTTGCTTTTCCTTGAAATATTTTTGAGGAGAATCGGCTTCTTCTCGATCGTGGTCATTATGAAACCTCGTTAACCGAGAGCGAAACGCTTCAGCAAAGGGAAGCAATGATGAAGGCACGTATCGAGGCTGCGGAACGGGGAGAATTGTCCGATAAAACAGTTGAACGGATCAAACTGGAAGCCCGTACAAATCTTGAATCATAATCAAGCCTTCCTTTATTCTTTCTGACGCTGATCAGAACTATAAGATTTAAATCACTTCACGCAAACAACTTCCGCAAAAAGGTATTCATATCCGGCCGATACCCGCTTTCGCTCACCCCGATCCGCATCGATTTCAAAGAAACATGGAAGCGGATTTTCTTTAATTTTTCATAGGATGGCCGTTCGGCGGCGGAATATTCGCCGTCCTCGTCGTAGACAGGCATGTTGATGAACTGTTTGGTTTTTTGTTTCAGTTCCTCGGCGGAAATGTAGTGGCCGGTGATCGGATCGAGGCCGCTTTTGCAAGTTCCCTGCAATTTCACTCCCCATTTTTCGAAGGTGATGGTGAATTGCACCGCTTTCATTTGCGGATCGAAATAGGCGTGAGTCACCTCGCCGATTTTTACTTTTCGCGCATTTGTCAACGATTCATTCATCGTTTCCATCCGTTCCATTTTCAGGCGGGATGCCGTATTCTACCCTCATGCCGCCGGTTGACGCCGTTTCCTCGAAGTCCATGCTCCCAGCCGGCGGCTTTTGATCACTATTATATCGTCTCACTAGGATAGTATAATCATCGTGAATGATCCGGCAAGCAATCGTTCAAGCACATGGATTCTCACAGCGGTTTTTGGCCTCACGCCGCTGGTTATATTTGCGTTCTGGTTGATCCAATTTCCGTTCGGTTTGGTTGACGACGCCTATATTCCGATGGTCTATGCGCGAAATCTGGCGGCGGGTCATGGGATCGTGTTTTATCCCGGCGGCGATCATGTCGAAGGCTATTCCAGCCCGCTGTGGATGGCGCTGCTCAGCGCCTGCGCCATTCTCCGCCTTTCGCTCCCGTCCGTTGCCTGGATTTCCGGTATTCTTTGCGGCGTTGGCTGCCTTTTTTTGACTTTCTTTCTCTATCGACGTGTCTTCAACTGCGATTCAAAATCGTGGTATCGGCTTCATCTTTGGCCATGTGCGGCGGCAATGGCGGTGGTTGCCGACGTGGGCTTCGTTGCCTGGTCCGCCTCCGGTTTGGAGACAGCCGCTTATACGCTTTTGATCTTATTGTTGGTTTATTCTCTCATCCAAACGCAAAACATACGCGCGCATTCTCTTCTGTTATTACTGGTATCGTTGACGCGACCGGAAGGGGCGGCGTTTCTGCTGCCGTGTCTGTTCCTTTGGCTGGTTCGCAGGCAGAAACTCACGACTATTTTTCGAAATGCAGGAATTTATTTTTTACTTCCCTATTTTCTGTTCCTCCTTTTTCGTTTTTTCTATTTTGGTTATGTATTCCCAAACACGTTTTACGCGAAACATGATTTCGGCGGGGCTGCGCTGGTTTTGCGGGGACTCGCATATGTCGGAACGTTCCTGCGTCCGCGCTTTCTTTTTTGTTTCGTCATTCTTTGGCCATTGTTGGAGAAAGAACAGTTGCGACAAGGTGGAATCATTTTATTGTTTGCCGTTACGCATCTCCTGCTTGTCGTATTGGAGGGCGGCGATCATTTCGCCTTGCACCGCTTTCTCGTTCCCGCGATTCCCCTTTTGTCCCTTCTCTCCGTACGCGGGATCGAACGCTGCTGCGATCATATGATTTTCGACAAATTCGACTGTTCGCAATCCATGCGCGTTCGCACGGCGCAGGTGGGAATCGCCGCACTCATGCCGCTCTTCTTTTATGCGCATGGAAACCAGTTATTCGAGTATAAAGCCAACGACCGTTACGGTTTTTCCACCGGCGCGCGCCGCCTGATTTCCGAAGTCGCTTTCGCGGACAATTGGAGCAAAATGGGGAAATGGCTGAAGGAAAAATATCCGCCAGATACAACTATCGCCGTGATTACAGCGGGAGCGATTCCGTATTACAGCGAACTGCGCTGCATCGATTTGTTGGGCATGAACGACGTGGAGGTGGCGCATACGCCCGCACGCGATCCCTCCCGCCGATATGCAGGGCATGAAAAAAGCAATCCCGATTCCGTTCTGACGCGGGAGCCGCGATTCGTGCAACTGTTTCCCCTTCTATTCATTTCCTCCAAGCCGTATCCGGAAGAGCGCCTGCAGGAATTGTTCGCGTATCCCGCGCAATATGATTTGTGGAATCATCCCTTGTTTCGCGAACGGTACGAATACATGACCGAAGAGACGGAATATGGATTTATTTCTTATTTCGAACGGCGATAGATTTCGAAGAGTGGGATGAATGGATTGAATTCCACCTTGCGGCTTTGATACTTGGGTGTGGGTTTCAACGTTCATCATCTCGTCAATCTCGAATTTTTTTTCGTAAAATCAATTAGTACTAGTTGAAGGTTGATTTATTCTTATAATCTTTTACCTTCCGTCTAAACAACTGAGTTATAATGGTTGAAATCCACCATCATGCGGTTGATCATAAATTCAATATTTTTATGAGATGGATACTTTACAACGAGTCGCGGATTTGATATTTGTATAGTCACAATTCAATCGTAAAACAGGAGGAATACGACAATGCGCATATGGATTTGTTTCATTATGCTGATGAGTATCGGTTATTCGGTTCCGGCGCAGGATTTGTATGAAACGGGCATCCTTATGCTCGAATCAACCTTCGATGAGTGGGATCCGGGTCCTTTGAATGCGGGAGGCATCTCAATTGTCGGTGTGTTCGATGATATTCCTGACAATAATACTCCCGTTTTGGAGATGGAAGTGCCCGGCGGCACCGCCAATTCGTGGAACGAATTGCTTTCCATTAATTGGGATACGCCGGAAAACAGTCAAACAGTAACTTGGCGATTCCAATACCGCATTCGAGTCGTCAATGTGCCCTACAATCATGAAGTGCGTTTACAGATCAATCAGGATCCGTGGAACGGTTTCAGCATTACCCATACCATTCCCGCCGGGTATGCGGAAAAATGGTTGTTTTATGATTTTTTAGGCGCTCCATTTAATAACTTCAATTATGAAGTGTTGAATTTCAGTTTGCGGTTCGGCGCACAACAACCGCAAACGATGTGGTTGGACGATATCCGGGTTTATCAGAGCAACGCCTTGCTGGCCGCGTCCTTTGAAACGCGCGTGGATGATCGGATGGCCGCCGGTTTTGGCGTCAATTTCGAACGAGTGGATGAGGACAACGCCCCGGAAGGATTTCAAATCCTGAAAACCACGGTCGCCGCGCCGGGAACAGCCATCGGCGACGCGGGCTTGATCCTCAGCCGTCTGGTCAATTCCAGCGCCTATGACGGAACGACTCGCATGACCTTCTCTGTGCGCTCAAAAGTCGCTCCTCTCGAAATGAGAGCGGGGATAGCGGATAGTAATGATTTACGCAATCGCGTGGTTTTTGCGCAGGAAACCGTACGGGTAACCGAAAAGGATAAATGGCAGGTGGTTTCGTTCCTGATTCAGGCGCCCCCGTTTGCCGCCGAGCGCTTTTGGTATCCGTTCGTGCAATTCGGCGGACAGGGAAATGCGGAAGTCGATTTCGACCATCTTTTTGTTTTGAAGTCGGACGAAGTGATCGATACTCCGGCTTTGATCGGTGAATGGGCGATTTATTGATACGTTCGTTGTGGTTATGCGACGAGGCTCTTGATTTTTTGATAGGCTCGAAACGCGGATGATCCCTCGATCCGCGCCACTCTCCAGCGCATGTTCTGAATATATTGATCTTTATTCACCACCGGATTGCCGTCGAGATAGGTGGCGTGATAAAGATTGGCGACCATTTCTTCGAAAATTGCCGGATGTTCCCGCAGATATCGATCCTGAACCAAACCCATCACATGTTCTTTCGTGAATCCGTCGAAATGTCCCAACATGTGCATGAATTCCCAAAAAACGAAGATCGGTTTGGGTTTCGCCTGCAGAGCGTGCACTCCCAACGGACGTTCCAACTGATCGACGATGCCTTCTTTATGCGCGATGTGGAAGATTTTATAGTTGTCATAAAACGCCATGGGATTAATGTTGACGATGCCGATCGGGCGGGGCAGGTCGCAGATCAAATCCAACGTTTCGACGTTGTCTTCCTCCAGTTCCAACGGATTGTAACCGATGAAATCGACAAGCAGCTTTGCTCCGGCGTCGAGAATGTTCTGTGCCGTGCGAATCGTGCCTTGTTTGGGGTGCCTGCGGTCGTAATATTTCTTCAACGTGCGTTGGCTGCCGGATTGGATGCCCATGATCAGATAGCTTAAACCGGCTTTCGTGAGCAGATTCAGGATATCCGGATCGCCGACGTTGGGATGCGTGTAACCGAAAAAAGGCAGAGCGACCTCGGTCGAATAGGCGGGCGAAAATTGCTGAATCCAGCGTTTGTTCAAGGGCAGAACGTCGTCATAAAATTCCACCCGCTCCAATTTCCACGGCCAGGCGCGTACCCGATAACGCAGCTCTTCGATGACATTTTCAACCGAGCGGCGGCGCAGGAATTTGTCGCCCTGATAAATCACGTCGTCGTGACCGCTGCAACAGTAGGTGCAGGTGAACGGACAGCCGCGCGTAGCCATGATGATGAAGTTGGTATAAAGATGGCTGCGCGGCGGGTAGGGCGAGGGATAGATGGCGTCGTTGATAACGATGGTCTTGTTTTCCAACTCAAAATCGGGGAATGGATATAGATCCAAATTCTGTTCCAGTTTCATCATCGGATTGCGATAAATAACGCCATCCTTTTTTACCCAAATGCTGGGGATGTGCAGAATATCCTCGCCGCGGTCCATCGCATTGACGAGGTTGCGGACGGGAAATTCCCCCTCGCCGAGGCAGATCATGTCCGTGTGTTGAATATTCTCATTGGCGTTGACGGTGGAATCCACTCCACCCCAAATCACCGGCGTTTTCAACTCGGTTTGAATTTTCCGGGTAAGAAACTGCGCCAAACCATAGCTGATGGAGGTGAACGAGATGCCGACCAGATGGGGGTCCTGCTCTTTTAACAGGTTGAGTAAAATATCCAATTCCTTGGCGGTGGTGTAGGTACACATGCTGTAATATCCCCCCTCGTCCTGCTTTTCCGAGGGAGGGATTTCCGTAGGAGAAATGTATTCGACGCCTTTAAAAATGATGATATTGACGTCGTGCCCGTCGTTCTGAAGAACGGAAGACATGTAGCGAACGCCCAGACAATATTCGTCGTACAATGCGATAAACGTTACTCTCTGCATAATTCTTCCCCTATTTATACTACTTTTTTATACGAAAACATTGTGGTGCGGACCTCCGGTCTGCACGTACAGACCGAAGGTCCGCGCCACAATTTTTCAACCTTCGTCGTGACCGGGCGGCAAGGGTATCGATGTTTCTGCCCTTGTTCAGGCTATGTGTTAATCAATCTTGATCTAAAAGATATATTTAATCGAGATTATTTCAAGAGTACCGGATGGTAAAGGCTAACGGCGCTGACTAAGGGCCCGCACTCAAATAGTCATCCACCGCGCCAGTTTGCGATCCATGATTACATTCACGCTCGGCAAAACATTTTCCAATGAATCATATCACCATTCGCGACGTAATCGCTCCCCTTTGGGCCCCCCATAGCAAACGACTGGAATGTGGAACCCCGCTCGAATCCCAAATCGGCGAAGCAGCGGGTGAACCGGCGGGTATGGCCGTGATTTTTCCCTACCCGCTTTGGTTTCACGCCTTCGTTGAGAATCACGCCGTCCTGATTTGTCCAGACGGCGTTGTTCACATCTTTGATGAGTTCTTTGATCAACACGATGCGATGCCGTTGACCGCCGAATCGGGTGGGAGCAGCGTTTTCGTGTCCCACATCCGCACTCCGCCGTACACTTTCGTGTCATCAAGTCCGGCTGGGTGGCAAGGGCACAGTTGTTTGTGCCCTTGTGGGATTTTGAAAAGTGTTCAGCAAATCCACAAGGGCAGTAACGTTGCCCTTGCCGCCCGCCGTATTGTTACAAACTCAGTCGAAATTGGAAACACGCTCAATCAAGCCGTTCTATTCCCAGCGGCTACTTCATTTCCGAATAATGCGGAACGCCGGTGGGATTGATCTGCAACGGACTCCACAACAGTTTGGTTCCATCGCCGCAGAGAAGCATGTTTCGCATCACTTCCGCGCCGTTTTGATTGACTTGATGCTGTATCCACTTGCCTTCCGCATTTTTGATAAAAACGTAGGCGTCGCTGGTCAGTCTGCCGTAATCAATGCTAAATTGCTTCGTTTGCTGTATCGCGATCACGCGGCCATCGTCGGAAGTGTAGTAATCTACCGTATCCGGATACACGTAATCCCCTCGGTGATCGCGAAATAACTGAAATCTGTAGTTGCCAACATATTCCGGATCACTCCACCCATCTTCCGTCTGATACATCACGGCCAATTCGTTTCTCCCGGCGGCGTCATCCGATCGCAAGATCAACGTTTTTCCGTCATTAGCAATATTGA
>QZKN01000144.1 GCA_003598175.1 Candidatus Omnitrophota bacterium
GGCAACGCCGTGTACGTTGGCTGTTTTTCAATAGAATTTACCCCAACGGGGTATAAGAGGAAAGCCAGCGGGCAACGCCGTGTACGTTGGCTGTTTTTCCAATAGAATTTACCCCAACGGGGTATAAGAGGAAAGCCAGCGGGCAACGCCCCTGGAATAGTAATAGAAATGGATTCCCCAGCCCTGAAGGGGCGGAAGAATCTTTGGGGGGTGTGTAAAGTGAGTGAACATAGAATGGTAGAGCAAGCGTCCTCGCTTGCATCATCGACTTTTGGGCGATTGATTTTGACGGGAAGCCGGGAAAATCCTTTAACCATCATTGGCAGGACTACCGACCCCGTAAAGACCGTTCCTTAAAAACCGTCAGCAACGTCGAACACGTTTCCCCACAAAATTGAAACCATATACCGGAAAGACCGTTGAGGCGATTTTCGCTGATGAACCAAATACAATTACCGTGATCACAGTTAAAGTGTATTATCATTAATAAAGGAATAATTGGAGATCATGAACATGAAAGTAACCTATGATCAGGAAACAGATGCGTTATATATCGAGTTTCGCCCACTCAATCCCGGTGAAGCAAGATGCCACGATCTTTCGAAGGATGTAACTGTAGATTTTGATTTGGATGGGAAACTGGCCGGTATCGAGGTATTTGATGCTACGAGCATTATGGGGGAGAAATTGGATCGCATAACACTGGAAATAGGATCGCATAACACTGGAAATAACCCCCCGGTTAAAAACCAAGTCGGCATAAGGAAAGGTCCCTTACAGGACCCGATGACTCAACCATACACCTCCGGACAACCGGATGAACCAAACCATAGCAGGGGAATATCTCAAAATCAATGAATACTTTCGAAAAAGGAAACGGATCATGACCACATCCAACAATCAGGTTATCAACTGGAAATCGATTACGAAATTCAATTGAGCAAAAGCGATTGCAGTAATATGCCAACAACATTATCGCCCAAAATCAGAGTCAAACTCGCCGGCGGGAAAAACTACCACGATGTCCTGCAAATTGTGGAAACCAACACGCTCCACACCGTCTGCCAAAGCGCCCGCTGCCCCAATCTCTCGACCTGCTGGGGAGAACGCACCGCCACATTCATGATTCTCGGCAACGTGTGCACGCGCTCGTGCCGTTTTTGCGCTGTGCAGCACGGCAAACCACCCGAACTCGACCTGGCCGAACCGGAACGGGTGGCGGAAGCCGTCGATTCCCTCCAATGTGATTATGCGGTGATTACTTCCGTCAATCGCGACGAACTCGCCGACGGCGGCGCGTTCATTTTCGCCGAAACGGTTCGCTGTATCCGCGCCTTGCGCCCGCCATGCCGGATCGAGTTGTTGATCCCCGATTTTTGTGGAGACCAAAACGCATTGGATATCGTGTTGAATGCCGAACCGAATGTGCTCAATCACAACGTCGAGACGGTTCCTCGCCTATATCCGACCATTCAACCGTGGTCGAAATGGGAAATGTCATTACATGTGCTTCGCCATGCCGCCGAACGTGGATTCATCGCCAAAAGCGGGATCATCGTCGGGTTGGGTGAAACAAAAGAAGAAATGTTCGAGGCGATTCGTGAAGTGCGGCAGACAGGCTGCTCGATCCTGACCATCGGGCAATACCTACAGCCGACTCCCCGTAACGAGCAGGTTCAACGAATGGTTTCGGAAGAGGAATTTGCGGAATATGAGGCCTGCGCATGCGAACTTGGCTTTGCGGCGGTCTTGTCCGGGGCTTTGGTTCGCAGTTCCTTTCGGGCAAAATGGGCGTACGAAATAGCAATAAAACGAAATACATCCGGAGATAATAAATGACACGTATTCTGGTTCGATTCTGGCTGCCGGTGCTGGCCTATATGGGCTTTATTTTTTACCTTTCCTCGCGAAGCCAATTTCCCGTCGATGTGCCGGAATGGTTTTACTACTTCGATAAATGCGTCCACATGGTTTTGTTCGGTTGTTTGGGATTTCTGTTCCTGCGCGCCTGGTTGCAGGGTGAATATTCGCGCATTTCGTTTTTTGCAATTCTGGTCACGATCATTTTCACGACGTTATACGGAATTTCAGACGAATTTCATCAATCCTTCGTTCCCGGCCGTACGCCAGATGCGCAGGATGTAATCGCGGACGCGGTCGGAGCGATCCTGGCATGTGTGGGAGTGGCTGTTTTTTATAAGAATAAATCCAAATCAAGAGAATTCATTCTGGATTCCATGCAACAAAAATAAAAATGATAAACAGGAGAACGTGTTTTCCAAATGAAACAAGCATTTACGCTGATCGAGTTACTCATCGTTGTCGCCATCATCGGAATCCTGGCCGCCATCGCGGTTCCCAATTTCATGAATGCGCAAATTCGCGCAAAGGTCGCTCGCGCCGAAGCGGATCAACGCGCCATTGGAATAGCGTTGGAAATGTACAAGCTGGATCGCAACGAATATCCCATCGGCGGCGCTCAACCCGGCCCGACGTTCGGTCTCGATCGCCTGACCACTCCGACTCCCTACATGACATCCCTTCCCACGGATCCTTTTGAATACAAATTCGAGGTGATCGCAGCCGGGTATGGTTGGTTTCCCGCAGTGATTCCCAATTACGTTTATCTCTACGCAAAAGGCGGCAGTTCTTCTCTCAGCAGCGATTACTTTTATAACACCGGCCAAATGAGCAATCCCACCGCGTCTCCGCCGCGGATCGTGGACATGTGGCAGCTTTGCAGTCTCGGTCCGAACGGCTAGGGAGATTACGCGCTGGCCTATAACATGACTAACGGTTTGATGAGCATCGGCGATATCTGCCGCTTCGGCCCGTAATCCGTCCTCGAAATCGATCCAAACTGATCCGTACAAGTGGCAAGGGGAACATTGAATCTGTCTTTGCGTGAATCGAAATGGTTTTCGTCTTTTTCTGCCGTTTCAGATAAAGGATTTCAAAGCCGACCAATCGACGCTTCTGATTTTTCGGCAAAGAAAAACAGGAAGATCACTCTCATAAGGCATGGCATATTCGTGATGAATCATCGCGACCGGAGTCACTTCTTCTGCGAATAACCGCACGTTTTCTTCGGAAAAACCAAACACGATGGCCGTCTCGAAAACCAAATTCTCCGGCCTCCAAAAATAATAACTATTGTGGCCGCAGATGGCGTTGGGAAGGCCATATGGTTTCCCAAAATAATCGATGGCGCCGGCTTCTCCATAATTGCCGGCCACGATGATACACGTCGCTTGTTCTTCCGGCGTCAGCGTTTGATACACGCTGGCAACCACGGCGGCCATTTCCTCCCACCCGTAGCGGTCGGCAAAAAGTTGCGGCAATGCTCCCATTTCGTGCCGCTCTCCCGCGGAGGGGCTGATACCGATGGCCTGACTATATGCGCTGAACGATTCCGGCGCGAGAATCGGCAGCGTCATCGGCGCGGTGATGATCCCTCCCACGATCAAAATCAGGCAGAGAACCGGTTTCAACCAATTCCATCCCCATCGATGTATTCCATGTTCAATCACAATCGCGCCCGACGCGAAAAGCATCGCGTATGCGGGCGCGAGATAGTACGATTTTCCTTTATTCACGATCAAGATCACTACAGCGGTGATATAAATCCAACCCAATAATCGAAACGGCTTTCCCGCTCGCGAAAACAGATACCAACCGAGTCCCGCCAGCCAGATGGGGAATAAAAAGGGATGGATCTCCAGGATTTGCGATAGCAGGAACTCCATGGGCGCCAAAGGCAAATTTTTGTATTGGCTCGCATTGCGGATAAATTCAAGCGTAGGCCAGCCGTGAACGATTTGCCAAAGAATGTGGGGCAGAAAGATCAGAAAGGCAATCGCGACGGCAATCCAAATCCGTTTGGAAAGCAGCCAACGCCGGTTGGAAGTCAAGAGCATACCGACAAACACTCCACAACCGAAAAACAGGATGGAGATTTTATTCATCAGACCGATTCCCATTACCACCCCGAATAAAATCCATAATCCCAGAGATTCCTTTTGAATGATCAACACCAAAATATAAGCGCCCAGCAGCCAGAACAGCTGATCGAAGGCATTCATGGAAAAGAAGCCATGAACGCCAAGATAGATAGGAACGATCATGACGCACAACGCGGCCAATCCTTCCGCAAATCGGCCTCCTCCCAATTGCCGAACCAGTAGTCCGGCAAAAACAACCATCCCCGCGCCCGCCGCCGCCGAAAACGACCGCAGCGCGAACAACGAATCTCCAAACAGCCAACGCGAAACCGCCGCGACCAACGCCACGAAAGGCGGATGATCCACATATCCGAAATCCAAATGGTTTCCACAAGCGATGTAATACAACTCATCACGAAAAATCGAATCGAATGTGTTCACCCAAAAGTGAATCGCGATTTTCACAACGGCAAGAGCAATCAGAATAGCATTTGCCCGAAAAAAAGATTTGCGAGATAAACGATGGGGAAGGAATGAACTGAATGAATCGTTTGAAGCAGTGTCCGACATGATGGCAACTCCTATTTATTATATACGACAAGTGCTATTACTGAATCTTTATAAGATTAAAGTTTCGTAAATTTTCAACCATACAACTACGGTCGATGAACATATCTTTAAAATCCGAAATCCAATAGAAAAAAAATGGACATCCGACTTAATTCTTGATCCTGTGGCTCTACCCGTACTGTTTGTATCCTTTATTTATGCGGAGGGGCGGTTGACACGTATCAACACTCGTTCGCTATTCTCCTGCTTCTCAATTGACTGGTGAATCCTGTGGGCCAAACCAAAGAAATTCATATCCACTGTACAAGCAACAATGCCACAATGATCATATTGTTGATTATGGAAACGAATGAAGTGTTTCCGATTATACGTCAATAAAATTCGTTTCTCCTGAAAAGCAAAAGCCATTACAGCCTCGTCCGACATGGAGTGGCCTGCCTGGCCTGTTTCCTGAATCGTCAGAACATCATGCCCTAAACGTCGTAGTTCCTCTACAACCGGTAAAGGGAAGTTCTCATTGGCATAGAACCTTGCCATGATCAGGCTTTCTCATTCTCATGGATTTGATGTAAAATCTCATCTTGATGGGTGCGAAAGTACGCCCAGGCAGTCGCTAAATCTTCGGCGCGCAAAGTGGGATATGATCGTAACAAATCCGCTTCACTTGCACCCAGGCGCCTGGATTGTACCAACAACCATACAGGAATCCGTGTGCGAACGATACAAGGTTCACCTCCACAAACCTCCGGTTTGTTTTCAATTCCCGGAAAGGTATCGCCCAAGTCTTGCACAATCCACTGTAAGAGCTGTGCTTTTTCTGCGCGAGTCATTCCATACAGAAGTTTTTCCGCCTCTTGAATGGTACTCACATTCTCATTCACCTGCCTTTTTTTCGAATACCCATTTTACTTGCGATCAAAATATTTAGGAAGGACGAGTTTTTCCTATGTTATCATGAATAGGCCGTGTATCGATAATCACTAAAATTATATTTCAACCAGGATCGCGTTGTTTGCACAGGTTAGTACTATTTTGAATTCCACGACAATCTTTTATTTATCACGAATACGTTTTCATTTTTCCCTTCCCCCAAGAAAAAATGAAATACACAACCGGATTTCACGTATTATTCATTGACCGGCTCATAATGAAGGAAGGAGTAAAACCATGTGGAGCAATACGAAGAACAAAAACAGTGAACCAACTCGAACCGGCGCAGTCAACTCGATGTCACCAACGCATCAAACAACCGGAAAACAGGAAAATCCGCAACGTTTCACGCGCTTTCATAATCAACGAGGCTGCCCGACGCGATTGACCGTTCGCGTACTCAATCCGGAAATCACGTGGATCGGTTAATCCTTTCCCGATCATATCCCATTACGTATTGAGGAGGTGAAATCCAAACCAAGCGTACCCGATCCCGGTCTTTTCGGAAAATGAAAATTGTGAACAAAATGATTTCACACCCAACCAGGGCGGCATTTGCGCCGCCCTTATTCATTTGTTCGCTCGGCAGGATAAATGGAGTCGTAGGAACGAGAAATTGATCAATTTGCTTCGGCGATAGGGTTTTCCCCGACGGGTTCGTTGAGCTGTTGGTCGCCGGAAAGGATGATTTCCTTGATCCGAATGCGGGAAAAATCTTGTCGATGCCCCTGTTTGCGGCGATACTGCTTTCGCCGCTTGAATTTGAACACGATGATTTTTCGACCACGGCCATGCGCCAGGATGTCTGCTTTCACCATCGCATTTTCGATTTGGGGGGTTCCGACGCGGATGGTTTCTCCATCATTGACGAGAAGGATGTCGTCCAGAATAATTTCGGTTCCCTTTTCCCCCGATACCGTTTCGACTTCGAGGATATCTCCCGGCGAGACTTGATATTGTTTTCCCCCGGTGCGGATAATGGCGTACATGAAAATCCTCCGATTGCGGTTATACCTGATTCGTTTTACGCAAAGATATTATTTTACGCCGGAAATATCCATTGCGCAATCCTTACGATGGATTAAAATCGGTTCAATCGGCCTTTCACGCTAGCCAGGAGGGGAGATGACTTCTATAATATCGATTGGACGTTATGATGATGATTGAAACGAAATGTGATATCTTTATGAAGAGATGTTTCTTTGTGTATGTTGCATTGCGATGGTATGGCAATAAAAGGGGAATTTCCATCCTTGGCTTGTCCGGATGGATTCAAAAACAGGGCAAATCCGGGAGCATACCATGTTGTCACGCCTGATTGAAATGGTGAGCTACATTTTGGCGAAGTCGCTTGAAAATGATGATGAAGATTGGACATTGCTGCGTAGCGAACTCACTGAACAATTGCAGGGACGAGGATTTAATGAGCCGGAAATCGATATGGCTTTCGAAGTGGCCAATCGAATTCAAACCCGAATTGAAGAAGGCTCCTTCATTTCATTTCCTTTGAAAACCAATCAGGTCTATCAATATCTTGAAATGTTAAAATTGACGAAAGGCGCCCGCGGCCATCTCTTTTCTCTCGTGGAGAGCAAGATTTTAACCCCGACCCAGCGGGAAGAAGTGGTGGAACGGTCCTTTTTTCTCGATATATCCGAAGTGGATGTGCCGGAAGTGCAATTTTTGGTCAATCAGGTCCTGGGGGGAGAAAACTGGCCGGGTGAAGATTCTCCTTCCATGTCCTACGCGCTGCATTGATTCGATTGTTTCGATTTTCATCACCGGATATCATCTGACTTTTTCAAGCCTGCCGCCGGGTGGATGGGTTCATGCGCTGTCAAATGAGCGTATACTATTTTGCTTTTGTCAATCCGGCAATCAATCATTGCATGCCATGACGTAAAATCGATTCTCCGAATCCGGTGGGAATCGGACATGGGCGGAAACAGATGTCGAACGATAAAAATATTCAAACGTTTCGCGAGGAAATCGATTCCATTGACCGGGAAATCCTCGAATTGCTCAATCGCCGCGCGAAAGCCGCGCAGGAAATCGGTAAAATCAAGAACCATCACGATGCGGATTTTTATATCCCTTCCCGCGAAAAAGCGGTTCTGGCGCGCTTGTGTAAAATGAATTCCGGCCCGCTGCATGTCGATGCGATCACGTCGGTTTTTCGCGAAGTGATCAGCGCATGCCGGGCATTGGAAACGCAGCTCGCCGTCGCCTATTTGGGGCCGGAGGGAACCTATCATCATTCCGCCGCCCAGATTCATTTCGGCCGCTCCGCCCGATTTATTCCCGTGGAACGAATCAACGGCATTTTCGAGGAAGTGGAACGGAATCGAGTCAATTACGGCATCGTCGCCATCGAAAATTCGCTCGAAGGCAGTGTGGGCGTCACGTTGGACCGGCTGGTGCATTCCACCGTGAATATTGTCGGAGAAGTGTATCTGTCGATTTCCCACAATTTGATCAGTTTTTCCGAATTGCACGAAATCGATAAGGTCTATTCACATCCACAGGGATTGGCGCAATGCCGGCGCTGGTTGGAATCCAACCTGCCCAAGGCGCGGCTGATCGACGCCGCCAGCACCTCCTACGGCGTTTGCATGTGCAAGGAAGACCGTCACGCGGCGGCGGTGGCCGGCGCGCTGGCGTCGGAAATCTTTGAAGTGCCGATTCAAGTGCGCGCCATCGAGGATTTCGCCGGCAACACGACGCGCTTTTTTGTGATCGGCGGCAAGACTCCCGAGCCGAGCACGGATGACAAAACCTCCATGATCGTTTTCGTCCGCGACAAGGTGGGAGCGCTGCATTCCATGCTGGAACCGTTCAAAAACAACAAAGTCAACCTGACGAACATCGTTTCCCGTCCGATCAAACAGGAAGCATGGCAGTACATGTTCTTTCTGGAATGCCAGGGGCACTATTCCATGGATATTCTACGGGAAACGATTGCCGAAATCGAACGCAACAGTCTTTACGTCAAAATTCTCGGGAGTTATCCGCGGGCTCATTCGTCGCCGGGTGAGTCGGTGCAATCATCAGAATGAAAAAAACAGGACTCGTCGATTCCATTCGGCATATCGGTATTTATGGCGTGGGGTTGCTCGGCGGTTCGCTGGGGATGGCCTTGAAAGAGGTCTGTCCGGACATGCGCATCACCGGCATCGGACGCTCGATGGAGCGGCTTGAAGAAGCCCGCCGCATGGGCGCGATCGACTCTTGCACCTGCGATCCCGCCCACATCGATCCCTTATTGGACGCCTTGGTCATCTGCACGCCGGTGCGCCAGGTTACCGAACATCTGCGGCAATCGTTACCCTCGTTGAAGCCCAATGCCCTGGTAACCGACGTGGGAAGCACAAAAGCGCTGATCGTGGAGCACTGTGAGCAGGCGGCCAACGGGAAAGCGCGTTTTGTCGGTTCCCATCCCATCGCCGGTTCACACAAAACCGGGGTGCGCGCGTCGTCGAAGGATCTGTACAAGAAAAAGGTATGCATCGTCACGCAAACGGATCACACCTGCCCGGAAGCCTTCGCCGCCGTCAGCGATTTGTGGAAAATCGTGGGAATGCGCGTTGTTCGCATGTCTCCCACGCTGCACGACCGGTTGACCGCGCGCTCCAGCCATCTGCCGCATTTGGTTGCCGCGGCGCTTTGCCACGTGGTTTACAATATGGGGCAGGAGGTTCAATCGGTTTTGGGAAACGGATTTCGCGATAGCACGCGAATCGCGGCGGGAGATCCGGGCATGTGGCTGGATATCAGCATGGATAATCAGCGGGAAATTCTCGCCTCGATCGAATCCTTGCTGTTCGTCCTGCAAAATGTGCGCCATTGGATCGAAGCCGAAGACGAGAAAGCGCTCATCCACTTCCTCGAACAGGCTCAGGCCTGGAAAAAAACGACATAAACAAACGGATGGTTCCCGCATCGTTGCAGGAATGAGTCGGTATGAACACCAAAATTCTTCTCGTCGAAGACGACCTGCGCTTCGCATCCCGTCTTAAAAAAAACCTCTCATTGGAGGGGTATGAAGTGCATATCGCCGCTTCGGGAGAAGACGCTCTCGATAAACTCGACCAACTATCGCCGCATCTGATTCTATCCGACATCAAAATGCCGGGCATGAATGGATTGGATCTGCTGGGACGCCTCAACGAACTACAAAAAGCGGAAGAGAAGGAAATTCCTGTCGTTTTGCTCACGTCGGTGGATTCCGTACGCGTCGCGGTGGACGCCATGAAAGCCGGCGCCGCCGATTACATCACCAAAGACGCCGACCGCGACGAAATCATCCTGCGCATCGATAAAGTGCTCGCCGGCGCCAAAGTCCGCGCCGAAAATAAACGTCTGCGCCGGCACATCCGCGACGCCGGCGAATTGGGCCGCTTCATCGCGGTCGATCCGAAAATGAAAGCGATTCTCGACGAAATCGACGAAGTCGCCGGCAGCGGCGCGAATGTTCTCATTGTCGGCGAAACCGGCGCCGGCAAAGAACTCGTCGCCCGTTATCTTCACCGCAAAAGCCCGCGCAACGGCAATCCCTTCATCGACATCAATTGCGCGGCTCTGCCGACGGATAATCTCTTTCAATCCGAAGTGTTCGGCCACGAAAAAGGCGCATTCACCGGCGCAACCGCACGCAAACGGGGCAAACTGGAACTGGCCGACGAAGGCACCCTTTTTCTCGACGAAATCGGCGATATGCCGCTCGAAAGTCAGGGAAAAATCCTGCGCGCATTGGAAACCAAGGAATTCGAACGGCTCGGCGGCTCGCAGAAAATTCAAGTCGATATCGCCGTCCTCGCCGCGACCAACAAGGATTTGCACGCCGAAGTGCAAGCCGGCTGTTTTCGGCAGGATCTCCTCTACCGCCTCGACATCATCCGCCTGCACATTCCTCCCTTGCGCGATCGTCGGCAGGATATTGATCCGTTATTGCGCCATTTTTTCGAGGAATACGCCCAAAAATACCGCCGTCCCGTTCCCCAAATCACCGCGAACGCCCGCACGATTCTCGAACACTATGCCTGGCCGGGAAACGTGCGTGAACTCAAAAATCTGGTCGAACGCATCACCATCCGCAATCGCGAATGCACGGTCATCGACGAAGCCATCCTCAAACGAGAAGGCTTATATATGGAAGAGGAGCATAATGCCGACGATCAAACAAGCGGAAGCGGTGCCTCGCCCGGCAACGAATCGGACGACCCGCCCTCGCTCGAAGAAATTGAAAAACAAGCCATTCTGACCGCATTGCAAAAAGCGGATTGGGTGCAAAGTGAAGCCGCCAGACTCCTGAAAATTTCTCCCGACCGCATCAACACCCGCATTAAGAAATATAAAATCTCCCATCCGTCCTGGCGCACCTATAAACCGACCTGACCATTTGGACACAATGAAGTGAAGAACATTACATCCATGAATATCTTAGATTTTGAATACTCACCAATCCAATCCCAGGCAACGATCTGCCCGGTGAGACTATCCAAATAGATCATCAATTCGCGGAAGCGGTAGTTCCGCACGCTGGAATCTGTACGGGGGGCGTCGGGTAACCGGCATTTCTACCACGACCCTACGGAACTGAACCCAAGAATTGAGAACGTTGCCTGCCCGTACGCGGAATCTCCGCAAAAAAAGTAGGAAAGACCGGTTTTATGGATTATAATATCAATAATATCTCGAAACAAACTTGAATCGACGTCGTGGATAAGGAGCCCATACGATGGCTACGGAAGTATTGCAGGAGCGAGTATCTGAATTGGAAACGTATATGAAGGAATTGGCTTATCATTCCATGCAGGTGGATATGAGCCTGATGCAGCTTTCCAAAGAAATGAAGGA
>QZKN01000117.1 GCA_003598175.1 Candidatus Omnitrophota bacterium
GTGGACTTTTTCGAAGTGACGGTGGAGGTGAACGGCGTCAAGAAGAAAGTCTGGAAATTCGTGATGCGCCTGATGTATGCGGGGTGGGATTTTGTCTGGGCTGTATGAGCGATGCGATCAGGTGGCGTTTTGGGATGGGCCTATGCGCGCCTTAGAATGCAGGGGGGCGAATTGCGATTGCGTACGGTTTCGATATACATGTCCACATCATAGCGGGGATAATATACTTTGTCAATAGCAAATAAAGATTTATATGGAAAAATTTTCATGATTTACATGGGTACACAATTACGGGCAAAAAAAACGTAACTCCTGCGATCCTGGAATGTTACGGCTTATTTTGCTTTAATTTTGGGAGGAACTTCGGTCTAAAAACAAGTCATCTGTTGGCTATTTAATACTCCCACTCCTCATGCCCCAACGGCGCTTGATTCAATAACTCCCGATACAACCTCCACTGCGGCATGAATTTGTTCATGTGGGCGCGGAAATTGTCGTTATGACGCCGTTCCAGCAGATGCGTCATTTCGTGCACGATGATGTATTCCAGGCATTCCGCCGGTTTCTTAGCCAGGTCCAGGTTCAGCCAAATTCTTTTTTTGGCTATCGTGCAACTCCCCCATTTGGTTTTCATTTTTTTGATTCCCCAACTATGCACCTGAACTCCAATGATCGGTTCCCATTTGGCGATCAAATCCGGCGCACGTTTTTTCAGATGCGAGCGATACCACTCTTTTATTACCCGTTCGCGATTTTCCGTTGCGGTGTCGGGATTTACGAAGAGGATGAGTTTAGCATTATTTTTTATGACGATTTCATGACGGCCGCGGCGCTCGATGGTTTCCAAACGATACCTTCTTCCCCAAAAATAATGGCTTTCGCCGGAAATCATCTCGCGTTGGGATTGCCGGGGTTGCGCTTCAAACCGGGCTTGCTGTTTTTTGATCCAACCGAGTTTGGCAATGACCGCCAGGCGCACGTTATCATCCGTCACATGATTCGGTACGGCCACCCGCACACGGCCCTCGGGAGGGTAAACGGCCAAGTGCACATTTTTGATATTTTTCCGCACGACCTGCACTTCGATGCCGCTTACGGTGATGAAATAATTATTGGTATTCACGTTGGTTTTTCACAATTTCGGCGATATCATCAAGTCGATCGGCTTGATCCCCTAATTCCGCGCGAATCGCATTCTCCACTTCCCGCAATTTAAATGGATTGGTGGTCCAGCCATCTTTTTTCGTGTGGCGTACAGCCGTATCGATGCGGATCGCCAAGGCTTCATCATTGCCGAGGTTGTCGTATAAGGCGCGTTGCGCATTGGTTTGCAGGGAAGCGGGATAATCCATTCGGTTCGTTTTGCCCGGATGGATGACGTGCGCCGCTAACTCCTTGATTTTTTTCAAATATTCTTGATATTCGATCGCCTGTTCGCGACGTTCCTTGATCAAGGCGTCGAGTAATTCCGACATTTCTTCATAATATTTCGGGTTAATCGATCTCTCATCGATAATCACTTTGCGCAGATTGTTTTCAATGGTTTCCGCCATGGCTTCCGGATTATTTTTAATTTCATCGGGTAGGCGATTCAAGCCAATCAAGTCTTGTTCGACCAGTAATTCGATGAGCCCCAATTTTTCCAAGTCGGATATTTTTTCACTGTCTTCGGCGCGAATGTAGGTATCCAGCAGATGGCGCATGGCCGGTTCGTAGAGTTTCATATCGACGTAATCGCCGCTGGCGAGTTTTACCTCTTCCCGCACTTTTTCGTAATGGAGGACTTCGGCCTTGATCGCTTCGATTTCTTTTGCGGAATAGCCGCTCTCGCTCATTTCATTGGCGATGTTGGCGTAGGCGCGCACCAATGCGGCGACCGCTTTATACAGCGCCACGCGTTTGGGCTCGTTGTTTTTCAACTCTTCTTTGTCGATCGTATCTTTTGTACAAAAATAGTGTAAGTAATCATTCGTGTTTTTCGGTTCCGGAACCGGTTCGCAGAGGGCTTTGACGGTTTCACGCGCCGCTTCGAGTTTTTCTTTGGATTTTTCCAGGCGGTTGCTTACTAAACCCGTAACATCTTCTTTGTCGTAGCCGTCCAAGGCGCCGCTGGTGTAGTCGCCGATTGCGCCTTCCAAACTGTGAAACAGGTCTTTGTAATCGATAATGTAGCCGTATTCTTTATCTTCTCCATCCAGCCGGTTGAGGCGGCAGATGGCTTGGAATAAACCATGATCGCGCATCTGTTTGTCGATGTACAAATAGGTGGCGGAGGGCGCGTCGAAGCCGGTGAGCAGTTTATCGACCACGATCAGCAAGCGCATTTGCCCCGGTTCCTTGATAAAACGCTCTTTGACCTTTTGCTCGAATTCGTCGGTTTTATTCATGGCCGTATCTTCCGGCTCTTGGAAGAAGTCGGCCAGCATTTTGCGATAGATATCGTATTGACGCAGTTTTTCGGTTTGCCCTTCGCCGGTTTCTTCGCCCTTGATATCCGCCGGAGAGGGGCGGTAACTGGTTACGATGGCGCATGTATCTTTAAAACCGGCTTTGCTGAACAATTCATACACCGTGCAGGCTTGATAAATGCTGGCGCAGACCAGCAGCGCATTCCCACGCCCATCCAGCAAACGCGGCCGGGTATCCATATCCAGCAAAATATCGCTGACGATTTTTTCCAGACGCGATCGGCTGGAAAGCACCTTTTGCATGGTGCCCCATTTCTGTTTGAGCAGCACTTTGGCCATATCGGACAGCCCTCGGGTTTTGGCTTCGAACCATTGATCGACCTTGCTTTGCGAAGTGATGGATTGATCGATATCGCGGGCTTCGTAACGCAAATCCAGCACCACCCCATCGGCCACCGCTTCGTCGAATTTGTAGGTGTGAATATAGGGGCCAAATATTTCGATGCTTTTTTGTTTGTCGGTTTTGAGCAGCGGCGTGCCGGTAAAGCCGATAAACATGGCGTTGGGAAGGATTTCCTTCATGGCGCGGTGCAGTTTGCCGGATTGGGTGCGGTGGCATTCGTCCACAAACACGAACAGGTCGCCCTTGGCGCGAAAATCTTTGGGTAAATTTTTTTGTAGTTCTTTGATATATTCCTCGGCGGCTTCGTCTTCCGTGCGCCCGAATTTGTGCACCAGCGAACACACCAACCAAGGGGAGGGATGATTTAAGGTTCCAATTAAATCTATGCCGCTTTTTGTGCGGTAAATCGTTTCATCGACGCCGGAAAAAACTTGTTCAATCTGCTCATCCAACTCTTTGCGGTCGGTGATGATCAACACCCGCGCAGCGGTGACGTTTTCGCGAATCCACTTGGCCAGCCAGACCATCGTCAGGCTTTTACCCGAGCCTTGGGTGTGCCAGAGGATGCCGCCTTCGCGGCGTTTGACTTGCCGTTGAGCGGCGCGCACGCCGAAATATTGATTGTGGCGGCAGGTTTTCTTTCTCCCCGCGTCGAAGACGATAAAGTCGTGAATGATTTCCAAAAAGCGTTTTTTCTCGGCCAGCCGCAGCAGAGCGCAATCGAGCGGATTGTCCGCCCCTTCGCATTGCGAGCCGGGCAGGTATTTGTTTTCCTTGATATCGGTATGCGGATTGAATTCCGGATTTTCTTCTTTCCAACTCAGGTAGTATTTTTCCGGCGTTTCGATGACGCCGTAGCGCAGGCCTTCGCTGTCGTTGCCCGCCATCAGCAATTGCAGCGTGGCGAAGAAGGGGCGGATGAAGGTTTGGTTTTGATTATCGAGGTTTTGGCGCACGCCTTCCGAGACCGACACGCAGGCGCGTTTCAGTTCGAGGACTCCCAACGCGATGCCGTTTACATAGAGCACGATGTCGGGGCGTTTTTGGTGTTCGCCTTGGATGGCGACTTCTTCGGCGAGAGCAAAATCGTTATTCAGCGGATGCTCCCAATCGATCAGCCAAACGGTTTGATGCAGCTCGCCCGCGCCGGCTTTCACCTTTACGCCATAACGCAGCAGGCCGTAGACGGCTTTGTTGGCGTCGTAGAGGTTTTTCCCTCCTCCCAAGGCGGCGTCCTTGCCGAGTTCGCGCAAGGTTTTTTTGATCAGCACGTCGCTCACGCCACGGCGGCGCAGCCAATCCGCGAGCAGGCCTTCTTCCACATTGCGGTTGTTCTCGCGTTCCCGCCAATCGCCGAGATAGCGATAGCCCAGGCGGTCACGAAACAGCCGGATCACGCGGTTTTGGGTTGCCTGTTCTCTTTGGCCAACGGTGCTCATGTGTCCCCCCTTATCTTATTACGTAACCTGGCAATCGCAGGAAACAATTGCCGCCCCAACGGGGCAAAAGAAGATAGCCAGCGGGCAACGCCCCTGGAAATGTAACCACCCACGAGAATCCAGCCCTGAAAGGGCGCTAGAAAAACAAATCAGTCGAATTTCATCTTCCGCCCCTTCAGGGCTTCGATCAATTCCATACACCGTACCAGGGCTGTTAGCCCTGGCTTTCTTCTTTCACCCCTTCGGGGTTTTGATCCCATTCCTGCCGCTCGTATCTATTTTCGTAGGATGGGTTAGCCGTCAGGCGTAACCCATCATTTCACCGAATCGATCATTTCGCAATTCTATCATTTCACCAAATCGATCTTTTCCCGAATCGATCATTTTTTTTCAAATCGATGGGTTACGCTTCGCTAACCCATCCTACAATTTTCAATTCTCATACCAGTCGCGTCCTCCCAGTCAGTAGTTCCTGCATCATGCCTTGCTTGAGGGCTTGGGTTTTGGCGCGGCGGGCTTCCAAAGCGGCGATTTCATGATCCATATCGGAAAGCACCTCGGCGATGGCGCGTTGCTCGTTTATTTCAAATGGAATGAAAACCTTTAATGCTTTAACATCTTTGCTATTTATAGCCGGATAATTTGAACCAGCAATTAACGATTCAATTTGTCTTTCGATATTATAATGGAAGAGATTAAAGAAAACCAATTCAGGTATTGACTTATCTTTTTTACATCTTAAAACAGAAAAACCAGTCGAACATATCCAATCTTTTTCATCCTTATCAAAGAGGAAATGCGATTTTAGATTTGGGCGAACAGTTGAAACAAGAATATCACCTTTTCTCAAGATACGTCTTGCGCGTGATGGTGCGGAAAAAAATATCTGTTCTGAAAATCCTATTATCGATCCATTGTCAATATCTTCTAAAGATATATATTTGAATTCGTATTTTAGATTCGTATTCGTGGATAAATTTTCAGGATCAACATCAGCAATTTCTTTAATTGATTTAACTTCCCAATCCTCCGGAATCACCCCAATCTCAGTCTGTTGATACCCTTGCCCCTGGCCAAATCCCGGCAAGCGGATTTTGCCGGTGAGCAGTTGCTGCATGGCGGCGGTTTTGATGGCGCGCTTTTTGGCGATCAGTCGCTCCAGCGAGGCGATCAGCCCATCCACATCGGATAACGCTTCGGCGATGGCGCGTTGCTCTTTGATACATCTTGGTTTTAATATTTTAAATGAGCGAATTTGAGCAAAATTTAAACCTTCACGATTCCCACCTGCTTGAAAACTATCAATTTGCTTTTGACCATCATTTGATAAAATAAATAAGTTGAGAAATAGTGGATCAAGCACATATTTTTTTGTTCTAATAATGCACACATGTTGATTGACATTTCCTTGTACTATTCTTTTATCAGCAATACAACATCTACCGATTGATGCTCCTGTGATATTGAGTAGCACATCGTTTTTTTGAATCTCCGTTGAAATAAAAGAATTATGTATCTCTTCATCTATATATGCTAAATCCTCTAATTTTAGCAATCCCCAACCAACATTTTGACTTCTAATAAAAGGATGACCATAAGATTTATAAACCTTTGAGCCACCTGTGGGTGTAATGCCACTACCAACTTTATCAGTCAAATCTCCAATCATTACAACTTCCCAATCCTCCGGAATCACCCCAATCTCCGTCTGTTTATATCCCGGCTTCACCATGTCACCCCCATTTTCCGCAGATGTTCGTCTACCTTGGCGGATAGCGCCTCCACTTCGGCGGCGATTTTCGGCAGCGGTTCGGCGTAGCGCTCTTCCAACAGTTTCACGCGATTCGCCAGTTGTTGCGTGATCCGCTCGATTTCGGATTGGATGGCGGCTTGCAGGGCGGCTTGCCATTTATCCTCCACCACCAGGCTTTTGATCTCTTTTTCCGTGAGGTGAGAATATTTTGCGAAGACTTGCTGATCCAACAGCTTTTGCGCCTCTTTCACTTTTTTATCGGCGTCGGATTCTTGCTCGAATAATTTCAGGCATTGCTGCAACACCGTTCGTTCCTCCGCTGCGGCGGCGTCGTTTTTGATCTCATGGATGCGGGTTTTCAACTTCATTTTGTTGACTTTGCCGTTGTCGTTTTGCGCTTCGTTCAGCAGACCTTCCTCCCCGCCGTGCTCTTCGACCAGCGCTTCCAGTTCCTGGCCGATGGCGTCCAGCTCCGCTTGCAGGCGATCGATTGCCGCTTGTTCCTTGGCGAAGTAACGGGCGATCATCAGCGCCGGAGGGATCAAATCGGCTTTGTACTTCTCCCGGTTGCAGACGAAATCCGGCGTTTCTTTGAATTTTTTGTTTTTATCATCCACCAGCTGCCGCAGAACCTTGCCGGCTTGCCAGCCGTCCAGCGCAATCAAATACACGTCATCCTGCATCGTCTCCGCCCAATAATCCATGAGTATCTGGTAGATGTCGTATTTGCTGAGCAATTCGGCCGATTCGAAGTGGAGCAGCAAATCCTCGGAAAGCGTATCGATTAGACTTTTCGGGTTGGCTCCGATTTCGATCCCGTGTAACCGTTTGGCGTGTTTCGCGCGCCATGCGTGGTAGAGATCCAGCGTGAGCGCGGCAAAAGCGGTAAATTCCGCATGGTTCAAGATGGTTGGCTTGACCTGGCCGGTTTCGACCAGCGCTTTTGCGTAGCCCTTGCGTTTCCCTTTGGCGAACAAGCGGCCGCGCAGTTGCGGAAACACCCGCCAGTACTCGCCGAGCGCGTCGATATCGGAATCGGGAATGCCGCCGTGGAGATGGGCGGTAAGGTCGTGCAGATCTTCCGGCTCGCTGCTGTCGATATAGCGCGGGATGTTGAGGTTGTAGTCGTTCTTCTCGATTTCGGCGAAGGTTACCATGCGCGAATAGCGCGGCAGTTCGAGCTGTTTGGTGAATACATCGACGATCTTATGAATATCCTGGCTGCGCAGGCGGTTTTTGTTGCCGTCCTTCATAAAGCCCTTGCTGGCGTTGATCATAAAAATGCCCGTGCGGCTTTGCGCCAGCGCCTTATCGATGACGATGATGCAAGCGGGGATGCCGGTGCCGTAAAACAGGTTCGCCGGTAAGCCGATAATGCCTTTGATATACCCCTGCCGGATCAGGTTGCGGCGGATATCCGCTTCCGTATTCCCGCGAAACAACACCCCATGCGGCAAAATCACGGCGGCCTTGCCGGTGCTTTTTAACGATTTGAGGATGTGCAAAAGAAAAGCGTAGTCGCCGTTTTTCGCCGGCGGCGCGCCGTATTCGAAGCGTTCAAATTCATCCGGAGATTTCAGCCCATTGCTCCAAGATTTATAGGAAAACGGAGGATTGGCGACGGCAAAGTCGAAGGTTTTGAGACTGCCGTCTTTGTTTTTCCAATGCGGCGAGGCGAGGGTGTTGTCTTTCCAAATATCGGCGGTGGGATTGTCGTGCAGAATCATATTCATGCGCGCCAAGGCGGCGGTGGCGTTATCGTTTTCCTGCCCGTAAATGGAAAGTCCCGCCGGAGCCTCATTCGCGACTTTAAGCAACAACGAGCCGGAGCCGCAAGTCGGGTCATACACGGTTTGGTCCTGTCTGGTGGTTTTGGTGATCCCCACCACTTTGGCCAGAATGCGGGAAACCTCGGCGGGAGTGTAGAATTGTCCCTTGCTTTTCCCGGATTCGGTGGCGAAGTGGCGCATCAGGTATTCATAGGCGTCGCCCAGCAAATCATCGCCTTCGGAACGGTTGGCGCGTAAATCCAGCCCATCGAAAATCGCCAGCAAATTCGACAGGCGGTCCACCATATCCTTGCCTTTGCCGAGTTTATCCTCATCGTTGAAATCAGCGACGTCGATCACGCCTTGCAAGGAATTCGCTTCCGCGAGTTTGCCGATGATGATATTGATCTTCTCACCGATGTCCTTATTGCCCTTGAATTTGATCATATCCGCAAACGACCCGCCTTCGGGCACGACAATCAAGGCGTGCGGAACCCCCGCGTATTTATCGGATACGTATTTCAAGAACAGCAGCGTGAGCACGTAATCTTTATATTGCGAAGCATCCATGCCGCCGCGCAGTTCATCGCAGCTTTGCCAGAGAGAACTATAGAGTTGTGTTTTTTTGATAGCCATCGTAGAATTTTGTGTTTGTTTCTCCTCAAGAAATGATTCCAAGTACAGAAAAATACACGACGTAAGTCTTATGATTTCAGCCAATAAAAAAAGTTTTCCCACGGACAGAAAACGATATTTCCAATTATCCTGCAAAACAAGTTCACATACAAGAGATGTTCGATCGTGCGCCAAGGGCAGCTTCATTTCTGCCCTTGCGGATTCCCCGAACACCTTTCATCAATCCCACAAGGGCACTACCAGCTGTGCCCTTGCCACCCCCGCCGCTCCTGCCGCTTTATTCCCCTCACCAATTCTCCCCTGTGCGAAAATGCTCCTCCCGTTTTTGCCAGATTTCCGTGAATCCTAACGCGGCGAGCATTTCATCGGTTTCCAGAAACGGATCGTTCGTCTTCTGCAACCACGTTTGCAACTCGGCTTCCAATTCACGGCGGAGAGCGGCGTGGTCGGAATGATCCATCAGGTTCCTCAATTGAAACGGATCGTCGATGTTGTCATACAACACCCACCCCTTTCCGTCCGGCCAGCGCGCGTAGGTGTGCCGTTTCGTCCGCACTCCCCGCCAGGGCCGGCCCGGAAATTGGCGCGCCTGATCGCAGGGGAGCACGTCCAGAATAAACACGGAGTGCGGCTCTTCCCCGCCTTCGCCCACCACGTTTCGGCTCAAATCCGTTCCTTCCATCTCCGCCGGAGCCGCCAGCCCGGCCAGACCGAGCAGCGTCGGCGCGACGTCGGCGGTGCTGAAGAGCAGATCGGAGCGCTTGCCGGCGGGAATCAGGCCCGGCGCGCGGATGATCAAGGGCACGCGGATGGATTCCTCCCACGGCTTCTGCTTTTTCTGATATCCGTGAGACCACAACATATCGCCGTGGTCGGAAGTGAACATCACGATGGTTTCCTCGCGCAGGCCCCGTTCATCCAACGTCGCCAGCAAGCGCGCGACGTTGTCGTCGAGCGCGGTAATATGCGCATAATAATCGGCGATCACGCGGCGGTGGTCTTCTTTGCAGTTTTTGCGAAGCGCGATGGACGCCGGATCGTATAGTTTCCGATACGGTTCAGGAACCAGGTCGTACGGCGCGTGCGGCGGTCCCCAACTGATCATCAAACAGAACGGCTCGTTTTTACAGGTCTGCAAAAACTCGATCGCCAAATCGGTCTGAATGGCCGGTTCATACCCTTCCCGCTCGATCAGGTTGGGGGTCTCACGGAAATATTTCGTTTTAAAATAATTGTGATGGCAATTATAAACCGCCCAATAATCCTCGAAGCCCTGCCGCCGCGGGCCGGGCGGGGTGAATTTACCGCGCGGGATGCCATCGAGGTGCCATTTGCCGATGTAGCCGGTTTTGTAGCCATGCGTTTTCAACACCGTCGCAAACGTTTCCTGCCCTGTCGCCAGCGGCAAATCGTTGGAAAAAGCGCGGTGAGACAGCGGATATTTGCCGGTCAAAAAAATGCCGCGGCTGGGCGTGCAAAGCGGATTGTTGGCGATGGCGTTGGTAAAGCAAATCCCTTCCGACGCCAGGCGATCGAGATGGGGCGTGATCACCTGATCGTTTCCGGCGCATCCCAAATCCATCCCGCGATGCTGATCATCGTGAATAATTAATATATTCGGCCTTTTTCGCTCAACGGATGCGGCAAAACGAGTCGCAGCAATTCCGATGGCGGACGTCTGCAAAAACGTACGTCGCGATTGCGCCATGTTCTCATCTCCATTCTTCTCCTATTTGTACTCGCATAAAACGGCCGCAGACCTACGATTCCACATCCGGCTGCGGTTCGAACACCCGTTGCTTGAGGTCTTCTCCTTTAATGCCGCCGATCGAACCGCCGAAAGCGGCGCGCATGAAGGGAATGCCGAGCAGGGAGAGCAGCCAATAGCCGAAAATGGAGTACAGAATGCCCACAGCCAGGTTCACTTCATACGGCGCGAACTCGCGAAAGAGGAAAATCACCGCCGAATCCCGCGTTCCCATCCCTGACAAGGTAATGGGAAGCAGTCCGATGAAGATGGCGATGGGAAGCGCGGCCATAATATAAAAAAAGGGAACATCCACGTGAAAGGCCTGATAACAGAGCCAAATCTGCAGAAACGTGCAAAACCAATTCAAAAACGTAATCGCTAAAATCAATACAAACGATTTGATTTGCAACACCATTTTTTTGGTCGCTTCGAAAAGATTCAACACCAATGTCCGCCATTTGACGGGAATTTTCTGCACGAGCGGCGAGGCGGCCAGCAGCAGAAATACAAGGACGCCAATTAACATCAAACCGGCAAGGGTCGCCGCGGTTTCGAATTGATAAATCAATCCCCAAATCACGGCGTAACAGCACAAGGCAATCACGTCCATCAACCGCTCGGCGAGTATGACGCCGGTGGTTTTTGAATAGGGAAGCACGTTTTTCAAGAACAGCAGTTTGACCAAATCGCCGGATTTAGCGGGCGTAACCGCGCCCATCGGCCAGGCGGCCATGATGATCTTGAAACTTTCCCACAAACCGAGATGAACGCCCAGCTGCAAAACGATCACGTTCCAACGAATCGCACATAAAAAGGGAAACACAAACGAAATCGCGGTGGCAATGGCGAGGTACCGCCATTCCGCTTTGCGAATCGCGTCGACCGCAGATGGAAAATCCACGCTGAGAAACAAAATGGCGAGGATGACGATCGTGATTGCCAAAAGAATCCATTTACGACTGATTTTCATGATGGATAACAGTAGCATGAGGTCGAAAAAATATGAACCTGTAGAGATTGTTGTTTATGCAGTTGCAATGACGGGAACGCCGGGAATGACAAGGGGCTCGGATCGAATAGAATCATGATATCCGATGCG
>QZKN01000010.1 GCA_003598175.1 Candidatus Omnitrophota bacterium
TATCGGAAATAGCCGTTCGACGCCCCATAACCACAATCATGTTTTTCGCGGCCATTGTGTTGCTGGGCTGTGTTTCCATCGTGCGCCTGCCGATGCAAATTCTTCCCGACATCTCTCCGCCGTACGGCGGCGCATTCTGTTGGACGCGGCAAAACATGAGTTATGAAGAGTTGGAGCGAAAAATCATCACGCCGATTGAAGGCGAAATCGCCCAACTTCCCAACGTCAAGAATATCCACGTTTGGAGCGGGGGACGCGGCGCATTTTTCCCCATTGAATTCGAATACGGAACCAACGTCAAATATCGTATTGTCGATTTGCAGGAACGGTTGGATCGATTTCGCCGCACGTTCCCGCGCAATTCCGTCCGGATTGACGCATTTCCGTTCGATACGTCGTGGGAAAACAAACAAATGATGGACCTGGTGTTGAAAGGTCCGCGATCCGATCCGCAGATGGAACGAATCGACGCCGAACGGATTCGCCAACGGCTGCAGGATATCGACGGCGTGGCGGAAGCGGATATTTGGGGAGGAAAACGGCGCAGCGTCGACGTGACCATTTTTCAGGATCGCCTGCGCGAATTCGGCGTTGCATTCTGGCAAGTGAGGAATCGCGTGCAAACGTTCGCCAACGAACCGGTTTTTCTTGGCGACGTCGAGGATGGCAACACCAAATATTATGTGCGTCTCAACGGCCAGTTTTCCGATACGAACGAAATTGCCGATGTCGTGGTCAAGGGAGATGGCAATATCGCCGTGCGGCATTTGGGGGAAGTCGAGGAAAATTACCGTTCCCGGCGATTTCTGCGCCGCATGGACGGCAAACCCGCCCTCGGCATGGACATCGAAAAAGAAGCGTTGGTCAATCCCATCGAATTATCCAATCGCACCAAACGCGTCGTGGAGCAAATCAACGAGGATTTGCCGGAGGGATACGAACTCGCGATCGTATGGGATCAGGCGGATAATATCCGGGATCTCCTGATCGCCATTTCCAAACTGGCGGCGTTGGGAATCCTCTTCTCCATGGTGGTTTTGTATTTATTCGTGCGCAACGTGAAAATGACCGCGATCATTTGTATCGTGCTTCCCATTTCAATAATTGCGACGTTCAACTGCATGTATTTCAGCGATATGTCGATCAATATGCTGACCCTGCTCGGTTTGGCGGTCGGCGTGGGGACCTTGATCGACAGTTCGATCGTGGTTCTCGAAAATGTATTTCGCCATCATGAGCGCGGCCGGTCAGCCATTTCCTCCGCATTGGTCGGCAGTCACGAAGTGGGCAAGGCGGTGTTTGCGTTCACCTTGACTACCGTCGTGGTTTTTCTGCCAATCGTATTCGTGGAAGGAACCATCCGCCTGATTTTTATGGAAGGCGCCCTGGCCATCATTTATCCCCTCATCATTTCCATGCTGGTCGCGCTGACGCTGGTTCCGATGGCGACGTCCCGCATTCTGCTGCTGGCCGATCAGGCGCGCGGATTGCATGTGCGACCTTCCGGAGACTTTCTACAACGAATACGAAAACTTAAAGAAACCTGTTCCTCTTATATCCAGCGGATTCCTTATACCAATATGCGGTCCGTACGGCGTTCGTATGGAAAACTATTGAAAAGTTGTCTGCGGCATCGCATTCGTTTTTTAATCGCGATCGTTCTGGTGATTCTCTATACCTGTTTTTACACGTTCTACGGCATCAATCGGGATGTGTTGCAAGCGCCGCAGGACAACGACATGTTCGGCGTGTACGTCTATCTTCCCAACGGAACCCAGCAGGATTATACGCTGAACGTGGTTCACCGGGTTGAGGATCTGCTGTTGGAGCAGGTTCCCGAAGCCGACCATATACACGCATGGGTCATGGATGATTTTGCCCGCTTTCGGATCATGCTGAAAAAACGCTCCGAACGGAAGCGGGAATCACACACCATCCAGGAGGATCTCCGGCCGTATCTGGAAAGCTTCACCGAAGCGGAGGTCACCTATAATTACGCGCGCTCGCGCGGGGAGGAACAATCGCCGCCCATGGCGTCCGGTCGATCGGGAATCATCGAGATTCGCGGTCCGGAATACGAGCAGATCAACACGATCGCCGATACGTTTATCCCCGTCGTCTCGCAAATCCCCGGCATTCGCGACGTCCAGAGCGAAACCGAAGCGGGACCGCTGGAATACCAGTTCCGCCTGGATCGCGACGCCTGCGCTCATCTGCAAATCACGCCGCAAACCATCGCGCAATCCATTCAACTCGCCCAGCGCCGCAGCGATTACGGCACGATTCAGATGAAACAAGGCGATAATGAAATCGACATCATTTTTGGGCAATACGAAAATCCGTCCGCCTTTGCGGAAAAGAAAAACGAAGATCGGGAAGGCCTGGCTTTTGAAGAATTGCTCACTGTCCCCATCTATTCCCCCGCATTGAACTCCACGGTGGCGCTGGAAGAACTCGGCACGTTTGAACTTCGGCGCGGAATGGGGCAAATTCAGCGAGAGAACCGGGAACGAATCGGGCGCATCCGCTTTGAAACTTCGCCGACCGCCAGTTACAGCGAAGTGGAAGAGGGAATCCGCACACTGGTCGACGCTTATCCGCTCGCCACCGGTTATCGGATGAGCCTTGGAGGGCGGACCCGCCAGATCGACGAGAGTTTTGCGGAAGGGCAAAAAATGTTGTTCCTTTCCATTCTGCTGGTGTATATGTGCATCGCTTCTCTGTTTGAATCATTTTCTCTGCCCTTCGTGATTATTCTCGCGATCCCGCTGGCGATCGTCGGGATTGTTTGGCTTTTCATTTTAACGCATACGCCGATCACCGAACTGGCGATTATGGGCGCTATCTTTCTCGTGGGGATTCTTCCCAACCCCCCTATTCTATTGATCCACGTGTCGGGCTATTTACGGCGTGAGAAAAATTTCCCCCGTGTTCGCGCGGTGATGGTTTCCGCCCATACACGCCTGCGTCCGATTCTGATGACCGTATTGACGACCGTGTTGGGCTTGCTGCCGATGGCGTTTGCGTGGCAGGGCGGCGGCGAGGAGTGGATTCCGTTCGCGCGCTGCGTGATTGGCGGCCTGGCCAGTTCCACGATCCTGACGTTGCTCATCGTACCCGGTTTTTATTTTATCATCGAGGATTTGGGACTTCTGATTTCTCGCGTGGTTCGTTATGTGACTTCCTGGCGATGGATTTTCATTTTCTGGAGTCGGAGGCGAAGACAACGAAGCCGGGAAGAATTGACAAGCTATCGCCGCAAGGATGAACGGGAAGAACCGCTTTGCGTGATCATCGATCATTTAACTCGAATTTATCCGCCGTCGACATTGGAAGCGACCGAACGTCGCGTACGCAATCTGTTTTCCGCCATGCGGGTGATGTCGCCGACTCCCGGATTCCTGCCCCATGCGCCCATGTCCGACGATAGTGCGCTTTCGACGCGCGCTCGCAAAAAAGCCCTGGATGGATTTTCGATCCGGATCGAGCCGGGGATGTTCGGTCTACTCGGACCCAACGGCGCGGGGAAAACGACGCTGTTGCGTTTGTTGGCCGGAATCGATCAACCCACGCGAGGTTTTCTCTCCATTTGCGGATACGATATGAAAACCGAAGCCAAAAAAGCGCAGAAACTCATCGGGTACCTGCCGCAGAATTTCGGCGTGTATGACCACATGACCGCTTATCAATATCTCGATTACTTTGCGCTGTTAAAAGGAATCAAGCGCAAAAACGAACGCCGGGAAGCGATATACCGGGCGCTGGAAATGGTCAATCTTCTCGATCACAAGGATGTGCCTGTCGGCGCCTATTCCGGCGGAATGATGCGGCGCATCGGACTGGCGCAAATCTTCGTGCAACCGCCGAAAGTGTTGATCGTCGACGAACCCACGGTCGGGCTGGATCCGTTGGAGCGGGTGCGCTTCCGCAATTTACTGGCCGGCATCAGCCGCGAGCGCATCGTGATCCTCTCCACCCACATCGTGGAGGACGTCGCGCATAGCTGCAAGAACATGGCGATCATGGATGACGGGAAAATCATATTGGTCGGCTCGCCGGAAAACATCACCTCATCCGTGCAGGGAAAGGTCTGGGAAGTGATTCTCGAGGATGAGAAATCGTGGCATGAATTCCGTAAAAAATATAAAGTTGTCAGTCAATCGCACATGCCTGACGGGATTCGTATGCGGATCGTTTCCGATTCTCCGCCGTCCCCCTACGCGAAGCCGGCTGAACCGAATCTCGAGGACGCGTATCTTTATCACACGCATATCCACGCGTCGCCGATCGTGGTTTGATTATCATAGGCCGGCAATCCATCTCACGCCGGTTTTACATGGGGAACATCCTTGCGCCGTTTTGTATGACCATAACGGCGCGAGGAATCAAGAGAGACAGGAATGGACAATGTTCGTTGCAAGTTCATCGGAACTATTGTGGAGGTACAATCGTGTTTTCAGCAAGACAAATTCATCTGTGGGCGTTGATTTTCTGTGTGGTATCGGGGATTCCTTGCATCGGAGAGGAATCTATCCACTCCGCCGACATGCAAATCGTCGATTCGGAATCCGCGGAGGCGACCATCGAAGACATCACGGTCAGCGCGTCGTTACTCGGGACGGAATCGTTCCGCCCATCCGGTCTCAAAGTGCAACTCAGCCTGCACGATGCCATCGAAATCGCCATGGAGTCGAATCCTCAGGTTCGCATGTCGCATCATTCGTTGGTGCAAAGTCTGGCGAATCTCGATCTGACGGAAAGCAGCTACCGCGATCAATACGATCTCGGCGGCCGGCTGTCGGAAAATCTTCGCACCCGTTCCAGCGGATTTCGCATCGATACGAATCGCGGGCTGGTCGCCGAAAACGTCAGCCATACGGAAAATAACGAACTGTTTACCCTCGGCCCAACCTATTCACGCACCTTTCGCAACGGCTCCAACGTCAGTATTTCGCCGCAATTTCAATTCGAACACGATTCGGAAGGCGCGTTTGATCAAGGCGCAAGCAATCCGAAAGGCAATCGGGAGGAAGACCGATACAGCATCAATATGCAATACGATATGCCGTTGAACTCGCGTCCGCGCGAAGAGATTCGGCAGCGCATCGAGAATTCGAAACTATCCGCCATTCAATCCGATTACGATTTGTATTTGCGCGAACGGCAAATCACGGAATCCGTGATCAACAATTATTGGAACATCAAACGCCAATCGGAGCAAGTGGAGGTGCAAAGAGAGCGTCTGCTGCAATCGATGCGCGTCGAGTTTATCCAAAAAACGAAATTTCGATATGAAAACGCCGCGCAGGTCGAAGTCGGCGAGGCCGAAGTCGACGTGCTCAGCAACAAAGCCAACGTGATCAGCATCGAAGGCAGTCTGCGCAATGCGATTGAAAATTTCAACATCGTTCTCGGCATTCCGATTGAAACGCAATTGGAATTGACGGATGAGTTGAAAGTCGAGCCGCTTCCCCTCCCCGCCGAACAATACGTTACGCTGGTAACCTCCACCAATCTCGAATTGAAAAGCCTGCGGCTTTCCATCCAACAAACCGAGAATAATTTGCAAGTGGCAAAACTTGGCCAACAACCAAATCTGACGCTTTCCACTTATTTCAATCGAACGGACGAAGGAACGCAGGATGTGGGCGGCGCGCTCGTTTTTTCCTGGCCTTTTGGAGACGGCGGAGCCACCAAAGCCCGCATTCGCGTACAGCTGGAAAGTCTCGAACGGCTTCGCATCAATTTGTGGGACCTCGAACGGCAATTGGTGCAGGAAGTATTCGGCGATCTGCGCAATTTGCAGTTGGAGACGCAACGAATTTCGATTTTCGAACGCAACGTCGAGCAGGCCTACATCAACCTGGACAACGCGCTCTTCAATTTTCAACAGTCGGGACGCATTTCTTTCCGTAATTTGCAGGATTTTCAGTTGGAACTCGCCCGCAGCCGCTCCGATTTGATTCAATCCATTGTTACATACAACATCGCGAAATCACGGCTTATACTCAAAGTGCATGATTACAACTCCTCCCCGGAAATCAAGCCCTTGATGCCGGTTTTGCGTTAAACCTCTTCGGAAACGGTAGATCTGTGATATGATAATTGCTTCAAAAGATTGTTCACGATCATATCCGAAATAAAAATCGATGGATGGCCGGGTGGTGGAATGGTATACACGAGGGACTTAAAATCCCTTGCCTGCAAAGGCTTGAGGGTTCGAATCCCTCCCCGGCTATCTTTTTTTTGACATCCATTTCCTTCACATTCTCTTGCCGTGAGTTTTACCATGCATACTATTCTCTCTCGCCGTTTCCTGCTGGCATTGACTGCGGGTGGATTATTGTTTCCCGTCATTCCCTTTGCCGATGGATCCCGCCCCAATTTCGTGTTGATCACAGTGGATGATTTGGGCTATGGCGACCTCGGTTGCTATGACTGCCGCGATATCAATACGCCGAAATTGGATGGATTGGCGCGCCAGGGAGTTCGCTTGACCGATTTTTATATTCCCACACCTGCCGGCACACACACACGATGCGCCCTGTTGACGGGCCGCTATCCCCAACGCATTCCGAATCTGCTCAGAACAGACGACGCAGATCACCCCACGGTCGAATTTCCCACCACGGAAATTACATTGGCCTCCATTTTGCACCATTACGACTATAAAACCGGTTGGATGGGAAAATGGGATCTGAGCAATCGCATCGAATCCGGTCCCCATCGCCATGGATTCGACGAATTTTGCGGCTTTCTCGGCGATCCCATCGGCAAAAACGGAAAACCGGTTCTTTTTCAAAACAATATTACTATCCATTCCGACGAACACTTGACCGATTGGATCACAGAGCAGTCGATTGGCTTCCTCGATCGGAACGCCAAAAGCAATTTTATGCTCTGCGTTGCCTACCATGCTTCCCATTGGCCTTCACAAACGCCGGATGGCAAAGAGATTCAATTACCGGCAGATGATTGGAGCCAAGCCGGCGATCGTAAAACCTACACCTGCGCCGTCGAGCGCATCGATCGAGGCATCGGCGGAATACTGCAAAAATTACATCAAAAAGGATTGAAGGAGAATACGTTCGTTATCTTCTCCGGCAACAACGGCGGCGGCCCGTGGTCGCGAAACGCGCCTCTTTCCGGACAACACACGGAATTACGCGAAAGCGGGATCCGCGTCCCCTGCATCCTACGATGGCCGAAGCGGCTGCCCGAACGACGAACCTCCACCCAAACCGTCATGATGATGGACGTCGCCGCCATGATCCTTTCCGCCGCGGAAATTCTGCAACCCCGCCGGTTGGATGGTTTTGACATTCTGCCTTACCTCGGCGGCGAACGCGAGGAGATTGAACGCACATTCGTGTGGCGCAGCGACTCCGGCAACCAAAAAGCCCTGCGCTGGGGAAAATGGAAGTGGCTGCATGACGGCGGCAACGATTACTTATTTAATTTGGAAGAAGACATGGCGGAAGAACAGAATGTAAAAGATCGGTTTTTCGATATTCTTTTCCTATTGAAAGATATTTATGGGAAATGGGAGCAAGCAATGGCTTTTTGAATCCACAAATCCATACGATTTTTTTACGTTGCTTATTTCATCCTGCATTTCTCATAGACTCGAAACACCTCCGACGAAACCTCTTTCCAGTCCCGCGGAATCCAATGTACCTCTTTTTTCGCCGTATTTCCCCGTTCCACCATGGCCATCGCCCAGGCGTCGACATCATCCACGTCCACATAGATCGCATGGTCCCGCAAGACTTCCCGATGCGTCGGAATCGAAGACGCGACAACCGGCGTTCCACATGCCAGCGCCTCGATCGCCGGCAAATCGAATCCTTCATACAGCGACGGCGCAAAAAACGCATGGGCGTTGCGATACAACGTCGGCAAATGAGCGTCCGGCGCGTAATCCGTACAATAAACGCCGGTTTGCGCGAAGATTCTATCATCCTGCATCCAGCCGATGCGGCCGGCGACGACAAGAGGCATTTGCAGACCTTGATCACGAGCCAGCCGATAAGCGTTAAGCAATCGCGGCAGATTCTTTCTCGGCTCTTTCGTCCCCACAACGAGAAAATAGGGCGGTTTGATTTTGTATCTTTTTAAAATTTCTTCGTCCTGGTAATCGGGACGGGGATTGAAGTGATCTCGATCCACGGCAAGGTGGATCGGGATTGTTTTTTGCGAGTAATCGCCAAGTTCGTCAAGTTCGTTCGCGACGGTTTGCGAATCGGTGAGAATACGATCCGCCATTCGTAATGAGCGATCGATAAACCATTGATAATACAATCGCCGCCCTCGCGGAATGGTTTGCGGGAATTGATGAAACGCCAGATCGTGCACGGTGATGATCTGTCGCGCATTCGTTTTTTTCAGAATCGGCGCGACAAAGGCGGGGGAATGGAGAATTTCCGGCCGCAATCGCTTCACCAACCACGATAAAGCGAATTGTTCCCAAAAAATACGGTGGCCAGCCGAACGGATCGGGATCGAATACAACCGAATCGACGGATGAGACCACCACGTTTGGGGGATTACAAAATCGTGTGGAATCAAAACGGATAACTCGAAATCATGGAATTGTTGTTTTGTGAATCCGTGAATCAATCCCCACACATATCGTCCGGTTCCGCTTCGATTCGTGATGGCAAGAGCATTGAGCAGAACGTGCATCAGAGTGTTTTTTCCATCAGCGCTTCATGCAAATGCTGATTCAGTTTTTTCGCGACTCGTTCGGCGGAAAAGTGCTGTTCCGCGCGGATGCGGCCGCGAAACGAGAGATCCTGACAGAG
Organism: Candidatus Omnitrophota bacterium; assembly: GCA_003598175.1. Classification (GTDB taxonomy): domain Bacteria; phylum Hinthialibacterota; class Hinthialibacteria; order Hinthialibacterales; family Hinthialibacteraceae; genus SURF-12. The sequence continues at coordinate 8,805 of QZKN01000010.1, forward strand.
GCGTTCGTCTTGCTGCAGCATGGAGATGCATTCCGCCAGTTTGGGCGATTTGCCTTCGGGAAAAATCAATCCCGCGTCGCCGATGACTTCCGGAATCGCGCCGCAGTCGGAGCCGATCACGGGAATTCCGCAGGCCATCGCCTCGATCAATACCCGCCCAAATTGTTCCTGCCAGCGCGGCGTTGTTTTTGAGGGAAGAACGACCGCGTCGCAGTCGTGATAATAGTCCGGCAATTCTTCGTGCGCCACGGTTCCCAAAAAAGCGATGCGTTCGGACACGCCGAGTTCTTTTGCCAGAATGGCAAGCCGCTCACTGGCCGGTCCGTCGCCGACCAGACGAAGACGAACGGAATCGTCAAGTTCTTCCATCGCCCATAGCAGCGAGTCGATTCCTTTCTCGTTCGCTAAACGCCCGAAATATCCGATGGTAAACAGGCCGTCGCGCGGTCGCGGCGCTTGATAAGAAAAGCGTTCCAAATTGACAGCGGACGGCAGAACGTCCCACATGCGTTTGTACTTCTTACGTGCAAGAACGCGGCCGCAAGTGGTATTGGAAACGAGAATCCGCTCCGCATGTTGCAATACATACCGTTCCAGCCATCGGAACGGAGGCGGATAGCGTTTATATAAATCTTGATAGGTATATACAACAAAGGGAACATTGGGCACACGGCGTTTGCACCAATACGCGCATAACCAACCCATGAGGGAAAACGGTTCTTCGATGATATAAACGATATCCGGTTTGATTTGGTTGAAAATCAAGGGGAATGTGAGATGAAAATAAGCCGCGCCGTGAAATTGGAACCATGCCCGTTTGACGTGCAGTGAAATCGGTTCATCCGGCGCGGATTGGAAACGAGTTTGTTTGGGCAGCGCCTGTTTCCACGACGTTGCGGCAAGCAAATGAACGTTCCATCCATACTGCCGCTGCAGCAGCCAGAACGGCATACGATAAGAAGGAAACAAGGCGCCGTGCCATACAATTAAAAGGGTTTTCGCCATTATATTTACATTTTTCCATTATGGAATCGTGAAATGATCCTGCAATTGCCGCAGTCGATGTTCTCCGATTCCCGAAATTTGGTCAACATCCTGCCACGTTCCGAATCTACCCAATTTTTGCCGCGCGGCAAGGATGGAATCGGCAAGGGCGGGTCCGATCCCCGATATCCCCGTCAATTCTTCACGCGAGACCTGATTGAGGGAAGGCCGCATCCGATTTGTTGAAGAAGGGAAGCCGCCTTTGCTGAGAGTATGCGAAGAGGGAACAACCGGTTGCATCGATGAAGGAGACGGCGTTGAATTCGCATGATGCTTTTTTTGCATGAACTCAAGCATATGCTCGAGTTTGGATGAACCGATTCCGTTTACATCCAGAAGTTGTTGAATGGTGGAGAATGCGCCCAGTTCGCTTCTGCGGGCGAAAATACGTTCCGATAGGACAACTCCGATGCCGGGCAACGTTTGCATTTGAGATTGCGTTGCGGAGTTCAGGAATTGCAGCAAACGTTTTTCATTCGGATGGTCGCCGCCTTCCGCTATCGTGTTCCCCTCCACGATTGTCGGAACCGGAATTCGAATGGACTCCGTCGCGTCGAACGGAGATGCATTCGGATGAGTAATAACGATTTCCGCATGTTTCGGCGCACCCCGGCAGGATTCATACTTCACCCCGGCCAGGATCAACGTGACGAAAATGACGGCAAGAATAAATTCATTGCGCTGCATGATAAGTGGAGTATAATTATATTTTATATAAAAATGTCGGAGCGCGGGCATCCTGCCCGCAGGCGCAGACCGGAGGTCGGCGCCACCCTATTTTTTCATCGTTCATAGTAATCAACCAACCATCCCCGTTCAAACAACAATATTCATGAGTTTGCCGGGAACGTAGATTTTCTTGCGAATCGCCTTGTCGGTAAACCAGCGCGTGATCAACGGATCTTGTTGCGCCGCATTCCAAATCACCTCTTCGTTCGCGTCGGAAGACACGTCGACTTTTCCCCGCACTTTGCCGTTGACTTGAATAATGACGGTCATGGTATCGACCGCAAGGAATTCGGGATTACATAGAGGCCATTGTTGTTCGAGAACATATCCCTTACGCCCGATCGTTTCCCACAGTTCATCACATAGATGCGGCGCAAAGGGGCTCAATAAAGTGACAAGCGTTTCCACGATTTCGCGAAAGATGGGCTCATCTTCAGTCGAAATGACGCCCTCGCCGGTGAACCGGTACATTTCGTTCACCAA
>QZKN01000127.1 GCA_003598175.1 Candidatus Omnitrophota bacterium
GTAAGAGAAAGAACGAACAGAACCGCCAAATTCCGGTCTTGCCTCAAACCGGCCTGCTGAATCGTCGAAATATAAACCATCATGAACATCGGCATGAGAAAGGCGACGAGCGCATGTTCGGATACGAAGGAACAGGATACGGCCAACATCGGCAAAAAGAGAAAAAGAAAACGCGGCAGTGAAATGGAAGGCCCCAGCAATAACAAACCAATACGGCGGTCCAAACCCGTTTTGCTGATCGCCGACGAAACCGCCAGCACGCCGAATACGAAAATGACGGCATCCTTGGCGTAGGATTGCGCGATGTCGTTCGGCTCCAACACGCCGAAGAAGTACATACACACGCCAACGAGCAATGCAGTAATCCCGATGGGAACCGCACCCGACGCCCAGAATAGGACCGCAAGGACCAGCACACCGAGCATCACTTTTGCACGGAAGCCGGTTTCGGACGCGGTAAGAGGCCGAGACGTCAATTTCCCATTTTCGTCAGTTTGATGCGCTTCGCGTTTATAGACGCGGCTGTAATAATCGCTGATCCCTTCATCGACTTTCATCTTTTTATAATTCGCATATCCCAGATTGATGTCGGTCAGTTGCCCGGTTTTGGGAGTTCCGAGAATTTCAAGCAACCGACCGGGCATGGGAGAAAAGAGAATCCCCACAAACAGAATCAATCCGAGAATGATAATCCCCGGTCGCGAGTTGTGCGAACCGAGCAGCCAATGCCCAAACGTGTCTTTTTCCACGAAGGCAATTTCATGACGCTCCATTGTTATTTTTTTATTTTTACGGGCGTCTTCGATCACGGCAACCAGCTGTTCAAGTTCGCAAGGTTTTTCGAGGTAGGAATAGGCATCCATCTTCCCCACTTCGACCGCGGATTCAAGACTGCCGTATCCCGTCAATAAGATGATTTGCAATTCGGGTCGGAAATGTTTGAGTTCCCGCAATGTTTGCTCCCCGCTCATTTCCGGCATTTTTCGATCCAGTAAAACCACATCGATATCCGGAAATTTGCGGATTGCCTGAATTGCCTCGACGCCGTTGCCTGCCGAAACGGTTTCATACCCCCGCAAATTCAACCGTCGCGCCAAAGATTCACGAAATTGTTGTTCGTCATCGACTAAAAGAACTTTCGACATGCGTTCACTCCCTGATTTTACTCGTTGGACATTTCTTTCATCATGGCGGCGATTTCTCGATACAGATCCGACAAGCGAAGGATACCGACCACCGCGGATTTGCGCGTGACCAGTATCGATAAGGTCTGTAGCTTGACGATTCGTCGCACGGCTTCGCTTAAGGAATCGTTTTCATCGATGCTGTCTTCAATGAGAGCCATTACGTCTTTCACCAACGTGGATCGGCCGCGCCGGCAAAGCAAATCGAGATCGTCCTGCCAGAAGCGGAGATTCTCGATCATGGAATCGAGCATTTCGGGCGCGACACCGGCTTGAAATAAGGTTTGCGTATAACGTTTCGTAAGGCTGAATTGCGGATCGAGCGCCTTGAGAAACGCCAGTTGGCCGATTTTCCCTACAATCCGGTTTTCCTCATCCTTCACGAGAACCGCTCGGAACGGTTCCAGATCGGGAGGACATTTGATTTGTGATTCTTCCAGCGCCTTGATCGCGTCCAGCAACGTCGCGTTGATCGAAACAACAGGATATTCGCTGATCGGCAACATCAGATCCTTGACGCATTTGCTATTCATGGGGTATTCCTTCCTTTTTCCTGGTCGCCTGTCACTAATCGATTAACGCACCGGTAAAAAAATCGTGAACGTACTCCCTTTTCCAGGCCTACTTTCGACTTGAATTTTTCCACCGAGATTATTGATAATACCATAACTGACTGAAAGTCCCAATCCGGTTCCCTTCCCCACCTCTTTCGTCGTATAAAACGGCAGGAAGATTTTATCCAGTTCGTCCGGCGAGATCCCTTCACCCGTATCGGTAACTTTGATTTGAACCATTTGTTCCTGCAACGCCGTGGAAATCACGATTCGTCCCTCTCCCTTGATCGCATCCATCGCATTGGTCAGAAGATTGAGAATGACTTGCCGTAATTGATGTTCATCCGAGCGTATCCAATGATCCGTAAGTGTATATTCCTTGATCAATTTGATGTTGGATACCTCCAATTCGCGGCTCAGAAGACCATCCACCACGCTGTCGATCAGCGCGTGAATGTCGCAGGTCTCTTCGCGAACGTTGGGTTTTCTGACAAATGCGAGTAATTTATAGGTGATGTTGCGACAGCGAAAAACCGCTTCTCGAATCGTGTCCAAATGCGAAAGGAGTTCCTCCTTCGTCGCCTCTTCCCCGAATGCCGGATTCATCAGATCTTTCATCAGCCCGGCCTCTTCGCTGATGATCGCGAGAGGATTGTTGATTTCGTGCGCCACCCCGGCCGCCAATTCTCCCACCGACGCCAGTTTCGCCGCATGTTCCAATTGCGCCTTGGTTTGGTGAACCTCTTCCTTGATTTGATGGACTTCTCGTTGAAAGCGGACCAACTGTTTTCCGCGAAGCAGAATCACCAAAAACAGCATGAGGATAATTCCGGCGGAAACGATAAAAATTTTCCCATGCGTTTCGGAGACAAAAAAGCCTTGATGTTCCACTTGCGGCCACACCATGAGCGCCCAATCCGCAATTCGCAGCCAGGAATAGGCATATGTCAAGGTGGCGCCGTTCATCCGTTTCACCTCGGCGCCCAAACGCGGTTCATCCGGTGGGATAACCGCGGAGGATTCCAGCAACGAACCGACATTCGGGGTAACGACCTGAAAGTAACCGTTACGATTGACGATCGCAGTGTACGTCTCATTGGATCCGTCGGTCGAAACGAGATGTTCGTAGATTTTTTCCGGATCCAGCGTGGCCCGCAACACGACGGACTGATTCTCCTTCTCGCGCCGCACAGCGATGGTGAAATGGGGTTTGTTACGAAATCCCAGGTAATTGTCCGAAATGATAAACGGGGTGTTCTTTTGTTTTAACGTGAGGTACCAACTCTCGGTGTTGTAATCCCGGCGCTCGAGATTCTGAAACGGGCCGGCATACGCAATCTGAATTCCCGTCGAATCGAAAAAACCGATATCGATAAATGCATCGCTGGTGTTGATCAGCTGCCGCAGGTACGTCTGGTTAGCCTCGGACGAAGGTGGAATGGGAAATTTGGGATCATCGATCAGATTGGCCAGATTGGTCACCCGCTCCCGCAGAAACAAATCCAGCGTGTTCGTCTGGTTTTCCGCGATGGATTTGAGATGAAGCAGCCGACTTTCCTTAAAATAAGCCGTGTATTGAAAATGAAAGTAAATGGTCAAAAGGAGGAGAGGAACGATATAGGTTAATGAAAGTCGGATAATCGTTCGATATTCGAAAGATTTATAGTACTTGTCAGAATAAGCGTCGGCCACAGATGGAAAATCCTGCCTATATTCCTCGTTTGCCTGTCATGCGCGTCAATCGCAATCGCCTGACAGCCAATCCTTTGTGAAGGCTTACGCCGCCATACCGGCTCTCAAATCATCTTCTGATGCGTAATCCTGGATAAATTATTAACTAATATCTCGTGTTTTTCATCAAAAAGCAAGAGGTTTGAAGGCACAATGAAAGGGATAATTCAGGAAACGATTCGCGGAACGATCACTTCCGCGCCGATTTCCTTGTAGGTTTCCCGCAAATTCCGCAGCATGGCTTCATCTTTATACGTACCGATCACCGCGCCGCCGGAGCCGGCGAATTTGGAGGTTGCGCCGACCTCGCGCGCCCGTTTGACCAGTTCCAAATCAGTCGATTTTAATTTATATAGCGAGGAACGAAGATCGAAGTTTTGGTTCATCAGTCTACCCAACGTGTCTGCGTCGCCTCTCGCGATGGCGTCTTTTGCCTCTTCTGCAAACGAAGCAAACTTTTTCATGGCTTCGACAACGACGGGATCGCCGCGGTCGAACCGTTCGCGGATGTTATTGTGAAATACCTCCGATCCTTCGCTCAATTGCGTATCATACGCAATAAAAATGGGGGGAAGTTTGGAGGGATCGAGCGGCTCGTAGATTCCATACCCCCTTGTTTCGAGCAGATTTTTATTGAAATTCATATACACGATGGTTTCATACGTTTGAATGACGCGATCCTGCAATCCCGCGCCGATTCCAAGTTCGTCTCGTTCGGATGCCAAAATGATGTTGGGCTGAATCTCTTTGGGAATCTCGATCTCGAAATAGTGCATCAACGCGCGCAACGTGGCCGTGATAATCGCGCTGGAGCCGGCCAGACCGACGCGGGCGGGAATATCGGACTCGTATTCGATGGTGAAATTGCGTTTGGGAAGTCGAATTCCCTGCTCGTCGCAATAATCGGCGAAACGTTTGATGATGGCGCGGATCAACCGAATGCCGCCGTAATATCCATTCAATTTCACTCCTTCGCGCAGGTCGTCGATCGAGGTCCAGATCGGACGGTCGATGGCGCTTTCCTTGATTACCAGATTGGCGGAAGAGTAGCAAAGCACCCGCGCGCGAAAATTGCGCACGGAGATGGAAATTGTCTTTCCAAAATAACCGTCAGAGGGATTGCCGATCAATCCGGCTCTGGCATAAGCGTATGTTTCAATGATGTGATTCACAAAGAGACTCCTTCATTTCGTAACGTCGGCATCTTGCCGGCATTCGCGAAAATACCGCCAAGACAACAACGCTGTTTTTAAAACAGATAATCCCACAACCGTTGCGTCACGCCGGTTTCGCCCGTGTCGAGAAACCGGGAATGAGCCAAGCCGGCAGGCCGGGGATTGATATCCAATACATAAGGAATCATAGGCGGATTTTTTCCTTCGTTCCACTCTAATCGAATGTCGACGCCGACCAATTTGCATTCGGGAACACAAACGGCGGCGCATTCCGCCATACCGACAATGTCTTCCCAATGGTCATCATCCAATTTGAACGGCAGATGCGTTCCTTTTACCACGAACTGAAGATTCAATGGATCTTTCAATTCAACGATTCGGCCTCCACCTCCCGGCGAAGAGATGAAATCCTTCTCTCGCGCCGCCATGAGAAAACCACTTTCCGCCAAACCGCCCGCAACGGTAAAACGTAGATCGAAAAAGACGCCCGCCGCAGAAGGATTTTCGAGAAATAGTAAATTCCCCACTCCACGGCGAAGCAGTACATCATCGTAACGGGCAATGGCTGCGCCATGATCGATTATATCCGCATGACGTTCGCGAAATGCCGGCCAGGCGGAAGATCCGGTGAAAGCGCGAGTTCCGCGTCCTTCCGTTCCCGTATTCGGCTGCACGATCAATGTGATTTCCTCTGGCGAGGACGCAGTAAAGAATCGCTCAAATGCATCCGCAAATTTCCGTGAAAGAGCGTCGCGATTGCCGCAATCCTCTTTTTTGATCAAGACCGCATCCGGCGTCGTCACATTGGCTTCCTTCCAGCATTGATAACACGCGAATTTGTTATCCGCCTTGCATGACGCCGGATAAGGATTCACTTGAAAACATTTGAAATCTTCGAAAAAATGACTGTATTTTTGGTGCAACTGCGGCGACACACAAAGAAATTGCACGCTGTTCACGGAAATCGGGGCGGTAAATGGAATTTCAACGATATCATCCGTCTTTTCATCAAAACAAATCCCCCGCGTCAACCGCAACGAATCATCCAACCACGAATAATGCGAGCAAACCACGGCAATTCGCGGATTCTCGTGCTCGGACAGATCATGAACGTAGGCGTCGATCATTAACGGATAGATTTCGTTGCACACGTTGGGAAGATATTCCACGAGAATCGCATGAATCCATCGTTCCCGCCAATCCAAAACCGGGAAATGATAGGTTTTAACCGCATTAGGATTCAAACGGTCCAAATCAGGAATAATTTTCAGAGGCGGGCATAATTGTTCACCATAAACAGTCTCCAATGCAATTTGTTTGATCCGCGAACGAAAAGAAGACTGATTACACAAGGTATTGATTATATCTATTTCCGCGGCGGGCAATTCCTGGAAAAGCGGAGTGATCATGGAATAATCATTAGTATCCAAAAACTGCGAGATCGTATTGAGCAGTTCGGCATTGCCTCCGTGAATTTGAACACGAAGTTCGCCTATCGTCCCAAATCGTGCTTGAATTCCGTTCAAAAGACGGTTTTTAATGTCTTGCGAAAGATCATTTGACATTGATAAGCCGAATGTACTGTTTAATGGTAATTCATGCGAATAGGCAAACCACGATCATGAAGATAGTATTTAATTTCCGGAATCGTATAAGTTCCGAAGTGAATCATGGAGGCGACAATGGCGGCGTCCGCTTTCCCATCGGTAAATACTTCATAAAGATGCTGAGGAGCGCCGCCGCCGCCGCTGGCAATGACCGGAATTCCCACCGTCTCCGCAATCATCCGCGTCAAATTAATTTCATAACCCGTTTTGGCGCCATCCGCATCGATGCTATTGACGACGAGCTCACCTGCGCCCAACCGTTCGCCGCATCGGCACCAATCAATTGCATCGATCCCCATCGCTTTTCTACCGCCATTGATGAAGATTTCATAACCGGATGGAATTTCATCACTTACATCGACTTTCTTCACATCCATACTAAGCACAATGCATTGGCTGCCAAACGCTTTTGCTCCCTCGGCGATGATATCGGGATTGAGAACGGCGGCGGAATTGACGCTGACTTTTTCCGCGCCGGCCAATAACGCGCTTCGCATATCGTCAAAATTACGGATTCCACCGCCGACGGAATAGGGGATATAAATTTCCTCCGCCGTGCGGCTTACCACGTCGATCATGATATCACGTTCGTCGCTGCTGGCGGTGATATCGTAAAAAACGATTTCGTCCGCGCCTTCCTCGTAATATTTTTTTGCCATCGCGACAGGATCGCCGATGTCGACGTTATCTTTAAATGCAATGCCTTTTGTCACTTTTCCGGCGCGAACGTCAAGGCAAGGAATGATTCGTTTTGTCAACATTCTTGCTTTATCCTTCTAACTGCGGATTATGTCCATACGCTGTGTTGGATGGGGAGTAATCATTTATGGGTCAAAAAACATGACCCATCTCACACATTTATATAAGTTTATGGCTGCCACTCGCAGAAATTTTTTAACATCCGCAAACCGACCGGACCGCTTTTTTCCAAATGGAATTGAGTCGCAATCATATTATCCTTTGCCACGGCGCTGGTAAAGCGGATACCGTAATCGGTTTCGCCGATCACGACGGATCGATCGGCCGGTTCGCAATAATATGAGTTGACGAAGTACAATTCCGTTTGGTCCGGGACTTCATGAAAAATCGGATGGTCGCGAACATGATAGACCTGATTCCAACCGATTTGAGGGATTTTCAATTGATTGTCGGCAAACCGCTTCACGTTGCCTTGCAACAAACCAAGACAATCCACGTCGTCTTCGTCGCTATGTTCAAAAATGATTTGAATGCCGATGCAAATCGCCAAAAACGGTTTTTTCTTCTGCTGAACCTGCGTTGTGACGAGTTCGTCCAGACCCGTTCGTCGCAGAACCTCCATCGCCGCCCCCGCCGCTCCCACGCCGGGAAAAATCAGGCGTTCGGCGCAGTCGATGACGTTCGCATTCTGCGTAATGACGGCGTCAAAACCGAGACGCCGCACGGCTCGCAACACGCTGGTCAAATTTCCCGCTTCATAATCAATGATTGCAATCATGACATTACTCTTACCCTTTATATAATGTCCTATCCAAAATGGTCGGCAATAGACTGGCATTTTCCCGGCGGTTTTCCGATCAGATTACATATCAAAAGATGTAGGGAAGGCTAAAAAAAGAAGTTTACCGCAATTTCACTTTTTTCATAGTTTGCTTAAGCGCTTCGTGTACCTTGCGGATTTCCGGTTTTGCGAAATGCTCGCGTACGGGAGCGAGCAGGTCGATAACGCTGTCTGCAACCGTGACTTTCAGATCCAATGGATGCAGCTCTTTTTTCGCAAAAACCTGCTCCAGTTCCGCATACGTTGCGAATTGAAGATTCCCGCCATGCTCTTCCTTGCGCTCGATACGAAGAGGACCGCGTCCCAAAGCGAAAATCAAGCGGTTGGCCCAGTCGAGAACCGGATTAAAGGCGATTTCGCCTTCCGGGCAGAAGGCTTTTTTGATTTTTCGCTTGATGTCGTCCGGTTCGTCGGTAACGAACACCGCCGTATCCGGTTTGGATTTGCTCATTTTCATTGCCGTCCACACTTCCTGCAGGCGGCTTTCGTCGATCGGCCACATTGGCGGTTTACCCAAACCACTGAGCAAATGGTGATGGATGGCGATGGGGGTGATGTTGTTCCCTTCCCTGTCTTTCAGCGGCATGGTTTTCATTTGATTGGCCACGTCCAGGGCGATGACGTGAGCCTTGCGTTGATCCTGGCCTGCGTGAGCAAGATTGACGCCCATCGTATAAATATCCGCAACCTGCATGGGGGGATAAACCAGTTTGGCGAAATCGACCGACTCGCCTTCCGATCTGCCGAGAATGGTAATGGAACGCAGAATCCGATTTAATGTCGTATTTTTGCATACCTCAACGAATCCCGTCCAAAAATCGGGATTCTGACGGTACAAATCGGAGCCGAGAACCACGCGAACGGCGTCGGGATCGCCTCCCACCGCCTTCAGACAGGCTTTCAGGCCTTCGGCGAAATAGCCATATGCGAACGAGCGAATGATTTCAATGTCGCCGCCGAGTTTATCGTTGATCCAGCTGTGCCAATCGGCGAGAAAAAGAATGCATTCGACTCCGGCTTTTTGAAAATCCGCCACCTTGGCCATGCATTGGATGCCGGTGCCCAAATGTATTTCACCGGAAATCTCGAAACCGATGTAATGGCGCAACGGAATATCTTTCTCCAGATAATCCCGCAGGCGCTCTTCCGTCAAAACTTCCTGCGCATTCTTCGTAATGAGTTGAAAGCGTTCTTCTACGTTCATATTTTTGATTCGATATGTTTATATTAATTCGGTCTGTCCACGAGCCGGCAGGATGCCGGCGGTACAATAAAAAATCCAGGGGGGAGGATTCGAACCTCCGTAGGCTTGCGCCGGCAGGTTTACAGCCTGCTCCCTTTGGCCGCTCGGGCACCCCTGGATGAATTGAAAACGTCTGGTTTTGAAGGAGGAAACCTATGCCGGGTTTCGAATCGGCTCCGATGATGGAACAGCACCACGTATTCGGAAAGTGTCCATACAGATTTCAGCTCACAGAAGAAGTATTTTGGTTTGATCGGGGAGAAAGTCAAGGTGGATGGCGCTAATTGTCGAACGTATTCTTGTAATTGAGGTTAAGGGTATGGAATCCATAGATTATTTCAATATTACGCTATAATTCCGTTATCTGTCCTGAATACTCGGAGATTCGGAAATGAGAACAATAATGACCTGGGATTACAGTGGGCAAAACTCGCCCAAAAAGAGAACACAGGAAAACGTGTTATGATGGAAGATATCGAGCCGGGATTTGGGATCATGTAAAGCGGTTCTTTTATTGTCGGCAATGAGTGGTGGAAAGATAAATCCGGCGTAAACGGTTTTAAAAAAACGATATTTATGGTTAGGTAAAAAAAAACTTCACCGGGAAACAAGAGCAAGGAGGTAATTTTTTGATATGAAAAGTATGGAACAGATAGAAAAGAAGACACGCGAATTTCATGTACAATTGCCTCCGGAAGTACAGATCGAAGAAGCCAGGTTGCTGCTGGCCATAAAACTTTATGAAACAGAACGTCTTTCACTTGGACAGGCCGCCAGACTGGCAGAATATTCAAAAAGCACATTTATGGAATTGCTCGGTAAACAAGGAGTGGCCGTGTTTGACTATCCTTTCGAGGAATTGGAACGAGAGATGAATAAATGAGCGAGGTTGCCGTATGTGATAGTGCGTGTCTTATTGCGCTTGGGCGTATTGATCGAGCCGAGATTCTTGCTTGTAGCTTTGATGCGGTCTTCATTCCTCCGGCAGTTCAAGAAGAAATCGGATATTCCACTGACTGGCTCATGGTGAAGCCCGTTCAAAACATTTCGATGGCAAGAGCATTAGGAACTCAAATCGATAAAGGAGAATCGGAAGCAATTGCGTTGGCGTCGGAGTTAGGAGAAACGTTTGTGGTTCTGGATGACAAAAAGGCAAGACGAGTTGCGCGTCAACTTGCCTTACAAGTAATCGGCACGATCGGCGTTCTCTTACGAGCAAAAAAGAAAGGCATTATCGCGGATGTCAAACCAATTCTCGATTCGCTTAACGCAGCTGATTTTCGAATTGGCGATTCCCTTTATCAACAAGCGATGAAGTTGGCGAAAGAAGAATGACGATGTAAGGCATGTGGTTCAAATTGTTTTTATTCCTGCCAAGTGGAAAAACGAACCAGGTCTGAAAGCAACAATAGATAACAAAATTGTGCGGGTATAACCATAAATTTTTCTTTTCAATTCCTCTATCATTATCCTGACACGCATACTTTACACGCATACTTTCACCAAACGGGGAGAATTCACGATGCCAAATTCCAGACGATCTTTTCTCAAAACAAGTGGAGCGGTGATGGGAACGACGGTTCTCGGCCGTATGGCCTTATCCGCAAATATTTCGAAACTCAAGCAGTATAAAGCCGCCATTATCGGGCGAACCGGCGGCGGGGATTATGGCCATGGATTCGATACCGTGTTTCAAAATCTGGACCACGTCACCGTCGCCGCCGTTGCCGATGCCAATCCGGAAGGTCTGAAAAAAGCGGCGGAACGCTCGCAAGCCTTACGGCAGTATTCGGACTATCGTGAAATGTTGGAAAAAGAGAAACCCGACCTCGTCAGCATCGGCCCCCGGCATCCGGATTGCCACAAAGACATGGCGTTGGCCGCAATCGCCGTGGGCGCGC
>QZKN01000044.1 GCA_003598175.1 Candidatus Omnitrophota bacterium
CGGCCCGGTTCTGCCTTGAATGGCCTCGAGATTTCCTTCGTACCGAAGTTGGTTTTGCGTTGAGGCCGGAGCGCCATTGATGCTCTTCACTCCGGCTAGATCCACGGTCTCCCACTGCGTTTCCAGAAATTCAAAAGAACCGTCTTTTGACGCATTCAGCAACCACCACGAGTTCTTGTTATCTTTCGCCAGTTTCGCCAGAATCGCTTTGGGCGCTTTCGATTCCTGCCACTCGACGACCTGCCAGGACGCATCGGTGGGAACCACGCTTCCTTCCCGGTCCACGGCTTCCAACTTCAGAGGAACGTGGAAGGGTATTTTATTATCCTGGCCGGGCACGAGCTGGTCGGGCATGGTGGAAAGTCCTCGCAAGCAAACGGCGACGACCAGGGCGAGCGAGAAAATAATGAGCATGGCTCCTTTGAGAAATTGCACGTAGGTGGTCGACGTCATCCCTGCGGTCGCAACGATTGTGATAACGATAGCGCCGACAATAATGACGCCGACTGCATAGGGCATGCCCAGAAGCGGTTCGACGAGAACTCCCGCACCAACCATCTGGGGAATCAAATAACAGATCGATACGATCAGCGTGCTGATGGCCGCAGCGAGTTTGATCCCTCGCGAGTCGAACTTGGCATCGAGAGCGTCCGTGAATGTATACTTGCCGAGACGTTTCATCGGTTCGGCCACGATGAACAACGCCACGATCCATCCGGCCAAATAGCCGATGGAGTAGAGAAATCCATCGTACCCCACCGTGGCGATCATGCCGCAAATCCCCAGGAACGACGCCGCCGACAGATAGTCTCCCGCGAAAGCGATGCCGTTGACGGACCAGTGAATGGATCCGCCGGCGGCGTAATACCCGCTGGACGATTTCGTGCGGCGGCCCAAATAGAACGATAAACCCAGAACCACGCCAACAAAAATCAGGAATACTGTAATAGCCATTATCGATTCCCTCCGTTGGATGATTCGTTAAGGAATTCTTTTTCCTTTCTGCTGCATAGGATTGTGTAGACGAGCGCCAGAATCAAAGCGAACACAATCAGACCAAATCCATAAAATACGGCAAGATTCATTCCCAGGATCACGGGTGTTTCCATGACGACCGGCTTCATTACATTCAAAACGACGAATCCACCATAAAGAATGGCGTACACAATAAACATCCGGACTCCTATACGCATTTTGTAGGATACAGCAAGATCCTTTCCCGATTGTATGGCGGGTTCATGCAGCATGGGTTCGACCTCCCTTTTGAAAGTTATGCGATGAGTTTGCTAATAATTACAGCGATTCGACCGGGCTATCCCAGAGCCGATTGTCTCGAAAAAACCAGTCTTTCTGGCTACCCGGCGATAAGCTAAGAGGAACATTAGAATAAACAAGCGGCGAAGTCAATAGTCTTGTTGTATCTATACCAACGGATCACTGCTGTCCGGAGAAAATCAATCGAAAGATAATTTAATTGCCTCATAATTATAGAGTTATGGGCGCAAAATGCTGTAATCGACTTCAAATTGCATTTATACTTTGGCCACAAATTATGCGGAAAGCGAGAAGAAATGGCCAATGTATTCTGGAAAAATCGTGTTCTCCCAATTAACGGAATTTCTACCGTTTCATCAATGTATGGCGTTCGCTCAATTGACCTATCGGGAGAGCCTGCGCGATATGGAAACCTGTTTACGTTCTCTGCAATCCAAACTGTATCATATCGGCATACGAAGCCAAGTGTCTCGAAGCACACTGGCGGATGCGAACGAAAATCGGGATTGGCGAATCTATGCCGACTTCGCACAAGCGCTGATCCATCGCGCCCGCGAATTGTACGGGGACGAAGCGTTCGGAGTCGAACTCGAAGACACGGTGTATGCCCTGGATGCGTCCACCATCGATTTATGTTTATCCCTGTTTCCCAGGGCCCATTTGATCTCGGATGAGATAGTTCATGTTTTCCCCGATCGTGTTTCTTAGCCCCAAATAATGATGGGAACTCAAAAGAAAGCGAAATAAGGCCAGCTCTTCCGCGTTCTGATGGATCGCCGTGTAACAGTTCAGTCATTTGAAATGATGACAGGAGGGAAAGGGGGAAGTTGACCCGTGCGAATGGTATCCCGTAGGGCATAAACGAGGGTCTCGATGGGATTGTAGCCGCGTCGTTTTAAGGTGCGGAACACCGTCATGAGGACCGATTGAGTCAACGCGCCGTCCGCACTGCGATTGCCGTAAATGATCTTGCGCATCAATACCGCCGTGCGGATTTCCCGTTCGGCATGGTTGTTGGTGGCGGGCACGTCCGGATGCGTCAAAAACACAAACAGTTCGTCGCGATATTTTTTCAACCGGTTGGCGAGCCGGCAGGTATCGGCATCCGCATAGTGGCTCAAGGCCAAATCCAGCAGCCGTTCATAGAATCGATCAATCCGCGACCGATAACGTTCCGGAGAGAAATCCTTCTGCGCGCGCAGACGAAGCGCGTCCTGCATCAGTCGTTTGGTCTTCTTGGCAAAGGACAGCCACTCCTCGGATGCATTCCGCTGGTTCACTTTCTGCAACTCGTTCAACAGATGAAAGAGGCAGCACTGGTGCTCCCGCCACGCCACCGCATCATAGGCCGCATAAAAGTCGGTCACCAAAATCCCGTGGAACGATTCTTTGAAAAATTGTTTCAGCACCGGACTGCCGCGACTGCGATCCACCAGGTAAAAATCGGCTGGGGACGACTCTTGCCAGGATGACCGGGTTGGCCGCCCGCTTTGTTTTTCTTCCTGGATTGGCCGGGTTTGGCGGATCCTTTTTGGAAGGGCGGAATCATTCCCGAAGGGGTAAAGGGATGCGGCGAAGGTCTACTATTTTTTTTTACTTCAGGTGGCTGACCTGTTACCAATCACCAACCATCATATAATAACCTCATGTTATTTGTTTTTAAGAATTTTATTTATTGAAGAAATAGGATTTTGAATTCATTCTCCTGGTGGCGCCGTGAAATAAATGGCAATGGCTGCTAGGCATTCTGCCGAAAATTGGCCTATTTTTTGAATTATAAGGGAGAAACACAACCATGAAAGAATTTCGGATTTTGTTGAAGGTACTATTGACTCTACTCTACGCGATCTCTAAGGTTAAAAAGTAATTCTATGTCCAACTCATTGACTGGTGAACATCCATATTGATAATAGGAGTATTCAATGTCCAAATTCACTTTGGCGGTCATTATAGGAAATCGTGATTTTTTCCCTGACTTTCTCATTCGTGAAGCTCGCGAAGATTTGCAAAAATTGTTCCATGAATTCGATATCCAGCCCATATGGCTGAGCGACGATGAAACGAAATTGGGATCTGTCGAGACATGGAATCATGCGAATCAATGCGCTGATCTGTTTAAACAGAAAAAGTGTGAAATCGATGGCGTATTGGTTTGCTTGCCGAATTTCGGCGATGAAAAAGGCGTTGCCGACACGCTAAAACTTTCCGGATTAGATGTTCCGATTCTGGTGCAAGCGTATCCTGATATGTTGGACGGATTGAATGCAGAACGGCGTCGTGATGCATTCTGCGGAAAAATTTCCGTCTGTAATAACCTGCGACAGTATGGGGCGCCCTTTTCATTGACGCGCGAACATACCGTGCATCCTTTGAGCGATTCATTCAAGGATGATTTGCGCAGATTTATCTCCATTTGCCGTACGGTCAATGGGCTTAAAAAGGCAAGGCTTGGAGCCATTGGCGCCCGGCCGAATGCGTTCAATACCGTCCGCTATAGCGAAAAATTGTTTCAGGCGGCAGGAATAACGATCAATACGATCGATTTGTCTGAAATACTCGGTACAATCCAAAAATTGGAAAATGAAGATCCGCGAGTGAAAGAAAAACTCGACGAAATCAATGCTTATGCTGATGCAGGAAATGTACCTCAAGCATCCATGTCGGCAATGGCCAAATTGCTGGTTGCAACAACCGATTGGATGGAGGAACTTGATTTGGATGCAACGGCGTTTCAGTGCTGGACATCGTTACAACAGAATTTTGGCGTGAATGCCTGTACGTTGATGAGTATGATGAGTGAGAACTTCATGCCAAGCGGTTGTGAAGTGGATATTTCTGGAGCGGTTGGTATGTATGCCATGCAACTGGCTTCTGGGATGCCAAGCGCCTTGGTCGATTGGAATAACAATTATGGTGATGATTCTGACAGGTGCGTTTTATTTCACTGCGGGAATTGGGCGAAAACGTACCTTCCAAATCCGAAAATAGCGACCGCGCCGATTTTGGAAACGGTTATTGGAAAAGATACAACGCACGGGGCTCTGGAAGGACGCGCCCCGGAAGGCCCGTTGACTTTTTGCCGTGTATCGACGGATGATACTCGAGGATGCATTCGAACCTATTTTGGAGAGGGCGCATTGACGAACGACTTGTTGGATACCTTCGGTTGTCGCGCCGTCGCCCGTATCCCCCAATTGCAATCGTTAATGAGATATGTCTGTAAGGAAGGATTCGAGCATCACGTCGCCATCAATTTATCGCACTCGGCGCAAGTGCTTTCGGAAGTTTTTGAAACGTATCTGAAATGGGAAACGTACTATCATCAGCAACCGGAATAAATCGAGAGAACAAGCCATGCAAAGCATCGAACTTCAAAAAAAATCTCTTGAATACAGGAAGAAAATTTTAACCTATATCAAGAAAGCGAAAGCCGGTCATACCGGCGGTTCGCTTTCGTGTATCGATATTTTGAACGTTCTTTATAACAGAATATTAAACGTCAGTCCGGAAAGGTTTTCCGATCCAAACCGGGATCGGTACATTCAAAGCAAAGGTCATTCCGTGGAAGCGCTGTATGTTGTGCTTGCGGACCGCGGGTTTTTCCCAGAGTCCGATCTTGAAACACTCTGCCAATACCAATCCCATTACGTTGGACATCCCACTCGAAAAGTTCATGGAATCGAGCAAAATACGGGCGCATTGGGACATGGATTGCCCATTAGCGTTGGGATCGCCATCGCGGGTATAAAAGACCGATTGTATTACCGCGTTTTCGTCTTACTGGGCGACGGTGAAATGGCGGAAGGCTCCAATTGGGAAGCGGCGTTAACCGCTTCTCATTACAACCTGGATAATTTAATCGCAATTATCGACCGTAATACTTTGCAAATCACGGGGAATACGAAGGATGTATGTAACACGGAACCGTTAGACAGAAAATTCGAAGCGTTTGGTTGGTCCGTTCAGTTTGTTGATGGGCATGACTTCGCTGCGATGGAACGTGCGTTGCGATCTGTTCCATTTGAAAAGAATAAGCCTAGTTTATTGATTGCAAATACCGTAAAAGGGAAAGGGATTTCTTTTATTGAGCGCGTAGCCAACTGGCATCATAAAGTTCCTAGCGACGAACAATTTGTTTTAGCGATGAACGAGTTGGAAGAAGCAGAAAAATTGCTTAACGCAGAAAATAATTAGAATAAAAAACATGAAACAATTTGACAAAGGAACCGAAAATTTAAAAGTGTTTTCAGCCACGGTTCAAGAAATGGCGGAGCGGGATAATTCGTGTTATGTAGTTACGAGTGATTCAAGGGGTTCTGGGCGCTTAGTACTCTTTGGAGATGTATTTCCGGATCGAATTATTGAAGTGGGTATTGCAGAGCAAAACCTGGTTGGAGTGGCCGCCGGTTTGGCATCGACAGGGAAAATTGTTTTTGCGGTTTCTCCTGCGTGTTTTTTAACGGCGCGAGCATTGGAACAGATCAAGAATGATGTTGCTTATTCGGATAATCCGGTAAACGTGATTGGAATCAGCGCGGGAGTGAGCTACGGCGCTTTAGGATCAACCCACCACGCAATCCATGATTTTGCCGTACTCAGGGCCATTCATAATATGATTGTTATCGCTCCTGCGGATAATTATGAAACACGGCAGGCCATACTCGCCGCAGCGAAAACCGAGCACCCTGTTTACGTTCGGATGGGGAAGCGCCCTATGGAGCATCTTGTCGATCCTGAGACGTCTTTTCAAATTGGAAAATCTATCCAAATACGGGATGGCAATGATGTCGCTTTTATCGCTTGTGGTGAAACCGTTTATCAGGCAGCTGAAGCTGCCGAATTATTATCAACATATGGAATACAAGCCCGGGTGATCAGTATGCATACCGTTAAACCTTTGGACCGGGATTGTTTGCTCAAGGCCGCACAGGAATGCAACGCCATTGTGACGGTTGAGGAGCATAGTGTTTTCGGCGGTTTGGGAGAAGCGTGCGCATCGGTTTTGTTACAAGCCGGAGCGTCATTGCCTTTTAAAATTGTGGGCATCCCGGATGAATATACTGTTACTGGCGGGCAATTGGAAATCTTTTCGCATTATAATATAAGCGGAATAGGCTTGGCGGGTGTCGCCCAGTCATTGCTTTCCAAATGTTGAGAATGAATGATGAAAACTTTTTTAACAATCGATCAAAGCACGTCAGCGACCAAGGCGCTTCTTTATGACAAGAATGGGAATTGCCTGGATTCTGAATCGGTCGACCATCGGCAGATCTACCCAAAACCGGGTTGGGTGGAACACGATCCGGATGAAATCTGGTCGAATACCCAAAAAGCCATTCAATTGCTTTTTAATAGAAATTCCAGTCTCGTAAACGAGATCGCCTTTTTAAGCATCACCAATCAACGGGAAACGATTCTTGTTTTCGATAAAGAAACGGGTGCGCCTCTCTACAACGCGATCGTATGGCAATGCAGACGGGGCGATCCCATTTGCCGACAGCTGATTGAATATGGGCAGCATGAATTGATCCGTCAAAAAACCGGCTTAAAAATCGATGCATACTTTTCTGCATCGAAATTGAAATGGTTGATAGCCAATCAAGAAGAAATAAAAAATAAACTATCGAGCGGAGAAGCCCTGATTGGGACTATCGACGCGTATTTGATCTATAAACTCACTCAAGGCCAATCCTTGGCAACCGATTACACCAATGCAAGCCGGACACTGCTCTACGATATCGTCAACTTGGAGTGGGATGAAACATTATGCCAAACGTTCGACGTTCCAATGCGGTCTCTTCCGACCGTTCTGGAAAGCACTGCCATGTTTGGTGAAACGGATATCGATGGGTTGCTAAACAAGAAAATCCCTATATACGGCATCATGGGCGACTCTCAGGCATCCCTATTCGCTCAGCGTTGTTTTGAGCCGGGGATGATTAAATCGACGTTTGGAACCGGATCGTCTGTGTTATTGAATATCGGATCGGATTTCAAATTGACAGATAGCGGCGCTATGACGACCATCGCCTGGTGTTATGACGGCAAAGCAACCTATTCATTTGAGGGGATTATTAATTACTGCGCCGCAACGATCTCGTGGTTGAAAAATCAAATGCAGTTAATCGACGATCCCAGAGAGACCGAAACATTCGCCCAGGCCGTGAGCGACAACGGCGGAGTTTATTTAGTTCCGGCATTTGCGGGACTTAGCGCTCCCTATTGGAATTCTGAAGCCAGGGCGGCCATTGTTGGGCTCTCCGCCCATAGCACGAAAAATCATATTGTCCGGGCGGCTCTTGAATCGATTGCCTATCAGATTCGCGATGTCCTGGATATGATGAAAAACGATTCCGGCGTTTGTTTGCAATCCATCCATGCGGATGGTGGCGCAACATCGAATCAATTTTTGATGCAATTTACATCGGACATAGCTGGGCTGGATTTACTGGTTTCCAACGATCCCGCCTTATCTCCCCTAGGCGCTTTTATGATGGGATTGTTAGGTAGTGGAGAATGTGCATCATTAGACGATTTCGCAGAATTTCCTAGAAAAATGATCCGCTATCAATCCACCATGGATGAATCAATGGCAAATACATACTATAATGGATGGAAAGCGGCAGTACAACGCGTGCTCGATTAATCGGTTGATGTCGGTTGATGAATGAATATGAAAAATGGGAGACTTAATTATGAACAGATATCCATTTCCACTATTGTTAGGTATTGTTTTGTTTACATTTTCTGGTTGCGGCCAGCAGGCTGCTGAAACGAATCAATTTGCTGTCATTGTATCCACGTTGAACAATCCCTGGTTTGTTGTCTTGGCGGAAGCGGCAAAAGAAGAATTGGAAAAACATGGCTACGACGTCACTATCTTTGACTCTATGAATGATACCGCTAAAGAAACAGAGCACTTTGAAAATGCTATAGCCGCAGGATATCGTGCAATTCTTTTCAATCCAACTGATGCTGATGGTTCAATCAGCAATGTAAAAAAAGCCAAGAATGCCAGAGTGCCGGTTTTTTGTATGGATAGGGAAATCAACTCTACTGATGCTGCTGTCGCACAATTTCTTTCTGATAATTACTCCGGTTGTGTTGCATTGGGACAGTATTTCGTGAAAAAAGTGAAAAAGGGGAATTATATTGAGTTGCTCGGATTGGTCGGCGACAACAATACGTTCAATCGCTCAAGTGGTTTTCATAGCGTTGTCGATCAATATCCTGATTTAAAAATGGTTGCTCAACAATCAGCCGATTTCGACCGAACCAAAGCGCTGGAGGTGATGGAAAGCTTACTGCAAGCGCATCCAGATATCCAAGCCGTTTTTTGCGGGAACGATGCAATGGCCATGGGCGCCTATCAGGCGTTGGCGTCGGCTGGCAAGGATAAAGACGTGCAAGTATTTGGATTTGACGGCGCGGGTGACGTTATCAACGCAATCCTGGAAAAGAAAATTACCGCGACCGTTATGCAGTTTCCAAAACTCATGGCGAAAATGGCCGCGGAAGGAGCGCATGAATACTTGGAAGGGAAACGTGACTTTCAGCAAAAAGTACCAGTTAACGTCGAATTGGTCACCCAAGAGAATATAAAAAAATACGAAGCATACGGTAAAAAGGAATAGGGATTTTATGTTTTATATTCGATGGATATCAGCGGTTTTGTTGCTTGCCTTTGCTGGTTATATGTTCCCGCTTTTTCACATTCACAAATTGGATGAGATAGAGCGGAAACGGAAGATGGAGCAATTTAATCCGGAAGAATTTTCGAAGGATTTTTGGAAAAATCAATTACAACATTCGATGGATCAAGCGGTCTCTATGCAGACGCTGATGCCATTGATCAACAACGATCCACATCAAGCGAAAGATAAATATTCTAATACAATCGGCATTGGCAGTGTCTATTATTATTATCTGAAGGGCGCCGGTTATGTGAAATCTATTGAAGAAGATGCTGTTGCTGTTGTTCTGCAGAAAGAGAGTCAAAATCCGGATTTACGAATCATGACAGGGAAAATTTTTGGAAATGCCATCCGGAATGGATGCAATCAGCTCAATGTAAGTGATTTTCCAAACTCGCAGGAATTCAATCAAATATCCATATATTTAAATAAAATTGTCGAAAATGAAGTCCTTCCGCCATTTAAGAATAATGCATCTCTCGGGGACCGCGTGAATTTTGTCGGCTGTTGTGAAATTATCGATGAAGACGCCGACCTGCATCCATTAAAATTAATTCCGATTACGTTGAAGATTGAAAAAGGTCTTTAATGCATCAGACACTGTCCATAAAAAATACGTTTACACGTTTCCAATCCGGCATTGCGCTCTTTCTCATGGTTCTCATCATGAGTTTCTTGCATCCGAGTTTTTTGACGGTAGATAATGGCTGGAATATTCTGCGTCAAATATCGATCAATTTGTGTCTGTCTATTGGTATGACATTAGTCATTTTAACCGGGGGAATCGATCTTTCCGTTGGCTCCATCCTCGCGCTCTCAGGGGCTATAACAGCAGGCTTACTAAAGAATGGATGCGGCATTGAATCACTCAACTTGTTTGTTGAATTTACCGTTCTTGGCGCCATTCTTGGTGGATTACTGGTCGGTGGTTTTCTGGGTTTTTTTAATGGCATAATGATCACGCGGTTAAGCATTCCTCCTTTTGTTGCAACTCTGGGGATGTTGAGTGTAGCGAGAGGTTTAACCCGGTTATGGACAGGCGGTTTTCCCATTACTGGATTAGGGGATACGTTTGTGGAAATCGGTACTGGATTTGATCCCTTGATTGGATTCCCTCTCCCCGTATGGATTTCGGGCGTTCTGATAATTCTTTTTATCGTATTTACCTTACACACAAAATTGGGGAGATATATTTTTGCCGTCGGGGGGAATGAACAGGCCGCGCACTTATCCGGCGTAAATGTGAACCGCGTCAAATTATGGGTATATACATTGGCAGGCATCCTTTCAGCGGTTGGCGGTATTCTGGTTACCGCAAGGCTGGATTCCGCCCAGCCCAATGCCGGGAGCGGCTATGAGTTGGATTCTATTGCGGCAGTTGTTATCGGAGGCACTTCGCTTTCCGGCGGTCGTGGATCAGTTTTAGGGACGGTTTTAGGGTGTTTGATTATTGGCGTGTTAAACAACAGTCTGACATTGCTGGATGTCTCTCCAAATTGGCAGCTTGTCATTAAGGGAATGGTAATCTTGCTCGCTGTCGCCATCGATAAATTAAACGTGCTGGATAAGTAAATGCATTCTGAAAATATTCCCTTTCGGAAGCACTTATTCGTGCAGTGGATGAAGACGATCCACGTCCGATTTGGATACCGGTTTGGGGTCACGGCAATCGCATGAAAAATCAAGCAATTACCCGGATATAATATTCAAGAAATAGTTTTCATCCCACCCCGCTCGTTTCCGTCTTGCCTTGACGCCGC
>QZKN01000083.1 GCA_003598175.1 Candidatus Omnitrophota bacterium
CCATCAAGACCCTCGTTTCCGCCCTACGGGATTATATTCGCACGGGTCAACTTCCTCCTTTCCCTCCTGTCATTACTTCAAATGACTGAACTGTTACAAATAATTCTATTGCACGTTTTTCCGAAAACGTATACAGCGCCGGATTCAGGTTAATATTCTTTTCGATCGGATAAAATGGACTATGAGCGACAATCCCTTTATTTTTCAAGGCTTTTTCGACTAATTCGTCTCTATTGCACGCATAGGATAATGCCTGACGGATTGCGGCATTCTCAAAAAGGGAACTTTTTTGGTTGAACATAATCAGATAACAAAAAGGGAGAACGAATTCCTTGGCACTATATTGGTTTGTTCTTATAATTAATTCAACATCTTCCATCGAAAACCATGGATATCCCGTAAAATCAATCTCGTTTGTGATCATGGCTTTCAATAAATCCTGCGTCGTTTCATAAAATCGGAAAATCAAAGTATCCGGTCCCTTGTGTTTCAAATAATAGTGTTCATTTTTTCGTACTCGCACTTGGTTATTCTCTATACGATCCAAAATATATTGTCCACAACCTATAATTTGTGGCTCATCCATTTCGGGTTTTGTAATGGATTTAATGATTGGACTCCGCGCCAAGATACTAATATCACGAGAATTTTCTTGATTAAATCGTATTTCCATGCTCCATGAATCGATCAACTGAATCGATTCTACATCGGTTGCAAAAGTGGAAAAAACAATATTTTGTGAGTTTTCTTTCGCATATTCAAAGGTTGTAAGGACATGTTCCGCAGTTAAAGGAGAACCATCATGAAATTTGACATCACGACGAATGTTTACAATAATACCATTTTCGCTTACGGTCACATTTTCTGATATTTTCGGTATTAAATGCCCATCCCAAATAGCATCGGTAAACAAGGAATCGTGAATGCAGGCAAGAACATAAATTGATCCTTTTACAGAGGGCAAATAAGGATCACTATTTGTTAGTGGAATTCCGGCAACTCCTATTATCAAACTTTCTTCTTTTTGTGTACAAGAACTCAAAAAAAATATAATCCATACACTGAAAATTAATCTTTTCATGATTATGGGGATAAAAAAAACGGACATCACCCACCCAGTATAGCACTAATATTTTAATGTAGAAAAATATTAGCACTATCCTGAGCGGTCATAAATGTCCATAAAATACCCACAATCAGGTAACGAAAAACGGGCAAAGATTCCCAATATCCGGATCGGGATCGGCTTTAATGATCTTTATCTCCATGATATCCTTCTCCTTTCGTAGAATTATTTAGATGAAAGAATTCGCACGAATTCACCCGCCGTTCGTTCGAAATACTCGCCTTCGCACGCCATGCCGCGATCGTCGTCGTTCTCCAGAAAAGCGGAATGACGACATCCGCCGGCGCAGAGAGGCATGTACTTGCACGTCTGGCAGGGTTCGTGGATATTCAAATCTCTATAGGCTTTTTGCGTATTCATGACGCCATAGGCGACATCGCCGATGGCAAATTCCGGACGACCGACGAAGCCGGGGCATTTGTAAATCACGCCGTTCGGATCGATGACGTAGCTGTGATATTTGAGCGCCTGGCAAGGACCGAGAGACATGTTGTCGGCAACGTTGAATCCCAACGTTTGGGCGTATTTGACAATGTCCAACAATCCTTGGTAATCGGTTTCGGACATGCGGCAAACGGTGCATTGCTGCGATATCGCGGACGCGATTTTGTCCGACAGGGTGGAAAGGATCGGTTTGGCGTGAACGGCTTTCAGTTTTTGATGCAGACCCAGGGAATGCAGATAATCGTACAGTTTTTTGACGCTTTCCAGGTTGGACGAGTCAAAGTTTGAACCGATGGTGACCTGCAGATGATTCACCGCATAAGTAAGATTCTCGATAATGGTCGAAAATGTGCCTTGGCCGCCCAACGTCGGGCGCTTCCGGTCGTGATCCTCGCCAAAACCATCCAACGTGATCTTGACGTGAGTTACTCCCTCCTTCACCAGCGCATCCACTTCCGAAGGAACTAAAAGTACTCCGTTGGTGATCAATCGACACGATTTTTTTAATGCATAATGCTCGCACAGGATGTTCGCGGCGTCGGATAGAAAATAGATTTCTTTTTTGTTGAGAAGAGGTTCTCCCCCGTAAAAAGTCAGAAGCAGATTCGCTGCCTTCTCCTCCTCCAGAATGCCTTTCACCCACCTCACGATTTGTTGGGACGTATTCCTTTTGAGAAAAATTCGCTTTTTCACGCCGTTTTCGACGCAGTAGGGACACGCGAGATTGCAGGAATAGGTGGTCAGGACCGTCAGGTGAATCACGCTTCTGTCGTTACGAATCCTTTGATACCACGCACACCCGCCGGAAAATTCATCTTCTTCCTCATTCACCAAAACGCCCAATTGTTTCAGCTGCTGCAAGGCGTCCTGTTCCTGTGAGGTGAGGCATTGTTGACGTTCCGGATTATGGATGATGTTCAGGCTGGTTTCGTTGACTTGCACGATGCTGCGAGTCAAGGTGTTATAGAGAAGAGTTTTGCCGTTGGGGGGATCGGCTGGAACCTGTAATGTGTATTTTGATAACCTGAACGACATGTAAGACTCGGCTTCCATAATAAGATTACTTCCATCTCCTTCTATTACAAACGCGATGCCAATATATTTTTTAATACTTAACTCATTGATATCATATGACTTAGAATCAGCATACTTATTCCGGTGGGACAAAAGGCGACCAAAAATGGGCAGCACATTCAGGCAATAAAAAGATGAAAAGGCAGGAGAATCCAGCGTTTTTGATACGCTACCCAAAAATGGGCGGCGCCCAAATCCGGGCGTTTACTTTATTTTCCAGATAGATACATAAAAGCGAGACCCTAATGGCGATCGCAGGGTGAGTTGAACAGAGTGAAATCCATCGCATCTCAATACCGACCGGTGGGATTCCTTCCATTCCTCCCACACTCCTTGGATTCAGGAAAGGGAATTGAAGTTTTGTATATCATATTTAGTAATACGGCGTTGCAGTGAACTGCGGGGAATCCCCAATCGTTTGGCCGCATGCGTCTGGTTCCAATCGGAAACCTTCAACGCTTCGGTAATCATTTCTTTTTCGAGAGACTCGAGCGCGGAACTTAAGGAATTGGCCGAATGGGTATTTCTTGAGGCGGTTACGGTGATCGTCGGGTAACGAACGTTCACCGGCAGATACGACGGATGGAGCGTCGTCTGGGCGCCGTACATAATGCAAGTTTGCTCAATGCAATTTTTGAGTTCTCGTACATTTCCCAACCACGGACAATCAACCAGCATTTCCATCGTCGCATCGGGAATGATTCGAATTCGCGAACCGTATTTGCCGGCGCATTCCTTCAAAAAATGGTCGACAAGAAGGGGAATATCCTCCGGCCGCTCCCGTAGAGGCGGTATGTTTACAGGGAAACGGTTTAAACGGTAAAACAAATCTCCTTTGAATTTTTTCTGCTGCACCAATTCTTCGAGTTGTTTATTGGTCGCTGCAATGATCCACACGTCGACCGCAATTCGTTGTTCTCCGCCGACGCGTATAATCTCGCGGGTTTCCAGCACTCGCAGCAAGGCGCTTTGCACTTCTTCGCGTGTGTTTCCGATTTCGTCCAAAAACAGGATTCCGCCATCCGCCAATTCGAATTTTCCGCGGCGGCGAATCATCGCGCCGGTAAACGCGCCTTTTTCATGACCAAAGAGTTCGCTGCTTAACAGATTTTCGGGAATCGCGCCGCAGTCCACCGTGATATACGCGGATTTGTTGCGGCTGCTTTTTTCGCGGATGGCGTTGGCAATCAGTTCCTTGCCCGTGCCGGTTTCTCCCGTGATCAGAACGTCGATGCCGAATTGCGCGGCTTTCTCCACTTTTTGGAACACGTCCGCCATCGATGCGCTTTTCCAGACACAATTGTTCACGCCCAGATGACGGTCGATTTTTTCCTGCAGCGTATCGACCTGATTCGTCAATTTTTGCAGATGGAGCGCGCGGTCGATCATTTCGATCAGCTGATCCGGATCAATCGGCTTCAAGCAATAATCGGTAGCGCCTTCTTTCATGGCCTTCACTGCCGTTACGGCTTCATTCAGGGCCGTATACATGATCACGAGAATGCTGGGATCAATGGCTCGAAACCGTTTCAATAATTCGATGCCGTCCATTTTCGGCATCTTGATATCCAGGATAATGACATCCACCGTCTCTTTCTCCACGATGCGAATAGCATCGAACGGATCGGTCGACAGAAAGGTGTTGTAACGGTGACGCAACACAGCGTTCAATCCGCGAACCACGGATTCCTCGTCATCCACAAGCAACACGGTTGGTTTCACGATAACATGCACCTTTATAACAGATCATTTCACGGTGTGTTCGGCGATTTCACAATCAGACTCTATGAAGGTATTTAAGCAGAAAGCTGACAACCATCATGCAATGCTTGCGTCGAGTCATTCGGATTAGCCATGACAATCTTATTGATGGGAAATCCGATTTCGATACCTCAATACTTCTGTTTTCATCAGCCTGTTCAAATGCCTTTATTTTGCGTGATCCCACATGATGCATTCCTTAGAGGCTTCTACCTTCAGTCCATTCACCGAAGTCGCAACACACTATCTAATAACGAGAATTATAAACCTTATGATGGATGGGATTCAATCCTTTCAAAAATCTATAACATAACCGATGTCCGGTCAACAGGACGGATGAATAACGACTCATTGGAATCGGACCACCCTTGATCTACAATGCGATTTGAACGGGATCAAAAAGATGGAGATGGCCATTGGATCCCATCCGGATAAAAACAATTCTTGAGGGAATACGATGCGGATAGAATGTTCGCGCACCGGCGTATTTCAAAAAAACGGGAGCAAACAGCATGAAACCACACTTTTTAGGAATGATACTCGTCTTCCTATCATGGAACGCAGGTAGTCAAGAAATGAATGAAAAAGAGAAACAATTGGAAACTTTCATTGCAAAACACGTTTCCCAAATCGAATCCCTGCAAACCGATGCCAATCAAGCGTATTGGGACGCATCGACGACGGGGAAAGCGGAGTATTATGAAAACCTGAGCCGATTACAGCACGCCATTCGTACGATCTACGGCCGAACAAACGAATTTGAGTTCATAAAAGGCTTGAAGGAATCCGGACAGATTAGAGACGCCCGATTGCGACGTCAGCTGGATCAATTGTATCTGTTCTATCTTCAAAATCAGTTTCAACCCGAATTATTAAAAGAACTGGTGGATTTGGATACCCACATTCAAAAAATCAACAACACATTTCGCGGGGAAATGGAAGGAAAAAAAGTCACCAACAGCGAAATCTATTCGATCATGACGACGGAAACCGATTCGCGCAAACGAGAAGCCGCGTGGCGGGCCAGCAAACAAGTGGGGGAAGTGATCGCCAATGATCTGATTCGATTGGTGAAATTGCGTAATCAGGCCGCACAACAACTCGGTTTCTCCGATTATCACTCCCTTTCCATCATGGTAGGCGAGCAAAAAGTGAAAGAACTGGATCAAATTTTCCACGAGCTGGACGTTTACACCCGCGAGCCGTTTATTCGCTTGAAAGAGGAATTGGATCACAT
This sequence comes from Candidatus Omnitrophota bacterium, assembly GCA_003598175.1. Taxonomy (GTDB): domain Bacteria; phylum Hinthialibacterota; class Hinthialibacteria; order Hinthialibacterales; family Hinthialibacteraceae; genus SURF-12. The sequence continues at coordinate 5,643 of QZKN01000083.1, forward strand.
TTTGGCGGAACAGTTCGAAATATCACCAGCCGAGTTGAAGCCCTGGCATTATCACGATCCGTTTTTTCAACGCACGCCGCTGGTGTATGAACTTGACCTGGACGAATATTACAATCCGGTCGACGTCAAAGCCATCGCCGAACAATTTTTCGCCGGCGTCGGTCTGCCCGTGGATGATATTCTTGCCAAAAGTGATTTATACGACCGCGAGGGGAAATTTCCACATGCATTCAGCCACGATATGAACCGTCGCGGCGACGTTCGTATCCTCTGCAACCTTAACAACGACGAACGCTGGATGGAAACCATCCTGCACGAGTTGGGACATGCGTTATATAGTAAATACCACGATCGTGACGAACCGTATCTGTTTCGGGAGCCGGCGCATAGTTTCACCACCGAGGCCGTGGCCATGTTTTTCGGACGATTGAGCCGCACCGAGGCCTGGATGCAGCCCATGCTGAAACTATCCGACGAACAGCGTGAAAAAATCGAACGCGTCGCATGGAAATACACACAGTTTCAGCAGCTATTATTCGCCCGTTGGGCGATGGTGATGTATTACTTCGAAAAACAATTGTATGCAAATCCCGATCAGGACCTGAATTCCTTGTGGTGGGACATGGTCGAGACGTATCAACAAGTCAAACGACCGCCCGGCTCGCTCGCCGGGCATTGGGCCGCCAAATTTCATTTCACCATCGCGCCGTGTTATTACCACAATTACATGTTAGGCGAGCTGCTGGCGTCTCAGTTGCACCATCACATCGAGGAACAGGTTCTCAAACTCGAATCGGATCAAGAGGTGAGCTTCGTCGGCCAGAAACAAGTCGGAGAATTTCTGCGGGAAACCATTTTTGCGCCGGGCGCGCGTTTTCATTGGAATGAAATGATCATGCGCGCGACCGGAGAACCGCTGACCACGAAATACTTTATCCGCCAGTTTGTGAAATGAAATTCGGGATGGATACGAAATGATTTACTTGCTCGCCATATTATTTTACTTGTTACTTTTGACCGTCATTGGACTTTTCAAATCCCGCCGGGTCAAAACGCAAGCCGATTTTTCGATCGCGGGGCGAACTCTTTCTCCGTGGATTTTGGTTTGCACGATGCTGGCGGTGTGGATCGGCACCGGTTCCATCGTAGGAAACGCGGGAAAGGCTTATGAAGTCGGTCTGGCCATGGTGCTGGTGCCGCTGGGCAGCGTCTTCGGCATGATGTGCCTGACGCGTATCGCCGGCCGGGCGCGAAATTATGAGGTGTATTCCGTGCCGGAAATCATCGGCGTCCGGTACGGACAAACCGCGCGTCTGCTTGCGGTGATCGCGTTGGTCATGGCGTATATGGTCATCGTGAGTTATCAATTCAATGCGGGTGGGATGGTGCTGGAAGTCATATTGACCGACGACGCGGGCCATTCCATCCTGTCCGCACAAACCGCAACCATCATCGCCGCCGCGTTTATCATCACCTACACCATTTTGGCGGGTTTGATGAGCATCGCGTATGCGGACATCGTAACGGGGATCATCATCACGGTCTCCTTGCTGATTGCGCTTCCCGTTCTGTGGTTGAAAGCGGGGGGATGGCATGGAATCGAAACCTCGTTCAGCGCAATGGACCAACGAAACCACCTGCAAATTTGGGGCGTGTTTTCAACAACCGAATTGATCAATTTCTGTCTGCCGACATTTCTGCTGATTTTGGGAGACGCCAACCTCTATCAACGCTTTTTTGCCAGCAGGAACGCCAAAGGCGCAAAAATCGCGGCAACGATCATGATTGTGGCGATCCTGGTGATAGAAAGTTTGATTATCGTGGAAGCCTGGATTTGTTCCAGCATGATTCCCGACGCGATTCACGGGAAATACGTATTGATTTATGCCGCCAAGCATTTCATGCCGCTGGCGTTGGGGACATTATTTCTCGTGACGGTGGTTGGGATCATCATTTCCACCGCGGATTCCTTTTTGCTGGTCCCATCCACCTGCGTGATTCGCGACGTGTATTTGAATTACATCAATCCGAATGCCAGTGAAAAGAAGATCGTATTTTTCAGCCGCTTGTTGGTTCTTGTGTTTGGCCTAATCGCTTATCTGGTCTCGTTGGCGTTTGCCGAATCGGTGACGGTGTTTGAAAAGTCGCTGTATGCGTTTACGATTTACGGCGCGGCCATTACTCCCTGCCTCGTCGCCGCTTTCTTTTGGAAACGCGCGACGCCCCAGGGAGCGATCGCCTCGATTCTTTGCGGTACGGTTGTCACACTCATTTGGTCGGAAGCGGATTTCGTGCGTCAATCCCTTCCCACCGCCGTTTCCGAATTGGATGCCGTGCTGCCGGCCATCACCGTCTCGGTCCTGGCATTGTTCGTTGGGAGTCTGCTGACACAAAACACACACACTTCATCAACGATTCAGGGCGTAGTGGTAATTGATAAATGATTCTGTGAAACCGGCAATCGATTCATACGAGAAGCGTGCGAACAAAACAATCCAAATACGATCAGACCTTGTTTTTTTCACCCCAAAAAAAGGATAATAATTGGTTTGATAGAGAGGAAGGATCCATTCCGTGAGGTATAAATACAATGATTCGTTTTTTCTCCGTTTTTCTTTTTATGGTAAAATTGCTGAGCCTCTTGTGCATTCAATCCTATGCACAACGTATCCCCTTCACTAACTTGCCCGAAGTGATCCAAAAAACGATTGAACGGGAAATCAGCGGAACGGAGTATGGAATCACGCTGATCAATAAAGAAATCCGCAATGAACAGGAAGTTTATGTCGTAAGAGGGCGGGATCCGTACGAAGTGGATATCGACATGATCGTTTCCGCGAAGGGAGATGTGCTGGATCGATATGAAGAAGGCCAATTTCGGATTATCGGCAATCGGTTGTACGTCGATAATTTCCCGTATCGCATTGAAACCATTTACACTCCCTCCGCCGGCGATTATCGAAAAGCGCCGGGCGCTTTATATACAGCAATCAGTGAAATTTCGCATGTGGGATGCAACACGTTGGCGTTCGATTTACATGGTTTCAATCATGACGGGACGGAACTGGCGCAAGCAAGCGTCGATTTTGTTCAACAGGCACTATATCGATTGGTTTATAGCGACATTGAAATCCTCTGTCGCATTCTCGGTCCCGACGCGCCCACAAATAAACAAGGGCGACTCAACGCGGTTCGCACGGCGGCCAACGCACTGAAATCGAAAGTGCAATTGTTGTGCTGGATCGAGGGACCGGATGCGGAAGAACTGGCGCAAGAATTCAAACGCATCGCGCCCAAGCTGATCACGGCGGCGCCCGGCGCCGACGTGGATGTGGTTTATGAGGAACCCGAAACGGCGCCAAATAAGCCGATTCTCTTATTCGGCCGCCTGCCGCGATCGAACCATCCGAATTTGAGTGTTCTGCTTTCCGCAGGACCGGAGAATTTTGAACTTCTGGATCAACGCAACGCGTATCCCTTCGAGCGGGAGCCGTGGACGCCTGATAACAGCGTTCTGACGGAGGAAGAACGAAACGAAGGATTCAAAGCGCTTTTCGACGGCAAAACGTTGAACGGCTGGACCATCATTGGCAGAAACAAAAAAGGCTTTCAGGTCAAAGACGGCGTCATCGAATGGATGGAGCGGGGAGCGGGAGCGCTGCAAAGCCGGAATCGTTATGATGATTTTATTCTGCGATTCGATTATAAAATCTCGAAACGCGGTAACAGCGGGGTGCAGGTGCGCACCCCACGCAGCAATCGCGCCTCGAAAATCGGATTTGAAATTCAAATTTTCGGCGATTTCGGCATGAAGCCATCCAAAGACGGAACCGGAGCCGTATATAACGTGATCGCGCCTACATCCAATCCGTCCAAAGAGGAAGGGGAGTGGAACAGCATGGAAATCATGTGCAACGGCCCCCATTTGCGAGTATTATTGAACGGACAAATCGTGCAGGATATCAATTTCGACGACTACGACGAATTGAAATACCGCCTGCGCGACGGATTGATTCGCTTGACGGATCACGGGAATTATGTTGCTTATCGGAATATTCGTATCAAGGATTTATAATCGGATTTCAGGCCAATCCCGAATTCGATGAAAAAGATACGACTCGCGTATGGTTACAGGGATTGTTAAACTTTACTCGTATTCGCTTTGGCCGGTTCCATTGTATATTATTTTCACATGTACTGCATTTCAAAGGTTGAAGGGGCCAACGAAAGAAAGGAGAGACAATGCTTTCTCCTTATTTTAGTTTTTGAACCAGAGATTTCACATCGCCGAGTGTACATGCTTCCAATAATACATGTTCAATCTCTTTTAACGCCTGGAAAGAACGAATACTTGCAATCTGCTTTTGCAGATCGAGCCCCGCACTCCCGAATTTCACTCGCAACGCAAGACCAATCCCATCGCGAAGTCCTTCGAGGCGGCCTTCTTCTCGCCCCTTCTCCAATCCTTGCTCCAATCCTTGCTCCAATCCTTGCTCCAATCCTTGCTCCAATCCTTGCTCCAATCCTTGCTCCAATCCTTGAGCGATCCATTTTTCCGCTAACGTTGGCATGAGTTGATCTCCCAAATCGGGTATGGCTTTTTGAATTCCTTTTTGGATGTTCAATTCGGATATTTTATCCGTTGCGCTGCAAATATATTTTAATGCGGATTCCAAAAATTCCAATGCCGTGTGTTGATCCGATAATTTACTGAGCAATTCACATAGCACTTCGAAATGGTCACCAATTTCATCGTCATGAATATGTTTTAAAAGGAGAAATACCACTCGCGAGAGTATCGTTCCCTTAATTTGAATATCGCTATAGCATGACAAATCATACAGTACATATCGGAAATCCGGCACAAAATTTTTGAACGGTTCAAAATCCTCAAAAAGGTCTGCAAAATGAGTATCAACCTTCCATTTTCTCCTGCCATGGTAGATCACGATCGGGATGATCGCCGACAATCTTCGTGACGGATTCTGCTTTCGTGACAGTTGCCATATTTCCACCATATATCGAATCAAATGGAACGCGGTC
>QZKN01000072.1 GCA_003598175.1 Candidatus Omnitrophota bacterium
TCATCTTGACGAATTGTGTTCTCTTCTCGAACGATGGCTGCCGCATTGCCTGCTCCAACACGAGAGCGGCGAATCCGTCCAAAACCGGCCGGTTTTGCCATCCACTTTTTCGCATCCCTCGAAGCAAAGCGAGGAGTTCTCTCCATCCGAACCGATCGCGGATTCCAAAGCGTCTCCTCTTGATCTGACGGCTCTCGATAACATTCGCATTCTGCAAACCGCAGGAGAACCGAGCATTCTCACCACCGTGATTCACAATTATTTGAACCATTCGCAGAAATTGATACATACGTTGAAACAGGCGAGTCATACGACCGACGTCAAATCCATCGAAATGGCGGCGCATAGTTTGAAATCGAGCAGCGCCAATGTCGGGGCGATCGAATTGTCTTCCTATTGTAAAAAATTAGAATATGCAAGCCGAGCCGGTTCCACGGAGACTCTGTCTTCGTGGATTCCCAAAATCGAATCGGAATTCGCCCGAGTCGAAACCGCATTACAAAAGGTTCTTGGAGAGGAACATATTCATGAATGAAACGAATGCTAAACCACCGCGGGTTTTGGTAGCCGACGATGATCCCAATTTTCGTTTTCTGGCGCGCAAGGCATTGGAAAAAGATGGATTAAAGGTTACGGAAGCGGAAAATGGCCGCCAGGCCTTGTCGGTTTTTGAACGCTCCATTCCGGATATCGTAATTCTGGATATCAAAATGCCGGAAATGGATGGCATCGTCACCTGCCGGAAAATTCGCGAATTGCCCGGATGCAAACATATCCCCATCTTAATGATTACCGGCATGGACGATGTGGATTCCATCAATCAGACGCTCGCGGCCGGGGCCACGGACTTCGTGACCAAACCGATCAATTGGCTGGTGTTGGGATTTCGGGTGCATTTCATGTTGAAAGCCAGCCGCGAGGTGATCGAGAAAATCAAGGGGGTTTTCCAAACGCCGGAACAGGGCAACGAATTGCTGGATTTTTTTGCGAATATCGAGGAAGTGCCGCCTATCGACTTGACGATTATTGCCAATATACGCGCGTTGGAGCGGGAATTGGAAAAAGAGTTTCTCGTCAAGTTGATTCGGAATTTTTTGAATAGCTCTCCGAAAGTGATTCAATCTCTGCGCAATAGTAACGCCCACCAGAATATTGCCCATTTACAAACCGAAGCGGCAAATTATCAATCGCAAAGCGCTTGTTTGGGAGCCATGCGCCTCGCGTCGTTGTGTAAGAAGATCAACAACCTCGGTTCGGATCAAAAACAAGAAAAAATCGATACGATTATCACCGACATCGAAGTCGAATTTTGTCGGGTAAAGGAAGAGTTGATGAAGGAATTGAATCGCAGTTTAAAAAACGAATCATGAGGACATTTCAATCCGAAACAGGAGGATATTATCATGCGATTGCACGGAGTTGATCTTGTGTTGGTTGTTGCCGTGGTTCTGTTGTCGACGTTGACTGTCGGAGCGCAAGACGTTCCTGGGGATCTGGTTTTCGCAGATCCTTTCGAACCCGACGTCGTGGTCGAAGGCTGGTACATGGTGCGCCAAAATACCGCAGTGGCGGACATTCTCGGGCCGATTGAGGATGGCGTGGATGGCGGCTCGGCGTTGGTCATTTTAACCAACACGCCGGCGAACGCGACTCTGAATAATTTACAGTGGTCGAATGAGTTTCCCAAACCCGACGGCAGTAGTGAATTCCCCTGGCAGATTCATTTTTGGATTCGTGTGAAAGTGGTCCCCTATACGGTGCGGCCGATTATCGCCATGAGTGCGGATCCCTGGAGTGGCGTATCCACGGAAGTGACCATCGAAACCGCCGACGAATGGTTTCTTGTCGACGTCACTCTCGATCCCGCCGATTTTTTAACTTCCGATCCGCTTTTATTCATTATCCATATGGGAAATCCAGGCGATGAATACGGCGAAAACGAGGTTTGGCTGGATGATTTGAAGGTGTATTTATTGAATCGGGAAACGAAGGTGAATGGTTGGATGATTTTCTAAGGGTTTAAAGATTTATCAGTCAGCCATTTGTGTAATTGATCAACCGAGAGCGTATTGATGACATCGCTTGCGACCAGACGTCCACGGCGGGCGGTTTTGATTCCGTATGCCAATTGGTCGAAATCATCCTTGCCATGTGTGTCTGTCTCGATGGCGAAAGTGACGCCGTGTTGTTTCGCTTCGCGTATATGTTTATCGTTCAGGTCCAATCGTAAATAATAGGAGTTGATTTCCAAAATCGTTTTGGTTTCCGCCGCCAGACTGAATAACCGTTCCGGATCGATGTTGAGCGGAGGACGTTGGCCGATCAGGCGGCCGGTGGGATGGGAAATCATATCCACATGCGGATTTTGCAGCGCGCTGCTTATGCGTTCCATCATCTGTTTTTGCGGCTGGTCGAATCCGGTGTGAATCGCGGCGATGACGAAATCCAATTCTTGCAGCAGCTCGTCAGGAAAAGCGAGGGAGGCGTCCGATTTGATATCCACTTCGGTTCCGGTCAACACGCGGAAATCCTTGTGTTTTTCATTGAATTCATGAATTTCGTCCATCTGGCGGCGCAGACGGTCGGGCGACAGGCCGTTGGCCACACCCAGCGAGCCGGAATGATCGGTCACGGCGAGAAATCGGTACCCGCGTTTCTTCGCCTCTGTCACCAATTCCGCCAGCGACATGCGCCCGTCGCTGGCGGTGGTGTGGTTGTGCAGCGAACTGATGATATCTTTCCGCTCGATCAATGGAGGCAGATGGTTTTGTTGAGCCAGTTCGATCTCGTCGAAGCCTTCCCGCAATTCAGGCGGAATCCAGGCCAATCCCAGGGAACGATAAACACTCTCTTCTGTTTCACCCGCGGTTTTCTTATCCGAGGCTGTATCGAACACACCATATTCATTGACTTTATAGCCGGATCGCGCGGCCAGTTCGCGCAGTTTGACGTTGTGTTCTTTCGATCCGGTGAAATATTGCAGCGCCGCGCCGAATGAATCATCCGCCACGACGCGCAGATCGACTTGCAAACCGTCGTCCAACAGGATGCTGGTTTTCGTGCTCCCATGCGCAAGCGTCTCCCGAATCGCCGGGGTGCGCAGGAATTCCTCCATGACCGCTTGCGGATTTTTTGCGGACGTCAGAATATCCACGTCGCCGACTGTTTCTTTTCCCCGCCGCAGGCTTCCCGCGATTTCCAATTGTTGCACGCCTTTGACGGAGCGGATGCGATTGACAATCTCCTGCGCGATAGGAAGGGTTTTGCCCAACGTGTGGATTCCGCTCGATTGTTCCAGCAACTCGATCCCTTTCAGAATCTTTTCTTCCGACTTTTTCCCCATGCCGGGCAATGTTTGCAATTTTCCCGCCCGCGCCGCTTCTTTCAACGCCGGGATGGAAGTGATTTCCAGCTGATCGTAAACCAGTTTGACTTTTTTGGGTCCCATTCCCGGCACGCGCAGCAAATCCAGCAATCCTTCCGGAATCGAGGCTTTTTCTTTTTCATAAAACGACATCACGCCGGTTTCCAGCAGTTCGCCGATTTTTTCCGCGATCGCTTGACCGATGCCATCGATCGATTCCAATTCACCGCGTTGATGTATGACGGCGAGGGATTCGGACAAATTCTCGATTGCGCGCGCCGCTTTCTGATAGGCTCGCACTTTAAAGACATTTTCGCCTTTGATTTCCAGGATATCACAGATTTGAAAAAAGATGTTTGCGATTGATCTGTTGTCCATACCCGAACCTTTCTCTTCACGCGCGTATTGTTTGTATTTGAATCGCCGCCTGTTTATTGAATATTATTTTACCTTAATCATGGGATGTTTACCAATCGAAAATCGTAGTCCAATCACATGAAAATGTCAGGTGGATTAAGGAGAACGAGGCTACCGCCGAACCGTTGATTGTTCATATTGCATTCCCATGGTTTCTCAACGTGCTTTACAGCGGGCATTCCAACGGCAAAATGTAAAGTCTGTAGCCTTATCCGAAATTGACTCGGGTAGAGCAGGCGTCCTCGCCTGCGCTGTTCCTGCAAGCGGGGACGCTTGCTCTACCCACGAAAGAACGAACGTCGTTTTTTTATTCATTTTTCGAAGAGATCAAATGAAACGTTTTTCTTCCATTCCACGCATAGCCTTCGTCGATTTGACGTTCAATTGGCCGCCGGTCGGCGGTTGCTGGATCGATACGCATCACGTTATCGAGGGATTGCAGGCACGCGGGGCGGAGGTGTGTCTTTTCACGCCCGATTTTCAGGAATATTATCCGCGGGGCGCGATTCGCGAGGAAATGCCGTATCCTGTCGTTTCCATTCCATTCAATCGTTATACCTTTAATTGGTTTACCGTCAAAAAGCGTTTTGGGCATTGCGTGAATCAGTTCGAGCCGGATTTGATTTTCATTACCGATGGGTATCATATGAAAAATCACCTTCTTTCCGCGCTCGGACCGGAGCGATGTTTTTTGCGGTTTTACGCCTACGAGATGCTCTGCATCAATTTGCATTATTATCGCTATCACGAAAACCGCATTTGCTCGGAAGGATTTTTTCAGAATCCGCAGGAATGCCGCCGCTGCTGGTTTCGGCGCATGCCGGCGTTAGGCCGAGCGATCCAGATCGCGGTGGGATGGCCGGAAACGCATCCCAAACTCCATTTCTCGCAAGAATATTTGGCCAGCCTGGCGTTTACAAAAGGATACCGGCGGCGTTTGCTGGAAAATTTCAGCAAACTGAAAGGCGCCATTGTTTATAATCCATTTATGCGGGGAAAACTGGCGTCCTTCATCGAGAACATTCACATAATTCCTTCCGGCGTGGATGCGGATCGGTTCAAACCAGTGGATAAGGAGAATTTGAATAACCAGCCGATCAAAATCTTTTTACCCGGCCGCGCCAACGATCCGCTGAAAGGCATGGATACGTTGATTCTCGCGGGAAGAATACTCCAACGGCAGGGATTGGCTTTCGAAATTCATTACACGGCGGCGATGGATTGCCCGCAACGAGAGCCGTGGCTGATCAATCGCGGCTGGATCGGCCAGGACGCGCTGCCGGCGCTGTATCGCGAGATGGACATCGTCGTGGTTCCGTCCATTTGGATCGAACCGTTCGGAATCACCGCGCTGGAAGGCATGGCGTCGGCGATTCCCGTGGCGGCGGGAAAAACCGGCGGATTGGAACTGACGGTCATGGATGGAGTGACCGGATTTCACTTCGAATCGGGTAATGCGGAGGCATTGGCGGAAGCGCTGGCGAAATTGATCCGTGATAACTGTTTGCGCAAACAAATGGGCCTGGCCGGTCGGGAACGGGTATTGCATCATTACGATTGGAATGTTATTTTGGATGAGTATTACGCGCCACTGGTTGAAAAAGGATGAAAATGACCGACGTTCGTACATATGTAGGTAAAGCAAGCGACCTCGCTTGCAGGAACGGCGTAGGCGAGGACGCTTGTTCTACCCGCGATGATGCGGACGGGACATCCGCGCTCCGGCATTTTCATATAAATTGTATTCCATGAATGAACAGAACAGTCAAAAACAAAGTTCTAAACGGTTCTTAAAACTCTGGGGCTTTTTGAGCTACCTGGCGGTGGTTTGTGCGGCCCCGTATTATTTGATTCGCATTATTTTAGCAAAGAAGTATCGCGCCGGACTGCGCCAACGATTGACTCTCTATTCCCTGGATGAAATTAAACGGTTACAGAATGGACCTTATCTGTGGATTCACACGGTATCGGTCGGAGAACTGCAAGCGGCGCGACCTTTATTGAAGCGGCTGAAGCAGGAGTATGCGGAATGCAAACTTCTGGTTACCACCGTGACGGAAACCGGACAGCAATTGGCGCACAGTCTGCCTGAAATCGATGCGGCATTTTACCTGCCGTTGGATTTGTATCCGCTTTGCCGGCATTTGACGGCGTTGGCTCGTCCTGTTTGTGTACTTATTTTTGAAACCGAAATATGGCCCAATCTTATCCGGATGATTTCGTCTCAAAATATACCATTTTTTTTGGTGAATGCGCGAATTTCCGATCGCTCGTTTGGCCGCTACCATTTTTTTCGCTTTTTCTTTGCGCCGCTGCTGAATTTATTCACCGCCATTCTGTCACAAAGCGAAGAAGACGCGGCGCGTTTTATGCGCATTGGCGCTCCTTCCGAAAAAGTCCATGCCATCGGGAATATCAAGTTCGATGCGGTGGATTTGCATCAAGACGATTCCGAAGCAGCCAAATGGAAATCCCTCTTCCAGATCGATGAAAATGAGATCGTTTTGTTGGGCGGTTCGACGTTTGCCGGTGAAGAGATAGTATTGGCGCGTATCAGGGATCAACTCGCCGGTGAAGGGATTTCCATTCGCCTGATTCTTGCGCCGCGTCACGTTGAGCGCGTCCCCGCGATTGTCGATGAATTGCAAATGAAAGGATACGATGGGGTGTTGCGTTCGAAAATCGAATGCGATGGGGATTCGCGTTTGGAAAAGAAGCATGTGATTCTTCTCGATACGATCGGGGAACTGCGCAACGTATATGCCGCCGCGGATCTCGTTTTTATCGGTAAATCGTTGTGTTATATAGGCGGCCAGAATCCAATCGAACCGGCGGCATGGGGGAAAGCCATCTTGTTTGGGGAAAACATGCAGAATTTTCGCGATGTGTCGAGTTTGTTGTTGCGGGCCAATGGCGCACGGATGATTTCCAATGAACAGGAATTGTTGGTGGAATGCAGATATTTGTGCATGCAACCGCATATTCGTCAGGATATGGGACAACACGCGCGGGAAGTGGTTCTCCAAAATCGCGGCGCGTCGGATACCATCATGGATTATATCAATACACATGGCCGATTGGTCTCCAGGAAAAATGAAAAATTCTCGTAGAGGCGGTTCGCGAACCGCCCCTACGAGGTATTTTTCTCTGTGATCGAGTAATATGAACCTCTCATCCCATTTATTATCTACCTGGCAAAGGTTCGCCTATGACGGTGTAGGTCCTCTTCGCCTTGCCGCCCCCATTCTGTTTCCCCTTTCGTTGGGATACGGGCTTGCTTCCCGCCTATTGCGTAATCTGTATAAGCGCGGATCCATGCCGTCATTTTCCGCCAACGCGCCGGTGATCAGCGTCGGAAATTTGACGGTCGGCGGTGTGGGAAAAACTCCTTTCACCATGTATCTTGCAGAGCAACTGCGAGAAATGGGGTATCGTCCGGCTATCCTTTTGCGTGGGTATAAACGCACTTCCGTCGATCCTATTCTTTTACAGCCGGACCAATTTTCGTTTCAAAAAATCCCGCATTACGGCGATGAAGCCGCTTTGATTTCGTTCACATTGCAGTTGCCGGTGGGCATCGGGGCGAATCGCAAACAGGTCGCTGATCTATTGCTATCGCAAACCGATTGCAACATTCTTCTTCTCGACGATGGCTTTCAACATCTTCGCCTGCGCCGGGATTTGAATTTAGTCATATTGGATGGAGAAAAACCGTTCGGCAACGGCAGGTGTATTCCGTATGGGCCATTGCGGGAACCAATATCCGCGCTTCAGGATGCGCACGCAATACTTGTTCGCGCAAACAATGATTTTACCGGCTGGAATAAAGCGGATTCTGTATGTTCTTATCACGTTCCCACCATTCCATCATTCGTGGGTAATTTTAAATGGGAACAAATTATTCCGTTTCGCGCGTGGGTGGAACGTGACGTTGTAAGAGACGTACCGCTCGATCAATTTCCTTTTCGTGAGGTTCATTTGCTTTCCGGAATCGGGAATCCCAACCGTTTTCATCATCAAGCGGAACAGACTGGATTCCATGTTCGCGAACATTTTCGCTTTCCCGATCATCATTGGTATACACGCGATGAATTGGCGGCGATTTCAGCGCAATCGCATGAGGATCCCATTCTCACAACGGAAAAAGACGCAATTCGGCTTCTTCCGTTGCTGGAAAGGGATCCTGCCTTAATCGATACCCCAATTCACATCATCCAAGGCCGCTGGCGGATGCAGGAAGAAAATCGTTTTATGCAATGGTTGGAATCGCGGCTTGGCGAATGGAGTGTGAGCGGATGAAAGGATGTGGATTCCCCTTCTCATAAACCTGTTTGTGTTGGATCATTGATAGAAATGAGGAAAAGGAGAGGCTTCTCGTGTCGGAATTAACAAAGGTATTTCTATTTGTCGCCTGGCTCGGCGTCATAACTGCGCCGCTGAACTCATCTGCGGAAACGATTACAACCACCGAAAATCCGACAGGATGGATTCTACGCACCCAATCATCCGTATATCAGCTCGCTGTAGCCGGCGACGGCATCGTCATCCCGGTTTATTATGGATCCCAGGGAAATTATACCGAGTTGAACGGAGTGCGCACACATGTGAATCCAAAAGTCGGCAGCACGATTCGGGACGTACCGTTTCGCGGCGGTTATGTGGACATGACTCCCGCCGTGGAAGTCATTTTTGCCGATCATACGCGCGATACGGAATTGATTTACGAAGCATATGAAATTTTAGAACTTGACGGATTCCCCTGTCTTCGCGTCGATTTGAAGGATCCGGTTTATGGTTTGCGAGTATCCTCGCATATCCGCGTGCTCCCGCAACTCGACATCCTGGAAAAATGGCTCGTGCTGAAAAACGTGGAAGACAAGCCGATTTTGGTTGAAAACGCGCAATCCGGCTCGGTGTACCTGCCGCGGGATGAGTACGACCTGGTTCATCTCGCCGGCCGCTGGGGGCAGGAAAATTTAGTCAAAAGAACACGCCTTACGCAAGGCGTCAAGACGATTCAAACCCGCTCTTTCCGCAATCACGAAAATCCGCCGTGGTTCGCGGTCGGACCGGCGGAACAGATGAGCGAAACCGGTGGAAGCGTGTGGTTCGGCAGTCTCGCGTGGAGCGGCAACTGGCGCATCGATCTCGAACAATTCGATTCGGGCAATCTGCAAATCATCGGCGGAATCAATTTTGGGGATACCGCCTGGACGCTCGATCCGGAGGAAGAATTCACGACGCCGAAAATCGTGTTTGGTTTTGCTTCGGATGGACTCGGCGGAGCGTCCCATCGGATGCACGAGTACATCCTCGATCACGTCATGCGCAAACCGCAAAACAGCCAATTGCGTCCGGTTTTGTACAACAGCTGGTACGCGACGACGTTCAATGTCAACGAAGAGCAACAACTGGCATTGGCAAAAATTGCGAAAGAAATCGGCGTGGAACTCTTCGTCATCGATGACGGCTGGTTCAAGGGACGCAACGACGATCACGCCGGTCTCGGCGACTGGACCGTTGACGAGAAAAAGTTTCCCAACGGCCTGCAGCCCATGATTCAAAAGATCAACGATCTCGGACTCGATTTCGGGATTTGGGTCGAGCCGGAAATGGTCAATCCCGACAGCGACCTGTTCCGCGCGCATCCCGATTGGACTTTTTATTATCCCAATCGCACCCGCCACGAATCGCGCAATCAATTGATGCTGAATCTGGCCAGACGCGATGTCTGCGATTATCTGTTGGATTCGCTGAGCCGTTTGTTGAGTGAAAATAATATTAAATTCATCAAATGGGACCGCAATCGCCCCCTGTCCGATCCCGGCTGGCCTTCCGCCGATCCCGCAACGCAGCGGGAAGCGCAAATCCGTTTTGTGCACAATCTCTACCATTTGATCGCCGAACTGGAAAAACGGTTTCCCGACGTTCTGTTCGAAGTCTGTTCCGGCGGCGGGGGACGCACCGATCTCGGCATTTTTTCGTTGATGGATCAGGCGTGGACCAGCGATAACACCGATCCGGTCGATCGTTTGATGATCCAACATGGTTTCCTTCATGCATTTCCGGCAAAACTCATGGTCGCGTGGGTGACGGATGAAGATTGGCATCGCGCCCGGCCCTCCTTGAAATTTCGTTTCCATTCCTCAATGGCCGGCGTGTTGGGCGTCGGAACCGATTTGACGCGCTGGTCGCAGGAAGAACGCGAGCAGGCGGCTGAAATGATCGACCTGTATAAAGAAATTCGTCCCCTCGTGCAAAACGGCGTCACCCATCGGCTGCTTTCGCCATTCGATGGCAATCGCGCCGCGGTGGAATATGTGACGCCGGACGGCGACGAGGCCGTGGTTTTTCTTTTTAATACGTGGGAAACCCTGCAAGGCAGCACTCCGACATCGCTGAAAAATCCTTCCGTTCGGCTTCGCGGACTCGATCCGAATGCCGAATACCTGCTTTCCATCGACCGCAAAGGGCGTGCAACCGGAAACACGTTGATGAATATTGGCTTGCCGTGGTTTCTCAATGGAAATTTCAGCAGCGCGATTGTGCGTCTGCAAAAAACGGATTAAAAGTATATACAACAGAAATCAGGTCACGATCGAATATAAATACAATAAAATCACAATGGGATGCGCAGAGAAAATCGAAGCATTCAATCCAATGCCGCCAGCACCTTTTCCGTGTGTCCGTCCACCTTCACGTTGCGAAAGATTTTTTTGATCGTTCCGTCTTTTCCGATGACGAATGTGCTGCGCACAATCCCCATCACTTTTTTGCCGTACATATTTTTTTCTTTAATCCGAAGTTCCAACCAAAATTAAAGCAAAATAAGCCGTAACATTCCAGGATCGCAGGAGTTACGGTTTTTTTGCCCGTAATTGTGTACCCATGTAAATCA
>QZKN01000053.1 GCA_003598175.1 Candidatus Omnitrophota bacterium
ATGAAATTGTCCCCCTCCCCAACCCTCCCTGTCAACGGGGCAGGAGCCTGTTTCCCCCCCCGTTGACGGGGGGATTAAGGGGGGCACTGAGTACATTTTTCATCACAACGCGCCGGAATTTTCGATGATGCCGATAAACGAATCGGCCTTCAAACTCGCCCCGCCCACGAGCGCGCCGTCAATGTCGGGTTGGCCCAGCAGTTCTTTGGCGTTGTCGGCTTTCACGCTGCCGCCGTATTGAATGCGCATGGTTTGCGCCGTGGTTTCGTCGAACAGGCCGCTGATGATTTTACGGCAAAATGCATGGACGGATTGCGCGTCGTCCGGCGTGGCGGTTTTGCCGGTGCCGATGGCCCAGACCGGTTCGTAGGCGATGACCATGCCCTTCACCTGTTCCGCCGTCAGTCCGGCCAGTCCGCCGCGCAGGTGATCTTCCACCACCGCTTCCGTCTTCCCCGCTTCGCGTTCCTGCTCGGTTTCGCCGATGCACAGAATCGGGATCAAATTGTTGGCGAATGCGCATTTCACCTTCTCGTTGATGAATTCGTTGGTCTCTTTAAAATAGGTTCTGCGCTCCGAATGACCGATGATGACGTATTTGCAGCCACAATCGAGCAAAAACAACGGAGAAATTTCGCCGGTATACGCGCCGTCGGCCTTTGGATAAAGATTCTGGCCGCCCAAACCGATTTTCGTGCCTTTGATCACCGATTGCACCGCGCGCAATGAAGTGAAGGGAGGGCAAAACACGATATCCACCGCATCCGTCTGCCCATGTTTGTCCGCGATCCCCTTCGCCAGCGCCGTCGCCGCCGCTTCGGCCCCGGCGTTCAATTTCCAATTCCCTGCAATGATTAATTTACGCATGAATTCAAGTCTCCTCTGATGATAACGATTCATTTGAACGATCTATGATACCACCGGCTCATTGATCACTACAGGTCGATGACGAAGGAAGGATAACCGGTGTGGATTGTTCGTAACCTTGATGTAACGATAAGAGGAACGAGTTTCAAATCCGTTCTAATGGTTGGCGTCACTGCGAATGAGCCTTCATATAAGCCCGCAACACTGCGTTGATATGGGTCTGGTAACGTTCCCCCTGCGTCTTGAACCATTCCAGAACGTCCGCATCAAGGTGAATGGAAATCGGCGTTTTATTCCGCGGCATTACCAGTTTCGCTTTCTTGAACCATGCCTCGTCCAAAATCGGCGCGGCATCAGGATCGGAAGCGATCGCCGCTTCGATTTCCGCGTCGGTTTGCTTTCCGATCCTGGTCCAATCGGTTTGTCCTTCGCCCAATTCATCTGCATGCATCATAATAAGTTCTTTTTTCATGTTTACTCGCCTCTCTTGCCGAAATGATTCGGACAACATCGCCTTGCTTTCTTGAACCATTCCTCGTCCAAAATCGGCGCGGCGTCGGGATCGGAAGCGATCGCCGCTTCGATTTCCGCGTCGGTTTTTCGACGAAATTTATTTATGTCAGTTCTATCTTCCAATTGATCTTCCGCTTTCACGATGATACATTCTTCTTTCATTTCTCGTCGCCTTTCTTGCAGAAATGATTCGTAATCGCTCCCCACGTTCAACATAAACCACAACGGTTTCAGTGACCGCATTCCGGCTCATGGCACAGACAAAAAAAAGGATGAGTTGAGAAAAGGGGGACTATCTAAACTCATCCTAAAAGGAGATAAGGAGAACGAAATGGTTCGTCTCTTTCTTATTTTCGGTTGTTTTTTTCTCTTCTTTACTCTCTTTCGTCACTCTCTCAAAATTGGAATCTCTTTACTTGTCTATGATTATAAGCAAACAACAGGCCAAAATTTCTTCCATCAACGATCTTCAATCAAATTGTATCAAAACTTTGGAAAAATGCCAATAAAATTACATTTCTTTTTAAATTGATCGCCGGATCAGCAACACCTGCGCCATGGCCAACAGGCCGTTGGTAACCGGGAAAATTACTCCCTCTGTCCGTGTAGCTTTTACGCTCACATCGTCTTCCGTCACAAGCAGGTCCTTTGCCAGGCTGCGCCTGATTTTCAGGAGGTGCGGGGCCATTTTGGGCGCATCGGTTACGATGGTGCTGTCCACGTTGCCCACCTGAAATCCTTTATTCCCCACCAGCGCCATAATCGTACGCAGCATTTCCATGCTGTCCGCATCTTTGTAGCGGGGATCGGTGTCGGGAAAGTGTTGGCCGATATCGCCTAACGCCAATGCGCCCAAAAGCGCATCAATCACGGCATGAGTCAGGGCATCTGCGTCAGAATGGCCCAATAATCCTTGCTCGTGAGGGATTTCAACGCCGCCGAGAACCAATCTACGCCCGTTTTCCCAGCGATGAAGGTCAAATCCGTAACCAATGCGGTAGGGAGTGATCATGGGTGGTTTTATCTCCTTATTCTCTCTATATGAAAATGTCCGTCGTAGGGGCGGTTCGCGAACCGCCCCTACGATGGACATTTTCATGAAGCTTACGGTCCAATCCCAGATACTGAGACAGTTCTCGTTCGTGAACCGCCCCTACGACGAATTTACATCCTTCGTTGTGATCAAGCGATCATGACGGTTTACATGAAAATAGTGTGGCGTGTTTTCCGGCATTCTCATAAACCTTTTTCACCCCCCCATACGTTTCATTTATTGAATGCAGGTATGGAAAGGAATCATCATGGTTTTTTTATTGTTTGTGATCCTGTTTATTCTCTGTTTCAGCACTCCAACTCTTCCCCTTGTCGACGCAAAATCAAATATTGAAGTATCAATTTGCGAAACAGTTGAAATTCGAGAAAAAATTGCATCGGATGAACAAAAAACGGTCCCCAAACCGGATGAAATTCTCTCCGATGAAAAAAACCATCCGAATAAGCACATCCGAAAGCGTATTCCAAAACCGGAGAAAGAAAAAGACGTCACGCTGTTCCGTTTCATTCCCTTTTCGAAAAAACAGCTGCGAAAATTCGATCGCTACAACATGCCGACTATCAAACCGGATTCATCCGCGTATCCGATGATCACCATCAAACCGCGCGGCAACGTCGATTATACGATTATCGAGATCAATCCGCTAAAAGAAGCGAACAGCGGCCGCACTCCGTTTCATCCCATCAATCCCAAACCCGAAAATTCAAGGCGCTGTTTCCCGCAACAGAAAAACCAGGAAAAATAGCCCCATCCTTTTCATCGTTCCTCCCAATTTTTAATAGGTTGATTCTATCTCAAATGAATAAAGTGTGCTACATTTCATGCAGGAACAACACCAATCCGGATCCCTATATTATTTACGAACAACCGGCAATATTCGGTACAATCGTACGAACTGATCGAGGTCAGCCGCATGAGTCGATTTCACGTCGCCACGAATGAAGAAATTTTGGCCGGGAAAGTTACGGACGCCTATTTTGTGCGCACGATGGAGATTCTTGAGAAGAAAAACATCAGCAAACCGGTCGTCATGGAAATCCGCGCAGCCTCATTCCCCCATTCCTGGCCTTGGGCGGTCTTTGCCGGACTTGAAGAGGTCCAATACTTGTTGGAAGAAATCGGAAAACCGCTTGATTTATACTGTTTGGATGAAGGTACTCTCTTTTTCCCCGGCGAACCGGTCGGCTACGTGATTGGGGAATACAAAGATTTTTGCGTTTATGAGACCGCCCTGCTCGGCCTGCTCTGCCAGGCAACCGGCATCGCCACGCAGGCGGCGCGTTGCGTCAAAGCGGCGGAGGGACGGCCGGTTTTGAGTTTCGGCGCGCGGCGGATTCATCCTGCTTTAGCGCCGTTGGTGGATCGAAACGCCTATCTGGGCGGGTGCCAGGGCTATTCATCCGTTATTGCCGCGGAAAAACTGGGCGGGGAAGCCTCCGGAACCATGCCGCATACATTAATATTGCTGGTCGGAGACACAGTCGAAGCCACGCGCCTGTTTGACGAAGTAATCGCCCCTCACATTCCGCGTATTTCACTGATCGATACCTTTCAGGACGAAAAATTCGAGGCGTTGCGCGTCGCCGAGGGATTGGGCGCCCATTTGCATGGTATCCGCTTGGATACGCCCTTTTCCCGCCGAGGGGATTTCATCGCGATTTTAAAGGAAATCCGCTGGGAATTGGACTTACGCGGCTTTCAACATGTCAAAATCATCGCCAGCGGCGGATTGAACGAACACAGCATCGCCGATTTGAATCCTTATTGCGACGGATACGGCGTGGGAACCGCCATCAGCAACGCCCGCGTGGTGGATTTTTCCCTCGATATCGTCGAAATGGACGGCAAACCGGTTTCCAAACGCGGAAAATTATCCGGCCGCAAGCGTCTGATCGCTTGCGGAAATCCATCGATAAAAAGAAAAATCATTCCGTGGATGGAAAACGACAGCGAACGCGCACAGGATTTGATTACGTTGAAGGTGGAGAAAGGTAAAACAGTGGTGAAATCCCCTGCAATCGAACGAATTCGAGAATTGGTTTTAAATCAATTGGAATACGTGGATTTCAATCAATTAGCGGATAAATGAATATTTCGGAAATATACATATGGATATTGATCCCGTCGATGCGCCAAATCCATCAAGTGAAGCGTCATGGATTCGTCAACGACTCACGAGAACCGACTCATTGCTCGTTCTGGCGCAAATCCTGATCGTTCTGCCGGCGCTGGGAATGAAAACATTATGGCTGGACGAGGCGTATTCCGCCCTGCTGGCCCGTAAATCTCTTTCTCAGATGCTTCACGCATTGCAATTCGACGCCGGGCCGCCGCTGTATTACGGCGTGCTGCATTTCTGGCGTTTTTTCTTCGGCGAAACGGAAGCGGCGTTGCGGACCATGTCCCTTTTGTTCGCCGTGATGACGACGTTGCTGCTTTATCGATTCTGCGTCGTTCTTTTTGATAAAAAGACCGCCGTCCTATCCGCCTGGTTATGGATTTTATCTCCGTTGACTGTTTCTTACGCTCTCGAAGCGCGGAATTATACCCTGTTTGCCGCCTTAAGCGTCGCCTATGCATTTTGTATCGGCCTGTTTGTGGTTCGTTATTCGCTGCTGAGCATTCTGATTTCGGTTCCGGTTTTGATCATGGCGCTGTATACGCACAATTTTGCCTGGTTTCTCATCCCTGCCGGTTTTCTGGCCACCTTATGCCTGACTCGAAATCGATTGGCCCTCTCGTTTCTGCTCGGTTCGTATCTGCTGGCCGCGTTTTTTTACCTTCCGTGGCTGCCGACGCTGCTGAAACAGATGCAAAACACGGAATTGACCATCGGCTGGGTGGCAAACGTATGGTCAATCAATGCAGTCTTCGCGACGTTTCAGGTTTTCACGCCCGGCGGCGCTACCCCGGTTTATCTTGATCTCATTCCATTCCCCTTTCTCATTCAAATCATGAACGCCGCTCTTGTTTTTACCGTCATCATTCTATCATTCGTTCGATGGAGTCGAGAACGACAACGGGAAATCACTTTTTTATTTCTTTTCAGTTTCATCGCGTTGATCGCTCCTTATTTCTATTCTTTTTTGGCGACGCCGATTTATTTGGCGGGGCGAACGGATTTCAATTTGTTTCCGTTTTGGTGTCTTTTTCTCGGTTACGGGCTTGCCGGATGGAAAAATGAGACGATTCGCTTTGCGTTCGTCAGCATTCTGCTCTTTCAAATGTTGATTCTCAACCTGTTTGGATTTTTGAAGAAAGACCATTTGAATGAAGATGATTTAATCCGTTACCTATACCGCCACGGACGCGAAAACGATATGATTCTATGCACCGGCTTGACTCGTCCCCCGTTGGAATATTATCTGGATGAAAAAGGATTCCGTTTTTTTTCCTATCCGCGCGACATGGAAAACCATCTGGCTCATTTCAACGAAGAATGGTACGTCAAAAACATGAACTTAAGGGAAGAGGCCAATATGACCTTGCTCCCGATCATGAAATCCATGTCCGCAGAGAGCCGTTTGTGGTTGATTGGAAGCGATCGCATCGTCAATCAGCCCTTATTCGACAAAGTAAGCCAAATCAGCAAATTGCGCAGCGTGGCGCGTGTACAATCCACGAATTTGGGATTACGAAAACTCAATGAGCCGCTTTTTTTCGAACGATTCGAATATGCCGAAGACCGATAGATCCGCTCCGCAATTCTATCGATTTTTACGCGAACTCCTGGCGATTTCCTGCGTTTTTTTTATCGCTTTCGTGATCCGTTATGGGTACGTTTCGGCGTTCCTTGGCTTTTTTCCCCATGCATTGCAGCCTGCCAATGACGCAAAAGTGTATTGGGAATTGGGAATAACCATTTATCAGAAAGGCTGGCTGCCTGCCGACATCATTCCTTTTTATCAAGCGCCGCTTTATCCGTACCTTCTCGCGCTGTTGCATCACGCCGGGATTCACGGCGTGGAAGAAGTCATTCGCTTGCAGGTTTTATTGGGAGTCATCAACGTCTTGCTTTGCTACGGCCTGGCGAGATTTTGGCTGTCGCGAACCGCGGCGATCGCCGCCGCGTGGTTGTATGCGGCATGTCACCTGCCGCTTTTTTTTGAAAGCAAAATCCTGGCGACGACCGCAGGCGCTTTTTTATTTTTGCTCTTCTGCATCGTTTTCCTTTTTTGGTTGAATGATCGTAAAACCTGCGTCCTGATCGTCAGCGCCTTGATTTTCAGTCTGGCCTGCGCCTGTTGTCCCCCTTTTCTCTTTACGCTTCCTTTCATTTTGATTTTTCTGCTCGTTCAGCAAAAATCCGAAAGAAAATCCTTTTTATTGCCTGCGTTCGTTTTTACAACGGCTTTTCTCATCGGATTATTACCGATTCCGCTCGTCAATATGGTCATCGGCGGCGATTTTGTGCCGATCAGCGCCAATTCCGGCGTCACGCTTTATATGGGGAACAATCCACAGGCGCAAGGCGGACTCGCGCCGATCGCGGGACTTTCCAATGACATTGAAAAACAATATTCCGGCAGCATCGAGTTGGCTTCTCAGCTGGCCGGAAAACCATTAAAGCCGTCGCAGGCTTCCACTTTCTGGATTCACAAAACCATGAAGTGGATCGCCTTCCATCCTTTTCAATTCGTTGTGTTGGAACTCAAAAAAATCATGTGGTCGGTTTATCACACGCCGCCCGCGGTGAATTATTCCTTTTATTTCGAAAGCGAATGGATTCGCGGAATCGTGTGGCTGAGTCTGATTTCGTGGTTTGCGCTGGCCGCGGGAATCGCCGCAATCCCTTTACTCCTCATCCAAAAACATCCATCGACCACTTTTCTCCTCTATCTTATTGGCGGCTACATCCTTTTATCGTTGGTTTATTACGCATCGGATCGTTTTCTTGCGGCAATGATGCCGATCGTTTCGATTGTAGCTGTTTCTTTTTTTACCCAACTGCGAAACCACGCAAATCGACGGTGGTTTTGGGCAACATTCGCAATTGCCGGGTGCTTTGCGGCAAATCCGTTTTTAGCGGATAATATAATCCGTGAAATCGGAATGGGATGGTATAATGACGGCGTTTCTTGTGAGCAGAGGGGAAATAATGAGGCCGCGAGACAAAGTTATGAGCGCTCTCTGCAATATGCGCCGAATTTTTCCTCTTCGCTGCTCAATCTCGGCGTGTTATACGCAAGGCGCAACGAATTGGATCGATCAAATCAATTGTTTCGGCAGGTTTTGGAATTGGAACCGAATAACCATACCGCGCGGGATAATTTGATTATTAATTTACGGCGGCAAGGACGCGAGAAGGAAGTGCATGAATTAGGGAAGGAATAAAACCAGGGCAGAAACAACGCTGCCCTTGCCACCCGGCGAAGGATGAAAAATCTTTGTAGGGGCGGTTCGCGAACCGCCCTCACGATTCCATTATCGTATGAACCAACTACAAAGTTACAAAAATCAGGTCGGTTTCGTAATGACTTTGTGTTTGTTTGTTGATAGAATTGTTGAATCCAAATCAATCAGAGACGAAAGTTATGTTGAACTCAACTCAAAATGGCCAGGATCGACGAAAAGAACCGCTTCCGCCATTGCAGCTGGATAATAAAAAATCTCGACCGATGGAAAGCATCGAGGATGGCATCCTTCCTTCTCTTTCCCGCTCGTCTTCGCCTTCCTTCAAGCCGAAAAAAAAGCGCAGTCGTTTCCTCAATTTCGTGCTGAATTCTCTGCTGCTCGTCATTAGCTGCGCCGTGACTCTGGTCGTGGTGTTTATCGTGGGCGAACTATGGATTCGAAGCAACGAACTTCCCGCCGATACGGGCAGCATTTACTCGCTCCGTGACGACAAACTGCCGCGCGCGGTGTTGAAATCCGGCGCACATTTCATGGCGACCGGCGCGGATGTGCGCATCAATAGTCTGGGATTCCGCGGCCGGGAATATACCTGGGAAAAACCACCCGGCGCCAGGCGAATCGTGGCTTTAGGAGATTCCTTCACCTTCGGCGCAGGCGCGGAGGAGGATGTCATTTTCACGACGCGATTGGAAAGAGAATTGAATGCGGAGGGAAAAGAACCCTTATTCGAAGTGCTGAATTTAGGGGTCGTCGACTACAACACGGACGACGAACTGGCGCTATTGAAAGAATTGGGAGTATCCCTGGCGCCGGATTTGGTGCTGCTTTTTTATGTCATGAACGACATCGAGATCAAATCCGAATATCTTTCCCAAACCAACCATACCCAGGCGGTCGATCGCGGACTCATCGATGAAGGTGGAGTTGACCGGCAATATCGCGATCCGCTGTATTGGATCGTCCATGGATTGCGCCAACATTCTCATTTTCTCGCATATCTGGCGCCGCGTCTGGCCGCGCTGGGCCGTAATCTGGGCATGAATATCCCTTCCAGCGGGACATTCTACAGCACCGCGTATGCGGACGACGTGGAAGGATGGCAACGGTCAAAGACGGCGTTGAAGGAAATACGCGATCTCGGAAAGCAACATCATTTCCATTTTGCGCTTGTGCTTTTTCCGTTGATGACCAATTTAACCGATTCCTACCCGTGCAAACGCTCGCACGAAGTCATTGCCGCGTTCGCGGAGCAGGAATCCATCCCCTTTTTGGATTTATTGCCCTATTATTTAGGGAAAAAAGCAACAGCGCTGTGGGTATCGCCCACGGACGGCCACCCGAACGCGGAAGGGCATCGCATTGCCGCAGATGCGGTGTTGTATTTCATGATGAACCAGCACGATTGGTTCCGGGAGAATTCGAACTGAGTGCAATTCGCCCATTTCAGCGGCTCATGAGCATAACGGATTCATTCTTTTGAAATTACGGCCAAGCGCAACGAGGAATTCATAGAAAGTTTTTCGTTTCCGCTTGACAAACCGGAAATCGCAGCCAAAATTATACAACGGTTATTCAATCAATCTTCCTCACCTTCATGCAAGGTAGGAAGTTTTTTGTTGCCTTGATCCGTCCCCATCGTCTAGGGGCCTAGGACACCGGCCTTTCACGCCGGTAACGGGGGTTCGAATCCCCCTGGGGACGCTTTAATGCCCTTCATGCCAGGCAATACCTTCCCTGATTCAACGTTCACACTGGTACACCTTCATCAGGTTTTCGTGAACCGCCCAATCCATCACGACAAGCGGTTTCTGGCGGTCGCGCCGCAGAAACAGCAAGTCGTTGCCGCCTTTCCACTTTACGAGTGTGCGAAAGCCGTCGCCGAAACGTCGCGCGTTGACTGCGACGCGTTGTAAATTTGTAGGGTGGAATGAATGCAATGAATCCCACCATCCGGCGGCGGGATGCGGTGGGATTCATTCTTCACGGTCTTTGGCGAAAAATTTTGTAATTGAAACGCGCCGGTTGTCAATGCATGATTTTTTCTTTGCGCCAACACAAACATTTTGCCGGTGGATATGTCCCCTTCCCCAAAGTATCGATTTACCGGAAAATTCCTTTTACTCACTTGGATTGTTATAATAATCATGGTGGGTTTCGCTTCGCTCAACCCACCCTACATCTGTTATAAGATTTGTAGGGTGGGATGAATGTAATGAATCCCACCATTCGGCGGCGGATTACGGTGGCTTACACATGGTGGGTTTCTCTTCGCTCAACTCACCCTACATCTGTTATAAGGAGAATTTCGGCGATGAAAAACCGCGCGTATTTTTTTTATTTTGTATCCATTGTCCTTATCGCTTCTTCGGCTCCCGGCGATAGTATTGACGTGAACTTGGGCGGGATGAATCGTGCTTCCATTCCGAATTACAATCCCGCGCTGACCGTGGAATTGGGGCCCGTGCCCGTCGAGGGGAATCCGGACGCCACCGACGGCGAAGGGCTGCAAGTCTTCATCCGCAGCGGAGAAGCGGTTTTCATGATGTTGAACGAGACGGTCACGGTCGACAGCGAATTTGTCAAATTGAGCGTGTACGTCCGTTCCAACAGCGCCGACGTCGAACTCGGTCTGGTGGCTCTCGCGTTCCCCATCGACGGCA
>QZKN01000149.1 GCA_003598175.1 Candidatus Omnitrophota bacterium
ATAAACCGGGGGCAGGTCACCGCGCGCGGGGACTTGGCGGAGAGGCACCGAGCGGCGACGAACTTATCCGATCGAACGGCTGCCGGGCGATGTGAACGAAGACTGCACTTCATCGCCGCTGGACATCTTGAAATTGATCGACGCCCTGAACGGCGTGATTGCGCTGCCGATCTACGCCACCGACATCAACCGCAGCGGCGTGGCGGAGCCGTCGGACATCTTGCGCGAAATTGACTTGCTCAACGGTGCCGACGCGTTTGAGGTTTGGAATGGGAAAACGCTGCCATAGGCTCCCTCTGCTCGTCACTGCGGTTTCCAAAACCGCAGGTCGACATTCGTAACCCACTGCGCACCAGGCATTTGCGGGCCGAGCGAAATCCGTCTTGCGACATTGCTGCGCGGAATCGCTCAGAATGGCCGTCGTGACTTCGACGCCGACCAGCGACCAGGTTCCGGAACTGATATAGGCCCAATTCGGTTTTCCCGTGTTTGAAGTTGGAACCGCGGCGACCGCTGAGCCGGTGTCATGCGAGGCGGGAGCGACGACGTTGATTTGGGATAGACCGGTTTCGTTTGCCACCTCGCCGAGCAATGCGCCGAGGTTGCTGCCCGGCGGTACAATTTCCGGAAATATATGCGTGGGGAGATCGAAGCGATTCAACAAATCCACCGCCCATGTTTTTTTCGTCGGATGCAGGCATTGCGAGGTGGTGGCTTCGGTGAATTCACACACGCGGGAGCCGGAAAGGCACCAATGAAAAAAATCGGGCATCAACAGGATGCAATCGGCGATGGTCAATAGTTCCGGCGTGTTTTTTTGTGTCGCCAGGAGTTGAAACAGCGTATTGAGTTCCAGGAATTGCAGGCCGGTTTCGGCGAAGATGTCCGCGCGGGGAACGCGAGCGAATGCATCATCCAAAATCCCTCGTGTGCGCGCATCGCGGTAGTGAAACGGCTGTCCTATAATTTCATTATGGGGGGATAAAAGAACATAATCCACGCCCCACGTGTCCACGCCGACGGAGACGATATCCTTGCCGAAGCGTTGCGCAGCAACGGACAGGCCGTTCTTGATTTCCGACCATAATCGCAGCACATCCCATCGCAACGTACCGCCGATGGCAGTGGGACCGTTGGGAAAGCGATGCAGTTCCTCGACGGTAATTCGCTTTCCGTCGAACAGACCAGCCATGACGCGACCGCTTTCCGCACCCAGATCCACGCCTAAATAGCATTGGTTTGCCATTACTTCATTTTCTCCTCTTGACTCTCATCCGCACTCGCCGGTTTTTGGTTCATCCACAGGGGGGTAATGATGAACCAGACGATGGTGAAACACAGCATAAGCCATTTGACCGTATCCAACTCCATGTTCCCGCCGCAATACAACATCGACGGCAGCACAGTTCCAATCAATGCAACTAATGATAAAATCCGGAATAATATTTTCATCGTTTTCTATACTCCTCACGCCTCTGCGCCTTGATGGATTTTTGATTGATAGAATTTGCTCAATACGACATACAACACCGCGGCAACGAACCAGCCGGGCAGACTGACGAAGAAGATTTGCACTCCGGCGAACTGAACCAACAACACGCATGCGCCGAGTGTTAAAAACCACGTCAATCCCGCCGCCCAGTTGAACGATTTTCGGCTTAATTCGGCGTAATTGCTTTGCAAGCCGAATTTCCTGATCAGCCAGAAATCCACGAAGATGACCGCGCCCATCGGCATGAGCAACATGCCGTATAGAGCAACGAAATTGAGGAGTTTCATTGCAATTGCGGGAAACATTCCCGCAACGGTGGCAACCATACCGGTTACAAGCGTCACGGTGAAACGAGAGGTTTTCGGCGTGATGGCCTGAAACGCCAATCCCGCGCGGTATATAGTAGGATTGGCCGTCGTCCAGCCAGCGATGATCACGCAGATCAGACCGGCAATCCCCGCCGCATCATAGGCCATGGGACCCGGCAGCACGTCGGTATTGCCAGGATTGCGATGCAGTTGCAAGGCATAGAGCAAGGATGCGGAAATCCAGGCGAAATAGTGTCCGACGTACATTCCCGCGCCGGAGGCAATACCGTACCACGATTTTTTGGCGTAGCGGAAAACGCTGAGATCGGACATGCCGATATGCATGGCCATATTGCAGAACCAGGCGAAAAACAGGACGTGCCAGAAGGTGAATTTGGTTTGATTGGGTTGCGGATCCCCCCCCGGCCAGATTGTGGTTTGAGCCACGGACCAGAAATCGCCGATTGAAGTGACGCCCAATTGCGGTAATGCCACGAATCCGAACGCGAAGAACACCAACACCATCCACGGCGCGGCGATGTTGGCAAAGCGAGAGACGCTTTCATACCCATACGCAGCGACGATGGAGATCAACGCGCCAACAACAAATACAGCGATTACCCAACCGATGCTGTTCGGCAACAGATCATTCAATCCCGGCATGGGAAAGTCGAACCACACGCCCACCGCCGTCGCGGAAACCGTAACCATCGCTCCCGCGAGAAAACAGAACATGATGCCGTTGGCGAGATTATATAAGGTAACCAAATTCCGCCCGCAGATTTTCTCCAGTTGGAAATAGAGGGTCAATCGAACGCGGGTAGCGATCGGCGCAGTCAGAAATGTCCAACTCAACACCGCTAACAGATTTCCAAGCAGCAGACCGACGATCAGATCGAATGCGCTGACGCCCGAGGCCACGAACAACGGGCCGATCATGAGTTCGGTTCCCGCACAGTGTTCGCCGGCGTACATTCCTATAAAGCTTTTGAATCCAAGCAACGCTTTTCGGGGCACCGGTTCGCGCTCAAATTCATCGCCCGGCTGTGTCGGTTCTTCAACGGCCGGCCCTGATTGATTCGCGTCATCCTCTTTTTGCAGGTTTTCCATAATGAACGAGCTATTCATGAACCTTTTCACCTCTTTGATAATACGTCATTTTCATATTTTTTGATTTCATCGATCCATTGACACCCCACCGGCGTATCGGACTGCATACAATAATAATCCCATACATTGCCGAAAGGCAACGTTTTCAGTTCTTCCATCATCGCCAGGCGGGATGTGAAATCGCCTGCTTTTTCGAAACGGCGTAGCAATTCGACGGGTTCAAGTAGTGCGATCAATAACGCCTTGATCATGCATCGAGTTCCAATAACCCACGCCGCCACGCGATTGATGCTGGCGTCGAAGTAATCCAGGCCGATGTGTACCCGATCAAGATAATCGCCGCGCACCAGTTCCTGCGCCAGCGCCTGCAATTCATCGCTCATGATCACGACGTGATCGCTGTCCCAGCGAATTCCGCGACTGACGTGCAGCAGAATCTCGCCCACCCATTGCATGACCGACGTAATTTTATCGGATACCACTTCCGTCGGATGGAAGTGACCGGTGTCGAGGCAAAGCACTTTATGATGTTGGATCGCATACCCCAAATAAAATTCATGCGAGCCGACGACGTAACTTTCCGATCCGATGCCGAATAGTTTGGCTTCGACCGCATCCAAATTGAAGCGAGAATCCAACGGTTCCATGAAAATCGCGTCAAGCGACTCGGCCAACCGCCGGCGCGGCGCTTTGCGGTCGACCGGCGTATCTTTGTAACCGTCGGGAATCCAGACGTTGGTGATGCACGGCGTTCCTAACGACTCGCCCATGGCGGCGCCGATTTTACGGCAGGCGATTCCGTGCTCGATCCAGAATTGCCGGATACCGCCGTCGGGATGAGCCAGCGTGAATCCGTCATCCGCTTTCGGATGTGCAAAGAATGTGGGATTGAAATCCATCCCCATCTTGTTTTCTTTGGCCCAATCGATCCAGCGTTGAAAGTGGACCGGTTCGAGTTCGTTGCGTTCGACTTTTTTCCCATTCGTTTCCGCATAGCTCGAATGCAGGTTCAAGCGATGTGCGCCGGGAATCATGGCCAGCGCCTGATGCAAATCCATCCGCAGTTCGTCCGGAGTTCGCGCCTTGCCCAGATAACAACCGGTAACGGCCAGGCCGCCGCCGAGATATTCTCCGGTGTTTTCAAATCCACACACATCGTCTCCCTGCCAGCAGTGGAGCGAGATCGGTATTTTCGCCAGCTGCCCGATTACGCGATCCACATCGACGCCCAATTCCGCATATCGTTCTTTCGCCAAGGCATAACCGGATTCGATTTGTTTTATTTCGAGTGACATGATCTCTATCCCAACCTTTTTCGTCAATCTGAGTCGACATTCCGTCCGATTGTAAACAAAATAAACGATAGTTTCGTGATAATCTAGCCGTAATTGGAGTGATTGTGAAAAACGATCAATGAATCGTATTCATCGTTTATGTTCGGTATGAATAACCGGTTATGTCAATTTATATGAAAATTCCTTTCGTAGGGGCGGTTCGCGAACCGCCCCTACGACGAATTTTCATCCTTCGTTGTGACTTTTTAGTCATGTCGGTTTATATGAAAATGCCAAAGCATGAACATCCCGGCCGCATCTTCGTAGGTAGAGCAGACGTCCCCGCCTGCGTTGTTTATGCAAGCGAGGACGCTTGCTTTACCCACATATGGAGGGGGACGCTTCCTTACCCCTGACAAGCACTCACACAAGAAATTTGGCGTCATGTGGATTTCATGATAAGATGCACAAAAAAGAATGGAGAACCAACAAAAAAATGAAGAAAAAAATCATTTTCGTGGGAGTGTTTGTATGGGGCGCTGTCGTCATGATGTCAGCGTTGGCGGCGATAAGTGCGGAGCCGGTTGTTTCGAACGACCCAAAACAGCAAATCGAGGCGGCGCAGCGCCAACTGCAAATCGAACATCGTTATCTGCATCTTCCGGTTCGCAACGGCGCGCCGAAACAACGAATGAAATTTGTGGTGGATGATCACACCGTGCGGGACTTCGAGATCGAACTGGCCGATGAAACGCCCGATTTCTGGGTATTCAGCGATGTCAGCCCCTTCCTGAGACAGACTCTGACAATTCACATGGATTCGCTTCCCGCAAATTCGCAAGGATTGGCGTCGATCGCGCAGGCCGACGTGATTCCCGGCGCGGAGGAATTGTATCAGGAAAAATACCGCCCGCAATTTCACTTCACCTCCCGCCGCGGATGGAATAACGATCCCAATGGTCTTGTTTATTTCGATGGCGAGTATCATCTTTACTACCAACATAATCCTTACGGTTGGAATTGGGGGAATATGCATTGGGGGCACGCGGTGAGTCCGGATTTGGTGCATTGGAACGAATTGCCGATTGCGTTGTATCCCCGGCAGTTCGGCGATTGGTGTTTCTCCGGCGGCGCGGTGGTGGATTGGGAAAACACCGCAGGTTTCAAATCCGGCGATGAGGATGTGATTGTGGCCAGTTACACGAGCACGGGAAGAGGAGAATGCATCGCCTATAGCAACGATCGCGGACGCACGTTCACCGATTATGAAGGGAATCCGGTCGTGAAACACCGCGGGCGCGATCCGAAAATAATATGGTACGCGCCGGGAAAGCATTGGGTAATGGCCGTCTATGATGAGCTGGAGGATTCGCGCGGCATTGCCTTTTACACCTCCGTCGATCTTAAAAATTGGGCGCGCCAAAGCCGAATCGTCGAGTATTACG
The DNA here is from genome assembly GCA_003598175.1 of Candidatus Omnitrophota bacterium. GTDB lineage: Bacteria > Hinthialibacterota > Hinthialibacteria > Hinthialibacterales > Hinthialibacteraceae > SURF-12. The sequence continues at coordinate 5,630 of QZKN01000149.1, forward strand.
AGTGTCCGGAAATCTTCGAATTGCCGGTTGACGGCAATGAGACCAACAAAAAATGGGTGGTTTATGCCGCGGATGGTGAGTATGCGATCGGCTCGTTTGACGGCAAAACGTTCACCAAAGAATCCGGCAAGCATCGTTTCAATTACGGCAACTGCTTTTATGCTTCGCAAACGTATAGCGACATCCCGCCGGAAGACGGCCGCCGCATTCAAATTGCGTGGGGTCGTATTGGGCATCGCGACATGCCCTTCAACCAAATGATGAATTTTCCGGTTGAATTGACCCTGCGAACGACGGATGAGGGAATCCGAATGTTTGCTCAACCGGTCAAAGAAATTGAAATCCTGCATCGCAAGGACCATGTCAGGGAAAATGTGATTCTTCAACCAGGCGAAAATCCGTTGGCAGGAATCAAAGGGGATTTATTCGATATTCGCGTGGAATGGGAGATCGCAGATGCGGTTGAATGTGGTTTATTCGTTCGCGGAATACCGATTACGTATGATGTCGGCAAACAAGAGTTAACCTGTCTCGATAAAATCGCGCCGTTGAAAGTGGAAAAAAGAAAAATCACGCTCCAGGTTTTAGTGGATAGAATGTCGATCGAAATTTTCGCCAATGATGGCGGAATTTACATGCCCATAGGAGTGATTCCGGATGATGGCGATCACTCACTCGGAATATTTAGTAAAGGCGGAATAACGAAAGTCAACAGTTTGAAGGTATATGAACTGAATTCCGCTTGGAAATACTGACCATCGAATAAATCGCCCAACTTCGATTTTTATTCGTGGGTAGAGCAGGCGTCTCGCCTGCATTGTATGCGCAAGCGAGACGCTTGCTTTACCCGAATGGACTACAAGCCATGGAGAGCAGGAATTGTTGGGATTCACGAATTCAGGCGCTATGTCCTTTCATCGCTTCAATTTAAAATGAACGGAAGACAAATTGCGAAGGCGTTCGGCCGCTTGTTCCGCGGTAATGTCGCGCTGCGGCTCGCCTGACATTTCATACCCGACTTGAAATTTCCGAACCGTCGCCGAACGCAGGAGAGGCGGGAAGAAGTGTTGATGCCACACAAGACCGGGTAAGTTTTCATCGGCAACCGGTTTTTGATGAATCCCCATCGAATAGGGAAATGACGCTTCGAACAGGTTGTCGTAACGAACGAGAAGTTGTTTCAACAAATCCGCCCAGGCGTTTCTCTCATCTTCATGCAATTCCACAATGGATTGCATTGCCCGTCGCGGCAGAATCAATGTTTCAAAAGGCCAGATCGCCCAATGCGGAACCAGCGCGACGAAAGCGTTGTTTTGTGCAACGATGCGTTTTTGTTCCTGCAATTCCCAATCCAAATAATCCAGCAACAGCGGCCGCTTGTATTGTGCGTAATATTCATTTTGAGATTGCAGTTCTTTCGCTTGGAAATTCGGGACGCCGCGATTGGCCCATAACTGCCCGTGCGGATGGGGATTGCTGCACCCCATCATTTCGCCGCGATTTTCGAAGATCGTTACGCTGCCGAGATCCTTTCGCTGGGATAATTCTGAAAATTGCGCGCACCACTCATCGATGACAGATCGAATGTCGGGAATTTCCATTTCGGCCAACGTCAACGCATGATCAGGTGAAAAACAGATGACGCGACAAACGCCGGTTTCCGGCGCTTCTCGAATCAGGCCGTTGCAGGTTTGCATACCGCCTTCATACGGCGCATCCGGTAACAAAGCGGCAAAATCGTTATCGAATACGAAGGTGTGAGCATAGTGAGGATTTTCAATTCCACCCGCGCGTGTATTTCCCGGACAGAGATAGCAATCTTTGTCATAATGAGGAAGATGGAGGGGGGCAACCTTCTCAATACTTCCCGCCCACGGGCGTTTCGCCCGATGCGGGGATACCAACACCCATTCCTGCAGCAAGGGATTCCAACGCCGATGCGGATGATCTTCGGGATTGAATTGGCTCATTGTGTCTCTTTTCATAAAAATTGTATACTTGGTTTTCACGTAAATAATGTGGATAGAGCAGGCGTCTCGCCTGCGTTGTTCCTGCAAGCGGGGACGCTTGCCTTACCCGTAAAACAACATGAATGTACTTGTTTTCATATTATTGGTTTATGTGGTTCATTCAACTCATAAATTGATTATTTCTCAATATTGGCGGTTGTGTTTTTACGGATTTTGTTGTTGGATAATATCCGAAGATCGAGGAAAAATGTCCACGTTCGGATTGAGTGGCTCTGCCGCTTGTGAGGTCAAATCATGTCCATGCAAGGAAAAACGGTGATCTTGTTCGGAGCGGGAGCGATCGCGTCGGGATATGCGAAGCTGTTTGCCGATACGGCGCACCATGTCGTGATCGTCAGCCGCGGCGAATCGTGCGAGAAATTGGCCGATGAAATTCAGCGCCGCCCGGATGTAAAAATAACGGGGGAAATCGTTCCTCTACGCGCCGACGCTTCCGATTTCGAGCAGTTGGGAAAAGTCTATGATGAAACCTTCCGCCGATTTGGTTGCATTGATATCGTCGTGAATGGCGCCGGCGGCAATGTGCCGCAGGCGGTGGTTTCCGATCTGGATGATTTCATCAACATGGACGCCGCTGTCGCGGAGCAGATGATGGCGTCGAACTATTTATCGAAATATTATTCCCTGCAACATTTTGCGCGCTATTTGAAACTCGTGTCCGCGGAAGGCAGCGTTGTGAATATATCATCAATGTCCGGCCTTCAACCTCTTTCAAAAGTGATTCACTATTCCGCCGCGTTCGCCGCGGTGGAAAGTCTGACGCGCAGCGCCGCGCAGCTGTTCGGCCAATGTGGAATCGGACGAGTGAACAGTATCGCGGTGGGTTTCACCATCGGCAATCAAAATCGTCGGTTGCTGCTGAATGAAGATGGGACGCCCACACCTCGCGCCGTGGACATTTTGAGCGGCACTTCGCAGAATCGGTTTTTGGACGTCAACGAAATCGCGCCTTATGTATTGTATCTTGCGGATGCGGAGAAAAGCGGCGCTATCAACGGCCATTCACTCCGAGTCGATGCAGGATTCAATTTGGTCAGTTTATCCGCATCGGCGGGATATACACGCGGTAATGAATATATTACGGATGAAAAATGAAAAGATATCGGATATCGATTATATTGTATTGTCAAAAACTTCTCCTGCTGATCATGCTCATGGTTTGGGCCGGCTGCGCGAAGGACGGTCGCGTCCAGGTGATCAAACTCGCGCATGGACTCGACCCGACTCATCCCGTTCACAAAGCCATGATGTTCTTCGCGGAACGGTTGGCGGAAAAGTCGAACGGAACCATCCGCGTCGATATCTATCCCAGCGAGCAATTGGGATCCGAACGCGAGTGCATCGAGCTGCTGCAAATCGGCAGTCTGGGCATGACCAAGGTTTCCACCAGCCCGATGGAAGGATTTGTTCCGGTTTATAAAATTTTCAGCCTTCCCTATCTTTTTCGCAGCGAAGAGCATCGATTCCTGGTTTTGGAAGGAGAAATCGGAAAACGATTGCTGTTGGAATGTGAGGAATTCGGCCTGCGCGGCGTCTGTTTCTACGACGCCGGCAGCCGCAGTTTTTATACAAAAGCAAAACCGGTCTTGCAGCCCGAGGATCTGCGTGGGCTTAAAATCCGCACGCAGGAAAGCGCCACGGCGATGGCGATGATCCACGCCATGGGCGGTTCGGCCACTCCCATCGCGTGGGGGGAACTCTACTCGGCCTTGCAACAGGGAATCGTGGACGGCGCGGAAAACAATCCGCCCAGTTTTTATTTGTCGCATCATTATGAGGTGGCGAAATATTATTCCCTCGATGAGCACACCGCCGTACCCGACGTTCTTTTGATCAGCACACAGGTTTGGGCAAAATTTTCACAGGAACAACAACAGCTGATTCAGGAAGCGGCGGACGAATCCGCTCACTATCAAAAAGAATTGTGGAAAGAAGCAAGCCAACATGCGCTCGAGGAAGTGCAAAAAGCGGGCGTGGAGATTACGCGACCGGACAAGGCTCCTTTTCAGCAGGCAGTGCAAAGCCTGTATGAGGACTATCGTTCACAACCCAAAATCTACGATCTCATCAAGCAGATCGGATGTGTGGAGTCATGATGAAACAAATGGTAAACGTCGTGGATTTCCTTGTGAAATGGATCGTGATCGTGTTCATGGCCGTCAGTGTTCTCAACGTCTTGTGGCAGGTGTTCAGCCGTTTCGTCATGGACAATCCGAGTTCCTGGACGGAAGAATTGGCCCGGTATATGTTGATTTGGGTGAGTTTGTTGGGCGCAGCGTATGCCGTACGTCTAAAATTGCATCTTTCCATCGATATTTTTACCGGAAAATTATCCGGCAAAACCAAACGATACTCTCAACTGTTTATCTATTTCTGCATTTTCCTGTTCGCCTTGTTTGTGATGGTGATCGGGGGAATGCGCCTGGTGAATTTGACGCTAACGTTGAATCAACTATCGGCGGCGTTGCGGGTGAAACTGGGCTACGTCTATTCCATCATTCCCCTCAGCGGATTGTTGAT